>JAGTRJ010000002.1 GCA_018261755.1 Burkholderiaceae bacterium
TCGATTTTGCCCGAAATATCGGATAAATCAGCCATCGGGGTCAGACCTTTGTTAATATCACGGGTTGGCGCAGGCGAGTGCCATCCAGCGACCGGATGCTCGCCATCATCGCGCACCGACCAACGTATCATCCTAACACGACGAACATCATGCCTGCTGACACCTTATTCGCCGCTATTGAAATGGCGCCCCGCGACCCGATTCTCGGCATCACCGAAGCTTTCAACGCCGACCAGAACCCGAACAAGATCAATCTTGGCGTTGGCGTCTATTACGACGACAACGGCAAGGTGCCGCTGCTCGAATGCGTGCAACAGGCGGAAGCGATGATGGCCGCCAAGGGCGCGCCGCGCACCTACCTTCCGATCGACGGTCTGGCAGCGTATGACCAGACGGTGCAGGCGCTGGTGTTCGGCGCCGACAGCGCGGTGGTGCAGGAAAAACGCGTCGTCACCGCGCAGGCGGTCGGCGGCACCGGCGCGCTGAAACTCGGCGCGGATTTCCTGAAGCGTTTCTCGCCCGATGCCGAAGTCTGGATCAGCGACCCGAGCTGGGAAAACCACCGCGCGCTGTTTACCTCGGCCGGCTTCAAGGTCAACACCTATCCATACTACGACGCCAGCACCCGCGGCGTGAATTTCGACGGCATGATGGCGGCGCTGAAAGCGATGCCGGAAGGCGCGATCGTGCTGCTGCACGCCTGCTGCCACAACCCGACCGGCGCCGACCTGACCGATGACCAGTGGAGCGAAGTCATCCCGGTCATCATAGGCCGCAAACTGATCCCGTTCCTCGACATGGCTTATCAGGGCTTTGCCGACGGCATCGAAACCGATGGCCGCGTGGTGCGCCGCTTTGCCGATGCTGGCGGCCCGCTGTTCGTATCGAACTCGTTCTCCAAGTCGTTCTCGCTCTATGGCGAGCGCGTGGGCGCACTGAGCATCGTCGGCAGTTCGGCCGATGAATCGGCACGCGTGCTGTCGCAACTCAAGCGCGTCATCCGCACCAACTACTCGAATCCGCCAGTGCATGGCGCGCAAGTGGTGGCGAACGTGCTCGGCACGCCGGAACTGCGCCAGAAGTGGGAGAACGAACTCGGCGCGATGCGCGAACGCATCCACGCGATGCGCCATGCGCTGGCCGACAAGCTGAAACAGAAGGTGTCCGGCCAGAGCTTCGATTTCATCGTCCGGCAGCAGGGCATGTTCTCGTATTCCGGCCTGTCGCAGGCACAGGTGGCGCGGCTGCGGAATGAATTCTCGATCTACGCGGTCGATACCGGCCGCATCTGCGTCGCTGCACTGAATTCGCACAACATCGACCGTGTGGCGGACGCAATCGCGCAAGTTGTCTGACAAAAAAACGGGGGTATAAACCAAAACACCCCCGATAGGCCATATATTCTGCGGCTGGTTACAAATACTCCCGTCAGTATTTTTCCGCTCCGGTGGCTTGGTTTGTGTTCCCAACCAGGCCGACCTAATCAAGACACCCCAAAACCGCCATGCTGGTCAAGCCTGCGGTTTTGCTGGCAGCTTGATTTTGACGGTGTAACAGCCGTCACACAGGTTTTCACCGCTTTCGACCTGACCGTTCAGGTAGGCGCCGACCAAATGTTCCGGCACCCCGATTTCAGCTCCCACAATGGCGGCGATCTGTTTTTGCCGCAATAACGCCAGCGCCCTCTTGCCCATGCCGCTGGCAATCACCAGGCGAATCCCGCATTCTGCCAGCCAGTTCGGGAAATAATCGGGCCGGTGTGGCGGCGCAGGCATATCCTGCCGCGCCAGCACTTCCTTTTTTTCCGCATCGACATCGAAAAAGGCAAACGACGTGCAATGGCCAAAGCGGGGAGCGAGCATGTCTTCAACGACGGGAATGGCTATTTTCATCGTTACCTCCGGACGGCTTTATGGCGTCAATCGCAGTGGTAGTTGCCTGCATCCGCCTGCAGCCTGCGGCCACCGGTGAAACATCCCGGGAACAGCCGCAGACAGCAGAGGGAATCAGCACTGAGCCTGGCGGTCAGGCAACGGGCGTTACTGGCAGCCGCACTGGCCATGATGGTGGCCGTGCCCCATGCCCCTGCCACGACCGCCGCAACATCTCCCGCGACCTCCATGTCCACGTCCATGACCGTGCCCGCCGTGGCCCTGCCCCTGACCCGGCCCTTGTTTGCCATCGCCTCCACCACAGCCGCACGTGTGCGCCTCATCGGCACCACTACCATGCTGGTGCTGTTTGCCGCAACACTCATGCTCCTCATTGTGCGAATGGTTGCCGCAACCGCAGGAAGATTCCTCCTTCGGCATTTCTGCATTTTTTACTATCGGATCCGTCATGTTCATTCCTTTCAAGAAAACAGGATAAGCTCTAGTCGTCGTCAAGACTGCCAGAACTGATACGCAAAGCCTTTCCCTCAAGCAGCGCTTTGGCTATTTTCTTGTGCGCGCTTGCGAGAATATTCCCGAACGTCGGCCGGGACACCCCCATCCGCAATGCCGCATCGGCCTGATACAACTCATCCAGATCGGCCAAACGGATTGCTTCGATTTCATCCATTTCCAGTGCAATCTCTTCCAGTTCCCGCAACGGGATGCCTTGCGGCTTGAAATAGGTTGCATTCACTTCGCAGGCGATCAAACGCTGCTTGCGCGGCCTGACCATGTTTATCTCCTTGCCGCTTTCACTGCGCGCCGCAGTGCGATCATATCCGGATGGCATATGCCTCGCTGCGCATGCGCGAGAGCGTTTGCTCTCCATGCCTGAACAGCTTGCAAAACATTATCGGCTCGCGTCAGAAAGACTTCAATCCGGTTATTGCGGCACATCGCAAAGGCTCGCGCACCGATATTGCGGCAGATGACCGCATCGAAACTTTGCTGATGCATCGCCGGCAAATGGCAATGGCATGGCCCGCGGCAGCTATGCGCATGGTCGGAATAAGCCGCCAGACTTTGCTGCTGCGTATCGTAAATGACAAAGAATGGCGATTCACCGAAATGCCCGGTCAATTCCATCTTTACGTCATCACAACTTCGGACTGGGAAACATATTCGCATGATGTCCTGCTACTTGGCTCAAGGTAAAATTAGTGTATCATGTTACTGTCATATGTCAATAACAGCACAGCGCGCTCTCAGCGACGAGCCACCACCGTGCGCCACAGGAGAGATCGATGACCAAAGAAATCATTCATACCGTCCAAGCCCCACAGGCTGTCGGCACCTATTCTCAAGCAATAAAAGCAGGTAACACCGTCTATTTGTCCGGCCAACTTGGAATTAGCCCGGACAATGGCGAGCTTCAGCAAGGATTCCCGGCACAAGCGCATCAGATGTTCTGCAACTTGCGTGCGGTGTGCATTGCTGCCGGCGGCGATTTGAGCCACGTTGTCCGCCTGGGCGTGTACCTGACCGATATGGCAAACTTCACCGCACTGAATCAAATCATGGGCGAGTATTTCGATGCGCCCTATCCCGCGCGCTCAGCCATCCAGGTGGGCGGCCTGCCGCGCTCGGGTCTGGTTGAGGCAGACTGCATTATGGTGCTTTGAAGCAGATGCATCCATCTCTACCAATAATGAATCATCTGCTCCAAGGAGCCGTCATGACAAAACTACCGGTAAAAATTACGGTACTGGTTGACTACGAAGCTGCCGAAGGGCTGGAAACGGAACACGGTTTTGCCGCCTGGGTCGAAGTTGGCGACCACAACATCCTGTTCGACACCGGACAGACAGGTGCGATGCAGGCCAATACCGCCAGACTCGGAATCAAATTGAATCAGGCTGAAGCGCTGGTTCTGAGCCACGGCCATTTCGACCACACGGGCACCCTGCCCGATTTCCTGGCTGAAAATGAGGCCGCCCAAGTGTACCTTGCCCATGGCGCGCATATCGACCGCTACAGTTGCAAACCAGGAACGCCAGTTCGTTCGATAGGAATGCCAGAAAAATCGCGCCAGGCACTGGCACGGATCCCTGCAGAACGCCTGCACGAACTGAAAGCGCCGCATTATCTGTTGCCGGGCGTCGGCATTACCGGGCCAGTCCCGCGAATCACTTCGTTCGAGGATGTCGGCGGCCCCTTTTTCCTCGACCCTGACAACCGGGAAGACGATTCCATCAAGGACGATCAGTCGATGTGGTTTGAAACGGACGAAGGTCTCGTCATTCTGTTGGGATGCTGTCATGCGGGGCTGGTCAACACCCTCGAATACATCCGGAAAATTTCCGGCATTCGCAAGCTGCGAGGAATCATTGGCGGAATGCATCTGGTGAATGCGAACCAGCAGCGCCTGGACCAGACTTTTGACGAAATGAAAAACTGGCAGCCTGAGTTCCTCGTGCCATGCCATTGCACGGGTCAGAACGCGGCAGAACAGATGCAGCAAGCGATAGGCTGTGGCATCGTCAAGACAGGATACGCTGGCATGGTCATCAATGCAGGACGGATGTCATAGCATCCCCTTTAGCGAACTTGAACAAAAAAACCCCTTCCCGCATATCTGAGGGAAGGGGTTGAGCCGGTACAAGTTTCCGGCTATCCGCGCTAGATCGCCGGACGAATCAATCTCGTTTCTTGTCGTTCGGCGCAGTGCGCTGCACTGGCTGCCGTTGCGGTTGCTGACGCTGTACTTGTGGCTGCGGACGTTGCACTTGCGGCTGCGGACGCTGTACTTGCGGCTGCTGGCGTTGTACCTGCTGTCGCTGAACCTGCCCCGGCTGCGTGCCGCGAATGCCTCGTGCCTCTCCTGGCGGATTGGTGCCGCGTTCGCTGACAGAACGCGAACCCGGCGTTCCCGTCGGCCCACGACGCACACCAGGAGCAGCACCGGTGCTCGGTGCGCCCGGGCCGGTTCTGGTCACGCCAGGCTTGGTCGTTCCCGGCGCAACGCGCGTCGTGCCAGGAACTGCGCCAGTACTCGGTGCGCCCGGACCGGTTCTGGTGACACCCGGTTTGGTCGTTCCCGGAGCAACTCTGGTTGTGGCTGGACCAGGCCTGGTCGTTCCCGGCGCTACTCGCGTCGTGCCGGGAGCAACACGGGTGGTGCCAGGACGCGGCGGCTCGACCTTGATGGTACGGGTATTGGTCAGCCTGCCACCAGTAAAGCGGGTGTTGGTAAAGCGGGTCGTGCTGCGATCAATCACGGGTTTGTGCGTATCTCGCACCCAGGTGCGGGTACGGCCATCACGGATCCGGTCACGGAAATTGGTGTGGCGATCATAGTAGTGATGGTGATGGTATTCGCGCACATGATGGCGATGCCAGTCGAACGCGCCATACAGCAGACCAACACCGACTATGGTGCCGGCAGCCCAGACCCAGCCGCGATTCGAGCTAACATAACCCGGCCACGGATCCCAGTAAACAGGTGCATATGTCGGCTCATGCCAGGTGCCATATACCACCGTCGGGTTGTAGTACGGTACGTAAACCACCGTCGGTTTGACCGGATAAATCGAAACCAGCTGATCCTTGACCACCACCTTGATGCGGCTGTCTGACATCAGGTAGCCGGCTTCCATCGCGCGGTGGCGCAGGCGCTGGATCGCGTCCATCACCTGCTGCTGCTGATTGATGAATGCCAGACCAAGACGCTCGGTCCAGTCCATGTTGGTAGCCATCGTATTCAGCAACTGCGGGAACGGCAACAGCGATTTGACGCTGATATCCCACGGGTAACCTTCTGCCGCACGCACGGCTGCATCCCCCTTGTAACCGGGGTTGGCGCTTGACCATGCCGCCGCTTCCGCCACTTCCGAAGGATAAGTGGAAGCCATCAGTACCTGCGACAGCAAGCCATCCGGATATAGAGCGACCGGCGCCAGCATCTGATCGAGTTCCGCCGTGGAATAAGCTGCTACCGGTGCCGGCGCAGGCTGCGCGTGCGCGACAGATACCGCAAACAGCAGCGCGAGAAACTGCATGAACATATAACTCGCTCGTTTTTTCATAACTCTCCTCTTCTAATTTATGTGCAGCAGACCCGGCGATTGCCTCAAATACCACAGGCAACAAGCATAAACAGCAAATACCCGGCAGAGCTTGACTACGATCAACCCGACGTCTGCGGTCATCATGCTTTCGGCCAATATACGCCGAAACAAACGCTCGAATACCAAACAACCCGGCATCGCAATAGCAGGCATCCAGCAGCCTGCTGCCATGATACAGTATCAACATTACTTGACGAAACGGTGATTTTCAACCGGTTATGCGGTAAATCTTTGCATCTTGTGTAAGCATTTGTAATGTCTACGTAAGAAACTGAGCGGGATTGCCGTGCAATTATTTTCATTCGAATGCGCGCCGGCCAGTGCAAGCCACCGTTGATGTTGCTTCCCTTCGCTCACGCAACACCATAAGCCGCTTTTACGCGATAATTCGCAGGTTAACGACCGATCCTGTCCTGAGCGCGATGACGCCCGACGAGTACTGCCAGCAAAAGACCGTGCAAAGCGGTTCCAGTTTCTACTACAGCTTTCTGTTCCTGCCGCCGGAGCGCCGTCGCGCAATGACGGCACTGTATGCGTTCTGCCGCGAGGTGGACGATATCGTCGATGAATGCAGCGATCCGGCAATTGCGCGCATCAAGCTCGACTGGTGGCGCAATGAAATTGATCTGATGCTGCAGGACCATCCAACCCATCCGGTTAGCCGCGCGCTGCTGCCGCATCTCGCGCCGTATGCATTAGGCGGCGAATACCTGCATGCGATCATCGACGGCATGGCGATGGATCTGGCACAGGTGCGCTATGCCGACTTTGCCGCGCTGGAACGCTACTGCTGGCATGTTGCCAGTGCGGTCGGCATCCTGTCCTCCAGCATTTTCGGCGCAACGCAATCACAAACAAAACAGTATGCAGAAAAGCTCGGACTGGCATTCCAATTGACCAACATCATCCGCGACGTGGGTGAAGATGCGCGCATGGGGCGCATCTACCTGCCGGCCAATGAACTGGAACGCTTCGGCGTTACCGCAGCCGATCTGCTGCAGGCGCGCCACTCGGCGGAATTCGAATCGCTGATGCGCTTTCAGGCGCAGCGCGCGCACACCGTCTATGACGAAGCGTTCGCATTGCTGCCACCGCAGGATCGCAAGGCGCAACGCCCTGGGCTGATCATGGCTGCCATCTACCGCGCACTGCTGGTCGAAATCGAACACGGTGGCTTCCGCGTGCTGGATCGGCGCACGTCGCTGACGCCACTGCGCAAGTTATGGCTCGCAGGAAAGGCTTTTCTCCGTGGCTGACGGGCGGCGGCGCATTGCGGTCATCGGCGGTGGCTGGGCTGGTTGCGCCGCGGCGGTCGAACTGGCGCGCAACGGCGGCAAGGTCACGCTGTTCGAAGCGGCGCGCACGCTCGGCGGACGCGCACGGCAAGTTAAACTCGACGGACAGATGCTGGACAACGGCCAGCATATCCTGCTTGGCGCCTACAGTGAAACGCTGCGGATGCTGCGGCAGGTCGGCATCGATCCGAATGCCGCACTGCTGCGGCTGCCGTTGCAGATGCGCTATCCGCCAGCCACTGATGGCATCGAATTCATTGCGCCACGCCTGCCGGCGCCACTGCATCTGCTGCTGGCCCTATGGCGGGCGCGTGGACTGGCACGAGGAGACAAACTGGCGCTAGCGCGCTTCTTCAGCGCAGCCCGCTGGATGGAATGGCAGTTGAACGCCGATTGCAGCGTGGCCGAACTGCTGCTGCGGTTCGAGCAGACGCCGCGCCTGATTCAATTGTTATGGCAACCGTTGTGCATTGCCGCGCTGAACACACCGCCTGAACGGGCATCAGCCAGAATCTTCTTGCGCGTGCTGGGCGATAGCCTGGGCGCGCGGCGCGCGGCGTCCGACATGCTGCTGCCGCGCCTCGACCTGACTTCGCTCTTTCCGCAACAAGCGGCCATGTTCATCGAAAACCGTGGCGGCACCGTATTGCGCGGCGTGCGCGTGCGCAAGATTGAACAGGATGCCGATGGCTGGCAAATTGAAGGCATGCCGTTCGACGCCGTGGTGGTGGCGACGCAGGCATCACATGCCGCCGCACTGCTTGATGGTTTGTCCGACACCGGCATGCTGAACGCGCTGGCGCACGAGGCAATCACCACCTGCTATCTGCGCTACGGTGCCGGCGTGCGGTTGGTGCAACCGTTTTTTGCATTAAGGGATGAGCCGGCCTGCGGCAAATGGGGGCAATACGTGTTCGATCGCGGCCAGCTCGACGAAACGCAGCAGGGATTGCTGGCGGTGGTAGTCAGCGTGTCGGATGCGGCGATTGCCATCGGCCAGCAGGCGCTTTCGGCCGCAATTGCCGCACAACTGGCAAACGAATTGCAACGGCCGGAACTGGCAACCCCGGAATGGACGAAAGTGGTTTCCGAACGGCGCGCCACGTTCGCCTGCATGCCGTTACTGGCGCGGCCGGATAATTCAACAGGCATCGACCAACTGGTCCTTGCCGGCGATTACACCCGAAGCGATTATCCGGCAACGCTTGAAGCCGCAGTGCGCAGCGGTGTGAATGCCGCCAGACTATTGCTCAATCTTCCTTCGCCCCGGCAATATCGAGTTCATGAATCTTGCGCGTGATCGTGTTGCGGCCGATGCCCAGACGCACGGCGGCATCGTTCTTGCGGCCATGCGTGTGTTTCAGCGCGGTCTTGATCACGGACGTTTCGAACTGGCGGCTGAGCACATCCATCACGTCAGCCTGCCCATCTGACAGCAAGCGTGCCGCTTCGTCTTCCAGCAGTGCCAGCCAGTCGCCCTCACCCCGCGAACCCGCCTGCGGGTAAGCCAATACCGCTGGCGGCACCGCACTGGCCACATCCGTGCCGGATGCCTGCGGCTCATGGCCATGCAGCAATTCAGGCGGCAAATCGCTGATTTCGACCGTCTGCCCCGGTGCCATCACCGTAATCCAGTTGCACAGGTTTTCCAGCTGGCGCACATTGCCCGGGAAATCGAGGCCCGTCAAAAATTGCAGCGCGCTGTCCGACATCCGCTTCGCTTCAACGCCAAGCTGTTTTGCGCTTTGCAGCAGGAAATGATGCGTCAGCAGCGGAATATCTTCGCGCCGCTCGCGCAGGCTCGGCAGGCGCAGCCGGATCACGTTCAGCCGGTGATACAAGTCTTCGCGGAACAGCCCTTCTTTCACGCGCTGCTCCAGATTCTGGTGTGTCGCCGCTATCACGCGCACATTCGCCTTCAGCGGTTGATGACCGCCAACGCGATAGAAATGACCATCGGACAGCACGCGCAACAGGCGCGTTTGCAAATCGAACGGCATGTCGCCTATTTCATCCAGGAACAGCGTGCCGCCTTCCGCCTGTTCGAAACGTCCGCGTCTCGTTGCCTGCGCGCCGGTGAATGCACCGCGCTCGTGGCCGAACAGTTCGGATTCGAGCAAGTCCTTCGGAATCGCCGCCGTGTTCAACGCAATGAACGGCTGTGCCGAGCGCGGGCTGTGCTTGTGCAATGCGCGCGCGACCAGTTCCTTGCCGGTGCCGGATTCGCCGGTAATCAGCACGGTCACGTTTGATTGCGACAGCCGGCCAATCGCGCGGAACACATCCTGCATCGCTGGCGCCTGTCCGAGGATTTCCTGCGAATCGGCCGAGCGCTGTTCGACGCTGGTTTCGCGCATGCTTTCTTCCAGCGCGCGCTGAATCAGTTCGACCGCCTTTTCGACGTCGAACGGCTTGGCCAGATATTCGAACGCCCCGCCCTGAAAAGCGGCCACGGCGGAATCGAGATCGGAAAATGCGGTCATGATGATGACCGGCACTTCCGGATACTTTGCCTTGATCGCCTGCAACAATTCGAGGCCGGAACCGCCCGGCATCCGAATATCGGACACCAGCACCTGCGGCATTTCATTCTGCGATGCCGCCAGCGCATCGCGCGCATTCGAAAAACTCTGCGTGGCCAGGTTTTCGCGCGCCAGCGCCTTTTCCAGCACCCAGCGAATCGATTGATCGTCGTCAACTATCCAGATTGGTCTCATGGTCACATGTTTATGGCAAAGGTATCCGTATTCTGAAATCGGTATGTCCGGGCCGGCTTTCGCATTCGATCACGCCGAGATGCTGCTGAATGAACGTCTGCGCCAGCGTCAGCCCCAACCCGCTGCCGCCATCCCTGCCAGACACCAGCGGATAAAAGATGCGCTCGCTGATTTCCGGCGGAATGCCCGGGCCGTTGTCTATGATATGCAAATCCAGTGCCAGCCTGTAGCGAATTTTCGCCAGCGTCACCTGGCGCGACACCCGTGTCTTGAAAGTCAGCTCTGCATCACCGTTGGCAATGCGGTCGGTCAGCGCCTCGGCCGCATTGTGCGCGATGTTCAACACTGCCTGTATTAGCTGTTCCTTATCGCCGCGGAATTCCGGAATCGACAGATCGTAATCGCGCCGGATCGTCAAGCCATCGGGAAATTCCGCCACAATCAGGCTGCGCACGCGCTCGCACACTTCGTGAATATTGACGTCACCAACGATATGCGGCCGCCGGTGCGGCGCCAGCAGCCGATCTACCAGCGTCTGCAGCCGGCCAGCTTCGCGGATAATGACCTGCGTATATTCGCGCAATTCGCGCAGATGCCGTTCGGGCAATTCCATTTCCAGCAATTGCGCCGCGCCGCGGATTCCGCCCAGAGGGTTCTTGATTTCATGCGCGAGATTGCGGATCAGCTCCTTGTTCGCCTGACTTTGGTCGAACAGTCGCTCTTCCCGGTTCAGCTTCAACTGCTGCACATTTTCGCGCAGCTCAAACAGCACCGGCGTGGCGCGGTTATCAAGCACCGATACCAGACAATCGACCTGCAACGATTCGCGCCCCGCCCGTTCGAGCGTCAAATCCAGCCGCAGTTCGGAAAACTCCTGCGCCATTGCCTGATTGAATACCGTCTCCAACTGTTCGCCATTGACAAACAGCGACCACAACTTGTGCTGCTGCAGCCCCTTGAGCGAACTGTCCAGCATGTGCTCCGCCGCCGGATTGACATGGCGAATACATCCGCTGCCGTCGAGCAAAATGACCGCCGACGCCAGCAAATCCAGCCCACTCAATGAATTCGTGTGCGGTGCATCCAATGGTTTTCCCCCGCTAGCGGATAAAAAAAAGGCCGCTCACGCGGCCTGTGTCCTGCATGCGCCGCACGGGCGCACAGACCTACTTCAGATTGCCTATCTCACGCTTGAGCGCCTCAATGTTCTTTTCGCTACGCTCGATGTCTTCCTTCATCTTGCCAACACGTTCCTGGTATTTGGCGTAATTCTTTTCATTTCCCTGGCGTTCAGGCTCGCCGTTGTTATATTCCTTTTTCAAGTTGGCAAGCTTCTGCTCTTCCGTCCGCTGCTCATCCAGCAATATCTGCTTGCGGTCACTGTCACGCGATTTTTGCGTTGCGCCGTCAACCTTCGGAAAATTAGCCGGCGAACTGGCCTTCTTCGGCGCAGCAGCCTGCGCAGGCCTGTTCGATGGCGCAGGCACCGTGGTCAATCCCGGCAATGCAATCTTCTTGCATCCTTTCGTGATGCCGGTATTGCGATATTCCTTGCGCCCCTGCTTGTCAACGCACAGATAAACATCCGACGCGGCACAGGCACAGCCTGCAACGGCGGTAAAAAACAGGAGTGCTGCAAACTGTCGTTTCATGGCATTTTCGGGGAGACTGGTTCGAACCTTCGCCAGTTTATGCCAATAACGAAAGCAATTCAAACCTGAATTCCAGCAGATCAGCCAAGAAAAAAGGCGGAGAAGCAAGCCTCTCCGCCGAACCGCTACAAGAGAGAACCAGCACATGTGCACCGAAAAGCCAAAGGTGCACACGTCCAGGTCATTACAGCGAGTAGTACATATCGTATTCAACCGGATGCACGGCCATGCGGAAACGCGTGACTTCCTGCATCTTCAGTTCGAGATACGCATCGATCATCGTGTTGCTGAATACACCGCCGCGAGTCAGGAATTCGCGATCCTTGTCCAGCGCCTCAAGCGCCTGATCCAGTGACGAGCATACGGTCGGGATCAGTGCATCTTCTTCCGGCGGCAGGTGGTACAGGTCTTTCGATGCGGCTTCTCCCGGGTGGATCTTGTTCTGCACGCCGTCCAGACCCGCCATCAGCAGCGCGGAGAAACACAGGTACGGATTGGCGGACGGATCCGGGAAGCGGGTTTCAATGCGGCGCGCTTTCGGGTTCGCAACGTGCGGGATGCGGATCGAAGCCGAGCGGTTGCGTGCCGAATAGGCCAGCTTCACCGGTGCCTCGAAGCCCGGAACCAGGCGCTTATACGAGTTCGTGCCCGGGTTGGTGATCGCGTTCAGCGCGCGTGCGTGCTTGATGATGCCGCCGATATAGTACAGCGCGAAATCGGACAGGCCGGCATAGCCGTCGCCCGCGAACAGGTTCTGGCCGTTCTTCCACACGGACTGGTGCACATGCATGCCGGAGCCATTGTCGCCAACCAGCGGCTTCGGCATGAAGGTCGCTGTCTTGCCGTAGGTGTGTGCCACATTCCAGATCACATATTTCTGCAGCTGAGTCCAGTCGGCACGCTCAACCAGGGTCGAAAACCTGGTGCCAAGTTCCATTTGACCTGCGCCAGCCACTTCGTGGTGATGAACCTCAACCGGAATACCGAGCGATTCGAGAATCAGGCTCATTTCCGAACGCATATCCTGGAAGCTATCGACCGGCGGAACCGGGAAATAGCCGCCCTTGACGGTCGGACGATGACCGGAATTGCCGCCTTCAATCTTGGCACTGGTGGACCAGGAACCTTCTTCAGATTCGATCTTGAAGAAAGCGCCGGACATGTCATTGCCCCAGCGAATGCTGTCAAAAACGAAAAATTCCGGCTCCGGACCGAAATAGGCTGTATCACCCAGGCCGGACGATTTCAGATAGGATTCGGCGCGCTTCGCGATCGAGCGCGGGTCACGGTCGTAACCTTTACCATCGGACGGCTCGATAACGTCGCACTGCATGAACAGCGTCGTTTCTTCGAAGAACGGGTCGATGTTGGCGGTGTTCGGATCCGGCATCAGCAGCATGTCGGAGGCTTCAATGCCTTTCCAGCCGGCAATCGAGGAACCGTCAAACGCATGGCCCGAATCGAATTTGTCCATATCAAAATGCGAAACCGGAACGCTTACGTGCTGCTCCTTGCCCCGGGTATCGGTAAAGCGAAAATCGACGAACTTGACTTCGTTGTCTTTCACCATCTTCAAGACGTCTGCGGCAGTTTTTGCCATGCGAATCTCCTCAAGAATAATGTCAAATGAATGTTGAACCGACGTATGCGTAGTCGTTTATGCCAACTCGCCACACAGCATGGGCAAACCCCAGCGCAGTCGTAACCCGGCTATTCGAAGCAGTTTCCATGCCAGTATCCAGCAGGGACAATGGCCGGCGATCGCCGTACGGAACTGTCTGATTTTGTTCGGGAAACCTGCCAGCCACCAAACTCGCTACGGTGCACTCCACCAGCAACAAATCACCAAAATGGTGCCAACCGCATCAATCGCCCCAAATTTGTGCAATCCGTATTATTGCGCCGAAATATTGCATCAATTTGGTGCGTGTTGAAATTGTCGCACATCAGACATTTTATACACGGATAACTTGTTATTTTAGAAACAAAATATCCAACATGGTTTGATCTAAAACAATGCAGCTTTACCAATCCCGGTCAACATGACATCGAAGGTGCCTGCATCCAGCGAGCGCCAGCCATCGGAATGTGTGCGTCACAGCCAGCAAGAACAACTTCGGCAGGCAGCAACACCACCAGACGAGGAATCGGCCATGAATGCACTGAAGAACGAACGCAGTTCCAAGTCAGTTACCGATGACAAGACGGTACCGCCGGCCAGTCGGCAACAGCAATTGCCATTGCAACTGGAGCTGGATATCTGCCAGCAGACAGTCAATGCGCAAAACCATTCCAGCGATCAGTTGCGCCGCCTTTCCAATTATCTGATGTATGTCTGCGATGAAGAGCGCCAGCGGCTAGCCAATGAAATACACGATACGCTAGGACAGAATCTGCTGGCACTGAAGATTGACGTGTCGATGCTGCATGCGCGCACGAGGAAAAACCATCCGCGCATCAATCACAGGGCAGCCATCATGATGGAACACCTTGACGTTGCCGTGGCCAATGTTCGGGAAATCATCAACAACCTGTATCCGCCGGTGCTGAAGCTGGGCTTGCTGGCGTCGGTTGAATGGAAGGTGGGCGAATTTGAAAAACGCCACCCGATTGCCTGCACACTGCAGGTCGATGGGCATGACACCGATTACGCGCCTTATGATGGTTATTCGATGCCGATGATCCGCATCCTGCACGAATCGCTGAAAAACGTCGCCCGTCACGCAAGTGCCAACTGCGTCAATGTGGCCCTCTCGGGCGTTCCCCGCCGTTTGACGATGCAGGTGGTCGATGACGGCGTCGGCATTCACCCGGATCATTTATGCAAGGACGGCGCCTATGGCCTGGTCTGGATACGCGAGCGCATCGGCGCGCTGGGAGGCGAATTCACAATCGGCACGAATGCTCGGCAAAAAGGCACCATGCTGACCGTTTCCCTTCCAGGGCGGGCATCGGCGTGAATCAGCGCGCCTGTTCCATCGCCTCGCACAAGGCTTGCACGCCATCGGCCATGCGCGGCCCTGGCCGGTCAAGCAGATCGGGATTCAACCGGAACAGCTTGCCTCTGCGCACCGCGTCCACCACCGGATAACTGCGCCAGAATGCCAGTCCGCGACCACCGGGATCAACGTTGTTCGAAACAATCACCTGTGGATTGGCTGCCAGCACCGCCTCGATGCCTACTTGTGGCGCAATCGACGGCAATCCGCCAAAAATGTTCGTACCGCCGCACAGCCGGATCGCCTCGCCAACCAGGTGCCGGTCGTTTAACGTGTACAGCGGGCGTTCGGACACCTGGTAAAACACGCGCAGCTTCGGCCGCTGGCTGAAACGCGCCGACAACGCCGCCAGCTTGCGGCGGAATTCACCCGCCTGTTGCTGCGCGCGCTGTTCGTGGCCAAGCAGCTTGCCCAACCGCACAATGCTGTCGGCAATGTCGTCCAGTTTCCTCGGATCGCTGATGAATACCGCAATGCCGCGCCGGCGCAGTTGATCGATCTGGCGTTGCGGCACGCCATAGCGCCATGCAACCACCAGCTCGGGCTTCAATGCCAGCACGTGCTCGATGTCGATCTGCTTGTGGTCGCCAACGACAGGAATGGCGCGCGCCACCGGCGGATAAGTGCTGTAACTGCCGCGGCCAACGATGTTGCCGAGGCCGCCAGCGGCATGCACCAGTTCCATCGTATGCGGCGCCAGCGTGATGATGCGCCTTGCCGGCTGCGGCAGCGTTACCGCATGACTGAGATCGTCATTGACGCCAATCGCAGCAAACGCATCAGCCGCGACATTGAGCATCAGCAGTAGCGCCAAAAGAAAAGTTCTTTGCTTCATCACCTGCCCTTTCACGCGCAAGGTGCGGCCACATACACCACGCGGCCATGATGCGGCACCAGTTCAACCGGATGGCCGAGACAGCGTCCAAGCAGTTCGGCTGTCATCACCCCTGCCACCGGCCCGGCCTGCCATTGCCCGTCGCCCATCAGCAGCAGCGCATGGGTTGCGATGCCGTACACCAGATTCAAATCATGCACCGCCATCAGCACCGTTTTCTGCTGTTCGCGGCACAGGCGGGACAGCAGCGCCATCGTGCTCGCCTGATGCGCCAGATCAAGCGCATTCGCCGGCTCGTCCAGCAGCATCAGCGCTGCATCCTGCGCCAGCAACGAGGCAATCGCCACCCGCTGGCGCTCGCCACCGGATAGCGTGCGCACGTCGCGTTGCGCCAAGCCGGCCGCGCCCACCGCCTGCAACGCCGCCAGCGCCGCTTCATGGTCGCTGTCCGATTCCCAGCGGCTGCCCGCATGGAACGGATAGCGCGCCGCCAGCACGGTATCGATTGCACGGTAGCCGAACGCATCGCTTTTCGCCTGCGGCAGGAAGGCACGCTGCCGCGCCAGTTGCAGCGGCGGCCATTGCGGTAGCGGACGACCATCGATCCGGACGCGACCGCCATCCGGCTGGCGCAATCCTGCCAGCGTGCGCAGCAGCGTGGTCTTGCCGGCGCCGTTCCGGCCGATCACGCACCAGCATTCGCCCGGTTTTGCCTGCCATTCGAGCTGATCGACCAGCGTCCTTCCGGCAATGCGCAATTGCAGCGACTGCGTGTCGATCATCGGGTAACCGAACAGAGGGCGATCGTAATGGGCGCTCATGTTGTCGCTCATATCATTTCCGATGCAATTGATGCAACTGAAACAGGAATACCGGCACACCGATCAGCGCTGTCACCGCGCCAACCGGCAACTGCTGCGGCGCCAGCAGCGTGCGTGCCAGAATATCGGCCAGCAGCAGAAAGATGCCGCCGGCCAGCGTTGCAGCCGGCAGCAGCACGCGGTGATCGGCACCGAAAGCGAAACGGCAGCCGTGCGGCACGATCAAACCGACAAAACCGATGCTGCCGGCGCTAGTCACCGCACTGGCCGTCAACAGCGTCGCGCACACGAACAGCCCCTTGCGCAGCGCGCCAACGCGCACGCCCAGCGTCGCCGCTGCGTCATCGTGCAATGCCAGCAAGTTGATCGGTCGCGCTTCGCGCATTGCGATTGCCAGCGATGTCAGCAACACTAGCCACGGCAGCCAGGCTGCCTGCGCGCCGGACAAGTCGCCCATCAGCCAGAACACCATGCCGCGCAGGCTGGTATCCGGCGCCAGCGACAACATCAGCGTCACCAGCGCGCTGCAGCCGGCGGCGAGGATCACGCCGGTCAGCAACAGCAGCGGTGCGCGCCCTTCCGCCTGACCGCCGCGCAGATCACGCCGCGCCAGCAGATACAGCAACAGCGAAATCGCCGCCGCACCAGCAAACGCGCCGGCATCGACCATCCAGGCCGCCCCGGCAACCAGCATCGCCGCCAGCGCGCCGACCGACGCGCCGCTCGACACCCCCAGCACATACGGATCGGCCAGCGGATTGCGCAACAGCGTCTGCATCATCACGCCAGCCAGCGCCAGCGCCGCGCCGGTAGCGAACGCGGCCAGCGCCCGCGCCAGCCGCAATTCCAGCAGCACCGCCGGCAGCGAAACCGGTTCACCGCGCAGGATGTCAACCAGCCCGGATGCCAGCTCGGCCAGTGGCACGCCGACCGAACCTGCGACACCGGCGAGCAGCAACGACGCGAGCGACGCCGCCAGCAGCGCACCGATGATCAGCGCCGCCCGCCCACGGCCAATACCGTGACGTTTGCCTGTTCCATCATCCATTTTTACCGATTTATCTGGGGTATCCATCAAAACACATCGGTTCCGCCACTTATTCCGCGGCTGTTTAAATATACTGCACCCAGTATTTTTGGGGCGCCAAATTGGCTTAATTGAACGATTTTGTCATTTCGGTCAGTTACTTGCACCAAGCTGCAGCCCTCCCAAAAACATCCTGTGCGGCACCCTGTTTGCAAACAGAATGCCGCTGCATTATCGACCAAGCATCAAAAGTCGTAACGCGCCGTCACCTTCAATTGCCGGCCGGCATCCGGATAAATGCCGGACAGGCAGCCGTATGCATTGCTGAAGTAATGCTTGTTGGTCAGGTTCGCGCCGACGATTGCGAATTCCCACTGGCCGATTTTCTGCGCATAGCGTGCATCAAACGTCAGATGCGACGGAATGCGCGCGCTGCAATTGTTGCTGAAATCGCCGCCGTAACGCTGCTCGCTCGCCCATTGTGCGCCAACCGACGCGCTCTGACCTGAACCCGGCAGCCACGACAACCGTGCCGACGCGGTATTCTTCGGCACCATCACCATCTCGCGCCCGGCGTATGGCCCGTCGGTGAACGTCGCCTGCACGTGCTGCAGATTCGCATTCAGCATCCACGCCGGCGCCAGCCGCAAGCTGCCTTCGATTTCGATCCCGCGGCGGCGGGTCGGGTCGAGGTTCACGTTCGCACCATAGTAACCGGCGGTCGGGTCGTAAAAGATTTCATCGTGCAACCGGTGCTGGAACAGGCGCACCGTCAGCTTTTTCGACTTGTCGCCGACGGTCGCGCCCAGCTCCAGATCGTTCGAGGTCTGCGGCTTTAGCGGTTCATTCGCCAGCACGGTCAGCGCATTTTCATCGACGTTCGCCACGCGATAGCTGCGCCCCGCCTTCGCGAACACGGTCGCCTGCGGCGCAACCGCATAGCTGCCCTGCAATTCCCACGCATTCAGCGATTGCTTCTTGTTGTAGGTGGCGGTGGTGTATGGCACCGGATCGACCGAATCCTTGTCGAAATTTTCGTGCCGCACGCCGGCAGCGAGGCGCGCATTGCCCCATTTCACTTCGTCGCGCAGGTAAACCGCGCGCGAATTCTGGGTCGCGTCCGCCTTCGAATACGCGCTGTCGGTCACGCGGCTCCAATGGGCGAAATCCAGTCCGGCGACGAACTCATTAGTCACGCTGCCGCTGGCGTTGAGGTTGCGCAGGCGCGGCGAAAATTGCGTTTGCCTGGTGTCGTATTTCAGTGTCGAGGTGCCATAGCTGCCCATGTCGTACAACGCGCTCGCCTTGCGTTCGCGATGCGACAGTTCCGCCGCAACTTCCCACGCACCTAACTTGCGCTCGACGAAGCCGGTAAAACGGTTGGTGTCGAGCGACGCATAATCGTTTGGCGTATTGGCCTGACGCGGATTGGCGTTGAACTGCGCCAGCGTCAGCGCGCCGGGGAAGCGCGAATCTTGCCGCGACACATCCACCCGCACGCCAGCGCGACCTTCGTTCGATGTCCACTGCGCGCCGCCGCTGAAATTTTCCTGCGTGACTGCATTGTTGTCGCGGTAATTGTCGGACTTCAGCTTGCCCGCGCTCGCATCCAGCGAAAAACCATCCCAGCCGGTCATCACCGATGCGCGTGCCTCGCGATGGTTGAACTGGCCGAGTTCCAGCGTGGCCGAACCGTGCGTGCCGGTCATCGTGCCGCGCCTGGTGATGATGTGGATCACGCCGCCGGTGGCGCCATCACCATACAGCACGCTGCTGCCGCCCCGGATAATCTCGATCCGCTCGACCGTATCGATCGGAATCGACGACAACAGCGGCGCCGTCAGTTCATTCTCCGACAGCCGGATGCCATCGACCAGCACCACCATGTTCTGGCTGCTGTTGGTGCCGAAACCGCGCAGGTCGAGTTCGTAATCCTGCGTGCCATAACTGCTTGGTCGGCCATACACTCCGCCGAGCTTGCGCACCGCTTCGTTGACGTTGTCGATACCGGCGCCCCTGATTTCGCCGGCGGTAATCACGGTGGCGCCAATCGGCGCCAGCGCCGGATCATTGGCAAAGCGCGAGGCGGTCACGACCACCGGCGCCAGTGCCTTGTCGGCTTCAGTTTGAGCAAGGGCGGGAGAATGAAAAATGGCGGACAGCGCGGCAACCAGCGCCAGCGGCGCGAATGCCGCCGCGCGCGAACGAGAAACGGAAAAAATCATGATATTGTTTTCGAAACATGAGCGCCAGACCGGCTTCCCCGCTGGCCCGGCTCAACGAAAGCGGCAACAGGGATTCGAAAACGATGATGAATCGCCATTCCGGAGTTCCCCGTCCGCAGCACTTCCTCTTATCTGGCCGGTATCCGGGCTAGCAAGTCGCTTCGAACCGAAGCCGGCGGCCTCACCTTCCCATGCGAATCATGCACAGTGGTATTGAAAGGCCGACTGTCGCCTGCGCGACACTTGCTTACCGTTGCGGGGGCAGCACACGTTGGCTCATGGGGATATCCCCCAAAGCGCCGTGTTTCCCGTTTAACCGCGAACAGGAATCTGTCCGCGAGCACCAGAACGGTGAGATTGTAATGCCTGTCGCCAAAAGGCGGCAAGAACCTCAATGTATCGTCGGTGTTTTCGGCAGCTCCACCGGCAGTGATATCGTCAGCACGGTGCCGCCGCGATTTTCGACCGTTGCGATGCCGCCCAGCATCGCAATGCGCTCACGGATTCCGAGCAGCCCGAAACCATCGCCAGCCGACTGCTCTTCATCGCTGATGCCGACTCCATTGTCGGCTACCGTCATCACCAGATGATCGCCATCGCGCTTCAGTTCGATTGACACCCTGGTCGCACTCGCGTGCCGCTGAACGTTCGTCAGCGCCTCCTGCATCACGCGGAACAAGGTGGTTGCAATGTGTTCGCCGGCAGGCAAATCATCTTCGTTGCCATGCAATTCGCACTCGATGCCGCTTCGCCGCTGAAACGCCTTCGCCTGCCACTCAAGCGCGGCAAACAGACCCAGATCGAGCACCGACGGGCGAAGATTGTTGATGATGGCCCGGACATTGTTTACCGTGACATCAATATGCTGCAACACTTCCTTGAGCCGTTCGGCGAACAGCGAAGGATCGGCTGCAATCTGGGCCAGCATCGACACATCGATTTTCAGCGCCAGCAAATGCTGCCCCAGCTCGTCATGAATCTCGCGCGCAATCCGCTTGCGTTCGTCCTCGCGAATCCTGTCCTGATATGCAACCAGCTGCCGCAGCTGTTCGCGCGACTGATGCAACTCTGCCTCAATGCGCTTCATATTGGTAATATCGGTAATGAAGCCGTGGAAAATCGTAGCGCCATCATCCTGCCTTTCCGGCATCGCCATGGCAAGCAGCCAGCGCATGCCGTATTTCGGCAGGTTGACGCGAAATTCATGCTGCCACGAACGCAGTGTCTGCATGGATTCAAGAATGGATGCATGCAGCGCCTCAACGTCATCAGGATGCATCAACGAAAATGGCAGCGCCGGGTCGGCGTAAATCGATTCTTGCGACAAACCGCTTACTATCTCGACCGTACTGCCAACAAACGGAAACGAAAAGCTGCCATCACGCGCCAGACGGTATTGATAGACAATGCCAGGGATATTGGATGTGAGATCAACGAGCTGCTGATGACTCTTGCGCAATGCTTCTTCAGCCCGCTTCCGCTCGCTAATGTCGCGAATATAGCCAGCGCAAAATGCTTTGCCTTCATGCCAAAGCAGGTTAATGGATACCTCAACCGGCACCAATTCACCCGATGCAACCCGATGCACGGTTTCGATCACCATTCCCTCTTCCTGCTTCAACCGTTCCTCGATTTTCGCCAAATCGGCCGGCGTAATGGACGGATTCCAATCAGTTACATGCCATTGCAGTATCTCCTCCTGACTGGCACCGAAGTGCCGGCATGCCGCCTGATTGATGAACACCATCCTCGACCGATCTGCCGGATCGACAACGTAAACCGGATCATTGGAAAACTCGACCAGACGCCGGAACATCGACGCCTCTTTCTCGGCTTCATGCCGACGGGTAATGTCGCGCGCAATGCCAAGCACGCCAATAATCTGCCCATCATCGGTTCTGACTGGAATCTTGATCGTCTCCAGCAACGCCCTGCTGCCATCTTCGGCAAAGGTTATCCATTCCTCATTAACCCTTGCTTCCTCCGCAACCAGCGCGGCATGATCGTTCTGCCGGAATGCATCTGCCTGCGCGGCATCGACGAAATCGTAATCAGTCCGGCCGATAATCTCCGGTTCTTTCTTGCCGAAGAAACGTTCGAATGCCGGGTTGCAATTGAGGTAATGGCCATCGACATCCTTCAGCCAGATCAGATCCGGAATGGTCTGGAACAGGCTTTTCAGCCGCGCCTCGCTTTGGGCCAGGTTGGAGCGAAGAATACGCCCCTCAGTTTTTGCCAGCACAAAACGCCAACTGCCGATAAGGAACAATGTCAATAACAGCAGGATGCAAACCGTGAGAAGCGTGAATTCGAGTTCGCGCCCGGCAATATCCACTTGCGCGCAAACGATATCCGTTCGGTATAGCAGGAATGCGACAATGCCCAATACCAGCACAATCGGCAAAAAAATCCGCAAGACACTGTACAGACAACTGCCGCGCGAAGTTTGGTGAATTTCGGGTAATGACACGATGCAACCACCTCAAAAACAAACGATACAGCGCTAGAATACCCGTTCAAAACCGGCTGCATTTATCATAGCTTAAACGTTGCTAACAAATTGCAGCCAGACTCGCGCCTGCAGCAACAGAAAGCCGTCCAGCGTCAGACATCGAACCAACAGATGAAATTTTTCCCGGAACAAATCATGTACGAACAACTCGCGCTTTACATCGACGGCGAATTCCTCACCGGCAACGGCCGCATCGAACAGGAAATCATCAATCCGGCCACGCTCAAGCCACTCGGCCACCTGCCGCACGCCACCCGCGCCGATCTCGATCAGGCGCTGTTGTCGGCGCATCGCGCCTTTTCCCAATGGCGCGACACGTCAGCAGTCGAACGTTCGCGCATCCTGCGCCGCGCAGCCGAGCTGATGCGCGAACGCCGCATCGAGATCGCGACCGGCATCACGCTGGATGAAGGCAAGCCGTTGCGCGAAGCGATCAGCGAAGTGCAGACGTCAATCGAGCATCTTGAATGGCATGCGGAGGAAGGCCGGCGGATTTACGGCCGCCTGATTCCGCCGCGTTCGCCCAATGTGCGGCAGATGGTGCTGCGCGAGCCGGTCGGCGTCTGCGCCGCATTCACGCCATGGAATTTCCCGCTCGGACAAGCGATCCGCAAGGTCGGCGCGGCGCTGGGCGCGGGCTGCACCATCATCGTCAAGGGGGCGGAAGAATGTCCGAGCGGCATCGTCGCGATGGCGCGCGCCTTTCACGATGCTGGCCTGCCGCATGGCGTGCTGAACGTGGTCTGGGGCGTGCCGGCCGACATTTCCGCCTACCTGATTGCATCGCCCATCGTGCGTCAGGTATCGTTCACCGGCTCGGTGCCAGTCGGCAAGCAATTGGCATCGCTGGCTGGCGCACAAATGAAGCGGATGACGATGGAACTGGGCGGGCATGCACCGGCGATCGTGTTCGACGATGCCGATATCGACCACACCGCCGCCATGCTGGCGCGCTACAAATTGCGCAACAGCGGCCAAATCTGCATCTCGCCGTCGCGCTTTTTCATCCACGAAAAGGTGTATGACCAGTTCGTGACCCGCTTTGTCGAAACGATGCGCACGGTCAAGATTGGCAACGGCCTGGACGATGGCGTCGAGATGGGGCCGCTGGTGCATGAACGGCGGGTTGAGTGGATGCAGCAGATGGTCGATGACGCGCGCTCGCACGGCGCGACCGTGCTGCTCGGCGGCAAGCGGCTCGACCACCCCGGCCACTTCTTTGCGCCGACGGTGCTGACCGAAGTGCCGCCGAACGCGCGCATCCTGCATGAAGAACCGTTCGGCCCGGTCGCGCCGCTACTGCGCTTTAAGGACACCGACGACGTGCTGCGGCAGGCGAACAGCCTGCCTTATGGGCTGGCCTCCTATGTGTTCACCAACTCGATCTCGACCGCAACAAAGGCTTCGAACGCGATTGAAGCCGGGCTGGTGTATGTGAACCAGATCGCGGTGGTGGCCGAAACGCCGTTCGGCGGTATCAAGGACAGCGGTATCGGCAGCGAAGGCGGCGCCGAAACGTTCGACTGCTATCTGAACACGAAATACGTGATGCAGGGTTGAACGGACCACATTACGGCTTGATCGCCTCGACCGAAATCGTCAGCTTCACGTCGTCGCTGACGTAAGGCGCATACTTGCCCATATTGAAGTCCGAGCGTTTCAGCTGCGTGGTGGCATTCGCGCCGCACGCATCCTTGTTTGCCATCGGATGCAGCATGCAATGAAACGACGTGACCGTCAGCGTCACCGGCCTGGCGATGCCCTTGATTGTCAGCGTGCCGTTGACCGTGACCAGTCGCTCGCCATCGAAGCGGAAATCGTCCGACCTGAACGTGATTTCAGGATATTTTTTGGTGTCGAAGAATTCCTCCGCCTGAATGTGCTCATTCAGTATCGAGCCGGTGTTCACCGAGCGCGCATCGATGCGCACCACCATGCTGCCGGTTTTCGCCACTCGGTCGATGGTAATCGTGCCGCTGGTCTGGTCGAAGCGGCTCTGCTGGGTAGAAAAACCGAAGTGGCTGTATTCGAAGCGCGGGTACGTGTGCATATTGTCGATCACGTAAATTTCCGGTGCGGCCTGAGCAACGGTGGAGGCGAGCAGCGCCGTCACGAGGATGAAACTTTGTTTCATGATGAACTCTCCCAGTGGTTGAGGATGCCTGCGAATGTACCAGCTATGCGAAAAACCGGCCGGCGTCAGCCATTTTTACCAAAAATACACTACCCCTTGTATATGAAAACATCAGCGAAATATCCTGCGCAACCCATAGTTTTCGGCACATACCCCACCATTTTCATCGTTTTCCGGCCAAAAACCGCTTTCGCAGCTCGTCCAGCAGCAGCATCACACAGGCGAACGGCAACACGAACAGCCATGCGTCGGCGGCAATCGGCGCGGTGTCGAACAGCGCATGGCCCCATGGCGTGTAAACGATAAACAGGATCAACGCAACCTCGAACGCGACCCCTGCCAGCACCACCGGATTCCTGAACCAGCCGAGCGCGAACACCGAACGACTGTCGCTGCGGCAAAGGAACACGTTCACTACCTGCATCACCACCACTGCCGCGAGGCAGGCGGTAGTCGCCTGCAGATACAACGGATCATGCGCCGCCAGTTCCTGCCCGTATTCCCAGCCACCGCCGCCCAGCACGAAGAAGAACACGGCCATCGCGGCCAGCGCTTCCATCAATCCGAGCAGAACGAATGCGCGCAGCGCCAGCTTCAGATTGAACAGCCGCTCATCCTTCGGTCGCGGCGGTCGCTGCATGATTTGCGGATCAGGTTTCTCCGCACCCAGCCCGACCGCCGGCAGCGAATCAGTGCCGAGATCGATCAGAAGCACCTGAATCAGGCTCAAGCCCAGCGGCACCTTGAACAGCGTGAACGCCAGATACGGGACCAGTTCCGGCACGTTCGAGGTCAGGATGTAGGTCAGGAACTTGCGTATGTTGTCGAACACCGCGCGCCCTTCCTCGATCGCATTCACGATGCTGGCGAAATTATCGTCCAGCAGCACCATGTCAGCCGCTTCCTTCGCCACATCGGTGCCGGTGATACCCATCGCGATGCCGATGTGCGCGCTTTTCAGCGCCGGCGCATCGTTCACGCCATCGCCGGTGACTGCAACGATCTGCCCCTTGGCCTTCAACACCTCGACAATGCGCCGTTTCTGATCGGCGGCGATGCGCGCGAAAATGATTTCCTCGGCATCCAGCGCCAGCCTCAGCTGGATGTCGGAAATCGTGCGCAATTGCTCGCCTGTCAGCACGACCACGTTGTCGGTTTTCGTCATGCCGATTTCGCGCGCGATCGCCGCCGCAGTACGCGGATGGTCGCCGGTCACCATGATCACGCGGATGCCGGCATCGCCGCACAGACGAATTGCTTCCGGGACTTCCGGGCGCGGTGGGTCTTCCAGACCGACCAGACCGGCAAACACCATTTCTTGCTCTAGGTCGTCTTGCTGCCAGCCTGCATCGAGCCGCCGATGCGCCAGCGCCAGCACGCGCAAGCCCTGTCCGCCCATCTCGTCCTGCATCCGGCGCGCCCGCTGCCGCTCGGCATCGGTCAATTCGCGCAGTTCTCCATCGGTCTGTATCCAGCGACACAACGGCAGCACCGCTTCCGGCGCGCCTTTGCAAAACAGGTGTGCGCCATCAGGCAATGCCTGCACGGTAGAGAGCCGCAGTCGGTCGGTATCGAACGGAATTTCATGCAGCTTCGGATACGACGGAACATCCGCCAAACCCTTTTGCGCCATCTCGACCAGCGCGATTTCCATCGGATCGCCCAACAACGCGCCATTGTTGCCGTTGCGCAGATCGTGACAAAACATCGCGGTCAACAGGAAATGGCACGCCGATTTCGGCATCGGTTGCGCAAGACGGGAAAACTCGCTTGTTGCGGCATCACCCGCCAGCAGAACCTGCTTTACCGACATCCTGTTCTGCGTCAGCGTGCCGGTCTTGTCGGTGCAGATCACGGTGGTCGAGCCAAGCGTTTCGACTGACGGCAGGTAGCGGATCAGCACATTGCGCTTCGCCATCCGCTGCGTGCCCAGCACCAGCGACAAGGTCAGCGTCGCCAGCATCCCTTCCGGCACCAGCGCGACGATGATACCGACCGCGAACAGGAACGCCTTCCAGATTGAAATGCCGGTAATCAACCAGCCGGCGATGAAGAACACGATGCCGATGGCAATCGCCATGAACACGATGATGCGCGATACCCGCGCCATTTCCATCGTCAGCGGCGAAACCAATTCGATACCTGTTTGTGTCAGATGGGCAATCTTGCCAAATTCCGTATGCGCGCCGGTCGCGTATACCACCGCCTTTGCCTGGCCAGACACCAGCGATGTACCGGCCAGCAGGATGTTTGACGCGTGGATCAGCTCGCCATTGCGCTCGACCGGCGCCGCATCGCGCGCCTGCGGCAGCGATTCGCCGGTGACGCTAGCATTGTTCGCCCGCACGCCGTAAGCCTCGATCAGCCGGCAGTCGGCCGGGATGCTGTCGCCCGCTTCCAGCAGCAGGATGTCGCCCGGCACCAGTTGCTCGACCGGCAGCACCAGCACGCTGCCGGCGCGCAGCACGTCGGCCTGATGCGGCAGCAGGTTTTTTAACGCCGCCAGCGTGCGCTCGACTCGCCATTCCTGCCAGAATGCGAACACGCCGTTGATGACGATCACGCCGATGATGGCGAAGCCGACCTTGCTCCATCCCTGATCGGGATCGTGCCATTCGGAGAAGAAACACAGCCCGGCGGCGACCCACAGGATGATCGCGAAAAAGTGCGTAAATTCCTTGATGAAGCGCAGCAGCAGCGATTCGCCGGCGACTTCCTCGACCCGGTTCGGACCATATTCCTTCAGCCGCCGCGCCGCTTCGGCCTGGCTCAATCCGTCCTGGCTGCTGCCCAGGCTGGCAAGCGCTTCGTGAATGCCTAGCAGGTGAATTTTCATGGCTTTGCCCCGAAAAATATACTCCACCCTGTATTTTTAAACCACCATGAAATATGTGGCCCAGCAGCTTGTTTTACATTGATACCCCCATCATTTTCACCATTTCAGCCACCACATTCATGGCCGCAGACGCTGCCATCCTGGATGGGCCGGGCCGAACGCATCCGTACCGCCATCGTTGGCGAACACCACCGCCGCATCGCGCTCATCCTCACGTAGCGGCTGCTGCGATGCGCGCAATGCATCGAGCACCGTCACATCCGCTTCGGAAGCGTCGCGCCCTTCGCGCTGGCGCTGCTTGATACGGGCGCGCAGCACGCGGTCGCTGGCTTCGATCGAGGCGATGACAAACGGCACGCGCAATTCGTCCGCCAGTTGCCGGAACTGCGCCCGCTCATCATGACGCAGAAACGCGGCATCGACGATCACGGAAAAACCGTTCGCCATCAGGCCGCGCGCCAGTTCCAGTAGGCGGCCGTAAGTGCGTCGCGTCGCCTCCTGGCTGTACATATCGCTGCCGATGGCCGATTCGCTGCGCGCCAGCGGCGACAGACCGAACAGCCGCTTGCGCTCGACGTCGGAACGGATGCGAATCGCGCCCAACTTTTCCAGCGCCGCCTGCGCAAACGTGGTCTTGCCGCAGCCCGGCAAGCCGTGCGTGATGATCAGCGCCGGCTTCGGCTTTTCGAGCAATCTCGCCGCCAGCCGGAAATAGCGACGCGCCACCGCCAGCGCCGCCTCGCGCTGGCTCGCACCCATCGACGGCTGCGATGCGCGGATCGCGCCCACCTTGCCGCGCACCGCCGCGCGGTATGAGGCGTAAAAACGCAGCAGCGCCAGCCCGTCGAAATCGCCAGTCGCTTCCAGCCAGCCGTTGATCAGCCGCCAGGCGAAATCCGGCTGGCCGAAATGCTGCAAATCCATGAACGGAAACGCAAGGTCGCTGACGATGTCGCACCAGCGCAGCGTCGGCTCGAACTCGATGCCGTCGAACGGCACCGCCTTGCCGCCACGGATCAGGATATTGCCCAGATGCAGGTCGCCGTGGCATTCGCGCACGAACCCATGCTGCCGCCGCGCTTCAATCAATGATTCGCAACCAGCGAATTCGGCTTCGGTCGCAGCGCGCAGTGCCTGCAACGCCTCGCGGCCGAACCACTCGTCTGCCTCACCCGGCAACTGGGTGAAATTCTGCCACGCCAGTTCGCGCACGATTGCCGGCAAACCGTAACCGGACGCCGGCGAAGCGGATGGCAAGCCTCCATGAAATTGCGCCAGCACCTGCGCCAAGCTGTCGATATGTCCGGGCTGCACCCTGCCGCGCCGCAGCAGCCGAT
This sequence comes from Burkholderiaceae bacterium, assembly GCA_018261755.1. Classification (GTDB taxonomy): domain Bacteria; phylum Pseudomonadota; class Gammaproteobacteria; order Burkholderiales; family Burkholderiaceae_D; genus QZKY01. Next base: position 28,392 of record JAGTRJ010000002.1, read on the forward strand.
CCATTTCAGCCTCGACCGAAAAGCGCCGCATCCGCACCGCATATTCGATTGCCGGTTCAGCTCCGATCACTGGTGCATCAATGCTGCCGCCAATTGGCACCGCATCGAGATAGATTTGCGGCGCCAGACGGCTGTTCAGCCGGATCTCTTCCTCGCAAAAGAACTTCCGTCTGGCGAGCGTGGAAAAATCGAGAAACCCAAGGTCGAGCGCCTTCTTGATTTTGTACGCGAAACGCCCGGCCAGCAACACCCATGAAATATGCGTTTCGAACAGCCGCACCGTTGCCGCCGGGTGCGGATAACAGCCGCCAGCGCACAACGCATTCACCAGCCGCGCCTGCCGTGCAAGATCGTTTTTCTCCACGTTAACGTTCACTGCATTCCTTTTCCTGAAGATCGCCCAGCACCATCGGCTGAGCACCGCAATCGGTCATGTCGCGCAATGCAAGTTCACCATCGTCCGGATGCAGATCGACTGCGCGAATCGCATCCGTCAGCAGCATCACCGCAAAACCTGCCGCCAACGCATCAGTCACAGTATGCAGCACGCAATAATCGGTCGCAATTCCGCCGATGAACAACCGCCGAACGCCCATCGCGCGCAACCTGTCCGCCAGATCGGTCTGTTCGAAGCCAGAATAGGTGCTTTGCAACGGCAATGCATCTTTCGACACTACCATCACCGACTCCGGTAATGCCAGATTGGCCGCAAACGCCGCGCCGCTCGTTCCCTGTACGCAGTGCTCGGGCCAGATGCCACCATTCAATTCGAACGAGCAATGGTCGCGCGGATGCCAGTCGCGCGTGGCGATCACCGGCAGCGATGCGCGCGTGAAAATGCCGATATAGCGGTTCAGCACCGGAATCACCTGTTCGCCGCCGGCCACCGCCAGACTGCCGCCTGGCAGGAAATCGTTTTGCACATCGACGATCAATAGCGCATCTTCCGGTGTCAATCCGATGGCTGGCATCGCATTCCCCTGGTTGAACGAATGGACACACTGTACCGGACTGCCAGGCATGCACAAAGCACAACCGGGAAAGCCGTTGATGCATCTCAACATGCCACCGACGGTCCACTTCTACACTCTGCACACGACCTCACAGGAGCCACAATCTTGATCGAAAAACCGGCTGAAAGCGCGCTGCTGACTGACCTGTACGAATTGACGATGCTGCAAGCGTATTTTGCGCGGCAAATGAACGCCACCGCCGTATTCGAACTGTTCATGCGCAAGCTGCCTGACAATCGCCATTTCCTGATGGCAGCCGGACTGGAACAGGCGATCGATTATCTGACGACCCTGCGTTTCGATGAAGTTGAACTGGCCTGGCTGCGAACCTGCGGCCGTTTCGATCATGCCTTCATCGATTCGCTGCGCGATTTCCGCTTTACCGGCGAAGTCGATGCAATGCCTGAAGGCACGGTTTTTTTCGCCAACGAGCCCATCCTGCGCATCACCGCGCCGCTGCGTGAAGCGCAGTTCGTCGAAAGCCGGCTGATGAACCTGATGCACCTGCAAACACTGGTTGCATCGAAGGCGGCGCGCTGCGTGCTGGCCGCACCCGGAAAGCGCCTGATCGATTTCGGCTTGCGGCGCGCGCATGGCGCGGAAGCCGGCCTGCTATCTGCCAGAGCGAGCTATATCGCCGGCTTCGATGGCACCGCCACCACGCTGGCCGCCCCACGCTTCGGCATCCCGGTATTCGGCACCATGGCGCATTCGTTCGTGCAGGTGCATGACAGCGAAAACGCCGCGTTTGCCGCATATGCGCGGGTTTTCCCGGACAACACCACGCTGCTGATCGACACCTACGACACCAGCATCGCTGCGCGCCACGTGGTGGCACTGGCGCATGAACTCGAAACCGAAGGCCGCAGCATTATCGCAGTACGGATAGACAGCGGCGATCTGGCGGCAACGGCGCGCTCCGTCAGGCGCACGCTCGATGATGGCGGCTGCCAGAAAATCAGCATCGTCGCCAGCGGCAATCTGGACGAATACGCACTGCGGCAACTGGCGCTGGACGAGGCGCCAATCGATGCCTTTGGCGTCGGCACGCGAATGAACACTTCGGCCGACGCGCCCTATCTCGACTGTGCGTACAAAATCGAGGAATATGCCGGCCAGCCCAAGCGCAAGCTCTCACCCGGCAAGGAAACCTGGCCTGGGCGTAAACAGGTATTTCGCATCTTCGATACCAGCGGCAAGATCGCTGGCGACACGCTCGCACTCGAAGGCGACCGATTCCCGGGCGAACCGCTGCTAAAGCCGGTCATGCACGCAGGGAAACTGCTGCAACCGCTACCGTCGCTCGATGAAATCCGTTCCCACGTGCGCCAGCAACTCGCCAGCCTGCCAGCCGCGCTGCAGTCGCTGGATGCAGCACCGCCATTTCAGGCCACTGTGTCTGCGTCACTGCAAGAACTGGCGCAAAAAATCGATTCCCAAATGGCCGCCTACGCCCACGCCAGAAACACCTGACAGCCGCCAATATGCGGCTGATACTGGCTGGATAACCAACCATATGTAGGAATATTCCTACAATGCGCATTCATTTTCCTACCCCCATTTTCAGCGCATGCTGATATTCACGATCCGCCGAAAGCCAGATAATTTCAAAAACGAGAAAAGAAACATCCATGATTTAACGCAGAAATCGGCAGGCAGAAAGGAGAAAGTTCACGCCGGTTGACTGACAAAGCGCAAAGACATTTCCATATCCAGCGACAAAAAAACAGGGGGGCCTGATATGTATTCCGCAAAAATGTCTGAAATCCACTCGGGATCGCAAACGATGACTGCACAACCGTCTGCCGCAGAAGCTGGCAGGCAGCGCCAAGGAAAACTCTGGTCAAATCTGAAAGAAGTCTGCGATCTGCTGCGCATTCAGGTTGCGCTGAACTCTTCTGTGGCAAACGAAGAAATCCTGTTCCAGCATGTGCAATTCAAGGCAGGCCAGCGGATCTACACCATCGGTCAGCCGTTCGACATGCTGTACATCGTGAATTCCGGTTTCCTCAAAACCGTGCTGATCGACGAACTCGGCAACGAACAAGTCCTCAGTTTCCCAATGAAATCCGATCTGCTGGGCGTTGATGGCATCCACACCAAATGCTATGCGTCGGAAGCGGTCGCACTGTCGGACTGCGACCTGATCCTGCTGCCATTCAGGAAACTGGCCGCACTGAGCCGCAGCCATGTCGAACTTGAACACGCGATGTATGGTGTGATGAGCCGCGAACTGGCGCGCGAACAGTCGATGATCTGCATGCTCGGCACGTTGAGCGCCGAAGGCCGCGTGGCACGTTTCCTGGTATCGCTGTCGGACAAATTCGCGCAAATGGGCTATTCGAGCAAGATTTTCAACCTGCGGATGACGCGGCATGAAATCGGCAGCTATCTTGGTCTGACGCTGGAAACTGTCAGTCGCACGCTGTCCGCGCTGAACGATGCCGAACTGATAGGTGTCGATCAAAAAACCATCGAGCTGAAGGATATTTCCGCCCTCAGGACGCTGCGCCGCCTGCCAACCGCAAAGGCACGCGCCAAGGTCGCGCCAGTCAGCAAGCCGAAAGCGAAAAAAACGGCATCGGCCAAGTATCCAGCCGCCATCGCTGCCTGATAGCGCCACCCAGCAACGTTAACGCACCATAAAGCAAAAGAGGTTTCCTGCGCGAACAGGAAACCTCTTTTTGCATCGCTGCCAGCTAGCTATTACTTCAGCGCCGCCAGTCTTTCCTTTGCCGTCTTAGCCGCTTCGGATTGCGGGTAACGCGCAATCAGCCGTTCCAGCGTTTTCTTCGCCGTCATCCTGTCCTTCAGTTCCAGATAGCAACTGGCTATGTTGAGCATCGCTTCCGGCGCCTGCGGACTCTCCGCATGATGCTTTACGACCTGCGATTGCGCGCTGATCGCATTGCGGTAATCACGCTGCGCATAAAACGCGCTGCCCAGCCAGTATTGCGCGGCGGCGGCGTAGGCCGACTTCGGATAACGCTGCAAAAAGTTGGAGAAAGCCGCGCTGGCCGGCTTGTATTCTCCCGCCTTGAACTTTTCCAGCGCCGCATCGTATGCCTGCTGCTCGGCCGGTTCGATCACGGCTTCCTTGCCATCGACGACCACCTTCTGCGGCTCCAGCTTGCGCAGACGGTTATCGTGATCGACATAGAAGTCCTTCTGCCGCTGCTGCAGGCTGGAAACGTCATTGGTCAGCACTTCGACCTGTCCGCGCAATCTGGCGATTTCCTGGCGCATTGCATCAATCTGGCTTGACAGTTCCAGCACGCTGGCCTTGTCCGCCTTGTTGTTGCGCACGTCGAGAATCGCCTTGCGCGCCTCGTCATCATCGAAAAGCCCTGCCCTGGACTGCAAAGGCAGGATCACCAGCGCGGCCAGCATCGCGGCCGCAAGAACCGGGCGGGATGGCTTCAGCATACGTTATCAATAAACGATGTCTGCACGGCGGTTCTCGGCCCAGGAAGCCTCGTCATGGCCCGTTGCCTTGGGCTTTTCCTTGCCAAAGGAAACGGCTTCCATCTGGCCGTCGGATACGCCCAGCAGCGACATCGACTTGCGCACGGCTTCGGCACGCTTCTGGCCCAGCGCCAGGTTGTATTCGCTGCCGCCGCGTTCGTCGGTATTTCCCTGGATCACGACCTTGCGGCCCTTGTTGGCATTCAGGTACTTGGAATGCGCGTCGACAACCTGCTTGCCTTCGCTGTTGACGTCATACTTGTCGAAACCAAAATAGACGCTGCGCTTGGCCAGCACGCCTTTCGGATCATTCAGCGCGTCGGAACCGGTGTTAACGGTGGAAACGCTGCGCGCATCAGCGCCAGCACCGTCGCCAGCCTTCTTGTCGTCGAGTTTGGTCGAGCTGCAAGCGTTCAGAATGGCTACGCTGGACAGCAGCAGTGTCAAAGTTTTCAAATGTTTCATCATCTTCCCCTCACGGTACGTGTAAAAAGGTTTTATTTCATGAACGGGCCCCAGGAAGGCTCGCGGATATCACCTGCGCGGGTGGTCAGGCGGTGCTTGACGCGGCCATCAACAGAAACCACCGAAAGCGCGCCGCGACGACCGGATCCGGTGGCATACATCAAGTATTTCCCGTTCGGTGAAAAGCTGGGCGATTCTGCCCGCCCTTCATCGGACAAACGCAATTCCTGCCCATTGGTCAGGTCGAGCGCATACAGATTGAAACCGCCCTCACGCCGCGAAATGTACGCCAGCGTCTTGCCATCAGGCGAAACTCGCGGACTGATGTTGTAACTGCCCTTGAAGGTGATGCGTTCGGCGTGGCCGCCGTGCACGCTCATGCGGTAGATTTGCGGTCCGCCACTGCGGTCGCTGGTGAAATAGATGCTCTTTCCATCGGCCGAAAAACGCGGTTCGGTTTCGATGCCGTAGGTATTCGTCAGCCGTCGCAAACCGCTGCCGTCCGCATTGGTCACATAGACCTGGGTCAGCCCGTCACGCGACAGTGCCAGCGCAATCCGTGAACCATCCGGGGACCAGGACGGGGCCGAATTGCTGCCCTTGTAGTTCGCCACCACCGTGCGCTGGCGGGTAACGAGATTTTGCACAATCACCACCGGCTTCTTGTGCTCGAATGACACATAAGCCACCTTGGTGCCGTCCGGCGACCATGCGGGTGAAATGATCGGTTCGTTCGAACGCAATGCGACTTGGACGGAATCGCCATCGGCATCGGCTACTTCCAGCCGGTATTCGCGGCCGGCACGAGTCACATATGCCATCCGGGTTGCAAAGATGCCGCGCACGCCAGTCAGCTTTTCGTAAATGTCATCAGCAATCTGGTGCCCCAAGAGGCGGGTGCGCTGCGGTTGCCCGGTCAGCGTCAGGCCGGACAGCGAAACAGACTTGATGGTATCGAGCAAGCGGTAGCGCACTTCGACCCGCCCGTCCGACAGCCGATGCACGCTGCCAACCACCAGCGCGTCTGCCCCCTTCGAGCGCCATTCAGCATGGTTCACCGGCGTTTCTTCCGTGATCACGCGGCCCGTGTCGATGATTTTGAAGAAGCCGCTGCGCTCAAGATCAGCCCGGATAATCGCCGTCATCTGCTGCGGCGCCATAGATTCATTGGCAAAACTGGCAAGCGCCACTGGAATCTGGCTGGCGCCGACGCCGGAAATTTCGACCCGCAACTGTGCCTGTGCAGGCATCGACATTACGGAAAGGAGGAGCAAGGTGACTGAAACGAAGGTACGCAGCAGGGAGGCCATTTTGATTTTCCGCTAGTCTTTCAGGTTGTACTTCACTCTTACTTCAGCCGGAACCCGGCCGGATTTGTCCGCCGGGAACGGCACCGACTTTTCGATTCCGCGCAAAACCGCTTCGTCAAATCCAGGCAGACCGGACGATTTCGCCTTGCGCGGCGGTCGCCGCAAACTGCCGTCCGGCAGCAGTTCCACGTCGAATTCGACCGCCGGATTGCCGCTCACCCCTGCCGGGGCGGCGTAACGGGTGTTCGACTTGATCTTTGCCTTGATCTTATCGCCGTAGCTGGCCTCGAACCGGTTATCGCCCGTCGAGCGCGCCGCCGTTCCCTTGCCGCCAGTGCCGCCACGCCCAGTCCCGCCGACCGTGCCGGTCAGGCGGCGCATGTCTTCGGCCCGCATCTTGTCGCGCAGCTTCCTGTCGGCCTCATCCTGTTTCTTCTTGGCCGCAGCGTCCGCCTTGTCCTTCTCGCGCATGGCGCGTTTATCGGCTTCATCCTTCTGACGCTTGGTTTCGGCTTCCTTCTTGCGTTTGTCCTCGTCCGCCTTTTTTTTCGCTTCCGCCTGACGTTTCTTTTCCTGCTCCAGCGCAATATCCGGCTTGTTCGGCGCCGGCTTTACTACTGGCGCTTTCTCAACAGCCTTAGTAACGGGCGGAGGCGGGGTTTTGTTGACAGGTTCAACCGGCTTCGGTTGCGGCTGCGGCGCTTCCTGCATCGATACCGGCCCCGGTTCGTCAGCTTCCTTCGGCGCCGCTTCGCGGTATTTCACGTCCCACACTTCGGCCTCTACCCCGCCCGGCGCCTGGCTTTGCCACGATACCCCGACCCACAGGAAGACCAGCAGCAGCATATGCACGACCACCGCCAGCACGGCGGAACTTGTGCCACCGGGTTCCTTCGGGATGGAGTACGGCGCGGCGTCTGTCATCTGATTGCCTCGTCGCTAGCCTAGCGGGTCGCCAGCCCGACACGCTCGATGCCCGCTTTTTTCGCTTCGGAAACCAGCTGCATCACGTCGTCGTAACGGCTTTCCTTGTCGGCCGCAATCAGCACCGCATATTTCGGATTGGCGTCATGCAGCGCGCGCAGTTTCTTCAGCAGCGCGGGACGGTCCGGCATGGTTTCAGTTTTGGCGCCGCCCTGTTTCGACTGCTTGATGCCGATTTCAAGAGTCGCGTCGGCACGCAGCGAGACCTGAATGTATTCGGTCGGCGGTTCGGCCGACTTCTCGGCCGTCGGCAGGTTGACCGTGCCGGGCGTGGTCAGCGGCGCGACCACCATGAAAATCACCAGCAGCACCAGCATCACGTCGATATATGGCACCACATTGATTTCGGACTTGAATTTGCGGGTACGCCCGCCTCGCAGCGATCCGGCCATTTCCCCTCCTAGCGCGACTGCCGTTGCAGGATGTTGGAGAATTCTTCGATGAAGCTTTCGAAACGGATTGAAAGCCGGTCGATATCATGCGAATAACGGTTGAACGCCACCACCGCCGGAATCGCCGCGAACAAGCCGATGGCGGTTGCCACCAGCGCCTCGGCAATGCCCGGCGCGACCGCCGACAGCGTTGCCTGATGGACATTGGCCAGCCCGCGGAACGAATTCATGATGCCCCAGACAGTACCGAACAAGCCGACATAAGGCGAAACCGAACCGACCGACGCCAAAAATGCCAGATGCGACTCCAGACTGTCCATTTCCCGCTGATAGGAGGCGTGCATTGCGCGGCGAGCACCTTCGAGCGTCGCCGTCGGGTCGGTATTCGGCTTGCCCGCCAGCGAATTTTTCGCCTTCAGGAATTCACTCATGCCGGCTTCAAAAATCCGCTCCAGCGCGCCGCTGTCCCGGCTGTTGCTGGCACTCTGGTACAAGCTCTGCAGGCTGCCGCCGGACCAGAACGCGCGCTCGAACTCGTCGGTCTGCCGGCGCGCGCGCCGGATGGCAAACATTTTGCGAAAAATATAATTCCAGCTCATCAACGACCCGACGAGCAGCAGCGCCATCACCAGCTGCACAATCAGTGATGCGCCGGTAATCAGGGAAACGAAGGAGAGATCGTGTGAGACATTCATTGGAGCATGGATGAAATGAGGACTGAGAAATGATACGCGTTGCCAGCACAGGCATCAGGTGTTGTAACAACCTGTAAAGAAATGGGTACGTTTGACGGATTCGGACAAGACATCTCGCTAGCCTATACCTGAGCGCGCATTTTTGCCAGCACTTCGGCCGGCACCGGCTTGGGCTTCATGGTTAAGGAATCGACGCAGACGACCCGGATATTGCCGCTTGCCAGCAGCAAATCGCCGCGCCAGACCTGCTGCGCAACTTGTACCGACGCGCGACCAAGGCGTTCGGCAACCACCGTAACGCTCAATTCGTCATCCAAACGGGCTGGGGCAAGATAATCCAGTGTGACGCCAGCCACGACGAACATGATGCAGTGCTGTTCCATCAGCACCTGCTGGCTGACGCCTGCCGCGCGCAGCCATTCAGTGCGCGCGCGCTCGAAAAATTTCAGGTAGTTGGCGTAATACACCACCCCGCCCGAATCCGTGTCTTCAAAATAAACACGTACGGGCCAGTGAAACGATTGCGGCATGGTAGCCATTTGTCATCAAAATCAGTGTTTCAGGTGCGTGGTTACATCATCCACCACTGGCACAATCGCCAGAATCATCAGAATCAGCGCCAGCGGAACCGTCGCCCAGAACCCCATGTGCTTGAATCCCTGCGCGCCGGTTACACCGCCGATAAAAAACATCGCCAGCAGAATGGCGAACAAATCGAGCCTGTCCCGGTTCGCGCGCACATATGCCTTGTCTTCCTTGTCGACCTTGCGATTCCAGTAGCACATGCGCCCAAGCTCAATGCCGATGTCGGTCACGATACCGGTCATGTGGGTCGTGCGGATCAAGGCGTTCGAGATGCGGGTGATGATCGCATTTTGCAGCCCCATGGTGAAACAGAGCAGCATCACGGTGCATGAAACGAACAGCCCCATGATGTCGTGGAAATATTCGCCCAGCACGCCGAACGCCAGCAGCAGTATCGCTTCCAGCGTCAGGCACAGCGCATATTCGCTTTGCATGTTGCGGTTGCGCCCCCACATGATCAGCATTTCGGACAGGGCGGCGCCAATCATGAAACTGACCAGCGCGCCCAGCCCCGCAAGCGCAATTCTGAGGTCGCCCAACGCCAAGCCATCTGCCATCGAAGACACGATGCCGGTCATGTGCGACGTATATTGCCTCACAGCAAGGTAGGCACCTGCATTCATCGCGCCGGCAATGAAGGCCAGCCACATGCCAAGATGCAGATTTGATTTGACGTTCCGGTCTTTGCCCGTCAGGCGACGAAGGTAGAAAATCGGCATGTCGGTTCTCCTGTCGCCCTGTTCGTCACGCCTTCGGAAGGGTCACACCGCTCTGACCCTGATATTTGCCATCGCGATCCCGGTACGAGGTTTCGCAGATTTCATCGCTCTCTAAAAACAGCACCTGCGCGCAGCCTTCCCAGGCGTAAATCTTCGCCGGCAGCGGCGTGGTGTTGGAGAATTCCAGCGTGACGAACCCTTCCCATTCCGGTTCGAACGGGGTCACGTTGACGATGATGCCGCAGCGGGCGTAGGTCGATTTGCCCAGGCAAACCGTCAGCACGCTGCGCGGGATGCGGAAGTATTCGACCGTGCGCGCCAGCGCGAACGAGTTCGGCGGGATGATGCAGACGTCGCTTTTGACATCGACAAACGAGTTTTCGTCGAAATTCTTCGGATCGACGATGGTGCTGTTGATATTGGTAAAAATCTTGAATTCGTCGGCGCAGCGGATGTCGTAGCCATAGGACGACAAACCGTAGGAAACGATGCGCTGGTCATTCACCGTTCGCACCTGGCCCGGCTCGAACGGTTCAATCATGCCGTGCTGCTCCGCCATGCGGCGTATCCACTTATCGGACTTGATGGTCATTTATCAGCGAAATAGAGATGAGCTTAAAAACGCATGCGATTCGGCCATATCAGCTCATCGTGATGCGAACCCCTGTCAATTTTACGCCAAAAACACCTCAAAATCGCCCCCGAATCGAGGCATTCGGCGCAAAATTAAGCCATTTTTTTGATTCGCCTGCAAGCCATTGAATCAAAAGGTATTTCAACGCCACCGTCACGAACCACATGCAAACGGCCGCATGCGGCCGGCATCATGCAATGCGCCGCACAAAATGGCTCACACCGCCATCCACAACCATAAACGCAGCACATTCATGGGGGTATATTGCAAAAACAATGCGCTGGACCACAGTTTTGCTGGCCATTTTAAAATACTGGCGGGAGTATATTTTTCAGACTTAATGACCAAAACTCACAACTGGGTCAGTTATTTCCAGCCTGCATTGCCTGCCACCAAAATCCGCCGGCAATGCCGCCGGCGAATGACAAGCCTGATGCCAACGCGCGCGGGACAATCATGGCAGGGCGCGGAGGTATGTCGCCCCAGCGAGGCTGGGGCTGGTCAGTCGTGCTTAACGCTTCGACTTGGCCGACGGGAAGAACAGTTGCTGTCCATCAACCTTGAACGCGGCAATCTTTGCCTGACCTTCCTTCGACGTCATCCAGTTGATCAGCTGCATCGCACCCTGATAGTTGATGCCCTTGTGCTTCGCCGGGTTGACCGCGATGATGCCGTACGGGTTGAACATCTTCGGATCGCCTTCCATCACGATCGCCAGTCCGGTCTTGGCGCGGTAAGCGCCGTAGGTGGCGCGGTCGGTCAGCGTGTAGCCCTGCATTTCGGCTGCCATCGTCAGCACCTCGCCCATGCCCAGACCAGCGGACACATAAGCGCCGCCGGTCGGTTTCACGCCGGCTTGCTTCCAGTACGCCTGTTCCATCTGGTCGGTGCCGGAATTGTCGCCACGCGAAATGAAGCGCGTCTTGCTGGCAGCGATTTTCTGCATCGCAGCAATCACGCTCTTGCTGCCTTTTATGCCGGCCGGATCGCTGACCGGACCGACGAGGATGAAATCGTTATACATCACGTCGCGACGGTTGACGCCATGCCCTTCGGCCACGAACTTGTCCTCGGACGGGCGCGCATGCACCAGCGTCACGTCAACATCGCCATTCTTCGCCAGTTCCAGCGCCTTGCCGGTGCCGACCGAAATCACGTGCACTTTGGTTTTCGTCTTCGCTTCGAACGCCGGCAGCAGGTATTTCAGCAAGCCGGAGTTTTCGGTGCTGGTCGTGGTCGAGAGCTTGATCACGTTCTGCGCCATCGCCGGCATCGCCAGCGCCAGCATCATGCCCAGTGCCACCAGATTTCGTTTCAGGTTTTTCATCAACACTTTCCTTTCGTTCATCGGTTATTTTTCAGTTGAAGCCGTAACGGCGCAGAATCTGCTGCCCCTGTTCACCCAGCACAAAGCGCACGAAGCGCGCCCCCTCGGACGACGCCGGATGCGCGGCAATGCCATAGGCGCTGCGCACGTTCAGCGCAGCCGGAATACGCACGATGTGCAATTCGGGCAGCGACTTTCTGGTCGTCACCGCGTTGGTGCAATACATCACGTAGGCATCGGCTTGATCGTGTTCGAATGCCGTCACATATGGCAGTTTTTCACCCGGCTTGGGTGCCGTGGCGCCAGACAGCTTGCGCGCCTTGCGGTCAAGCACGCCAAATGCGCCCGGCTGCGCGCGGTCGGCCTGGTGGAAAAACTGCCAGGTATAGTCGCCCATCGGATCGGAAACAGGGGTCGAGGTTGCCACGCGCACCGCAGGCTGCGTCAGCTTGCCGAGCAAATTGGTTTCATCCAGCGCCAATTGCGGCCGTGCAATGACGCACAGATCGTTATGCGTAAAAACCGTTGAGGCACCAAAACGGCCGCTGCTTGCCAGCGCATCGGTATGCTTCACATCGGCTGATGCGAATACATCCGCCCGCTGGCCGGATTCGATTGCCTGCCGCAAATGGCCCGATGGCCCGTACTGCACCGCAAACCGGCCGCCGCCTTGCGCTTGATAGACCCTGACCATCTCGTTCATCGCTTCGCGCAAACTCCCGGCGGCCATCAGCAGCGGCGCATCCTGCGCATTCACGGCCAGCGGGCACAGCAGCACTGCTGCTGCCCAAGTTGCGCCGCAACGTTTCAGTAACTTTCGGTTCATCGGACAATCCTGTGGTGAAAGGTGCTCCGATGGTAAGGCTGGCGCTTTGGCCGACGCAATAAGATGCGAATTACCCATTTAATATGATGCCGTACGCATATTTACCCACAAGCATTATCAAATCAACACGCATTCAGACAGATGATGCCGCGTGAACCAGACCATTTGCGCCAGCGCAAGCAGGCTGCAGCCTGGTAGTTTATTGAATCGGGATTTTGTGCCAGAATCAAACAGAGCAGAGAGTCAGCCCGACTCCCGTCAACATCAGGAGGCAGCATGTATTACTTTGTTTGTACGAGTTCTGCCAGCAAGCCTTTGCCCGACAGCGAACTCATGAAGATCAAGGAGCAGTCGAAAGCGGCCTGCGACAAAGCCGATGTGACCGGATTGATGGTTCTCCACCGTAGCGTTTTCATCCACTGCTATGAGGGTGACAAGAGCGCCATCAATAAAATCGTGTCCGCGCTGGGTAATGACAAGCGACACAAGGACATCAAGGTCCTCGGCGAGGGTGAAACCAGCAAACAGCAATTCCCCAACTGGTCGATGGAATTGCGCGTGCTGGACAAGGATCCGCTGTTCACTCCGGAAGCGCTGGCAGACGATCCAGCCGGCGTGCGCAAGCAAATCAACGATGTCTTCCTGAGCATCAAGTAAGCGTCATGCTTCGTCAGCCGGCTGCCATGCCGGCTGACGGGCTGCTAACGCTGCATCGATTCCCACACCTTCTCCAGCCGCTTGACCGATACCGGCATCGGCGTGCGCAATTCCTGCGCGAACAGCGACACCCGCAGTTCTTCCAGCAGCCAGCGGAATTCCTTCATTTTCGGGTCGGCCATGCGGCCGCGCTCTTTCAGTGCGCGCTGATATTTGCTGGCGATCTGCTGCCATTCGCCCATCAGCCGCGCATCGCGCGCCGGATCGGCGCGCAGCCGGTCGAGCCGCACGTTGACCGCTTTCAGGTAACGCGGGAAGTGCGCCAGTTGCGCATAGTCGTTGTCGATCAGAAAGCGCTTGCCGATCAGCGCCTGCACCTGCGACTGGATGTCGGCCACCGCCTGCGCGTGCGCTTTCATCCCCTGCAACTTGCGCGGCAGCGCATGGTATTCGGCCAGAATCTGCGCTGCCAGTTGCGCCACCTGATTCGCCAGCAAGCCGAGCCGCGTCCGCGCCTGTTCTCGCCGCGCATCGAACTTGTCAGCATCCGCCGGCAACGGCTGCTGCATGCACGCCAGCTCCAGCGCTGCGTCGATGATCTGGTCGCGCAACTCTTCCTGCGTGCCAAGCGCCATGTACTGCATCCCCATCTGCTGCAAACCGGGAATGTTTTTGGTCAGGAATTTCACCTGCTCCTTCAACTGCAGCGCAAACAGCCGGCGCAGACCAAGGTGGTGCGTGCGCCCGGCCACATCCGGATCGTCGAACACTTCCAGCTCGCAATGGTCGCCTCGGTCGATCAGCGCAGGGAAGCCGACCAGCGTCTGCTTGCCTTTGGTGATTTCCAGCAGTTCCGGCAACTCGCCGAAAGTCCACGCCGTGATGTTGTCGTGCTCGGCTGGCGCGACCGCCACAGCGGATGACGGCTGTGCCGGCTGGCTTTGCCTGCCGCCCGAAGCGCCTTCCGGCACCGGTTCGCCAAATGCCGATTGCAGGGTCGATTTGTCGGCCAGCCGCTGGAAACTCTGGCGCGCTTCGCCCCCCAGTTCCGCCCGCAATGCTGCCAGGTTGCGCCCCATGTCCAGCTGGCGCCCGTGCTCGTCGAGCACCTTGAAATTCATGAAATGGTGTGCCGGAAGCGTTTCCAGCTTGAAGTCGCTGTGTTTCGCCGCCACGTTCGCCTGTTCGCGCAGGTCGGCGATCAAGGCATCAAGCAATTCGCCTTCGCCGTAGTGGCCGTCGGCCTGCACCCGCTCGCAAAAACCGGCGGCATAGTTCGGCAGCGGCACGCAATGGCGGCGCAGTTTCTGTGGCAGCGATTTCAGCAGCAGATGCACCTTTTCCTTCAGCATCCCCGGCACCAGCCATTCGGCGCGCTCGCTTGAGAGCTGATTGAGCGCATACAGCGGCACCGCCAGCGTCACGCCATCGCGCGGGCTGCCCGGCTCGAAATGGTAGCTCAGTGCCATCTCGATCCCGGCCGCCGGCATTTTCTTCGGGAACAGTTCGGACGTGACGCCAGCCGCCTCGTGCCGCATCAGGTCTTCCTTGCTCAAAAACAGCAGCTTCGGCGTGTTCGCGCTCGCATCCTTGTGCCATTTCTCGAACGAAATACCATTGCAGATTTCGGGCGGCAGAATCTTGTCATAGAAAGCGATGATCAGTTCGTCATCGACCAGCACATCGACCCGGCGCGACTTGTGTTCCAGCTTCTCGATCTCGTGCACCAGTTTCTGGTTATGGGCAAAAAACGGCGCGCGGGTGTCGAAATCACCGCCGACCAGCGCATCGCGGATGAAAATCTCGCGCGCATGTTCCGGGTTGATGCGAGCATAATCGACCCGCCGCTGGCTGTACACCACCAGCCCGTACAGCGTCGCCCGCTCGTAAGCCGACACTTGCGCGCCGCGTTTTTCCCAGCGCGGCTCGCCATACGATTTTTTCAGCAAATGGCCGCCGACCTTTTCCAGCCACTCCGGCTGGATTTGCGCCAGGCAGCGCGCATACAGCCGCGCGGTATCGACCAGTTCGGCCGCCATTACCCAGCGACCGGCTTTCTTGCCCAGGGTCGAACCCGGCCAGAGGAAGAACTTGATGCTGCGCGCGCCGAGGTAATGCGGCTCATCCTCTGCCTTGAAGCCGATGTTGCCCAGCAGACCGGACAGCAATGCCATATGCAGCTGATCGTAGGTAGCCGGCGATTCATTCAGCCGCCAGCCTTGCTCGCGCACGATGGTCAGCAATTGCGAATGCACGTCGCGCCATTCCCGCAGCCGCAGTTGCGACAGGAAATTCGCGCGGCAGTTGTCCTGCAACTGGCGGTTGGATTTCTTGTGTTCGACCGCCTCCTCGAACCATTTCCAGATTTTGAGATACGACTGAAATTCGGAGCGCGGGTCGGCAAATTTCTTGTGCGCGTTATCAGCCGCCTCCTGCGCTTCCATCGGCCGCTCACGCGGATCCTGCACCGACAGCGCCGCAGCGATAATCAGCATTTCGCTCAGGCAGGCATTTTCCTTCGCCGCCAGAATCATCCGGCCAACGCGCGGGTCCAGCGGCAGTTTCGCCAACTGGCGGCCGGTCGCGGTCAGTTCATTGCTGTCATCAAGCGCACCCAGTTCCTGCAGCAGCTGATAACCGTCGGCAATAGCCCGCCCCAGCGGCGGCTCGACGAACGGGAAGGTTTCAACGTCGGCCAGCCGCAGCGATTTCATCCGCAGAATGACCGATGCCAGCGACGAACGCAGGATTTCCGGATCGGTGAATTTCTGCCGCAGCGCATAATCCTGCTCGTCATACAGCCGGATGCATACGCCGGCGGACACGCGGCCGCAACGACCGGCGCGCTGGTTGGCCGAAGCCTGGGAAATCGGCTCGATCTGCAACTGCTCGACCTTGTTGCGATAGCTGTAGCGCTTGACCCGCGCCAGCCCGGTATCGACCACGAAGCGAATGCCAGGCACAGTGAGCGAGGTTTCGGCGACGTTGGTCGCCAGCACGATGCGGCGCGCATTGGTTGGATGGAAGATGCGCTCCTGCTCCTGCGCCGACAGCCGCGCAAACAGCGGCAATATTTCTACATGTGGCGGATGGCGCTTGCGCAAGGCTTCGGCCGCCTCGCGAATCTCGCGCTCGCCCGGCAGGAATACCAGCACATCGCCCTGCCCCATATGCGCGAGTTCATCCACCGCATCGGTCACCGCGTCGATCAGGTCGCGCTGTTCTTTCTGTTTTTGCGCCGGACTGAGCACACCATCAACCGCTTTCGGCTGCTCGACCGGCCGGTAGCGCACTTCGACCGGGTACAGCCGACCGGATACTTCGATCACCGGCGCCGGTTTGTCTTCCGTGCCGAAATGGCGCGCGAAACGGTCGGCATCAATCGTGGCCGAGGTGATGATCAGCTTCAGATCCGGCCGGCGCGGCAGCAATTGCTTCAGGTAGCCCAGCAAAAAATCGATGTTCAGGCTGCGTTCGTGCGCCTCGTCGATAATGATGGTGTCGTACTGCTTCAGCAGCGGATCGGTTTGCGATTCCGCCAGCAGGATGCCGTCGGTCATCAGCTTGACCGATGCGCCTTTCGCCAGCATGTCGGTAAAACGCACCTTGAAGCCGACATGTTCGCCCAGCGGCGTGCCGAGTTCCTGCGCGATCCGTTTCGCGGTCGAAGAAGCGGCAATGCGGCGCGGCTGTGTGTGGCCGATCAGCCCCGTCTGGCCGCGCCCGAGTTCAAGGCAGATTTTCGGCAATTGCGTCGTCTTGCCGGAGCCGGTTTCGCCGCTGACGATAATCACCTGGTTTTGTTTCAGCGCCTGCGCAATCTCGCCCCGCCGGCCGGAAACCGGCAGTTCTTCCGGATAAATAATCGGCGGCAACGGGTTGCGAAATACCGGCACAGGCGGCCGTTGCCGGCGCCGACTGGCGTTCAACGTTGTTTTTTTGGAAGTTTCAGTGTCTGACATGGCGGGCCGAATTATAATCCGCTGATGGAAAATCCCACTCAATTCGTCAGCTGGTTCCGCTCGGTTGCGCCGTATATCCACGCATTCCGCGGCAAAACCTTCGTGGTCGCATTCCCGGGGGAACTGGTCATGTCCGGTGTGCTGCCGGTGCTGGCGCACGATCTGTCGCTGTTGCATGCGCTCGGCATCAAAATCGTCGTCGTGCACGGTTCGCGTCCGCAAGTGGCTGAACAACTGGCGCTGCGCAACGCGCAATGTCGCTTCCACAACGGCATCCGCATCACCGATCCGGCCGCGCTCGAATGCGCGAAGGAAGCCGCCGGTGAAATCCGGCTCGATATCGAAGCCGCATTCAGTCAGGGCTTGCCGAACACGCCGATGGCACATGCGACCATCCGCCTCATTTCCGGCAATTTCATCACCGCCAGCCCGCTGGGCGTGATCGACGGCGTCGATCTGGAACTGACCGGCAAAACACGCCGCATCGCGCATGAAACCATCGAATCGATCCTGAACGCCAACGCCATCGTGCTGCTTTCCCCGCTCGGTTTTTCACAGACTGGCGAAGCATTCAACCTGACGATGGAAGATGTTGCCGTGTCCGCCGCCATCGCGCTGCATGCGGAAAAGCTCATTTTCATCACGGAAACACCGCTGATGACCGACGCCGGCGGCGCCGACATCCGCGAGCTGTCTTCACATCAGGCTGAAGCGGTGCTGAACGCGAACTTCCTGCCGCCTGATTCGGCGTTTTACCTGAAATTCGCCATCAAGGCATCGAATCAGGGCATTCCACGAATACATCTGATCCCGTTTTCCATGGATGGTTCCGCCCTGCTGGAACTGTTCACGCACGATGGCGTCGGCACAATGGTGACTTATGAAAACCTGGAAAGCCTGCGCGAAGCGACCATCGAAGACGTCGGCGGCATCCTGAAGCTGATTGAGCCGCTGGAAGAGGCCGGCGTGCTGGTCAAGCGCGGACGCGAACTGATAGAACGAGAGATCGAGTATTTCTCGGTCATCGAGCATGACGGCATCATCTTCGGCTGCGCAGCGCTGTATCCGTTCCCGACGGAGAAAATGGCCGAAATGGCGTGCCTGATCGTCAAACCTGAAGTGCAGCAGCAAGGCGATGGCGAGCGCATCCTGAAGCATATGGAAAACCGTGCGCGCGCTGCGGGCTTTACCAAACTGTTTATCCTGACGACGCAAACCGCCCACTGGTTCCTGAACCGCGGCTTCGTCTATGCCAGCGTGGACGAACTGCCGAAAGATCGGCAGCGAATGTACAATTGGCAGCGTAAATCGCTGGTTCTGACCAAAAAACTGTAACCCCATGCCGTAGTTCCCTTCTGGCGGGCAACCATCGGCGCAGGAGATATTCATGACACACATCGTCCACTGCATCAAGCTGAACAAGGAAGCCGAAGGGCTCGATTTCCCGCCGTATCCGGGCGAACTTGGCAAGAGAATTTACGAGAATGTTTCCAGGGAAGCATGGGCCGGATGGGTCAAGCTGCAAACAATGCTGGTTAATGAATACCGGCTGAACCTGGCCGACGCCAACGCCAGAAAATATCTGGCGCAGCAGATGGAGAAGCACTTTTTCGGCGATGGCGCCGATGCCGCTTCAGGTTACGTCCCGCCAGAGCAGTAAGCATCGCTTTCGCGACATACACCGTTCGGTTCAGCATCAGGACAACAATTTTTCATGGGAGATTGAGCCTTCGCAAGCATCCTTTTGCCAAAGTGCCTTAGCTTCAAGTAACACGTAAACACTGTTTGCCTACTTGAGGGCCGTTCATGCGCTTGTTTTGCCAGCCACTGACAAATAACCGCGCCTCGTCAGCAGCGCATTTCGTGCGCGCTGCCGCAGTGTTTTCACGTCTACCGGAATATGTTCATGCTCGACGGAGTCAGCCATGACCGTTCCTGTTCCTGTACCCGTTACCCTCCCCCCTCCTCATCGCGGCCGCACGCTCCGGATGTTGCTGCTGTTTCTCCCGGTTGCCGCGTTGATCTGTGTTGGTTCTTATCTGCTTCACCGCGCCGAAGCGACAAGAATGCATGCAGAACAGGCTCGCAAGGAACATGAAACCGTGCTCTCAGGCGCAATTTCGATCAGTCGTTCATTGCAGGAGATCAGCCGCGATCTGCTTTATCTGGCCAACCGTTCCGGCAACCGCAGCCTGCTGAATGCCCTTAAGAGCAGCAATCTGATCAGCGTGGCCAACGACTGGCTTGAGTTTTCGCGCTCCAAGCAGGTATATGACAAAATCCGCTGGATCGACGAGTCTGGCATGGAGCGCCTGCGGGTCGATTATGAAAAGACCGGGCCGAAAATCATCTGGCAACCGGAATTGCAATCCAAGGCCAACCGGTATTTCTTCAATGAAACAATCAAGCTGGAAGCCGGGGAAATTTACGTTTCGCCACTGGATCTGAATGTCGAACATGAGCAGATCGAGGTTCCCTACAAGCCGACCATCCGTTTCGGCATGCCGGTATTTGACGAAAACGGCCAGCGGCGCGGCATTTTTCTGATCAATTATTCCGCCGACGACCTGCTGGAACGGTTCACGCAAACCACCCGCTGGGGCCAACATTCGGACTGGCTGCTGAACCAGAATGGTTACTGGCTCAAAGGGACGCAACCGGAAGATGAATTCGGTTTCATGTTTGGCCGCAGCAATCTGACCCTCGCGCATCGCCATCCAGATGCCTGGCAGCGAATCAGCGGCAGTGAAAGCGGGCAATTCCTTGACGAAACCGGCCTGTGGACCTATATCACCGTTTATCCGCTGCAAGAATGGCACAAGAGCAACAACGGCGCAGCCACAACGAATGCCGCCAGCAACTTGCCGACTGATGCCGCCACCTATTCGTGGAAAATCGTTTCGCTATTGCCTCAAGCCGAATACAACGCCGGTATTTCCGCCTTCGAAACCAGGCTGGCTGGCAGTGCCGTCGTGCTGCTCTCGCTATTCTTCCTAGGCGCGTGGCGCATGGTTCGCGTGCAAATGGAAGAAGAAGCGGCGCGAATTGATCTGGCAGAAAAGGAAGCCCGGTTGCGCAGTCTGGTACAAACCATTCCTGAAATGGTCTGGATGAAGAATGAACAAGGCGTGTATCTGGCGTGCAATCATGCTTTTGAGCGTTTTTTCGGCATGCCGGAAAATGCTTTTCTGGGCAAAGCTGATCACGACTTTTTCCCGGAAATACAGGCCGAGTCGTTCCGCTCGCACGATCGCGACGTCATCACCTCCGGTCAGGCGAAACGGTATGAAGAATGGGTTACCGCCACCAGCAACGGCCACAAGGCGCTGCTGGAAACGACCAAGGTGCCGGTATTGACGGCACAAAATCAGTTGGTCGGCGTACTCGGCATTTCGCGCGACATCACCGAGCGCAGGCAAATCGAAAACGAACTGCGCGACAGCCACCACCTGCTCGCCAACCTGACCGCGCATGTACCCGGTGCGCTGTTCCAGTTCCAGTTGTATCCCAATGGCCAGCACACACTGCCTTTCGTCAGCAGCGGGATCACCAGTCTGTTCGGCGTGACGCCGCAGCAAGTGAAGGATGACTCCAGCGTTCTGACCAACCTCATCATGCCTGAAGACATCGGCGCGATGCGTTTCTCGGTCGAAGAATCGGCACGCAAGATGCAACCGTGGCTGCATGAATTCCGCGTCAATCTGCCAGAACGCGGAACGCGCTGGCTGCAGGGGAACGCAGCACCGGAGTTGCTGGCCGACGGCAGCACGCTCTGGCATGGCTTCATCTCCGACATCACCGAGCGCAAGCAGGCGGAAGAAGGATTGCAGCTGGCGGCGATGGTGTATCAAAACAGCAGCGAATCGATCATGGTTACCGATGCCGATAACAAGATCGTTGCCGTCAATCCGGCGTTCGAACAAATGACCGGCTATACCGCCGAGGATGTGCTTGGGAAAAACCCGCGCCTGCTCAGTTCCGGCCAGCACGACGCCAGTTTTTACGACACGATGTGGGCCACATTGAAAACGACCGGCCGCTGGGAAGGCGAATTCTGGAACCGCCGCAAGAATGGCGAATCATATGTGGTCTGGCGCACGATCAACACCATCACCAACAACGATGGCTCGGTGCGCTATCACGTTGCGCTGACGTCAGACATCACGCTGAAGAAAGAATCGGAAAAGCTGATCTGGCAACAGGCGAACTTCGATGCGCTGACCGGCCTGTCGAACCGCAGCATGTTTCGCGACCAGCTCGAACTCGAAATCCGCAAGGCCAAACGTACCAATCTGCCGATGGCGCTGGTTCTACTCGACCTAGACCATTTCAAGGATGTCAACGATACGCTCGGCCACGACATGGGCGACATCCTGCTGCAGGAAGCGGCCAAGCGCCTGCGCGCCTGCGTGCGCCAGTCGGACGTCGTGGCCCGGCTCGGCGGGGACGAATTCACCATCATCTTGGGCGAATTGCACGAACAGACGAGCGTTGAGCGCATCGTTCACGACATTTTGCAAAGACTGTCTGAACCATTCCAGCTCAAAGATGAGCAAGTTCATATTTCCGCCAGTATCGGCGTCACTTTCTATCCGAAGGATGCGACCGCCATCGACGACCTGCTGAAAAACGCAGATCAGGCGATGTACGCCGCCAAGCACGACGGACGCAACCGCTGCAATTTCTTCGACCCATCAATGCAGGAAGTGGCGCAATCTAGGATGCGACTCATCAGCGACATGCGCAGCGTGCTGGATGGTCAGCAATTCCTGCTGAAGTACCAGCCGATCGTCAATTTGACCACAGGCGAAGTACACAAAGCGGAAGCACTCATCCGCTGGCAACATCCGCTGCGCGGCCTGATCGAACCACTCGCCTTCATCCCTGTGGCCGAAGAAACCGGGATGATTGTCGAAATCGGCAACTGGGTTTTCCGCGAAGCGACCATGCAGGCGGCGCACTGGCGCGCAACCCATAACCCCGAGTTCCAGATCAGCATCAACATGTCGCCGGTACAGTTCCGCAATGACCACAACCTGCTCGATAGCTGGATTGCCCATCTGCGCGAGATCGGCCTGCCCGGCCAGGGAATCGCGATCGAAATCACTGAAAACATGCTGCTCGATACGAGCGAAAGCGCCAACAACATGCTGCTCGCCTTCCGCGACGCCGGCATCCAGGTCACGGCTGACGACTTCGGCACAGGCTACTCGTCGCTGGCCTACCTGAAAAAATTCGATATCGATTACATCAAGATCGACCAGTCGTTCGTGCAAAACCTCGCGCCAGAATCGAACGACATGGCCCTGTGCGAGGCCATCATCGTGATGGCCCACACGCTGGGAATGAAGGTCATCGCCGAAGGGGTCGAAACGCCGGAACAGCGCGATCTGCTCAAGAGCATCGGCTGCGATTACGCCCAGGGATTCCTGTTTTCAGTGCCGTTGCCGGCGCACGGATTCGACATCCTGCTGCAAACAAAAACCGAGTGTATATAGCAAAACACTGCCATTCGGCCGGAAGTTCCGCGGCTGTTTTTAGATACTGGCGTCAGTATATTTAAGCCCCCGCCACCAGCCAAACCACCGCAAAATCGTTTCCGATATGTCTTGCAGCAGGTTTACGCGTTGCTGCGCTTGCTGAACACCAGATCCCACACGCCGTGCCCAAGCCGCAAGCCGCGCTTCTCGAACTTGGTCACCGGCCGGTATTCCGGGCGCGGGGCATAATCCTGGGCCGTGTTCTGCAGCGCTGGTTCCGCCGACAGCACCGCCAGCATCTGTTCGGCGTAATCCTGCCAGTCGGTCGCGCAATGCAGATAACCGCCGGGCGCGATGCGAGAAGCTAGCAGCGCGACGAACGGCGACTGGATCAGACGCCGCTTGTTGTGCCGTGCCTTGTGCCACGGATCGGGGAAGAACACATGCACGCCAGCCAGCGATTCCGGCGCAATCATGTGCGTCACGACCTCGAACGCATCGTGCTGAATCAGCCGCAGGTTGTGCAGATTCTGTTCGCCGATCAGCTTCAGCAAGCTGCCGACGCCCGGCGTATGAACTTCGACCCCAACGAAATTCGTCTGAGGCATGCCGGCGGCGATGGTGGCCGTGGTTTCGCCCATGCCGAAACCGATTTCCAGCACCGTCGGTGCCTGCCGCCCGAAAGCCTGCTCAAAATCGAGCGTTTCCTTCGCATACGGGAGGCAAAAGCGCGGCCCGAGTTCTGCAATCGCCCGCTCTTGCGCGCCGGACAACCTGCCAGCACGCGTGACAAAACTGCGGATGCGCCGATCTTCCGGGTCATAAAACATGGGTTTGTCATCAGCTTGGGAAACCGGCCTGTCACTCATCGCTTGCCCGATAAAAAATGGCGCCACGCCGGCGCCAGACTGTTGATTCAGTGGAGCGGGTGAAGGGAATCGAACCCTCGTCATAAGCTTGGGAAGCTTCAGCTCTACCATTGAGCTACACCCGCGAACAGCCGGAATTATACCTGTTCGCGCGCCGCCTTAGGGAGAATGAACGCGACATACAGAATGGCAACGATGACGCACGCAATCCACATTGACCATAAAGTGTGCGACAGAAAATGCGCGCCGCGCATCTGTTGCAGCCAACCGAGCAGCAAACCGAAAGACAGCATCAAACCACCGACCATGCCAGCCATACGCGGTCGATGCGGCAGCCAGAAAACGGCCAGCGCGACCAGCCACAATGCGCTGCTGGCGTGCCCGGCCGGAAAGCAATGACCGGGAACGATGCCGTCGGGCAATGCATCAAGCAAACGGAAATAAGGCATCTGCCCGCCATAGCGCTCAACATCCCACGGGCAATGCGTTGCGCTGAAGCGCTTGAGCGCGCCGATGACCAATGGCACCAGAGCTGCCGAGCAAGCCAGCAGCCGCATTCTGGTACGAAAATCGTCCGACCAGAAGGAAAAACGCCGAAATGCATCCGCGATCGTGGCAACCACCACCACCGCGCCAACCACCACCAGTGCGAATTTGAGCCAGACGTGGGCGAACCTGTTTGCCAGCCAGTGCTCGCGCCACGGGAAATTGCGAGTGACCGGATCGAACATCGCATCCGCCAGCCAAAGGTCGAGATGGGTAAACCGCCCGAGCAGTAGTAGCACCACCGGCAGTGCCGACAATGTCAGCACCGTCAACGCTGCCCTGCGCGACGAGCGCAATTTGCGAAAAAAAATGCCAATCATGTCCGCCCACCGCTCGGAGTGCGTAGCCGGTCAGGCGTGCTGTGCTGGCTGCATGGCTGGAAAATATCGAGTGCCGGGTTATAGGCCGTGGTACTGACGTTCAGCATCCCCAACACTGAATGGAATACGTTGTCATGCGAGAACGGCTGGTTGCTGCGCGCCGACAAACAGCTTGCCTCAATGCGGAAACGAGAACGGTAACTGTCTGACAACCACAGCATGAACGGAACGTGACGCTGTTCGATCGGCGAAATCATGTACGGCGCGCCATGCAGGTACATGCCACTTTCGCCCAATGATTCGCCATGATCGGAAAAATAGATCAGCGAAGTGTCGATGCTGCCCTCACTGCCAGCCTTGCGCAGCAGATCGATGACTTTGCTGACAAAATGATCCGTGTACAAAATCGTATTGTCGTAGGCAGCAACGATCGACTCGGACTGACATTTCTGCAACTCATTGGTTTCACATATCGGGCCGAAACGTTTGAAAGC
The DNA here is from genome assembly GCA_018261755.1 of Burkholderiaceae bacterium. GTDB lineage: Bacteria > Pseudomonadota > Gammaproteobacteria > Burkholderiales > Burkholderiaceae_D > QZKY01. The sequence goes on from JAGTRJ010000002.1 coordinate 53,135, forward strand.
GTCAGGATAACGTTTCCAGTAAGCTGGGCCATGACTGCCTTTCTGATGCAGCACGATGACCAAGTCCTTTTTGGCCGCTCGTATCCGATCCGGCAAGCCTTTCAACATGCGTTCGTCATAGCATTCTTCGGCGGTGCATAGCGGATCGCCCGCCACCGGTTTCGACCAGTCTTCATATTCGACCCGATCGCAAGCGCCCTTGCAACCGGAATTGTTGTTGCGCCACAGCACATCGAAACCAGCATGAGACAGTACATCGAGCAACCCCTCGCGACTTTTCGCTGCGGTTTCCGTATAGTTATCCCGTCCCAGCGCCGAAAACAGGCATGGCACCGATACTGCCGTCGCCGTGCCGCAGGATTGCACATTGGTGAAATTGATCAGCCCCGTCTGCTTCGACAATTGCGGATTCGTTTCACGCTGATAACCGTTGAGCGAGAAATTCATTGCGCGCGCGGTTTCGCCAAGCACGATCACGGTTACCGTCCGCCGCGACAGCCCATCCCATAATGCCCCTTTGACCGCATCCTGCCCCAGTGGGGCCACCGTCAGCGGGTGGCTGAACTTGCGCTTGAAAAAACTATTCGTCGCCTGGATGTAATTCACCGGCGTCAGCAAAAAACGCAATTCACGATGCCCGCGAAAAGTTGGCGCATAACTTTTGTAAAAAAACAGCAGCAGCATGACGGCAACCACCAGCGACCCGGCAACAACGAGCAGCTTTACGATCAAATCCTGCCGCAACGGCAGAAATTCCAGCCGGGTACGCCAAACAAACACCGACGGCAGGACGCCAAACAGCAAAAATACCAGCAGCATGCGCCAGCTGATCAGTTCGAACGCCTCCATCGAGTTGGTTTCGAACACGTTCTGGATCATCGCCACATCGATTGCCGTTCCGTACTGATCCATGAAATAGGCTGCCAGCGAAGTCACGCACAGCAGTAGCGCCAGCACCGGCTTGATGAGCGGGCGAAACGCAACCAGCGTGATCACGACATTAAACACCAGCGCAAGAATAACGAAAGTTGCCAGCAGTAACGGAATGTTGCCTAGCTGAAAACCACCAATCGCCCTGGTAAATCCACGCCAAAAACTAAGGTTATAGGCGCCGACAATGAAGCTCGAAACGACGAAGGTAAAAACTGCGGGATGGTTGAGAGAAACTGCTTTAATGCGCACGGCGGGTTCCAGTAACTAAATTGATGTCGCCATTCGGACGACATGCAATCCTAGCCACTGAAGCATCAAGTTTTCATCAAACTGACGTCAAGATTCCGTTAAGAATTCAATCGCCAGCTTCGTTCCGCCACCAGGACGCGATATCACTTTTAGGCTGGCGCCAAGGTATTCACAAATCCGCGTCACCAGCGCCAGTCCCAGTCCCGAACCTGCGGACCCGACCGGCGAAGAAGACAACGGCTCATTTTGCAACCTGGCGCGCACCGCTGCCGGAATGCCGGGGCCGGTATCTTCAACTACCACCACAGGATTGCTGACACGCACCAGAACCGAACCTTCGTCGGTGTACTGCCATGCATTGCGAATCAGATTGCCAATCGCCGTCACCAGCAGTTCGCGCCGCGCAAAAACCGTAAAATCGGATTCGATGATGAAGTCGAGTGATACAGGCTTGCCGCCGACCAGCAACCGATTGCGCTCCACTTCATCCTGCACGATCCGCGCGATACTGTTTTCGGGCGCATCAATCGACTCCGGCGCGCGCGCCAGCAACAGCAGCACGGTTACGCACTCGGCCGCTTCGGCCGCAGTGCGCAGAATGCGCTCGGATGCAGCCAGCAGCACCGGTTGTTCCTGCGCCTGCGCATGAATGATTTCAGCCGCACCCATGATGACCGTCAGCGGCGTGCGCAGTTCATGGCTGACATCGCCAGTAAAAAAACGCTCACGGTTGAGGACGCGTTCCAGTTCTTCGGTGCGCGCAGCGAACGCCCGAGCCAAATCGCCCATTTCATCATCATTGCTGAGCAGCGGCAGTTGATGCTGCTTGCCACGGTCACGCACAGCCGTGGCAAGCATCGTAATCGGCGCCACGATGCTGCGCGCAACGTAGCGGCCAGCAAAAAACGACAGCAACAAAAATCCCAACAAACCGGCTGCGATGGTCGAATAGACAACCAGTTCGATTTCGTCGTATTCGCTCATATGGTCCACGACGGCAAATTTGCCGTTCGTATCGCTGCCGATCATCACCTGCAGTTCGGCGCCATTGACGGTGATGGCGTGAACGCCCGGCGGCAAGTGGCGCAATGATTGCGGGATCGCTTCTTCGTGATAGAAACTGAGGCCGGCAGGCATTTCCACCGGCAGGTTGGCGGCATGCCGTGGCGATGCCCATGCCGCGACACTCTCGAGCCGTTCATCGACCAGATAGACTTCAATCCCCTCGACCGCAACAGCAGCCAGCCCAAAGAAAAAAATGCTGGCGCAGAAAGCCAGCAGAAAATACGCGACGACGATGCGTCGGTGCAGCGTCCTACCCCACTTCATCATGATCCACCAGACGATAGCCTATCCCCTGCATGGTGCGCAGCATGGCAAAGGAGTGTGATTTGTCCAGCGCCTGTCTCAGCGCATGAATATGCGTTCTGAGCGCGTCACTGTCAGGCCGGTCATCCCCCCAGACTTCCTGCTCGAGGCGCTCGCGCGAAACGACCTTCGGCGCATCACGCATCAGACAGGCCAGCAACTTGAATCCGGTTTTGGTCAGATGCATCGGCACACCAGCGCGCTCTGCCTTGTAGGTGGTCATGTCGAACGTAACATCACCAAATTTGAGCGTACTGCCGCCTGCACTCAGACCGCCTGCACGCCGCGCCAGCGCCTTCAACCGCACCTCGACCTCGACCAGCGAAAACGGCTTGACCACGTAATCATCCGCACCACTATCGAAACCAGCCACCTTGTCTTCCAGCGTGTCGCGCGCGGTCAGCATCAGCACGGGCGTGGCTTTACCCAGATCGCTGCGCAACCTGCGGCACAGTTCCAGCCCATCAAGGCCGGGAAGCGCAAGGTCGATTACCATCACGTCATAATCATTCTCGGCTGCCAGCGCCAATCCGCCGTAACCGTTCGACGCGCAGTCCAGCACATGCCCTCGTGGTTCGAAATAGGCAAACAGGTTTGCCACGATATCAGCATTGTCTTCAACAATCAGGATGCGCATGGCGTGAAGGAGGAATGCAACAAAGATCGACGGAAATGAGGCATTTTACGCGGATTTCAGCCAAAGCCGCAGCCACCATGCTTGCGGTGCAGCACAAAGCCACAAGCTCGTATAGAATCTGAACCATAGATCGCGCCACACTCGTCCATTCGCCAGCTGATACTGATGTCACAATCCGTTATCAAAAAAATCGATTCCAGCCAACTCAAAGTCGGCATGTATATTCACGATTTGAGCTGCGACTGGCTGTCACATCCGTTCGCGCGCAGCCGCTTCCTGCTGTCGTCCGAGCAGGAAATCCGCAAGATCCTCAACGCCGGCATCCATGACGTGTATATCGACACGGGCAAAGGGCTCGATGTGGCGGATGCGCCGACCGTGGAAGAGGTCGAACGGCAAATCGAACATGAGCTCATCAGCATCGCCCAGCAAAGCCCGCTGATCGTTCCCAAAACTTCGTTTGCCGAAGAGCTCGATCGCGCAAAATCGATCCGCAATCAGGCCAAGCAGCAGGTGATGGCGATGATGCACGATGCTCGGCTGGGGAAAGCTATCGAACTCGACAAGGTTGAACCTGTCGTACAGGAAATCACCGAATCCATCCTGCGCAATTCCGGCGCGCTCATTGGCCTGCTGCGCATCAAGAGCAGCGATGATTACACCTTTCTGCATTCAGTCAGCGTGTGTGCGCTACTGGTTGCATTCTGCCGTTCAACCGGCATGGATTCGGCGCTCATTCAGCAGGCTGGCATCGGCGGCCTGCTGCATGACACCGGCAAGGCGCTAACACCGGATTATGTGTTGAACAAACCCGGCCGCCTGACCGATGAAGAATTCGACATCATGAAGCGGCACCCGAAGGATGGTTACGACATCCTGGTGAAAATGCCGGAAATCGGCAACATACCGCTCGATATCACGCTGCACCACCACGAAAGAATGGATGGCAGCGGCTACCCGGACAAACTACCCGGCGATCAAATCAGCACCATGGCACAGATGGCGGCGATTGTTGACGTGTACGATGCCATCACATCCGATCGAGTATATCACAAAGGGATGACGGCCGCTGATGCGCTACGCCGTATCTTTGAATGGAGCAAGCACCATTTCAACCCGCAGCACGTGCACGCCTTCATCCGCTGCGTAGGCATTTATCCGGTTGGCACGCTGGTCCAGATGGAGTCCGGCCATCTGGCTGTGGTAATGGAGCCGCACGAAAACAACCTGCTGGCCCCCACCATCAAACTGTTCTTCAATACGAAGACCAATAGCTACATCACGCCCAAAATCGTGGATCTGTCGAAACCACTTGGCGCTGGCGGCGCAGACCGCATCCTCGGTCACGAGGCCGCCGAAAAATGGCAGGTCGAACCGATGCGTTTTCTCGATTTGGCGTGAGGCGGCTTCAAACCACCCAGAGCCGTTTGTCCGTTACGCGGTCGTATTTACATTCTGACCAAGATGCGCTGGCAGGTTGACCGGTGAAGGTACAGGCGGCAGCGCCTGCAGCAACGCTTGTGCCGTTGCCTGCTCCGCATCCAGTGCCTTTTTGAGTACCGCAGTTCCAACCGCCTGCTTCACACCTGTTTCAGCCATCGTGGTCGCCAGACTGGCAATGCTTGCAGCATCCATGTTTGCCTCCCTTGCTGAGATGGGTACTAATAATCAAAGCATAACAGGTTTTTCCATTGCATGAAAAACCACGTCCAGGCGTTGAAGGCCGCCTCGAACGGAAAACCATACTCCCCCCCCCTGTATATTTAAACACCCTCAAAATAAATGGCTCAGGAGGTTATTATTCATACATACCCCCACAAATTTCGCGTCGAACCCACAACCACCAGCGATTCTGATGTCGCCGGAACTGCCTGCGCCTGAATGAATATGATAGTCTTCGCTTTTACACTGATGCCGCCGCGTTAGTGCGGCGACCAAATGCAACTGGGGGGAAATCATGAATTCGACGAGGGCGAAAGTCTTTCTGGCATCGCTGGCAATTGGCGCGCTTGTGACGTCGGGCAGTGTCATCTCGTCGGGATTTACCGCCGAGAACATCCGCGAATGGCTGGTCAACGGCCTGTTCGTCACCGCAATTGTCGGCTTTATCGGAACAAAATTCTTTTCCGACGATCAGCCAACCAAGCGCAAGTAACCGCAGATGCAGAAAATCCTGCTGGCCCTGTTGCTGCTGCTGGTAACATGGCCCGGCCACGCACAGACTGATTTCTGCCGCCAAGCGAAACAATCGGTTCTGATCGATGTACGCACCCCGGAAGAATATGCGACCGGACATATCGCCGGCGCACTCAACCTCCCGCTGGAACGGTTGGCGGCCGGTATCGGCACCATTGGCGGCTTGAACAGCGACAGCCTGATCCTGGTGTATTGCCGCACCGGTAACCGCTCGGCACAGACGCGTGCCCTCCTGAGCCGTCGCGGGTATGCGAACGTGACCGACGGCGGCGGCATTTCAACTCTGGCGTCGCGCCTGCAAGCCTGCAGCGAATCCCGCTGACGGCTGTCAACCAGCTGCCGATGATGGCGACGGATAGCAGACTTCCAGAATCTGCAATTCCTCCACGGCTGCCGGCGTTTTCAGCATCACCGCCTCGCCTTCGCGCGCCTTGGTCAACGCGCGCGCCATCGGCGAAATCCAGCTGATTTTGCCGTTCAACGGATCGAATTCATCGATACCGACGATGGTTACGGTCTGCACCTCGCCCGACTCCCGTTCGTAGGTGACGGTGGCACCAAAGAAAATCTGATCGGAACCATGATGCACGCTCGGGTCGAACACTTCGGCCGCATCCAGCCGCTTAATCAGGAAACGGATGCGGCGGTCAATTTCGCGCAAGCGCCGTTTGCCATAAATATAATCGCCGTTTTCCGAACGGTCGCCGTTCGAAGCCGCCCACGACACCACCCGCACCACTTCCGGGCGCTCGGTATCAATCAGGTGCAGCAGTTCATCCTTCAGCCGCTGATGCCCTGCCGGCGTAATGTAATTTTTCATGCCGGCAGGCAACGCCGGCAGCGCAAACTCTTCGCCGTCGTCGCCCTCGGTCTCTCTGACAAATGCCTTGTTCATCCGCGTATTGTAGAGGACGATGGCAATCGCTGCATCCGCCTTGCTGCTTGAGTCGAGATCCGGCATGGCTTGCCAAACCGTTCCGCGCTGTTGTAGTATGCGCCGGGAGTACGGTTGAGAATCGATCCGTTTTGCACGGCAGGATTTCCGTGGCACTTTTCTTGCGAGAGCCAAAACATCAAACTGCGGCCATAATCGGCCGCACTTCAGGTTTTGTTTTTGCAGCTTGATTGGATAGTATTCAATTACCACCGAAAGGAAGAACCGGCAGAATGAATTTCAAACGGCGCGGAAAATTTCACCAGCTAGTCGCCAGCGTGTGCATTGCAGCCACGTTGCTGTGCGGCAGCAGTCCTGCATGGAGCGCGGAAGAAGCCGATTCGCCATCTGCGCTGGATGAAATGTTCCAGCGCTTCAGCAACGGCACCTCCGATCTGGTAATGCAGGCAATGGGGTTCCTCGGCATCAACTACCGGTTCGGCGGCAATACTGTCGAAAGCGGTCTGGATTGCAGCGGCTTCGTGCGTCTGGTTTTCAAGGAAGCATGGGGCTCCAACCTGCCGCGTACTTCGGCCGAAATCAGCCGTGTTGGCAAACCCATTGATGCCAAGGATCTGCAACCGGGCGATCTGGTGTTCTATAACACCCTCAGGCGCGGCTTTTCGCATGTCGGCATCTATCTGGGCGACAACAAATTCATCCATTCCCCATCCGCCGGCGGCAAGGTCAGGGTTGAAAGCATGACGATGGATTACTGGCGCAAGCGTTTCAACGGCGCACGCCGCGTCGAAAGCCCAAACAAGGTAGTGGCGCCTGCGCCTGCACCGGCAAATACCGAAATTCTGTAAGCGTCTTCGCTCGCAGTAAAAACGGAACCAGTGCGGTTCCGTTTTTTTATGCTCGCGATTCCCGCCAGAGATATGCGTAAGGTGGCGACCAGGCGCCTGGTCGGCGCCAGCAAGCCGTCCCGCGCGCCGTCGTCAAGCAAATGCCGGCCGCAAAAGAATCGACCGCAGATAAAAAAACCGACCTCGATTCGAAGGCCGGTTTTTTTGCTCTCCGACGCCGAAGCGCCTCAGAACGGAATATCGTCGTCGATATCCGACAGGTTCGACGACGGACGCTGCGCCGGACGGCCGCCAGCCCCACCAGCCCCACCTCCTCCGCCCGCATTCTGGCGTGCCGGCGGGCGACTGTAGCCCTCATCCATCGGTTCGCCAGCCCCTTGCCGGCTGCCGAGCATTTGCATCGTATCCGCAATAATTTCGGTCGCGTAGCGCTCGACGCCATCCTTGTCGGTATATTTGCGCGTGCGCAACCTGCCTTCGATATACACCTGCGAACCCTTTTTCAGGTACTGGCCGGCAATTTCCGCCAGCTTGCCAAAGAAGGTCACGCGGTGCCATTCGGTCGCTTCCTTCTGCTCGCCGGTCGCCTTGTCCTTCCAACGATCCGAGGTTGCGACCGCGATGTTGGCAATCGCCTCGCCGCCGGTGGTATAGCGGGTTTCCGGGTCGCGCCCGAGATTGCCGACGATGATGACCTTGTTGATCGATGCCATATGCTCTCCTGTTAACCGGCCGTGGCGCAAATGGCCACCGCGCATCAAATTTTCGTGTAATGAGCGATTATATGTTATCGCCGCAACGGCAGATACCGCCAAACCACTTTTGTCTGCAACGCCGCCACAACGCCAAAAATTACCAGAATGGCAATTTCGCTCCATCAGGCAAAAATAACTGACCAAAATGAATACTCGGTCAGTAAGGCCAAAAAATATACTCCATCCAGTATCCAAAAACAGCCAGCAAAAATGTGGCCCGGCATCATGTTTTGGCTATATACCCCACCATTTTCACTTTCAATACGCAAACCGTGGCGCAGCAAGCCAGCCGCAGCACGCCTGAGCGTGTGTGCCATGCAGGCGATTGTCTGACGATTCACAAAGCTTTCTCATTCCACATGCCTTTAAAATCCGGCCATTCACACCGATATAAGGCCTTGACCAAACACCTGGGAAGCCGCGTGCACAATATCCGCCCACCCGCTGTTGCCGGAACCTTTTATCCAGCGCAACCCGCCACGTTGGCCAACGACGTGCGCGCGATGCTGGCTGCTGCCCGTCCGACTGTGGTCGCTGGGCCGAAAGCACTGATTGTGCCTCACGCCGGCTACATTTATTCCGGCGCCACGGCCGCCGCCGCTTATGCCAGTATGGCGAAATACGCGGCCACGATTACTCGCGTCATCCTGCTCGGCCCGGCGCACCGGGTCGCGATACGCGGACTGGCGCTGCCGGGCGCAAACGCCTTCGCCACGCCGCTGGGCACGATCGAACTCGACCGCGAAGCCATCGCCAGCCTGGCCGACCTGCCGCAGGTTGGCATCAGCGCGGCAACCCATGCAGCCGAACATTCGCTCGAAGTGCAATTGCCGTTTCTGCAAAGCATCCTGGGTGAATTCAAATTGCTGCCGCTGGCGGTGGGCAATGCCAGCGCCGACGAAGTGGCCGAGGTACTCGACCGGTTGTGGGGCGGCGATGAAACGCTGATTGTCATCAGTTCCGATCTGTCGCATTTTCTGGCTTACGATCAGGCGACCGCCATCGACCGCGCAACGGCGGAAAACATCCTGTCGCTGCAGCCGCTGCAGGATTATCAGCAAGCCTGCGGCGCAATCCCTATCAACGGCCTGCTGCTGGCAGCAAAACGCCATCATCTTCGCCCGCAGCTGATTGCGCAGTGCAATTCGGGCGACACTGCTGGCGACCGCCAACGCGTGGTCGGCTATGCGTCGTTCGCCTTTTTCGAGGAACCCGGCAATGGATGATGACACTGAAGATCGCGGCCGGATACTGTTGCCGATAGCACGCTCGTCGATCTCGGCCGCGCTGGGCCAGCCAGCGGATGCCGATGAATCCGCCCCATGGCTGACTGAACCGGGCGCGTGCTTCGTCACGCTCAGGAAAAACCAGCAACTGCGCGGTTGCATCGGTACACTTGAAGCCTACCGTCCGCTACTGCTCGACGTGAAGGCCAACGCACAGGCAGCCGCATTGCGCGACCCGCGCTTTTCGCCATTGAAGCAGGCCGAATTCAGCCAGATCCAGATCGAAGTGTCACTGCTGACACCGAAAGAACCGCTGCAATTCACCAGCGAAGCGCACGCGCTGGAACAATTGCAGCCCGAAGTCGACGGCGTGATCATCGAATATGGCCGCCATCGCAGCACCTTCCTGCCGCAAGTGTGGGAACAACTGCCATCCGCTGCGGAATTCATGAAGCATCTGAAACAGAAAGCAGGCTTGCCAGGCGATTTCTGGTCGGAAGAGCTTGCCATCTACCGCTACCGCGTCAGCAAATGGGCCGAGAAATATGACGCAAAATGTGACGAAAGAGGGAAGGAATAGCCGATGGAAAACGCACCTTACCCGGCAAGATACTGGCACTGGGCCGACGATGGCCGGATGCAGTGCGACCTGTGTCCGCGCGACTGCAAGCTCAATGATGGCCAGCGCGGCGCCTGCTTCGTGCGAATGCGTTCCGGCGAACAGATGCTCCTGACCACTTACGGCCGATCATCCGGCTTTTGCATCGACCCGATTGAAAAGAAACCGCTGAACCAGTTCTATCCCGGCTCCAGCATCCTGTCGTTCGGCACCACCGGCTGCAATCTGGCCTGCAAGTTCTGCCAGAACTGGGATATCAGCAAATCGAAAGACATGGATCGGCTGCTGGATGAAGCATCGCCCGAAGCCGTGGCGCAGGCGGCCAGACGGCACAATTGCAAAAGCGTGGCCTTCACTTACAACGACCCGGTGATCTTCGCCGAATACGCGATGGACGTGGCCGATGCCTGCCATGCGCTCGGCATCAGGACGGTCGCGGTCACCGCCGGCTACATGCATGAGCAATCACGGCGCGATTTCTACGCCAAAATGGATGCCGCCAACATCGATCTGAAAGCCTTCAGCGAGGATTTCTATTTCAAGCTCACCGGCGCGCACCTGCAGCCGGTGCTCGATACGCTGAAATACGTCAAGCATGAAACGGATGTGTGGCTGGAAATCACCACGCTGCTGATTCCCGGCAAGAACGATTCAGACGAGGAACTGGCCGCACTTTCCGAATGGATACGCACTGAACTGGGGCCGGATGTGCCGCTGCATTTCTCGGCCTTCCGTCCGGATTACCGCATGGCCGACGTGCCACCGACGCCAACGGCAACGTTGGTGCGCGCCAGAAACATCGCGCAGCAAGCCGGACTGCATTACGTCTACACCGGTAACGTGCGCCACCAGGACGGCGACACCACCTTCTGCCCGCAATGCCATGCGCCGCTGATTGTTCGCGACTGGTTCCAGATCAACCGTTATCGCCTTGCGCCCGAAGGCAAATGCCCGGATTGCGGCGCGCAGCTCGCTGGCCGCTATGACGACAAGCCGGATGAATTCGGTCGCAAACGCATTCCCGTTGCCATCAATGCCGGCATCGACTGGGTGCGCTGAAACAGGAAATCAGGGGAACAGCCGCGAAATTTTCCAAGTTCCGTCCGGCTGCAGCGCGTAGGCGATGCGGTCGTGCAGCCGCGATGGCCTGCCCTGCCAGAACTCGACCAGATCGGGGATGACCACATACCCGCCCCAATGCGGTGGTCGTGGCGGATTCAGCGCGAATTTGGCCGCGAACTTCGCCGCCCGCGCGACCAGCGTGGTGCGGCCTGGAAGTTCCTTGCTCTGCTCGGAGGCCCAGGCGCCAATGCGCGACTCCAGCGGCCGCGAAGCGAAATATTCGTCGCTTTCCGCATCCGGCAATTTCTCGACCCGTCCCTCGATGCGCACCTGCCGTTCAAGTTCAATCCAGTAGAAAACCAGCGCCGCGCGCGGGTTGTCCTCAAGGTCGTGCCCCTTGTGGCTGTCGTAATTGGTGAAAAACACGAAACCGCGTTCATCCACCCCTTTGATCAGCACTACGCGCGCCGACGGCTTGCCCTCGGCATCGACCGTGGCCAGCGTCATCGCATTCGGTTCTGGCAATTCGGCATCGAGTGCTTCATTCATCCAGGTCTTGAACTGGACGATCGGGTCGGGATCCACCGCTGATTGGCTCAGCGATTCCCGGGCGTAGTTCTTGCGCAAATCCGCGAGCGATTTCATGGTATGAAGTGTGGAAGTTCAGGTATGCAACCAGAGTATATCGGAAGCGCGGCGGCATATGAAACCTGATGCTGCGCGAAAACGCAGGGAATCCTGTTCGCCACGGGCAAACTGTTGCGCCCGGTCCGGCAATTGGCGTCGCGCTATTGCCAGCCATTTCGCCCGGTGCTAAAGTGCCGGCATTCCTTTTTCAGGTTTCAACAATATGGACAGTTCCGGCAGTCGATCTTGTATCGAAAATACTCCGGCAAGGTAGTCCGCGTCTTCCGCAGCACCTTGCCATTTGGCGGGGTGCGGCATCTCCGGGCGGTTTGTGCCCGTCGTTTCTGTGTCCTCATTTGAATCACATCGCGTCATCCGGCTGACATATTTGGCCGGTAGACTGCGCGGCGGCTGTTTGTCAGCCGAAAAATGTTGACATGAATCACAAGCAAGAAAAATTCGCATTCCCCGGCCTTTGCACCGCAAAAACAGCGTTTGCATCGCGCAAGCTGGCGCTGGAAGATAGCGTATCCGCTCTGCGTCTTTCATCCGCCTCCATCATCCCCCGCAAAGGAAGCAGCCATGCTCGGAATCTTTGATTCGCAGCGGGTCAGTCGCTCGCTCATCAGCCATTCACCCAACCGCTGGGACTGGTTCCTGATGCCGCTGATTCTGGCGGTCATCCTTGGCATTGCATTCGGCGCAATGCAGATGAGCCGGCCGTTCATCGTCGGCGAACCGACGCCGATCAGCCTCGACCCGGTCAACCTGCCGTATTACCTGCTGCGCACGATGTTGCGCATGTTCACCGCGCTGTTCTTCTCACTGCTGTTCAGCTTCGTATTCGCCGCCATCGCGGCCAAATACCGTGCGGCGGAAAAAGTCATGGTGCCGATGCTCGACATCCTGCAATCGGTGCCGATTCTCGGCTTTCAGGCAATCGCGATCGCGCCATTCATCGCGCTTTTCCCCGGCAATCTGCTCGGCGTCGAATGCGCAGCGGTTTTCGCAATTTTCACCTCGCAGGCGTGGAACATGGCATTCAGCCTGTACCAGTCGTTCCGCACCGTGCCACCGGAATTAAACGAGGCGTCGCGCATCTTCCGCCTGTCCGCCTGGCAGCGTTTCTGGCGACTGGAACTTCCGTTCGCAATGCCAGGCCTGCTGTGGAACATGATGATGTCAATGTCCGGCGGCTGGTTTTTCCTGGTCGCGGCGGAAGCCATTTCAGTCGCGAACCAGGACATCAAATTGCCCGGCATCGGCGCCTACATTGCGGTCGCGATTGAATCGGAGAACGGCAACGCGATTGCCTGGGCCATCGGCGCGATGCTGGGCGGCATTCTGCTGTACGACCAGTTGTTCTTCCGCCCGCTGCTGGCGTGGGCCGACAAATTCCGTTTCGAGGAAACTCAGGGTGAAACGGCGCAGCATTCGTGGCTGCTCAACTGGGGCCGCCGCAGCCGCTGGGTGCGCGCATTGACCGACAGTTTCTGGAACAAACTGAGCGCCGCGCTCGGCTGGTTCGCGCTCGACAAAAACAACGCAACCGAACCCTGCAAAGCCCGTTTTTCCAGTCCGATCTGGTCGCGTCTGTGGGATGCGATACTGATCGTCGCGGTGCTGTTCGCCTGCTACGAACTGATGACCTTTGTCTTTGCCAAGGCCGGCTGGCGTGAAGTGCTGCACGTCGTATGGCTTGGCATGATCACGCTGCTGCGCGTGCTGCTGCTGATCGGTCTGGCATCGCTGATATGGGTCCCAATTGCGGTCTGGATCGGATTCCGGCCGCAATATTCACAGCGCGTGCAGGCGGTGGCGCAGTTCCTGGCCGCATTCCCGGTCAACCTGATGTTTCCGCTGGTCGTGTTCCTGCTGGTCACCTACCAGTTGGAACCGAATATCTGGCTCAGCCCGCTGATGGTGTTCGGCACCCAGTGGTACATCCTGTTCAACGTGGTCGCCGGCGCTTCCGCCATTCCGAATGAGTTGCGGCTGGCGACCGACAATCTCGGCCTGAAAGGCTGGCTGAAATGGAAGCGTGTTTACCTGCCGGCCATCTTTCCGAGCTACATCACCGGCGCCATCACTGCCAGCGGCGGTTCGTGGAACGCGAGCATCGTGGCCGAATACGTCACTTGGGGCAGCACGTCGCTGATGGCGGACGGTCTTGGCAGCTACATCAAGCAGATGACCGATGCCGGCGATTTCCACCGCATCGCGCTCGGCATCGGCGTAATGTGCGTCTATGTCACGTTGTTGAACCGCTTTTTCTGGCGCAAACTGTATTTGCTGGCCGAGAGCCGCCGCTGATGAAAGGATAATACGATGGAACAAAACGTATTGATCGAACTGCACGACGTTGCAAAAACCTTCCAGACGGCGGATGGCACTTCGCGCATGGTGCTCGAAGATGTCGATTTCGAACTGGCCGAAGGCGAGATCGTCGCATTGCTCGGCCGCTCCGGCTCTGGCAAATCAACGCTGCTGCGGATTCTGGCCGGGCTGATTCCGGCCGACAAGGGTTCTGTCCGCTATCGCGGGCAGGACATCTACGAGCCGGTGACCAATGTGGCGATGGTTTTCCAGTCGTTCGCGCTGTTTCCGTGGCTCACGGTGCAGCAAAATGTGGAACTGGGACTGGAAGCGCAAGGCGTTTTGCCGGAGGAGCGGGAAAAACGCGCGGACGAAGTGCTGGAATTGATCGGTCTGGCCGGTTTCGGCGGTGCGTTGCCGCGCGAATTGTCCGGCGGCATGCGCCAGCGGGTTGGCATTGCACGCGCACTGGTGACCGGCCCGGACGTACTGCTGATGGATGAAGCGTTCTCCGCGCTTGATGTACTGACCGGCGAGACGCTGCGTGACGATATCCTCGAACTATGGGAAGAAGACCGCATCCCAACTAAAGGCATCCTGATTGTGTCGCACAACATCGAGGAAGCGGTGATGATGGCCGACCGCATCATCATCCTGTCGAGTGATCCGGGCCGCATCCGCAATGAAGTGAAAATCACGCTACCACGTCCACGCGACATCGAATCGCCGGAAGTGCGCAAGCTGATCGATGAAATTTACGGCCTGATGACGATGCGCGCGGTGCAGCATGCCGCTGCCGGCGTACCCGTGGCCGAAGCATTCAGCTACCGTCTGCCGGATACCGATATCGTTCAGATGGAAGGCGTGCTCGACTGGGTGGCGGATGCGCCATTCCACGGCCGCGCCGACCTGCCGAAACTGTCTGAAGAAACCGAATTACCGGACGAAAAACTGTTCCCGGCGTTCGATGCCCTTGGCCTGCTCGGTCTGGCGCAGGTCGAAAAGGGCGACCTGCTGCTTACGCCGCTCGGTTTCCGCTATGCACAGGCCGAGCAGTCGGAACGGCAGGAAATTTTCGGCAAGCAATTGCTGGCCAACGTGCCGCTGGCGGCGCATATCAGGCGCACGCTGGAAGCGGAAGTGACCGGTGCCATTTCCGAAACGGCCTTCCTCAACCTGCTGGAGGAAAATCTCAAGGCAGACGAAGCCGAGCGCGTGCTCAAGGTCGCGATCGAATGGGGCCGCTATGGCGAAGTGTACGAATACGACTACCACACCGGCCGTCTGACCCTGCCGGCGGACGAAGAAGAATAAAACCGCGCGTCAACCGATGCGCAGGCCACGCAAGCCAGCCGCGCAATCACGCAAAAAAAAGCCGGGACAAACTGCCCCGGCTTTTTTTGATTCAGATGAGCAGCATCAGACGGCGACAAAACGCGCAACACCATCGTCCGCGCCGACAGCTCGCTTGAGCCTGCCTTGCGCTTCCAGATAGTTCAGGTGCGCAATGGTTTCGCTCATAGCGAACATCGACTGGTGGGTATCGGTCACGTCGCGATCGAAAAGGAACGGCAGCAATTCGCACGCAGTCTTTGGCGTTGGCGCCGCCGCCAGCAGCACGTTGCAGCGGTTTTCGTGGTGCTTCTCGAGCTGATCGACCCGCGCATTGATGCCGCGGAACGGCCGCCCGTGCGACGGCAGCACCAGCGTATCCTCCGGCAGTTCGCGGTAGCGCTGGATCGAGTCGAGGAAATATTGCAACGGGTTGCCAAGCGGATTGGCAGCAATCACCGGGATGTTGGTCGAAATGCTTGGCAGCAGCATGTCGCCGGAAATCAGCACCTTCAGCGATGCTGAATACAGCGAGATGTGTTCCATCGCATGACCGTAACCAACGATCACGCGCCAGTCGTGGTCGCCAACCTTGAATGTCTGGTTGTCGAACAGGCGATGGTAGGTCGGCGGAACGATCGGAAAGCCCTGACGGTAAACATTTGAGCGCATCTTCAGCGCATCCAGCCGCTTGCGCTCCAGACCATGGTGGCGAAACAACTCGATCATGCCATCAACGCAATAACTGCCGGCCTCCTCGGCAAAACACAGCGCGCCAGTATATTCGCCCTGCGTGGTCCACATCTGCGCGCCAGTCTTTTGCTCCAGCCAGCCGGCCAGGCCAATGTGATCCGGATGGTAATGCGTGACAATCTGGCGCGAAAGCGGATACCGCGGCAGCAGCTTTTCCCACGCAGCCTTGATCGCATCCGTCGTCAGGCCGGTATCGACCGCGCACCAGCCGTCGCCATCCTTGAGCAGCCACAAATTCACATGATTCAGCGCAAACGGCAGCGGCATCCGCAGCCACAGCACGCCGGGGGCGACTTCCATCGTCGCCGCGACTTCCGGCATCTGCCGGTCAAAGGGGAAGCTGAGTTCCGACATTGTTTCCTGTTCTCCAATAGGCTAGAAATCAAACCGCTGATTCTAACCGGAATTGGCTTGAATACGGCCATTCCTCGCGCCAGCAAAGCATTCGCTTTCCGTTTGACCGTCGCTTGCCCAGACTTAATTCGCGTGCTAATATTTCGCATGTGAATTATTTTTATGCAAAGCATGAGTGAGCTCGACAAAATCCAGATGCATGTCACCATGAGCCTGACGCAGGTGGCACGCGCCTATACCTATGCCGCCGACAAGCTGGCATCGAACTTCGGGCTATCGCAAGCCACGGCCTGGCCAGCCGTCATGATCGGCCGCATCGGCGATGGCGCCCGGCCGGGTGTGGTGGCTGATTTCCTGGGGCTGGAACCATCGTCGCTGGTGCGGGTAATGGACCAGCTGACCGAAAGCGGGCTGGTGGAACGGCGCGAAGATCCAAACGACCGCCGCGCCAAGATCCTGCGCCTGACCAGTGAAGGAAAAAAACGGGTTGCCCAGATCGAACAAGCACTTATTCCCTTCCGGCGCGGCCTGCTCAAAGGCGTCAGCATCGCCGATCTCGAAGCCTGCCAACGGGTATTGAACGCCCTGCACGAATCGATCAGGCGCAAGGAAGACAACCGCTCGGCCTGACGTTCAATGAAGTGGCCAACGACAGCGGAAGCACTGTTTTCCGCCAAAAGCTTTGCTGCCGGCATGCTGGCGCTCTATCTGGCGATGCGCATCGGCTTGCCGCGCCCGTTCTGGTCGCTGTTGACCGCCTATGTGGTGGCGCAACCGCTATCCGGCGCGGTGCGTTCGAAAGCGATGTACCGTTTTCTGGGAACGCTGATTGGCGCCGCGTTCGCCGTCATCGCCACCCCGCGCCTGGCGAATTATTCTGTCCTGCTGACATTGGCACTGGCCGTATGGCTCGGAACCTGCCTTTATATCTCGCTGCTGGATCGCACCCCGCGTTCCTATATTTTCATGCTAGCCGGCTATACCCCGATCCTGATCGGCATTCCCGCGCTGGTTGACACATCCGCCTTCAATGCGCTCACGATGTTCGACACCGCGCTGGCACGCGTGGAGGAAATTTCCCTCGGCGTCGGCTGCGCGGCACTGGTTCACGGGCTGATCCTGCCGCAAAGCATAGGCCCGGTCGTGCTCAAACGGATGGATCAGGCGCTGGAGGATGCGCAATCGTGGATCCAGCAGGCGCTGCTGCACACCAATGCGTCGCAAAATGCCGCCAACCACCGCAAGCTGGCGCAGGACATCACCGATTTGCGCCTGATGTCCACCCATCTGCCGTTTGACACCTCGAACCTGAAATGGACCGCCAATACCATGCGCGTACTGCAGGATCGGCTGTCGTCGATCGTGCTGTTCATGACTTCCATCGAAGACCGGCTGGAGATGTTGCGCGCGGCCCATGACGGCAAGCTGCCGCCATCGTGGCAACTGCTGCTGGAGGACATCGCCGCATGGTGCGGCACCGGCATCGGGAATTCCGCAGAAAGCGCCATCCAGCTGCGCCGCCGAATTGCCGACATGACTCCGACTGTGGATGGCAATTCTTCCTGGATTCAAATTCTTGAGGTCAACCTGCTGGCCCATCTGGGCAAGCTGATGGATACCTGTGAAAACTGCTTTCACCAACGCCAGCAAATCCGGCTTGGGCTCGACGGCATCGTTCCCACCGAACAGCAACGGCTTGACCGCATCCCGACACGCGAGCTTCATGCCGACCGCGGACTGGCGCTGATGTCCGGTTTTTCTGCCGCAATGGCGATGTGCGCCTCGTCGGCCTTCTGGATTCTATCCGGCTGGCCGCTGGGCTTTGCCGCGCCGATGATGGCCGGCATGTTCTGCGCATTTTTTTCGACGCTGGACAACCCGGTGCCGGCGCTAAAAATCCAGCTGATCTGCACCGCCCTGTCCAGCATCTTCACCGGCATCTATCTGCTGTGGCTGCTGCCGAGCGCGCACAGCTTTGAAATGCTAATGCTGGTGATGGCGCCGTTCCTGCTGACAGGCGGCATCTTCCTGGCGCGACCAAGCACCATCCTGTACGCGGTGCCGCTCTGCTTCACGCCGCTGGCCAGCCTGATGATGTTCGACATGGGCACGTCCGACATGACTTCGTTCATCAACAGCCAGATCAGCCAGGTCATCGGCATCGGTATCTCCGTGCTATGCACCAGCCTGTTCCGTTCGGTCAACGCGGAATGGGTGGCACAGCGTTTGCTGCGTGCAGCCTGGAATGAAATCGTGCAACTGGCCGAAGCGGTCAGAGTGCCATCGATGATGGCGGTTACCGTCAGGATGGTCGATCGCGTCAGCCTGCTGCTGCCACGTCTGGCTGCATCGCGGCCGGGCGATGACATTGCCGCCATACGCGCGCTGCAGGATTTGCGCGTCGGCATGAACATGAGCCATCTGCTGCGCGTGCGTGCACGACTGGAGCGCAGGACGGTATCGATCCAGCCTTTGCTGGGCCTGCTGTCCGATCATTTCCGCCACCGGTCGGACGACTTCGCCGCGCGCAAGCAGGAACTGCTGGCCGCCATCGACCAGACGCTGCACGCGATTTGCGGTGCCGGCCCGTTCCCGATGCGAAACGAAGCCGTGGCGGCGCTGGCCGGAATCCGGCGCGACCTGTTTCCGCAAGCCATTCCATACCAACCCGTCACCACCCCATACGAGCAACTCACATGATCGGTGAATTCAATTTTCTGGGCATGTCCTTTCCATGGCTGTTCCTGACGTCACTGCTATCGTTCGGCGCCACAGGCATCGTTCGCCTCTGGCTGGCGCGCCGTGGAATTTACCGCCACATCTGGCATCCGGCGCTGTTTGATCTGGCGCTGTTCGTTATCGTGCTTGGCCTGTCGATATCCGTATTTTCTTTCAGCAGATTCTGAACATGTTTTCCAATTTTTCCCTAAATGAACTGCGCCGCTATGTCATCACCGGCGCGACCGTTGCCATTGCCGTCGTCATCGGCTGGCTGCTGTGGCACCACTATGAAAACGATCCGTGGACACGCGACGGCCGCATCAAGGCGAACGTGATCCAGATCGCGCCCGACGTGACCGGCCAGGTCATGCAAATCAATGTGCGCGACAATCAGCATGTGAAGGCTGGCGAGGTCATGTTTGAAATCGACCGCGCACGTTTCGAACTGGCACTCAGGCAGGCGGAAGCAGCGGAACTGGCGGCGCAAGCGTCGCTGAAACAGGCGGTACGCGAGGCGAAACGCAACCACGAACTAAAGGAACTGGTTTCGGCGGAGATTCGCGAACAGGGAGAGTCCAAAGTCGAACAATTGCGCGCCGCGCTGGCGCAAGCCATCGTCAACCGCGACAAGGCCAAGCTCGACCTGCAGCGGACGCGCGTCATCGCCGGCGTCAATGGCACGGTCACCAACCTCGACCTTCAGGCCGGTTCCTATGTCACCAGCGGCAAACCGGTGATGGCGCTGGTGGATAGCGACTCGTATTTCATCGAAGGCTATTTCGAAGAAACCAAGCTGTCCGGCATCCACGATGGCGATCCGGTTTCGATCCGGCTGATGAGCGACGATGCCGTGCTGGAAGGGCACGTTGAAAGCGTTTCCCGCGGCATTGCCGACCGCGAACGCACCACCGGTAGCAACCTGCTGCAAAACATCAACCCCGCCTTCAACTGGGTGAGGCTGGTGCAGCGCATACCTGTGCGCATCAAGCTCGAACGCGTGCCGGACAACGTTCGGCTCATTGCCGGCCAAACCGTCACGGTCGTAGTCAAATCCGCGAACGAACGCGCCGCCCAAAACCATAACGGCAAACAACCGGGGTAAGCCATGTTTCGTCACGCACTTCGTTATCCGCTGGGCAGAACTGTTGTCGCCACCCTCGTTGTGGCCAATATCGCCGCCTGCACCACGGTCGGGCCGGATTATGTCTTGCCGCAGGATGCAGCGTTCAAACGCACCGATGCTCAGGCCCCCTTTTCCGCCGCGCGCGAAACCGTTTTCCGCAGTTCGCCGTTGCCAGCCCATTGGTGGCGCCTCTATGACTCCGCTGCCCTCGACCGTCTGATCGAAAAAGCACTGGCAGCCAATACCGATTTGCGACTGGCATCCGCGAATCTGGCGCGCGCACGCGCGGTGCTGGAAGAAGCGCGGATGGGAGAAACACCAGCAGTCAGCCTCAGCGTCGCACCGTCTTATGGCCGCGCATCGGGCGCAGCCAAAGGCATCAACCATCGCTTGGCCGATGGCTGGTCGCACGATGGCGGCGTCGGCGTGTCATACCAGCTCGACCTGTTCGGCAAAATCGCACGCGGCATCGAAGCGGCCAGCGCAGATACCGATGCCGCGCAAGCCGCCTACGATCTCGCCCGCGTGACCGTGGCCGCAGACACTGCCAAAGCCTACGCCGAAGCCTGCTCATCAGCGCAACAGATGGAGATCGCGCAACGTTCGATCGAATTGCAGCGACAGTTCGTACAAGCGACCGAGCGCTTGACCGCACTTGGGCGTGGCACCACGCTGGACATCGCCCGGGCCAAAGCGCAATTCGAAAAACTGCGCGCCGCGCTGCCGCCATTGCAGGCGCAGCAAAAAGGGGCGCTATACCGACTGGCCGTCCTGACTGGCGATGTGCCGAACGCACTGCCCGCCACCATCGGGCAATGCAGGCAGCCGCCGCAACTCACGCAACCAATCCCGGTGAGTGATGGCGCCGGACTGCTGCGCAGAAGACCGGACATCCGTCAGGCCGAACGTTCGCTCGCTGGCGCCACCGCGCGCATCGGCGTCGCCACGGCCGAGCTTTACCCCGGCATCAACATCGGCTTGTCCGCCGGCAGTACCGGCCCGATGTCGAAGCTGGGAGAAACGCACGCCTTCCGCTGGAGCCTGGGGCCGCTGATCTCATGGACCTTGCCCAACACCAGCACCGCGCGCAGCCGCATTGCGCAGGCCGAAGCCGGCACGCAGGCGGCGCTGGCGAAATTTGATGCCACCGTGCTGAACGCCTTGCGCGAAACCGAAAATGCACTGACGGTTTACGCCCGTGAACTGGATCGGAATGCGAGGCTGAAGGCCGCACGCGATCAAAGCGCCATCGCGTCACGGCAAGCGAACAGGCTGTATCGCGCCGGCCGCACGGATTTCCTGACGGCGCTGGATGCTGAAAGAACCCTGGCCAGCGATGAAAGCGCGCTGGCAGCTTCGAGCGCCAAGCTGGCCGGCGATCAGATTGCCGTGTTCCTTGCGCTCGGCGGTGGCTGGGAAACTGTGCCGGCAGGCAGCAGCAACACGAAATGAGGGCGCGCAGCTATCTGTTCGTCACTTGCGCGTTGCGCGCTCGCGTTCCTGCTCGCGTCCAATCAGCTTCGCCAGCTCCTGCATCTCTTCGGCCAGCAGCACGATCAAATCATCGACCGACACGATTCCCTGCAGCCCGCCCTGCCAGTCCACCACCAGAATGCGCCGGATGCCGTGGCTGCGCATGATGCGCATTGTTTCGCTGACGCTCTCTTCGTCGCGCACCGTATAAAGCGAATCTGGCATGACATCCGAAACCAGAATCGTGTCCGGCTTGAGATCGGCCGCCATCACTCCCAGCACCAGATCACGGTCGGTCACGATGCCTTTCGGTTGCGTAATCCCGCCAACTTTCTCCGCCACCACCAGCGTGCCGACATGATGCGTTCGCATCAATTGCGCCGCTTCCAGCACGCTCGTTCTGGATTCGGCAATCACCACTTCGCGGTTGCAGTAAAAGCCTATCGCCATGATTTCCTCCGTTGTGGGCCAACGTTACCGTGGTCACCATTGTGCGTATGTGATGTCCGCAAGCCATGATGTTTGTCAACGCCACGCGGCAAACCGCCAACGGCCTTCGTGCATGCCGCCAACTCGATGATTGATGGAAAAACGGCAGGATTCGAGCATGATTCGACGCCAGTGCCAGCGGTCACGGTGCAAAGAACTATTCCATGACATCCATCAATCATCCGGCTCCAGCGATCACGCATTGCGGGATACACTGTTTATTCCGGCTACCGCCGGCAGCGCTGGCAATCGACGGCCAAATGGAAAACCAACCGGAAAACTCACCACCAATCCAGAAACGGCAACATGCCGGCGTCAGGAAAAACGCAACCAGCAACGGAGGAAATCATGGAACGCTTGCCCACCGTCTTCATTTCGCACGGCTCACCGATGCATGCGCTCGATCGCGGCGCGGCCGCTCACGCATGGGAACAATTGGGACAGGCATTGCCGCCGCCGAAGGCCGTGCTGGTGATGTCGGCGCACTGGGAAACGCGGCAACCGATGCTGACCGGCGCGGAAAAACCGGAAACGATTCACGATTTTTCCGGCTTTCCAGAAGCGCTGTACCGCATCCAGTATCCTGCGCCCGGCGATGCCGGACTGGCGCAGCGAGCGCGCAAACTGCTGGCCGATGCCGGCTTTGGCGCCACGATTGACAACACACGCGGACTCGACCACGGCGCCTGGTCGCCGCTGCTGCATATGTATCCGCAGGCAAATGTACCGGTGGTGCAGCTTTCGGTGCAGCCGGCGCTCGACGCGCGGCATCATTACGAACTCGGCCGCGCGCTGGCGCCGCTGGCCGGCGAAGGCGTGCTGCTGCTCGGCTCGGGCCACATGACGCACAACCTGCGCGACTGGATGCTGAACATGCACCAGCCGCAACCGGTTGCGTATGCGATCGAATTCCAGTCGTGGGTGGGGCAGCGCATCAAATTGCACGAGCATGAGGCGCTGCTCGATTACCGCAATCAGGCGCCCCATGCGCTGCGCGCGCACCCGACCGACGAGCATTTCCTGCCGCTGTTCTTTGCACTCGGCGCCGCCGGCCAAAACGCCCAACCGCAGCGGATTTACGATGGCATCGACGGCGGTGTGCTGGCGATGGATGCATGGGTGTTCGGGGCAGGCTGACAGCGCTGGCCGCAACTGCAATAATCGCGGCAGAAAAACATTTAACAGGTAGTGCGATGAAAATTCTGCTGTTTGGCGGCAACGGACAAATCGGGCATGAACTGCAGCGCACGCTGGCGCCGTTCGGCCGCATCGTCGCGCCATCGCGCAGCGAGGCCGACCTCACCGAGGCTGGCAACCTGCAGGCGATGTTGCAGACGCAGGCGCCGGACATCATCGTCAATGCCGCCGCCTACACTGCGGTCGATCCGGCCGAAAGCAACGAAACGACGGCGTTCGCAGTGAACGCGACCGCCGTCGAAACGATGGCGCGCTATGCGCGCTACAACGGCTCGCTCCTGGTGCACTATTCGACCGATTACGTGTTCGATGGCACGCAATCCGCCGCTTATACCGAACTGGATGCGCCCAATCCATTGAATGCCTACGGCCGCACCAAGCTCGCCGGAGAACTGGCGCTGCAGCAGGGCGGCTGCCACGCGCTGACCTTCCGCACCAGTTGGGTGTTCTCGTCGCATGGCAGGAATTTCATCCGCACGATCCTGAAACTGGCGCGGGAACGGGAAACCATCGACGTGGTTTCAGACCAGATCGGCGCGCCGACCTCGGCCGAACTGGTGGCCGACGTGACCGCGCTGGCGCTGGCCGCGTTCCATGCGGACGCGCTGCCGGAAGGGCTCTACCACCTGACCGCCTCCGGTTCGACCAGCTGGTACGGCCTGGCCTGCTACGTGGTGCAGCAGGCGCAGGCGCACGGTGCAACAATGAAACTCGGCCTGGACGGCATCCGCGCCGTCCGTTCAACCGACTACCGGCGGGATCGCCCGGGCACGGCCACGCGGCCGCGCAACTCGCGCCTCGATTGCAGCAAACTGACCGAAAAACTCGGCCTCGCGCTGCCGCACTGGAAAGTGCATGTCGACCGGATGCTGGCACAGATCGATTACGGCAACGAAGGCTGAAAACACGGCCCGCACGACAGCGCCATGCGGGCCGCCAAGCGCCCTCGGTCATCCAGCATCAGGCAACCTTGATTTCGACCCGGCGCGGTTGCGCGTGTTCGGCCTTCGGAATGCGAAGCGTCAGCACGCCCTGCTTGAATTCGGCCGAAATCTTGTCCGCATCGAGTTCCTTCGACAGCGAAAAAACGCGACGGTAACGCGGCAGGCTGATTTCGGCATGCGTCGCCTCCATTCCCGGCGGGATGTCGAGACTGACGCTCCCTTCTATCGTCAGCGTATCGGCTTCGATGTTCAGCATCAGCTTGTCCTTCGGCACGCCGGGCAGATCGGCCATCAGCGTGATGCCGGTGCTGTCTTCGGTCACGTTCACCGGCGGCAGCATCACGCGATCTTCGCTGGCCGGGCGGGATGGTTGCGCAACGGCGTTTTTTTGTTCGCTCATGATTTTCTCCTGCGATTACTGAACGGTGATGCGGCGCGGCTGGGCGGCGGCGCGGCGCTTGAGACTGACGTGCAGCACGCCATCGCGGTAATGCGCATCGGCGGTGGTGCCGTCAACGTCATCCGGCAGCGACACCACGCGGCGGAAGCGACCGGCAAAGCGTTCATCGATATGCACGGTGGCTTTTTCATCCTTGCCCGGCAAATCGCTCTTGCGCTCGCCGGCAATCGTCAGCACGCCGCGCTCGATGTGGACTTCGATGGTCGCCGGGTCGATGCCGGGCGCGAAGGCGAAAATTTCGACCGATTCGGGCGTGCTGCCAACATTCAGCGCCGGATAGCCGCCGCGCGCCACCCCGCGAATACTGGGGGAAAGGTCGAACGCCTGCTGCATTTCACGCTGCAGGCGATCCAGTTCCGCGAACATGTCACGGGAAAACAGGGGGTATATAACCAAAACATGGCGCTGGGCCACATATTAACTGGCCGTTTTTAAATACTGGGCAGAGTATATTTTTTTGACCTTACTGACCGAAAAGTCATTTCCAGTCATTTATTCTGGCGCCTCTGCCATTCCCGTTGCATGGCAGAGGCGGCACGGGTATCGCACCGGCAGGCATCAATCAACCCGGCGCAAGGCAAGCGCCACCGCTCAAAAAATGCAACGGCGGCGCGGCGCTTACTTCCAGCGGCACACATCGGAATAGGCCGATTGCTGCGACACGAGTTCGCCCACCGCCACCCGCTCGCCGCTATCCTCGCGCTTGAGCACCGCCAGCCGCATGCCCTTGTCTTCGTCCAGGCGGTAGATCACGCCCGCCTTCATCTCCGCCTCAATCACATAGCAGCGCATTGATTCGGTCGGAATCACATGGCCGGACTGGACGTTCATCGCCAACAGCGAATGCGCGCCCGGCGTGACCGCAAACACGAAATTGCCGATCGGGTTGCGGATTTCACTCAACTCCAGCCGGCGCTGGTCGAAACCGCGCACGAACATCGAACCTTCGCGTATCCGCGCCACCGATTGCGCATTGTCGGTCGGCGCGCCGCCGAGCGACACCATCACCGGGTCGGAACAGGCTGTCAGCATCAACGCCACCAGCCCCAGCACAAGCCCTTTTTTGCCCCAGGATTTCATGCCCGAATCTTCCGGAAAAGTTTCCACATCCCGCCCAGAATCAGCGGCACGGTCGCGCCCGCGATGCCCAGCAGCACGATGGTATTCAGATGGTCGCGGATGATCGGGATGTTGCCGAAGAAATAGCCAGCCACCACCAGTCCGACCACCCACAGCAGCGCGCCGAACACGTTATATAGCAGGAAGCGGCCATAGTTCATCTCCGACACGCCGGCGACGAACGGCGCGAACGTGCGCACGATCGGCACGAAGCGCGCCATCACGATGGTCTTGCCACCATGCTTTTCGAAAAACGCCTGCGTGATCAGCAGCGATTTCTTGTCCAGCCAGCGGTAATTGCGCGTAAACACTTTTTTGCCGATCGCCTTGCCTATTGAATAATTCAGCGTGTCGCCAGCAATCGCGCACACGGTGAGCAAACCCATCAGCAGCCAGATATCCATCGAGCCGGTGGCGCAGAACGCGCCTGCGATGAACAGCAGCGAATCGCCCGGCAAGAACGGCATCACCACCAGCCCGGTTTCGCAAAAGATGATCGCCGCCAGCACCACATACACCCAGGTGCCGTACTGCGCGATCACCATGCCGAGCGTTTTATCGACATGCAAAATCATGTCGAGGAATTGCATCCAATCCATTTTTCATCCCGTCGCCGTCCAGCGGGTGTCTGGCACCCATTTTTATACTGGCGGCAGTATTCAAAAATCACCCCGGAAGTTGCGGCCGAACCCATGATTTTGGCCCAATACTCCCGCAAAAACAGCGGAAACCCGCATGGCGGCAAACTTGTCAAACCCGCATTTGCCGTAACCGTCCACTTTACCCTATTGCGGCGTCCGAAGCGACTGTTTCCCCGCAGACGAAGCGCGCGCCGGGTTGATATAATCCGGCATGGTCAATGCAAGTTTCTCTCCGCGCCCGATTCTGGCGCTCCCGGATCAACTGATTTCGCAAATCGCCGCTGGCGAGGTGATCGAACGCCCGGCCGCCGTGGTCAAGGAATTGCTGGAAAACGCGCTCGATGCCGGCGCGACGCAAATCGCCATCCGGCTGGAAAACGGCGGCGTCAAGCGCACCGCGATCAGCGACAACGGTCGCGGCATCCCGCACGAGCAATTGCCGCTGGCACTGCAGCGGCACGCAACCTCGAAAATCGCCTCGCTGGACGAACTGGAAAACGTGGCCACGCTCGGTTTTCGCGGCGAGGCGCTGGCGTCGATCGCCTCGGTGGCCAACCTCACGCTGACTTCGCGCACCGCCAACGCGGCGCACGCATGGGCAATCCGCCATGCAGGCGGCCAGACCACGGTCAGCCCGTCGTCCGGCGCCATCGGCACCACGGTTGACGTGCAGGATCTGTACGCGCACACACCGGCGCGGCGCAAGTTCCTGAAATCCGAACAAACCGAATACGGCCACTGCGCCGAAGTCGTACGCCGCATCGCGCTCTCGCGCCCGGATGTCAGCTTTACCCTGTCGCACAACGGCAAGACCACCGCGCAATGGAACGCGAGCGAAACGGCCAGGCGCAGCGCGCAAATCCTGGGCGACGAATTCGCCGAGGCGCGCCTGCCGCTGGAACACGCTGCCGGCGACGAACACGACGGCCTGCGGCTGTCAGGCTTCGTCGGCCTGCCGACCGCCGCCCGCAACCGCGCCGATGCGCAGTATTTTTACGTCAATGGCCGCTTCGTGCGCGACAAACTGCTGACGCACGCGGTGCGCGCCGCCTATCAGGACGTGCTGCACGGCGACCGCTACCCGGCCTACCTGCTGCAGCTTGAGCTGAACCCGGCGCTGGTCGATGTCAACGTGCACCCATCGAAAATCGAAGTGCGCTTCCGCGACAGCCGCGCGGTGCACCAGTTCGTGTTCCACGCCATCAGCCGCGCGCTGGCGCAGACAGCCGCATCATCGGCCGATATGCCACCCGCCGCGCTGCCGTCAATCTCAAGTGCAAATTTGACTGCGACCCGATGGATTCCGGAACCCAAACAGGCATCGTTTAGCTCCGCGTTCGGCACCTCGTCTGGTTCCTCTTTCGGCGCTTCATTCGGCGCTTCAATCGGCATTGAGCAACGCACCGAAGATTACGGCGCATTTTTCTCGCGCCCAGCCACCACGCCGGGCTGGACGGCAAACATCGCCCCGCAAGAGCAGGAAACACCCGACGAACACCCGCTCGGCTTCGCGCTGGCGCAACTGCACAACATCTACATCCTGGCGCAAAATGCGAAAGGACTGGTGCTGGTGGACATGCACGCCGCGCATGAGCGCATCGTGTACGAACAGATGAAAACCGCGCTCGATCAGCAGGTGATGCCGGTGCAGGAACTGCTGATTCCGGTCACGTTTTTTGCCGATTCGATCGAGGTCGGCACAGCGGAAGAACACCGCGCCACGCTGGCCGATTTAGGCTTCGACATCGCCGCGCTGTCGCCGGAAACGCTGGCGGTGCGCGCCCTGCCCGCGCCGCTGAAACATGCCGATGCCGAAGCGCTCGCGCGTGAACTGCTGCGCGAACTGCGCGAACTGAACCACTCGCGCATCCTGACCGAAAAACGCAATGCGCTCCTGGCGACCGCCGCCTGCCACGGTTCGGTGCGCGCCGGCCGCAGCCTGACGGTCCCAGAGATGAACGCGCTACTGCGGCAAATGGAAGCGACCGAACGCGCCGGCCAGTGCAACCACGGCCGCCCGACCTGGGTGCAACTGTCCGCCACCGATCTGGACAACCTTTTCCTGCGCGGCCAATGAGCAACCGTCTTCGCCCATTGCTGCCGTTTCGAAAGGCGCCACTGCTGACGCTGATTTCAATTTTCCTGATGATGCAGTCGCTGTCGACCGACATGTATGTCGCGTCGATGCCGAGCCTTGCCAGCTATTTCGACGTGCCGGCGTCGGCGGTGCAGCTGACGCTTTCGATCTTCGTCTTCGGCTTCGGCACGGCGCAACTGGCGGTCGGGCCGCTGTCCGACCGTTTCGGCCGCCGGCCGGTGCTGCTGGCCGGCCTGTCGCTCTATCTGGCCGCCAGCCTGCTGTGCGCGCTGGCGCCATCGATCTGGCTGCTGATCGCTGCGCGATTGCTGCAATCGCTCGGCTGCTGCTCGACCTTCATCATCGGCCGCGCCATCATCCGCGATGCCTATGCGCCGGAAGATGGCATGCGCGTGATGGTGAAAGCCAGTTCGTGGCTGTCGCTGACGCCGCTATTGGGGCCGATCGTCGGCTCGTATTTCGAAGTCTGGTTCGGCTGGCGCGCCACCTTTGCTTTTCATGCGCTCGTGGCATGCTGCCTGCTGACGGCGGTATTCCTGCGTCTGCCGGAAACCAACAGCAACAAGAATCCGGATGCGACCAACATCCGCGGCCTGCTGACCAGCTACCGCGAAGTGCTGGGCGCGCGCGCGTTCTGGGCCTATGCGCTGCCCGGCGCGCTATCCTACGGCTCGATCTTCACCTTCATTTCCGGCGCATCAATGGTGCTGATCCGCATCCTGCACCTGCCCGTCACCTGGTTCGGCTACTGCTTTTCGTTCGGCACGCTCGGCTACATGCTGGCAACGATGCTGTGCCAGCGGCTGCTGCGCAGGATGAACGCCGGCGCGGCATTCCGCATCGGCACCGCCGCTTCGCTCGCGGCCGGGCTGCTGTTTCTCGGTTGCGTGCTCACCGGCCTGCACCACTGGAGCATCGTGGTGGCGGCAATGTTCCTGACCTTTGCCGCGCACGGCATCAATTCGCCGCTATCGCAGGCGGGCGCGGTATCGCCATTTCCGACGCAAGCCGGCACCGCGGCCGGGCTGTCCGGCGGGATGTACATGGTGATGGCGTTCGTCGTCGGCTCGATCGTCGGCGCCTCCTACGACGGTTCGCTCTATCCGCTGGCGATCATTTCGCTCGTCAATGGCGTGCTGCTGTTCGTTTGCGTGCGCGCGTTTCCCGAACTGCGGCAGCAAAAGGCAGCCTGATGGGACACGCGCGCAAACCGCTGGCCGTTGCCATCATGGGCCCCACCGCCTCCGGCAAGACCGCCGCCGCGCTGCTCATCGCGCAGCACATCCCGTGCGAAATCATCTCGGTCGATTCGGCGCTGGTGTATCGCGGCATGGACATCGGCACGGCCAAACCAAACGCGGCCGAACTGGCGGCAGTGCCGCATCACCTGATCGACATCATTGATCCGTCGCAAGCCTACTCGGCGGCGCAGTTCCGCGCCGATGCGCAGCGGCTGGTGATGGGCATCATCGGCCGCGGCAAGCTGCCGCTGCTGGTCGGCGGCACGATGCTGTATTTCAAGTCGCTGATGAACGGGTTAGACGATCTGCCGCCAGCCGATCCGGCCATCCGCGCCAGGCTGGACGCCGAAGCGGCTGCAATCGGCTGGCCGGGCATGCACGCCAAACTGGCACAGCTCGATCCACCAACGGCAGAACGGCTGAAACCGAACGATGCGCAGCGGATCCAGCGCGCGCTGGAAATCATCGAACTCAGCAGACAGCCGATGTCGCAACTGCTGGCACAGCAACCGCAAGCGGAACTGCCGTTCGAACTGCTGCCGATTGCGCTCGAACCGTCGGATCGCAGCGTGCTGCATCAGCGCATCGCCGACCGTTTCGACGCGATGCTGGCCGGTGGCGCGCTGCTGGATGAAGTGCAACGCCTGCGCCAGCGCGGCGACCTGCACCTCGGCCTGCCGTCGATGCGCTGCGTCGGCTACCGGCAGGCATGGGAATACATCGACGGCCAGTTCGACCTGAAAACGCTGCGCGACAAGGGCATCGCCGCCACGCGGCAACTGGCCAAACGCCAGCTCACCTGGCTGCGCGCAATGCCGGATCGCATCGTGATTGACTGCCTCGCGCCAGACGCAGCGCAAACCGCGCTGGCACACATTCAGGCAGCTTTATTGCCCCATGCGACAAAACCGCGCATCCCGCTTGACAAGTCGGGGCTACCGACAGATAATATAGGGCTTCGGTGATATAGCTCAGCTGGTTAGAGCACAGCACTCATAATGCTGGGGTCGGTGGTTCAAGTCCACCTATCACCACCAAAGATACACTAAGCCGTTGATTCGCAAGGATCAGCGGCTTTTTTATTGCCGTTTTGCTGCTGGGTGATACACATGGCCAGCCAATTCCCGCAGCTACTTGGAACAATCGCTCATATCGCAAGCCGTCGGCGCAAACTAGACATATAGGGCGACACCATCAACACAAATTCTCTGCAAACCACATCCCTAAAGTCTAACGACGACTGTTACAAACGTGATATTCTCCCAAGGCGCTGTAAAAACCGTCATTACATCCGGAGAAAATAACGTGCTTAAAAACAAAGCTACTGTGTCATTTTGTACCGTTTTATTGCTTGGATCACTTAACGCATCAGCAGCAACAGAAGAATCCCGCGTCATCACACCACAGCAAACAGCAGCAGCAGCTCGCCCTTATACCGGTCCGCGTCAGCCAATTTCTGTAGGAAAATTCGACAACCGCTCCAATTTCATGCGGGGTGTCTTTTCCGATGGCGTTGACCGTTTAGGCAGCCAAGCCAAGACAATCCTCATTTCTCACCTCCAGCAAACTAATCGTTTCGCCGTACTTGATCGAGAAAACATGTCTGAAATCAGGCAAGAAGCACAAATTGCCAGAAAGCGCCAATCGATCCGTGGCGCGCGCTACGTGGTTACCGGGGACGTAACCGAGTTTGGCCGCAAAGTCGTGGGCGACCATCAACTGTTCGGTATTCTTGGGCGCGGCAAGGAACAGATCGCATACGCCAAGGTCACGCTGAACGTGATTGACGTCGAAACATCGGAAGTCATGTACTCATCACAAGGAGCGGGGGAATACTCGCTATCAAATAGAGAAGTTATCGGCTTCGGGAGCACAGCAGGCTACGACTCTACTCTGAACGGCAAAGTACTCGATCTCGCGCTGCGCCAAGCTGTTGATGGCCTCGTCAATGGGATTGAGGCCGGCGCTTGGCGCCTAGGTAACTGACATCCTGAGGACGAAATGACTTACAAATACTACAAACATGCTCGCCTGCTGACTGCTGGTCTCACCGTGCTTCTGCTATCCAGTTGTGCAACGAAACAGCAATCTCTCTATTACTGGGGAGATTTCCAGACTCAGCAATATGCATATTTCAAGAACGAAAAGGGAACTGAAGACAGCATTCAGCGCCTTGAAAAAATTCGCGAAGACGCAAAAGCAAACGGAAAACCAGTTCCACCTGGATTGCAAGCACATCTTGGCATGTTGTATGGGCAGGCAGGACAAACCGATAAATTCGAACGGCATCTAGAAGCAGAAAAACAGCAGTTTCCTGAATGCACGTCATATCTGGATTTTCTCCTGAAAAAAAACCAAAAATCTAAAGCGACCCCATGAAAATCAACTATCCCGTCACACTACGTTTGGCCGCACTTGCCGCTGCTACGACAATCATCGGAGGCTGCGCGACGACTCGACAACAATACGACTACACTGCATTCAAAGAAGCGCGCCCTGCGTCAATTTTGGTTCTGCCACCAATCAACAATTCACCAGACGTCAATGGAACTTACAGCATGATGTCTCAAGTAACACAGCCGCTAGCTGAATCTGGTTACTACGTTTTTCCCGTAACCTTGGTTGATGAAACCTTCAAGCAAAATGGCTTGACATCGCCAAACGACATTCATGATGTACCAGTCAAAAAACTGCGCGAAATTTTTGGTGCTGATGCGGCACTCTACATTAACATTAAGGATTACGGCACGAAGTACATCGTCATATCGAGTGAAACGCGCGTGACAGCAGCAGCAAAAATCGTCGATCTCCGCACAGGGAAAACCCTCTGGTCTGGTGCTGCCACGGCATCAAGCGCCGAAGGCGATAGCGGCGGCGGCGGCTTGGCAGGAGTGCTAATCAAAGCTGTGGTAAAACAGGTTCTTGAAACTTCCCTAGAACAAGGACATGTCATCGCAGGCCACACAAGCAATCGCCTTTTAAGCGCGGCTCGTCCAAATGGAATTCTGTACGGTCCCCGTTCGTCACAACATCAGAAAGAAGGCGTACAAACCAAGTAAGCATGTAAACTTTCTTCGCAAAGAATGCCAAAGGCTTGCAAAAATGCAAGCCTTTTTAAATGGCGGGAAACTCGTGCATATTAACGGCACGCCAAGCATCGTCAACACTTCTCCTCGATATAATCCGCCCCATACCGATCCGCCGCAATCAGCGCCGCGTACACCTTCTCCGGCGTCACCTTGAATGGCATGTTGTGGATGGTTTCTCCGTCCGCGCACGCGGCCTGCGCCACCAGCTTCATTTTTTGCTCGATGTCTTGGTCGATATCCAGTTGCGCCAGCGTGATCGGCAGGCCGACCTGCGTGCACAGCTGGCATACCGTGTCGAGTTCGGATGTCGGCGCATTTTCCAGCATCAGTTGCACCAGAGTGCCGAATGCCACTTTCTCGCCATGATAGAAATGATGCGCATCGGGCAGCACCGTCAGCCCGTTGTGGATCGCATGCGCCGCCGCCAGCCCACCGCTTTCAAAGCCGACACCGCTGAGGTAAGTGTTCGCCTCGACTACGCGTTCGACCGCTTCGGTCACGACCTTGCTGCCAACCGCCAGCATCGCCTTGTGGCCATCCGCCAGCAGCGTGTCGTAGCACAGGCGCGCCAGGCTCAAGGCCGATTGCGTCGATTCGCCGCCAGCCATCGTGACCGAATGGCTCTGGCTGCATGCCCTCGCCTCGAAGTAGGTTGACAGCGCATCGCCAATGCCGGCCGCCAGCAGCCTTGCCGGCGCCGCCGCGACGATTCCGGTATCGACCAGCACCACATCCGGATTGCGCGGCAGCAGCAGATACGATTCGAACTGGCCATCATCGGTATAAATCACCGACAGCGCGCTGCACGGCGCATCGGTGGAGGCGATGGTCGGCACGATCACGACCGGCAGCCTGGCGTGATAAGCGACCGCCTTCGCCGTATCGAGCGTCTTGCCGCCGCCGATGCCGATAACCCCGCTGCATTTCTCGCGGCTGACGATCTCGCGCAAGCGAGCAATTTCATTCTGGCTGCATTCGCCGCCAAACGTTTCGATCACGACGCCGATCTGGCTGGCGGCAAAACTGTCCGCCAAAGGCTGGCTAACCAGCCCCAGCACCAGCCGGTCTGCGATGGCAATGAATTTGCCCGCCAGTTGACCTGCATGCTGACCAATCTGTCCGATCACGCCCGCGCCCTGGATGTATTTTCCCGGCGATTGAATAACCTTGTGCATAATCTATTCTCCAATCATGTGGTGAATGCCACTGCATCACACGGCCCCGGCACAGCCAGCCGGCACGATGCGCCAGAACGAGTGTATGCCCGTTTTGATGTCACATTCAAGCCCGAAATCACGTCGAACATCAATGGCATGCATCTTTTCATCATGTGACACGTTTGTTACACTGGCATGTACGCTGTGTCGCATGCCGCCCTAGATAAGCCGCATCGACCCCACCACCAACTCCCCCCGAAATACCGCAACGTGATCATGGCTACTCGACAACAAGATCCCTTCAGCACGGACCCTTCCCCGGCCGACGCCCAGGCCCCGGCACAACTGGTTTCCATCAAAAGCGCCGATGCGGCGCCGGAAAATGCGCCGGCCGAAACGAGCGACGCTACGCCCTCGCCCAAAAACAAGATCAAGAACATCATCCGCACGCTGGATGCCGTCATGCCGGGAGCATCCAAGAACGATGTCGCGCGGCTGCATGAAACCTTCCTGAAGCACAATTTCAACCGCAACCTGATGAACATCAAGCCCGATGACGAGCTTGCGGACGACTGGCGCAATGGCGGCTATCCATACAAGAACCGGATGCTGCGCAAGACGTATGAAAAGCAGAAATACATGCTGCAGATGGAGCTGCTGAAACTGCAGGCATGGATCAAGGAAACTGGCCAGCGGGTAATCATCCTGTTTGAAGGCCGCGATGCCGCTGGCAAAGGGGGAACCATCCGCCGCTTCATGGAACACATGAACCCGCGCGGCGCGCAAGTCGTTGCACTGCAAAAACCGTCTGACATCGAACGCGGCCAGTGGTATTTCCAGCGTTACATCCAGCATCTGCCATCAACCGGCGAACTGGTGCTGTTTGACCGCTCGTGGTACAACCGCGCCGGAGTCGAACGCGTGATGGGATTCTGCTCGCAGGATGAGTATGACGAATTCATGCGCCAATGCCCACAATTCGAGCGCAACCTAGTGCGCAGCGGCATCCACCTGATCAAGTTCTGGTTTTCCGTCAGCCAGCAGGAGCAACGGGAACGATTCAAGGAAAGGAAATCACACCCACTGAAACAGTGGAAACTGTCGCCAATCGACCTGGCTTCGCTCGATAAGTGGGAAGACTACACCAACGCCAAGGAAGCGATGTTTTATCACACCGACATCACTGAAGCACCGTGGACCGTGGTCAAGTCGGATTGCAAAAAGCGGGCACGCCTGAATGCGATGCGCTACGTGCTGCACAAGTTCTCCTACAACGGCAAGGACCCGGACAACATTGGCGCGATGGACCCGCTGCTGGTCGGTCGCGCAAACGTGATTTACGAACAGGGCGAACGGCAGGATCTGTCCCTACCGTAATTTCGGCCAGAACCGGCCAATTACCAACTGATCTTGGGCAGCAAATCAGTTGGCCGTCACGGCGCGCCGGTCTATCAGCGCGGCCATTGACGACAGGTTGAGATCGGCGACCAGCACGCCATTGATGCGGCCGGCAGCATCATTTAATGGACTTGCCACCGTTAAACAGAAATCCTCGGATGCAGAGGATAGATAAATCGGTGAAACATAGGGCGTGCCGGTCCGCATCACTTCGGTATAGTAGTCGAGCTGGCTGCGATCGACGCCGACGCCACCGGCGCGGATGCGGCCGTACATCTGCGGATTGATCCAGTTCGGATACCGCTGCTGCCCTTGCGCATCCAGCTCGAACACCATTTCAAAAAACGGAAATGCGCGGAAGGCCGCATCCAGACAATGCGGATCTTTTCCGCGCTCGTGCCGCGCCAGCACCGCCAGTGCAGCAAATGCGTTTGCCCGCCATGCATCCAGGTCGCCCAAAGTTTTCACCGGACGCACTTGATGCGGCGTGTTTTCGAGCACGATGACGCTGCCCCACTCGGCCTTGCCCAGTTTTTTCAGATAGGCCGCCCGCTCGGCCGCCATCAGACTATTGAGCAATTCTCCGGTGCTGCCATTAACCACCGCCACCGAAACGCTGGCGATTGGATGCTGCTGCCCGCCTTCGGTCGTGAAATAACCGCGCTGGATATCTTCCACATCGTACAGATGAAACGCCAGCGAGTGAAACTGCACAATAGCCGTTTCCAGTACCGAAACCAGTTCGTCGGCGCTTTCACCCTGCTCATCAAGAATCAGGATGAAATCGTCGCCGCCGATATGGCCTAGCATCTGGTTCGGCTTGCCGGCAAATACATGGCGCAGAATTTCCGCCAGTGTGCGAATCATCGCATCACCGCGAATGAAACCATAGCGGTCATTGAACGCCTTGAAGTGATCAAGGTCGATATAGACCAGCTTCATCCTCCTTGAACCAGCCAGCCGCTTCTCGATGCTCTGGCGCAGGCTTGGCCCGGTCGGCAATTGCGACAGCGGGTGCAAATTGGTGCCATGCTCGCGGTGAGTCAGAATCTGCGCCACCAGATTCATCGGCTGCACGGTACCGACATACTGCCCATCCGAACCAGTCACAACCCAGGGATCAATACCGTCACGAGTCAGGTAGAGCGATCTTGCAAGCGAACTCAGGCTGATGGTGTTCGACACCACGCGCTTGATCGGTTCGCAAGCCATGCCTATCTTGCGCGCGCTGCGCTGCATCACCTGCCCACGCGCCAGCAAACCAAGCGGATAGCCCTGATCGAGCACCACCAGCCACGGCAATGAAGGATTGTCCTCGAACATCTGTCGCGCATCATCGATCGACGAATGCAATTCGATACTGCGGCCCGGCTCGACCAGATCGTTCAAGCGGAAGCGATCCTGCGGCCGCGCGCGCCAGGCATCGTCCAGTTCCGGCATCGATATCTGATGCGCATGCACATCAGGTTGCGGCGGGGAAAAGAAATTGCCCTGCCCCAGGCCAATTCCCATGCTGCGACAAAACCCGATGTCTTCAGCTCGTTCCAAACCTTCGGCGATCACCGCCGCGCCCAGCCGTTCCGACATCGATACCAGCGCATCAAGCAGCACGCCGCGCACCCGGCTGCCTTGCGCCTCATGCACCAGCGCGCGGTCAATCTTGATGAAATCGGCGCGTACCATCGCCAATGTTGCCAACCCATTGAAACCTGCGCCCATGTCATCCAGCGCAATGCGCAAGCCGGCCGCGCGCAGCGCTTCGCAACGCGCCGACAGCATGGCTGCATCGACCCGCTCGCTCTCAACCACCTCGACAATCACATCACGCGGCTCGATGCCGAATGCGTGTAACCACTCGATGCATTGCGCAGCCCAGCTACCGTGCAGCAGCGTGGTCGGCATCACGTTCAGGAACAACGGCACACCGGCCGGTATTTCCTCCGCCTTGCGTTTGAGTGCCAGCAACTGGCAGGCGATGTCCATGTCGTCCCGCCGCCGAAGCTGATGCGCCAGCGTGAAAGCCTGCGAGCCTGAAAGCAGCGAACCGGATGGATCGCGCAGACGGCAAAGCGCCTCGTAGGCAAAAATCTGCCCACCGGATTGCATGTCAACCACCGGCTGGAAATGAATTTCCAGCCGCTCCTCCAATGGCCCCAGCATCCATGGATAGCGATAACGCGCATACATCGCATTGAATGGCATCGCCGATTCCAATGCCTCCAACGCCAGCGAACTGCTCTGGCTGGCCACCTTCAGCGCCAGGGTATCCCTCAATGTCTGGCTGTCGGTCACCGCCGCCAGCCGTCCCAGCAGCTGATCCAGCCCGATGCCGCCGGCAATATGAAAACGCCACAGCGTGCGCGCGATCCGCTCCGCGCCGGTGTCAGCCCATACTTCTGGCGGATATTGGCCTTCGTACTTAAGGATGAGATACATGGGTCTCTGGCTGCATGGGTTATGGTTGTTTCAATCCTTAAGCAGATGACGTGCCAACAACAGCGAAGTGAAAATGCAGGCGATACGCACCAGCGAGGCGCGAATGAAACGCACGACGCACCAGAATGGCGCAAAAGACGGGGCAACAAAAAAGGCCGTTTTTGGCAAAGCGGCACGATTTCCGCTACACTGGCAGGCTGGGTTTCACCATCCTTACCTTCCCTGTCCATGCAAACCAGAAAACTCCTGGCCGGCCTGTTGCTGGCGCTGACTGCGCTTTCCGCGATGGCATATGAACGCATGTTTCCGCCGAACACGAAACTCGGCACCGTGTCGCTGGAAAACTATCCGACCGTCGCCATCAACGGCACCGCGCGCTCAGTATCTGCTGCGCTGCGCATCTGGAACACGAACAACCTGATTCAAGTGCCGGCTTCGCTGACAGGCAGCAAATTTCTGGGAAAATACACCGAGAGCCTGACCGGAGATGTTGATCGCATCTGGATTCTGACGGAAGAAGAAGCGCAGAAAGCGCTGGCCAATGCCTCGTCCTCATCCAGTTCAACGTCATCCACCAGCACGTCAACCACCACTACTACAACCACCACCACGACCTCGACCACCGGAACCACGCAGTAAACCGCATGCAGAAAAAAGTATTCATCAAAACCTATGGCTGCCAGATGAACGAGTACGACTCGGACAGAATGGCGGACCTGCTCAACGCCAGCGACGGCTTCGTGCGCACAGACAAACCTGAAGAAGCCGACGTGGTGCTGATCAACACCTGTTCGGTGCGCGAAAAGGCGCAGGAAAAAGTATTTTCCGAACTCGGCCGCATCCGCGAACTGAAGCTGCAAAAACCGGGGCTGGTAATTGGCGTCGGCGGCTGCGTCGCATCGCAGGAAGGCGCAGCAATTATCGACCGTGCGCCGTATGTCGATCTGGTGTTCGGCCCGCAAACGCTGCACCGGCTGCCGCAGATGATTCGCGACCGACGCGAAAAGGGCGAGGCGCAAATTGACACCCGCTTCGCCGAAATCGAAAAATTTGATCACCTGCCACCAGCCAAGGTTGACGGCGCAACCGCCTTTGTCTCAATCATGGAAGGCTGCAGCAAGTATTGCAGCTACTGCATCGTGCCGTACACCCGCGGCGAGGAAGTGTCGCGCCGGTTCGATGACGTGCTGGATGAGGTGGCCGGACTGGTGGCGCAAGGAGTGAAGGAAATCACGCTGCTGGGGCAAAACGTGAACGCCTACCGCGGCGCGATGGCCGATGGCGAGATGGCCGATTTTGCGCTGCTGCTGGAAGTCGTGGCCGAATTCGACGGCATCGAGCGCATCCGCTTCGTCACCAGCCACCCGCGCGAATTCACGCAGCGGCTGATTGACGTCTATGCGAAAGTGCCGAAACTGGCGAACCAGCTCTACCTGCCGGCGCAGCACGGTTCCGACCGCGTGCTGGCGGCGATGAAACGCGGCTATACCGCACTCGAATACAAGTCGATCATCCGCAAGGTGCGCGCAGTGCGGCCAGACATTTCGGTCTCCAGCGACTTCATCGTCGGCTTCCCCGGTGAAACCGAGGCCGATTTCGAAGCGATGATGAAACTGGTCGACGATATTGGCCACGACAGCAGCTTCAGCTTCCTCTACAGCCCGCGCCCTGGCACGCCGGCGGCCGAACTGCACGACGACACGCCGCTGGAAGTGAAGCGCGAACGCCTGCAGCGACTGCAGGCGAAGCTGGAAGCGAATTACCACCAGTTTTGCGAACAGATGGTCGGTTCGATTCAGCGCGTGCTGGTCGAAGGCCCGGCAAAAAAGGATCCGAACGATCTGCAGGGCCGCGCCGACAACAACCGCGTGGTGAACTTTGCCGGCGCCGCTTCGCTGATCGGGCAATTCGTGCACGTGCACATCACCGAAGCCTACGCGCATTCGGTGCGCGGCGAACTGGTGTAATCGTTCACATGCTTGCCTCTCGCCCGGCTGTCGTCGTGCAACGCAAACAGCAACGGCGCTGGATGCCAGCCTGCGCTGGAATGACAGCGATCGCTCTGGTAGCATTAGGCATACTTTCATGCTTGCCGCCTAACCCTCATACCTCAGGCCAGATACCTTGAAACCCAAATCCGCCAAGCAGACACTGCAATTCCTCCCGCAGCCGCTCGACAACACCCGGCTGGCGCACCTGTGCGGGCCGCTGGATGAAAACCTGCGCCAGATTTCGGCCGCGCTGGACGTGACCATCACACGGCGCGCAGACAAATTCCACGTCAGCGGCGAGGCGGCATTGCGCGCGATCGATGTGCTGGACGAATTTTATGCGCTGGCCGACAAGCCGATTTCGGTGGACGACATCCAGCTCGCGCTGGTCGAGCAGCGCGCGGTCGATGCGAATCTCGCCGCCGGCATGCCAGCCAGCGACCTGGTCGAATCCGAACTCACCAGCCCGGTGCTGAAAACCCGCCGCAGTGATTTGCGCGGCCGCACGCCGCGCCAGACCGCTTACCTCAAAGCGATACTGGAACACGACATCACCTTCGGCGTCGGCCCGGCCGGCACCGGCAAGACCTACCTCGCGGTCGCGTGCGCGGTCGATGCGCTCGAACGTGACGCGGTGCAGCGCATCGTGCTCACGCGCCCGGCGGTCGAAGCGGGCGAACGGCTCGGCTTTTTGCCCGGCGATCTG
The DNA here is from genome assembly GCA_018261755.1 of Burkholderiaceae bacterium. Lineage (GTDB taxonomy): Bacteria > Pseudomonadota > Gammaproteobacteria > Burkholderiales > Burkholderiaceae_D > QZKY01. Next base: position 93,588 of record JAGTRJ010000002.1, read on the forward strand.
GCGCAGAAGGTCGATCCATATCTGCGCCCGCTGTACGACGCGCTGTACGACTTGCTCGGCTTCGAAAAGACGCAAAAAATGTTCGAGAAGCAGGCGATCGAAATCGCGCCGCTGGCCTACATGCGCGGCCGCACGCTGAACCATGCGTTCGTGATTCTGGACGAGGCGCAAAACACCACGCCGGAGCAGATGAAGATGTTTCTGACCCGCATCGGCTTCGGCAGCAAGGCGGTGGTGACCGGCGACGTGACGCAGATCGACTTGCAGCGCGGCCAGAAAAGCGGCCTGATCGATGCCGTCAAGGTGCTGCAGGACGTGCGCGGCATTGCATTCTCACAATTCACCAGCGCCGACGTGGTGCGCCATCCGCTGGTGGCGCGCATTGTCGATGCATACGAAGCGGCGGAAAAACATGGCAACAAATCATAAGCTCTCGCTGTCGGTGCAGTATGCGGATGAACGGCTGAAGGACGTTCTGCCGCGACCGCTGCTACGGCGCTGGGTGCAGGCGGCGCTCCTGGCGCCAGCGCAACTGACGCTGCGCTTCGTCAACGCGGAGGAAGGACGCGAACTGAACCGCGATTACCGCGGCAAGGATTACGCCACCAATGTGCTGACCTTCCCGTACGACAATGAACTGGTGATCGCCGACATCATCCTGTGCAGCGACGTGCTGCTGGCCGAAGCGGCCGAACAGGACAAGACGCTTGAAGCGCACGCGGCGCACCTGATCGTGCATGGCGTGCTGCACGCGCAAGGCTACGAGCACGAAACCGACGAAGAAGCGGACGAGATGGAAGCGCTGGAAACGGAAATTCTGGCCCGGCTCGGCTTCGACAATCCTTACGCAGAAAAATAGGCCAGCGACAGCGGCTGACGAGCCTAAAAAATACTGGCGACAGTTTGCTGTCAATCGCCAGAGTGCCGGACGAACCGGCATTCTGGGACACATACCCTGCCCCAAACGGTATTTGGCGGCCAGGATTGATGCGAATCAGTCGCAAATCCGCCGTTTAAGTTGCCTTTTCGTGTATGCTATAAGGCCTCACCACTCCGGGTTATCGCCCATGCCTGACCACCCTAGTGAAGCCAAGCCTTCGCTGCTCGAACGGCTGTCCGCGCTGATTTCGCCTGAACCGGAAAACCGGGCCGAACTGCTGGAAATTCTGCAGGAAGCGCATGAACGCAACCTGATCGACGCCGATTCGCTGTCAATGATCGAAGGCGTGTTCCAGGTGTCCGACCTGTGCGCGCGCGACGTGATGGTGCCGCGGGCGCAAATGTCGGTCATCGACATCAACAAGCCGTTCGATGAATGGATGCCGGAAGCAGTCGAAGCCGAGCACTCGCGCTATCCCGTGATTGAAGGCGACCGCGACAAGGTGATCGGCATCCTGCTGGCGAAAGACCTGCTGCATCTGCATGTGGATGAAACCTTCGACGTGCGCGACATGCTGCGCCCGGCGGTGTTCATCCCCGAATCCAAAAGACTGAACGTGCTGCTGCGCGATTTCCGCAGATCGTCGGCGACATCGAGGATGAATACGATTTCGATGAAGCCGAGGACAACATCCTGTCGGTACGGCCCGGCAATTTCGGCCCGCGCTGGCGCGTGCGTGCGCTGACCGAGCTGGAACAGTTCAATCAGACGCTGGGCGTTGAACTGAAGGATGAGGATGTCGATACCATCGGCGGCCTGGTGGCGAACCATCTCGGACGCATGCCGCACAAGGGCGACAAGTTCGATATCGGCCAGTTGCGGTTCGAAGTGCAGCGCGCCGACGCACGCCAGATTCACGTGCTGCTGGTCGAAAAAACACTGCCGTCGGTAACCGAAACCGCCGCCGTCGAAACCTGATTCCTGCCGAGAAATCGTGAACTCCCGCCGTCACGTCCTGCCCGCCCTGCTGCTGTCGGCAGTGGCTGGCGCTGCCACCGTGCTGGCCTTCGCGCCCTGGGGCTGGTGGCCAATCCAGATTCTTGCCCTGGCGCTCGTGTTTCACATGGTGCTGCGCGCGCAGTCAATCCGCAAGAGCGCGCTCATCGGCTGGGCTTACGGCTTCGGCTGCGCGATCTGCGGACTTTACTGGCTGTTCGTCAGCATGCACCGCTACGGCGGCATGGCCGCATGGCTAGCCGCGCTGGCAGTGCTGCTGTTTGCACTCGGACTGGGCGCCTTCGCTGCGATTGCGCTCAGCCTGGGAGCATGGCTGCGGCAACGGCTGTCGTCGCCAGCCGTCATCGGCGCGCTGCTGATTTTTCCGGCCTGCTGGACGCTGGGCGAATGGCTGCGTGGCTGGCTGTTCAGCGGCTTTCCGTGGCTCGTATCCGGCTATGCGCACACCAGCAGCCCGCTGGCGGGTTTCGCGCCGGTAGGCGGCGTCTATGGCATCGGCTGGCTGTGCGCGATCGCCGCCGGCTGCATCGCCTTCCTGCCATTCCGCCAGACGCGCGGCCGGATTCTGGCGCTGTTGCTAGCCTGCGCGCTGTTCGTCGCCGGCTTTTTCCTGCAGCAGGTGCACTGGACCGAACCGCACGGCCAGCCGATCGCCGTGCGGCTGCTGCAGACTAACGTGCCGCAGGAAATGAAGTTTGAACGCAAGCAGATCGACGCGATGCTGGCGCTGAACCACGCGATGCTGACCGAGGCACCGGCCGATTTGATCGCCACGCCGGAAACCGCCATCCCGGTGATGCCGCAACGGCTGCCGCCTAACTACCTGGCCAAGCTGACCGAGTTTTCGCGCAAGACCGGCAGCCACCTGCTGCTCGGCATCCCGCTGTACGACGACCGTGACGATTACACCAACAGCATGATCGGCTTCGCCCCCGGGCGAAAAGAGGCCTACCGCTACGACAAGCATCATCTGGTGCCGTTCGGCGAATTCGTACCGCCTGGCTTCCGCTGGTTCGTCAACCTGATGCACATCCCGCTGGGCGATTTTTCACGCGGCCCGCTGGTGCAGCCGGCATTCGCGGTCAAGGATCAGCGGGTGCTGCCGAACATCTGCTACGAAGACCTGTTCGGCGAGGAAATCGCCGAGCAAATTGCCGCCACCCATTACGCTGGCCAACCGCAGCCGACCGTATTGCTAAACACGTCCAACATCGCCTGGTTCGGCGACACGATCGCGCTGCCGCAGCATTTGCAGATTTCGCAGATGCGCGCCATCGAAACCGGCCGCCCGATGCTGCGCTCGACCAACACCGGCATGACGGCCGTGATCGCACCGGACGGCAGCGTCAGCGCAAAACTGCCGGCCTACGCACGCGGCACGCTGGCGGCGCAAGTGCAGGGCTACACCGGCGCAACGCCGTACATCCTGTATGGCAACGCAATCGTCATTTCGCTGACGATGCTGTCGCTGCTGCTGGCGTGGTGGCTGGCAAGGCGGGCGCGCCGGCGCAGTATCTGGCGCTAAGGAAACGTCCGGGCGCGGAAGCAGATGCGCTACAATCCTGTCTTCACCGCTGAAGAACCACCATGGAAGCGCAATACCTCGCCCTGCTGCAAGACATCCTCGATAACGGCGTCGAAAAAGGCGACCGCACCGGCACCGGCACGCTGTCGGTGTTCGGCCGCATGTACCGCCACGACCTGAGCACCGGCTTTCCGCTGCTGACGACCAAGAAGCTGCACGTGCGCTCGATTTTCCATGAGCTGCTGTGGTTCCTGCAGGGCGGCACCAACATCCGCTACCTGAACGACAACGGTGTCTCGATCTGGGACGAATGGGCCACACCCGAAGGCGAACTCGGGCCGGTGTACGGCGCGCAGTGGCGTGCATGGAAAGGCGAACACGGCGAAACCATCGATCAGGTGGCGGAAGTGATCAAAAGCATCCGCGCCAATCCGAACAGCCGCCGTCACATCATCAACGCCTGGAACGTGGCGGTGCTGCCGGACGAGCGCAAATCGCCGGTGCAGAATGCACTGGAAGGCCGGATGGCGCTGCCGCCGTGCCACGTGATGTACCAGTTCTGGGTCGCGAACGGCAAGCTGAGCTGCATGCTGACGCAGCGTTCCGGCGATGTCTTTCTCGGCATCCCGTTCAACGGCGCCTCGGTGGCGCTGCTGACGCACATGGTGGCGCAGCAATGCGGGCTGGAGCCGGGCGAGATCGTGCATTCGATCGGCGATCTGCACCTGTACCTGAACCACGTCGAACAGGCGAAGCGGCAACTGGCGCGCGAACCGAGGCCGCTGCCGCAGCTGGTGATCAAGCGCCAGCCGGATTCGATTTTCGACTACCGCTACGATGACTTCGAGATCGCCGAATACGACCCGCACCCGGCGATTGCGGCACCGATTGCCGTGTGAGCAAAACCGGGGGTATATAGCAAAAACCATATGCCGGGCCACGTTTTTGCTGGCTGTTTTTAAATACTGGCTGGAGTATATTTTTCAGGCTTATTGACCGAAAAGTCATTTTGGTCAGTTATTTTGGCGCCAAAATGCTGCCAACGGCCTGAAAATCCTGTTTTTCCCAGGGGTATGCAACAAAATCATTCGTTTTCGCCAGACAAAACAGGGGGCTTAAAAAAATACCCCCATCAGTATGCACAACTCACCCCTGCCCGCATCCCGCTGAGCGCCGCCAGCCGCCTAACAAATCCCTGCATTCCGTCCGACTCATGACCTCTCCCCTTCAGCGCGCACAACACCTGCTGCAAACCGTTTTCGGCTACCCCGCCTTCCGTGGCCGGCAGGCCGAGATCGTGACGCAGGTGGCGGGCGGCGGCGACGCGCTGGTGCTGATGCCGACCGGCGGCGGCAAATCGCTGTGCTACCAGATTCCGGCCATGCTGCGCGACGGCGTCGGCGTGGTGATCTCGCCGCTGATTGCGCTGATGCAGGATCAGGTCGATGCGCTGGCGCAGGCCGGCGTGCGCGCCGCGTTCCTGAATTCGAGCCAGTCGTGGGACGAGGCGAATGCGGTCGAGCGCGCACTGCGCCGGGGCGAGCTGGATCTGGTCTACATCGCGCCCGAGCGGTTGGCCACACCGCGCTGCCTGGAACTGCTGCAGGCATCGAAAATCGCGCTGTTCGCCATCGACGAGGCGCACTGCGTATCGCAATGGGGGCACGATTTCCGGCCGGAATACATCCGGCTGTCGCTGCTGCACGAGCGTTTCCCCGACGTGCCGCGAATCGCGCTGACCGCGACCGCCGACCCGCAAACGCGGGCCGAGATCGTGCATCAATTGCAACTGGACGACGCGCGCCAGTTCGTCGATTCGTTCGACCGGCCAAACATCGGCTACCGCATCGTGGAAAAGAACAATGCGCGCCAGCAGTTGCTGGATTTCATCAATATCGAACACAGCGGCGACGCCGGCATCGTCTATTGCCTGTCGCGCAAACGGGTGGAGGAAACGGCCGAATTCCTGAACGCGCACGGCATAGCCGCGCTGCCGTACCACGCCGGCATGGCGCACGAGCAGCGCGCCGCGCATCAGGCGCGCTTCCTGCGCGAGGACGGGCTGGTGATGGTCGCCACGGTCGCGTTCGGCATGGGGATCGACAAGCCGGACGTGCGCTTCGTCGCCCATCTGGATCTGCCACGCAGCATCGAAGCCTATTATCAGGAAACCGGCCGCGCCGGGCGCGACGGCGAACCGGCCGATGCGTGGATGACTTACGGCCTGCAGGACGTGGTGCAGCAGCGGCGGATGATCGACGAATCGGAAGCCGACGAGACGTTCAAGCGCGTGCAGCGCGACAAGCTGAACGCGATGCTGGCGCTGTGCGAAACGGTCGGCTGCCGCCGGGTACAGTTGCTGGATTATTTCGGCCAGCCTTCCGCGCCTTGCGGCAATTGCGACACCTGCCGCGAAGCGCCGCGCTCGTTCGATGGCACGGTGGCGGTGCAAAAGCTGCTGTCGGCCATTTACCGCACCGGCCAGCATTTCGGCGCCGCGCATGTGATCGACGTCTTGCGCGGGCTGGAAAACGACAAGGTGCGCCAGTGGCAGCACGATCTGCTCTCGACCTTCGGCATCGGCGCCGACCGCAGCGCGGCCGAATGGCGCGCGATCCTGCGCCAGACGCTGGCGCTCGGGCTGGCCGAAGTCGACTACGATGCGTTTCAGGCGCTGAAACTGACCGAAAACGCGCGCGCGGTGCTGCGCGGCGAACAGACGGTGCAACTGCGCGAATTCCGCAAGCCGTTCAAGCAGAAATCCGCCAGCAAATCCGCGTTCGCGGAAAGCTCGCTCGACCGCGGCGAGCAGGCGCTGTTCGAGCGGCTGCGCTGGTGGCGGCTGGAAACGGCACGTGCGCGCAACTTGCCGGCCTACGTGATCCTGCAGGATGCCACCCTGCGCGACATCGCCCGCGCCAAACCCGCCAGCATCGAACAACTGGGCGCAATTGCCGGCATCGGCAGCAAGCGGCTGGAAAGCTGGGGCGAGGAAATCGTCGCGCTGCTAGCAGTAGCTCCTGGCACTGACTAAGCCGCCTGCGCCACACACGTGAGCATTGGCTGACGAAGCAGAAAGGTTTAGACTGGCTTTTTGCTCAGCGCTCGCCACCGGCGAGCCTCACATCATGAAAGCAATTGTGACCGGCGGCAGCCGAGGCATCGGACTCGAAATTTCAAACATGCTGGCAGCGAAAGGGTTCGACGTGCATGTGCTGTCGCGCACGCGCATTGAATCACCGCCTGCCAGAACGGTATCCTGGATCGCCGACATCGCCGATTACGAACAATCGCTCGAAGTGCTTGAGCAAATCGGCCCGGTGGATGTGCTGATCAACAACGCCGGCCAGATGAATACCAAGAGCGCGCGCGATTACCGGCTGGAGGAAATCCACCACTCGCTCAACCTTAACCTGATCAACGCCGTGCGCCTCAGCATCCATCTGGCCACACAAATGGCGGACAACGGCGGCGGGCGCATCGTTAGCCTCGGTTCGATCGCCGGACAGATCGGGCATCCCGATATCTGGTACGGCATATCGAAAGCCGGGCTTGCCAACGCGATGCGCTCGCTCGCCAGAAGCTTCGGCGCGCAAGGCGTCATCGCCAATACCGTCGCCCCGGGCCCGGTCGAAACCGAGATGATGAAAAATGCGCCGGAAGAGCGAAAAGCCCGCCTGAAGGCGGTCACTATCAACCAGCGTTTCTGCACGGCCGAAGAAGTCGCGCGCACGGTGTGCTGGCTGGCAACCGACGCTCCCGCCTACATCAATGGCGAAGTGTTCGACATGAACAACGGCGCCAATTATCGTTAACGCAAGACCGCAAAACGCTCTTGCGCCAGCCCCGTCTGCGCCACCAGCAAAGGAAGAATGCTATCTGCTGATGCGCTGAATGCACTTCAGCCCGCTAGACACTTGCTGCTTGCCTTATATCAAAACCCGGTGCTTGCCGGCTGTTATCGTCCGCAGGGAACCCATTCCCTTTTTATGCGAGGACAAGCATGAAAGCCCTGATTGTTTATTACAGCATGTACGGACACATCTACCGGATGGCTGAAGCGGTAGCCGCCGGCGTGCGCGAAATTCCCGGCTGCGAAGCGGTTGTAAAACGCGTTCCCGAAACCCTGTCGGCCCACATTCTCGGCAAGATGGGCGCGCTCGAGGCGCAAAAAAGCATGGAACATGTGCCGCTGGTGTCGGTCGAGGATCTGGCCGGCGCCGACGCCATCCTGTTCGGCACGCCCACGCGCTTCGGCAACATGTGCGGCCAGATGCGCCAGTTTCTGGATGCGACCGGCGGGCTGTGGGCAGCAGGCAAGCTGATCGGCAAGGTGGGCAGCGTGTTCACCAGTTCCGCCACCCAGCATGGCGGACAGGAATCGACCATCCTAAGCTTTCACACCACCCTGCTGCATCACGGCATGGTCATTGTCGGCCTGCCCTATTCCTTTGCCGGACAGATGGGCGTGACGGAAATTACTGGCGGCTCCCCTTACGGCGCATCGACCATCGTCGGCGGACAAGGCGAGCGCATGCCGAGCGAAAACGAACTGGCGGCCGCGCGCTTCCAGGGCGCTCATGTCGCCCGCATCGCGCAAAAGCTGGCCGGCTAGAACCGCCAGCGCCATGCAGCGCAGCGGAACAAGCGCCGCGCGGCTGGCGCCGGAAATGCCGCCGCCAACGGCTAAGGCTCGTTCGCCAACTCCGACATCAGCATCTCGATGAAGGCCGAGGTTCTGGTCGGCAGCAAACGCCTGCCGGGCGTGACGCACCAGATTGTCACCGTCGGCAATTCCCATTCGGGCAATACCCGTCGCAGGTAGCCCTGTGCCACCGCTTTGTCGGCAAACCGATCCGCCAGGCCGACGATGCCCATGCCGTGCACCGCCAGATCGCGCTGCAAGCCAAGCGAATTGGATGACAGTGGCCCGACCGGCATGCCTTCCCACTGGCCGGAAGCGGATGAAAGACGCCACGGCATCGCTTCGCCGCCGCTGCTAACCAGCCGCAAGCAGACATGCTGCAGCAGTTCCGCCGGCGTTTGCGGTTCGCCGTAGCGTTTCAGGTAGGCCGGGCTGGCATACAGATGAATCCGCAGATCGCACAATTTCCTCGCCACCAGCGTGCTGTCGTCCGGCAGACTGCTGGCCACCCTGAGCGCAAGATCAAACCGTTCAGCCACCAGATCGACCCGCCGTGGCGACAAATCCAGCTCGACCCGCACTTCGGGGCAAGCGGTGGCAAACCGCAGCAGCAAGGCGGTCAATTCCAGATCGGCAAAATCCGGCGGCATCGACACCCGCAACAGACCACGCGGCCGCTGCTGCCGGTGCAGCACCATCGCCTCGGCCGCCTCGGTTTCTTCCTGTAGCCGCCGGGCGTGATCGAGTATCCGCTCGCCGAATTCGGTGATCGTCAATTTGCGCGTGCTGCGCAACAGCAAACGCTCGCCCAGCCGCGTTTCTAGCTGCGTGATGCGGCGCGACAGCGTCGATTTCGGCCAGCCGGTGGTTTCAGCCGCGCGCGAAAAACTGCCGGCATCGATCACGCTGGCAAACAGTATCAGGTCGTTGGCATCCAGGCTCATTGTAAGGAATTATTCCATTTTTGGAACAATATAACCCACTTGAACGTCTTCTGTTCTGATTCATCAATCAATATACTCAAATCATGGTCAGCACGATGACCGACACCGATTCCAACCAACTGAAAGCATCCACCATGAACATCCTGCAAATCAATTCCAGCGCCCGTTCCTCCGGTTCCAATTCGACCCGCCTGGCAAGCCGCATCGCCGAACGCCTGACGGAAAAATATCCGCATGCCACAATCACCGTGCGCGATCTGGCCAGCGAGCCGCATCCGGTGCTGGATGAACCGGCGCTGAACGCGCTGTTCACGCCGGCGGAGCAACGCACGCCGGAACAGACGGCGCGGGTGGCGCAGGATGATGCGCTGATCGAGCAACTGCAATCGGTGGATGCGCTCGTGCTTGGCGTACCGATGTACAACCTCGGCGTGCCGGTGCAGCTCAAATCGTGGATTGATGCCATCTATCGCGCCGGCGTCACCTTCCGCTATGGCGAAAACGGCCCCGAAGGCTTGCTCACTGGCAAGAAGGTGTATGTCGCGCTGGCGCGCGGCGGTCTGTACCGCGACACGCCGGCCGATTCGCAAGTGCCGTACCTGAAAACCGCGCTCGGCTTTCTGGGCATGACCGAGATCGAATTCATCTATGCCGAAGGGCTGGCGATGAGCGGACTGGCCGACCAGGTTTTCGAACAGGCGGAAAAACAGATTGCCGAGTTGGTGGTCTAACGGCATTGGCGGCGAGAGTAGGCAACGTCAGCAGGCCGTCCGTATCGCCAAGCCGGAACATTGGACAGGAGCATGAAATCATGAATGACGCCACATCCAAACCCGCTCAGCATGAAAGAACGGTCGAACGGCTGGTTCAGGGCATCCAGACCTCGGACGGCGCCGGCGTGCGCCTGACGCGCGTGCTGACGCAAAACCTGCAGCGGCGACTCGATCCGTTCCTGATGCTGGATGCGTTTCGCAACGACAATCCGGACGATTACATCGGCGGCTTTCCCGACCATCCGCACCGTGGCTTTGAAACGGTCACTTACATGCTGGCCGGCCGGATGCGGCACCGCGACAGCACCGGGCACGAAGGTTTGCTCGGCCCCGGAGGCGCGCAGTGGATGACGGCCGGCAGCGGGCTAATTCATTCCGAACTGCCGGAGCAGGAGCAGGGCTTGATGGAAGGCTTTCAACTGTGGCTCAACCTGCCGGCTGCAAACAAGATGCTCGCTCCCAGCTACCGCGACATCCCGTCGGCCGCGATTCCAGAATTCACCACCGGCGAAGGCGTGCTGGTGCGCGTCATCGCGGGCGAAAGCCACGGCACAGCCGGCGCGGTACAGCGGCCGCACACTGAACCGCTATTGCTCGATGTGCACCTGCCGCAGGGCAGCCAGTTCGTGCAGGCGCTGAATCCGGGCCACAACGCGTTCACCTACACTTACCGCGGCACCGTGGACATCGGCGACACAGCCGTGCCGGATCACAATCTGGCCATCCTGTCCAACGATGGCGGCGATTCGGTCCGCGTGCTGGCGCGAAGCGATGCCCGACTGCTGATCGTCGCCGGCCAGCCGCTGAACGAGCCGATCGTCCAGCGCGGCCCGTTCGTGATGAATACCGCGCAGCAGATCGAGCAGGCGTTCAGCGATTACCAGGCCGGAGTGTTCGACGCGGCCCACATTCAGGCGCTGTAACGTTCCCGCCAGTTGCGTTTTATTGCTGCCAGCCTGAACCACCGCACGCATCAGGCAGATTCACGAAAAATGGCGTCAATTTGACTGCAATTGAGAAAAAATAACGAACGTACCAAACGTTTCGGTTATAGTTGAATTCCAAACAACCATTACCGGGGGGCGGTATGACTACCAAGTGTCCGAGGTGCGAGGAAGTTGTGACTGGCGTTACCGTAAGGGAGGTAGGTGGCTGTGGTTATGGTGGCAGATCGTGGAAGTGCATTTCGCTCAACTGCCCACGCTGCAACACGTCGCTCGGCGTACAAATCAATCCGGACGCCATCAGGAAAGACTTGCTGGCGGAAATATCGGGCTACGGCGGCCGATAGGCAGCAGTTCAGCATCAGGTTACGGCAACCCCGGCGCAGTGCCGGGGTTTTGTTTTGCGCGGCCGCAGCTCCTTGCGCTGCGGCATCACTTAACATTGATGGGGTATATAGCCGAATCAAGCCACTGGGCCACTGTTTTTGAGGCTATTTTTACATACTGGCAGCAGTATATTTTCCAACCTTACTGACCCGCAGTTCATTTCAGTCAGTTATTTTCGCTTTATTGAACGGAATTGTCAGCGGAGTCATTTATGCTTGCACTGTGGCGTCAGCCCGCCGATGCAAGCCTGAGTACAGCCAGAGCGCAATGCAGGCGCGCCAGGGCTGGCTCGAATTGGCATCCAGCGGCTTTCAGTCAGATTGACACCGTGCTAACGACACTATGCCCCAGCCTGCGCTGCAGCGACGGCGTGGGGATGATGCGTGAGCCAATAAATCTGAAAGGCACTTAAACGCCACCCTCAACCGAGGTTGTAGAATTCCAGCTCGAAGGCCTCGGCGTAGCGCGCTTCCAGCTTCAGCTCGGCCGCTATCTGGCGGTTGAGCATCAGCACCCGCTCGTCGAAGCCGTGGCCGCGCACCGCCAGATTGCGCTGCTGCTGGCTGTCGTGAAAGCGCAGCAGTTGCGCCTTCCATTCGGCCATTTCATCGCCAAACGGCAGGTACAGATCGGTGCGCATGCCGACCGTTTTCGCATCGCGGTTCATGAACAGCGCCACCGGCCGCCCATGACGCAGCGCCGCCTGCCGCGCAAGTGAGCACATCACGCGGTGAGCATTGTTGCTGTCATTGCCGTGCGGCAGGAAGATGATGTCCGGCAGGCAGTCGATGATGAAGGCGCTGATGGCACCGAAATTGGCTGCACTATCCTTCAGTTGGTCGGTAGCATCGCGTTCCAGATCGAGGAAGGTCAGCTTTTCTTCCGGCAGCCCGAAAAAACGCAGGCTGGCGCGCTGTTCCTTTTCGCGCAGCGCAGCCTTTTGCGCCAGCGTCGCACCCGGCAGGTAGGAATCCTCGACCCCGCTGCCGGTCTGCACCACAGCCGCGTGGATCGGGTTGCCATTCTCGGCCAGAAAACGCAGCGTGACGCCAATCGCGTCGAAATCGTCCGGATGTGGCGCCAGCACCAGCACGCGCAGCCGTTCGGGAATCATATCCTCCACCAGCGCGCGCGGCACAGGGCCTTGCCACAAGGTTTTCAGTTCCGGTTTCATGCTTTCCTCCCGTGCTGGTTATCCGTGTATGCGGCTATCGGTGCCGCCTGCGTTCCCATTTTACGGTGCGCAACGCGTGCCGGTTTGACTTTTCGCACGGGCCAAAAACGACAAAAGCCAGCGCATGCGCTGGCTTTCGGTTGTGCCGTATCAGGCTGGCTTATTCAGCCTCGACTGCCTCTGCCACTTCCGGACGGTCGAGCAGCTCGACGTACGCCATCGGCGCATTGTCGCCCTGACGGAAACCCATCTTCAGGATGCGCAGGTAGCCGCCGTTGCGGTTGGCATAGCGCGGGCCGATTTCGGCGAACAGCTTGACCACGATGTCGCGATCGCGCAGGCGGTTGAACGCCAGACGTTTGTTCGACAGGTTGTCGGTCTTGCCCAGCGTGATGATCGGTTCGACCACGCGGCGCAGTTCTTTTGCTTTCGGCAGCGTGGTTTTGATCGCTTCGTGCTTGAGCAGCGATACAGTCATGTTGCGCAGCATCGCGAGGCGATGCGACGAGGTGCGGTTCAGTTTACGGAGACCGTGACGATGACGCATGATATTTCCTTTACTTTTGGTTTTGTTCCAGCTCTTCTATCGTTTTCCTGGTGCTTTCGGCACTGGAAACGCGGACCGGTATTAAATTAAAAAACGAGGTTCGCATGATAGCCGAAAAATGGCGCCGCTCAAAACGTTTGGCGCATTTTTCGGCCCGCAATCCAACCGCGATTACTTCTCCAGACCAGCCGGCGGCCAGTTGTCCAGCTTCATGCCGAGCGTGAGGCCGCGCGAAGCAAGGACTTCCTTGATTTCGTTCAGCGACTTGCGGCCAAGATTCGGCGTTTTCAGCAGTTCATTTTCGCTGCGCTGGATCAGATCACCGATGTAGTAGATGTTCTCGGCCTTCAGGCAGTTCGCCGAACGCACCGTGAGTTCGAGATCATCGACCGGACGCAGCAGCGTCGGATCGACTGCCGGTGCATGCGCAGCCGCTTCGGTCGCCGCTTCCGTGCCTTCCAGCGATGCGAATACGCTCAGTTGATCGACCAGCACGCGCGCCGACTGGCGAATCGCTTCTTCAGCCGAAATCACGCCGTTGGTTTCGATGTTCAGGATCAGGCGGTCCAAGTCGGTACGCTGCTCGACGCGCGCGGATTCGACCGAGTACGATACGCGGCGAACCGGCGAGAACGATGCGTCCAGAATGATGCGGCCGATGGTCTTGTTGGTATCTTCCAGCAGGCGGCGAACATTGCCCGGCACATAGCCGCGGCCCTTCTCGACCTTGATCTGCATGTCCAGCTTGCCGTTCTCGGTCAGGTTCGCAATCACGTGTTCCGGATTGATCAGTTCAACGTCGTGCGGCAGTTCGATGTCGGAAGCCAGCACCGGGCCGGAACCTTCCTTTTTCAGCGTCAGGTTGACCGAATCACGGTTGTGCAGCTTGAACACCACGCCCTTCAGGTTCAGCAGCAGATCGACCACGTCTTCCTGCACGCCATCCAGCGTCGAATATTCGTGCACGACGCCAGCGATGGTCACTTCGGTCGGCGCATAGCCTGTCATCGACGACAGCAGCACACGGCGCAGCGCATTGCCCAGCGTGTGGCCGTAGCCGCGCTCGAACGGCTCCATTTCGACCTTGGTGTGGCCTTGTCCCAACGCTTCAACATTGATGATGCGCGGCTTGAGGAAAGTGTTTTGCATGTTGGTAGTCCTTTTCAATACCCTCGGCTCGTTACACCGATAAGGCTGATGGATACATGAGAAAAAACCCGCCTGTTCAGGCGGGTCGGATTACTGCATTAACGCGAATACAATTCGATGATCAGCGATTCGTTCACATCGCTTGCAAATTCGCTGCGATCTGGCAGGCGCTTGAACGTGCCTTCCATTTTCTTCGCGTCGACGGCAACCCACGGTGCCATACCGATTTGCTCGGCCAGCGACAGCGATTCTGCGATACGTGCCTGCTTTTGTGCTTTTTCGCGGATGGCAACAACGTCGTTTGCCTTGACCTTGTAGGACGGGATGTTGACGACCTGGCCGTTCACCATCAGCGCCTTGTGGCTGACCAGCTGACGCGCTTCAGCGCGGGTGGAGCCGAAACCCATGCGGTAGACAACATTGTCCAGGCGCGATTCCAGCAATTGCAGCAGGTTGTCGCCGGTGTTGCCCTTGCGGCTTTCCGCCTGTGCGAAATAGCGGCGGAACTGGCGCTCCAGCACACCGTACATGCGCTTGACCTTCTGCTTTTCGCGCAGCTGGTTGCCGTAGTCGGAGGTGCGAGCACCGGATTTGATGCCGTGCTGTCCAGGCTTGACGTCCAGCTTGCACTTGGAATCCAGCGAGCGGCGCGCGCTCTTCAGGAACAGATCAGTGCCTTCACGGCGGGCGAGTTTTGCTTTTGGTCCGATATAACGTGCCACGTTACTTTCCTTTACTAATTTAACGCCCCTAGCATTCCGGCTTGATGGCCGGTTGTCGAGCGCAAGTTCGAACCCGAAGTCCGAACGGTGGTCTTAAGAAAAAACCCGCCATTCTGCAATGGCGGGAGAAAACAGAGATTCGTGCGAATCAGATGCGACGGCGCTTCGGCGGGCGGCAACCGTTATGCGGTACCGGCGTGATGTCCTGGATCTGCGTGATGCGGATGCCCAGTGCATTCAGAGCGCGAACAGCGGATTCACGACCCGGGCCCGGGCCCTTGATCTGAACTTCAAGGTTCTTCACGCCGCACTCAACAGCGACACGGCCAGCTGCTTCGGCAGCCACCTGTGCAGCAAACGGGGTCGATTTGCGCGAACCCTTGAAGCCTGCGCCACCGGAAGTTGCCCACGACGATGCGTTATTTTGTGCTTTTGCCATTTTAGTATCCTTGAATCCAACAACCAGTCAAACTGAGCGTTTGCATTATTTCTTCAGTGACTGCGCAGCTTTACGCGGGCCCTTGCGGGTGCGTGCATTCGTGCGCGTGCGCTGACCGCGCACCGGCAGACCGCGGCGATGACGCAGACCACGATAGCAGCCCAAGTCCATCAGTCGCTTGATGCTCATCGAAACTTCGCGGCGCAAATCACCTTCGATGATGAATTTCGCGATTTCGTCGCGGATTTTCTCCAGCTCGCTGTCGTCCAGATCCTTGACCTTCTTGCTGGTTTCCACACCGCTCGCCTCGCAGATCTGCTGGGCGCGAGTACGGCCAATGCCATAGATGGCGGTCAAGCCAATAACTGTGTGCTGATGATTTGGGATATTAACCCCTGCTATACGTGCCATTCGTTATTCCTCAATCAATAACGTTAATTAACCTTGGCGCTGCTTGTGACGCAGTTCGGTGCAGATGACACGAACAACGCCTTTGCGCTTGATGATTTTGCAATTGCGGCAAACCCGCTTTACGGATGCTTGAACTTTCATTTCTTGCCTCTCTAATTACTGCTTCACGCACGACTCAGGTCATAGGGCGTCAGTTCCACAGTCACCTTGTCACCCGGCAGGATGCGGATGTAGTTCATCCTCATTTTCCCGGAAATATGACCAAGTACTACATGACCGTTTTCCAGCTTGACCCTGAATGTTGCATTCGGAAGGTTTTCCAGCACCTCGCCCTGCATCTGAATAATGTCGTCTTTTGCCATTCGTTTTGCTGTCAGTTAACGCGCCGTCAGCTTAACGCTGCGGGAAACCGCCGCCCTTGAAATTCGACTTGCGCAACAACGAATCATACTGGTGCGACATAACGTAATTGTTTACTTGCTCCAGGAAGTCCATCGTTACGACCACAATAATCAGCAGCGACGTGCCACCGAAATAGAACGGCACCTTCCACCGGGCAACCAGAAACTCCGGCAGCAAACACACCAGCGTCACATAAACCGCACCCGACAGCGTCAGGCGCATCAGGATGCGGTCAATATATCTGCTCGTCTGTTCGCCAGGGCGAATACCCGGCACAAATGCGCCGCTTTTCTTCAGGTTGTCCGCCGTTTCCCTGCTGTTGAACACCAGCGCGGTGTAAAAGAAGCAGAAGAAAATGATCGCAATCGCATACAGCAGTGCGTGCATCGGCTCACCAGGCGCCAGCGAAGCCGCCAGATCCTTCAGAAAACGCACCAACACGCTGCTGGTATCTGCACCCGACGTAAACCACCCAGTGATCGTCGCCGGAAACAGGATGATCGACGATGCGAAAATCGGCGGAATCACACCCGACATGTTCAACTTCAGCGGCAAATGGCTGGACTGACCGCCATAAACCTTGTTACCAATCTGACGTTTCGCATAGTTGACCAGAATCTTGCGCTGACCGCTCTCAATGAAAACGACCAGATAGGTCACAACTACTACGATGGCACATATCACAATTGCCACCAGCGTGTTCATCGAACCGGTGCGAACCAGCTCAAGCAAGCCACCCATCGCATTTGGCAAGCCAGCCGCGATACCGGCGAAAATGATGATCGAAATACCATTGCCAAGACCGCGCTCGGTAATCTGCTCGCCCAGCCACATCAGAAACATCGTACCAGTCACCAGCGAAACTACCGCGGTAAAACGGAACGTCATGCCCGGATCAATCACCAAGCCCGGCTGTGATTCCAGAGCCACGGCAATGCCCAAACCCTGAAACGCCGCCAGAAACAGCGTGCCGTAACGCGTATACTGCGTAATCTTGCGCCGTCCGGCTTCGCCCTCTTTCTTCATCGCTTCAAGCTGCGGAGAAACTACCGCCAGCATCTGCATGATAATCGAGGCCGAAATGTACGGCATGATGCCAAGCGCAAATACGGTAAAACGCGACAGCGCACCACCGGAGAACATATTGAACATACCCAATATGCCGCCCTGGTTCTGCTTGAACAGCATGGCTAGCTGATTCGGGTCGATACCCGGAACCGGGATGTGAGCCCCGACCCGGTATACCACCAGAGCACCAAGCAGGAACCACAAACGTCCCCAGGGAAACCCAGAACCTGAATTCTTTTGGGGTTGTGGTGAAGTGGCCAATTATTGCTCCGTATTTTCGTTACGCAACCGATCCGCCGGCAGCCTCAATGGCTTCCTTCGCACCCTTCGTCGCAACCACGCCCTTGAGGTTGATTGCCTTCGTCACTTGGCCGGACTTGATGATGCGAACATCGCGCACCAGTACCGATACCACGCCCGCCTGTTTCAGCGTCAGCACATCAACATCCGTTACCGGCAGCTTGTCCAGATCCGACAGCCTGATTTCTGCGCGGAAATCAGTCGCCAGCGACTTGAAGCCACGCTTCGGCAGACGACGTTGCAAAGGCATCTGACCGCCTTCGAAACCTACCTTGTGAAAACCGCCTGCACGGGATTTCTGGCCCTTATGACCACGGCCGGAAGTCTTGCCCAGGCCGGAACCAATGCCGCGACCAACGCGACGCTTTGCGTGCTTGGCGCCAATGGCCGGCTGAATAGTGTTCAATTCCATGATTATTCCTGTCCGAAAGTCACCGACTTACGAAATCACTTTGACGAGATACGACACCTTGTTGATCATGCCGCGCACCGCAGGCGTGTCTTCCAGTTCGGAAACGGAATTCAGCCTACGCAAACCCAGACCGCGCACAGTGCTGCGGTGGGAGTCACGCGTACCGATCAAGCTCTTTACCAATTTGACTTTCACTGTCTTCGACATGATCTGCACCTCAACCCAGAATTTCTTCGACCGTCTTGCCGCGCTTGGCTGCGATCTCGGACGGAGCATTCATTGCAGTAAAGGCATTCAGCGTCGCACGAACCAGGTTGTACGGGTTGTTCGAACCGAAAGACTTCGCCACGACGTTGTGCACGCCCATGACTTCAAAAATCGCGCGCATTGCACCACCTGCGATCACGCCGGTACCGTCCTTGGCAGGATTCAGCAGAACCTTCGATGCGCCATGCTTGCCGGTAATCGTATGATGCAGCGTGCCACTCTTGAGCGGCACCTTGATCATATTGCGGCGAGCTTCTTCCATTGCTTTTTGTACAGCAACCGGCACTTCTTTCGATTTGCCCTTGCCCATGCCGATGCGGCCATCGCCATCACCAACAACGGTCAACGCAGCAAAGCCCATGATACGACCGCCCTTGACCACCTTGGTGACGCGGTTGATCGAAATCATCTTCTCGCGCAAACCATCATCCGGCTTGTCACCCTGCATTTTCTGTTGCATTTTTGCCATGATGAATCTTCCTTAAAACTTCAGGCCGGCTTCACGCGCGGCTTCTGCCAGTGCCTTAACACGACCGTGATAGCGGAAGCCGGAACGATCGAATGCAACTTCGGTGATCCCTGCCTTCAGCGCCTTTTCGGCTACTTTTTTGCCAACCAACGTTGCCGCAGCAACGTTGCCGCCCTTGCCGGTCTGGCCAGCGAGTTCCTGACGCACTTCCGCCTCGAGCGAGGAGCACGTCGCCAGAATAGTGGCATCCGGCGCAATGACGTTTGCGTAAATATGCATGTTGGTACGATGCACGGACAAACGGGTTGCCTTCAGCTCGGCAATCTTTGCTCGCGTTTGACGTCCGCGGCGCAGACGTGATTCTTTTTTGTTCATCGTCAGCCCCTATTACTTCTTCTTGGTTTCTTTCAACTTAACCACCTCGTCCGAATAACGGACGCCCTTGCCTTTGTACGGCTCCGGGCTGCGGTAAGCACGAACTTCTGCTGCGACCTGACCAACGCTTTGTTTGTCGACACCCTTGATCACAATCTCGGTTTGCGACGGGGTTTCACAGGTAACGCCTGCAGGCATCTGGTGAACCACCGGATGCGAGAAACCCAGCGACAGGTTCAGCTTGTCGCCCTGGGCCTGGGCACGATAACCGACGCCAACCAGCGTCAGCCTGCGCTCGAAACCCTTGGTTACGCCATGCACCATGTTGTTGACCAGGGCACGCATGGTTCCGGACATCGCATTTGCTTCACGGCTGTCATTGGCCGGCTCAAACTTGAGCGAACCATTGTCGTTGGCAATTTTGACCAACCCATTCAGCGCCTGCTTGATCGAACCCAGCGGGCCTTTTACAGTAATCTGCTCTGCGGTAATGGCAGCCTCAGCTCCACTCGGCAGTGCAATCGGCATTTTTGCTACACGTGACATTTCGGGCTCCTTATGCAACGTAGCAAATCACTTCGCCACCGACACCGGTTGCGCGCGCTTTGCGGTCAGTCATTACACCTTTGGGGGTCGAAATAATCGCAACACCCAGCCCATTCATCACATTCGGCAATTCGTCACGGCCTTTGTACACACGCAGACCCGGCTTCGATACGCGCTCGAGGCGCTCGATGACCGGACGGCGATCGTAATACTTCAGACCGATTTTCAATTCAGCCTTGCCATCCGCCTTGCTGACAGCGAAATCCTCAATATAACCTTCGTCTTTCAGAACTTGCGCAATCGCAACTTTCACATTGGACGACGGCATCGCCACGGCGTTCTTCTGTACGCCCTGTGCATTGCGGATGCGAGTCAGCATATCGGCGATAGGATCACTCATGCTCATAGTAACTACTCCTATTACCAGCTAGCTTTAACAATTCCGGGAATCTCGCCACTCATGGCAAATTCACGGAGTTTGATACGACCGAGGCCAAACTTGCGGTAGGTACCGCGCGGACGGCCGGTAATTGCACACCGGTTCCGCTGGCGAGTCGGGTTGGCGTTACGTGGCAGCGCCTGCAACTTCAGGCGCGCTTCATAGCGCTCTTCCTCGGACTTGCCCTGGTCATTGATAATGGCCTTCAGGTCGTTACGCTTGCCGGCATACTTCTTGGCCAGGTCAGCGCGCTTTTTCTCACGGTTAATCAGCGACAGTTTTGCCATGTCGTCCTCAATTTCTAAACGGAAATTTAAATGCGGCGAGGAGCGCCTTGGACTCATCGTCGGTCTTCGCAGTCGTCGTGATGCTGATATTCATACCACGCAACGCGTCAATCTTGTCGTACTCGATTTCCGGGAAAATAATTTGCTCCCGAACACCGATGTTGTAATTGCCACGACCATCGAACGAACGCCCGGAGATGCCACGGAAGTCACGCACACGCGGCAGCGCGATGGTGATGAAACGATCGAGGAACTCGTACATGCGAGCACCACGCAGCGTTACCATGCAACCAATCGGATAGCCTTCACGAATCTTGAAACCCGCAATCGACTTGCGAGCCTTGGTCACAACCGGCTTCTGGCTGGCGATTTTTGTCAGGTCACCGACCGCGTTCTCAATCACCTTCTTGTCCGCAACAGCCTCGGACAAACCCATGTTAAGGGTGATCTTGGTAATGCGCGGCACTTCCATCGTTGACTTGTACGAAAATTTCGTCATCAAGTCAGCCACGATTTTTTCTTTGTAAAATTGCTGGAGTCGAGCCATGATCTCTTACACCTTAACAACTTCGCCAGTGGATTTGTAGACGCGGACTTTCTCGCCGTCGACCACCTTGAACCCAGCGCGATCTGCCTTGCCGGTTGCCGCATTGTACAAAGCGACATTCGACACATGAATCGGCATCGTCTTATCCACGATACCCCCCGTTACCCCAGTCATGGGATTAGGCCTGGTCGCTTTCTTGGCGACATTCACGCCCTCGACAACCACGTAATCCGCACTCACACGACGCTCAACCTTGCCACGCTTGCCCTTATCCTTGCCAGCCAGCACGATTACATCGTCATTTTTTCGAATCTTATCCATTGCTACCCCTCTTACAGGACTTCCGGCGCAAGCGACACAATCTTCATGAACCGCTCAGTACGCAACTCGCGCGTCACCGGGCCAAAAATGCGCGTGCCAATCGGCTCAAGCTTGTTATTCAGCAACACAGCCGCATTGCCATCGAATTTGACAAGCGAACCATCCTGGCGACGAACACCCTTGGCCGTACGAACGACCACAGCGTTATAAATCTCGCCCTTCTTCACACGACCACGCGGAGCAGCCTGCTTGACTGCAACCTTGATGACGTCACCAATGCTCGCATAGCGACGCTTAGAGCCACCCAACACCTTGATGCACAGCACTTCGCGCGCACCAGTGTTATCGGCCACTTTTAGACGGCTTTCAGTTTGAATCATAATTTTTTCTTTCCCAACTTGATTCGCACCACTGCAACGCAGCTCGACGATCAGTTTTGGTTCCGTTGGCAGCCCGGGAATTCCCAAGCCGCCGGCAGGGTGGAGTTTCCGCTACCGCACCTGACGCGGCATCACACGACGCGATGCCGCCCAAAGCACAAATAGCTACATGTATAGAACAAGCTGGCTATTATGCCATCAAAAAATCAAGTTTGCAACAGATTTATACAATCTGTGCAACCTGAATCACACGCGTCACGGTCCATGCCTTGGTTTTAGAAATCGGACGACCCTCTTGGATCTCGACCGTATCACCCATCTTGGCCTGGTTCGCTTCATCGTGCGCATGGTACTTGTTCGAACGCATGATGATTTTTCCGTACAGCGGATGTTTCACGTGGCGCTCGATCAGCACGGTCACCGTCTTGTCCATTTTGTCAGACACGACCTTGCCAATCAGCGTGCGCTTCAGCGATTGTTTCTGTTGATCGTTCATCGTCCAGCTTCCTTCGAGTTCATAACCGTTTTTACGCGGGCGATATCACGACGCACTTTTTTCAGTTGCGAGGTATTGCTCAGCTGCTGCGTGGCAATCTGCATGCGAAGGCCGAATTGAGCCTTCAGCAGATCTTTCAGTTCCTTGTCCAGCGCAGCCTGATCCATACCGCGGAGTTCAGATGCTTTCATGTTCGCTCCTATTATTGTCCAACCTGACGCAAGACAAAGGTTTTCGTACAGCACCTTGCCCGGACGGATTTCGGCGACATAGTACTCCGGATTGCCCTTGCCGTTACCCATACGAACTTCAGCCGGTTTTTCGGAAATCGGCTTGTCCGGAAAAATCCGGATCCAGATGCGGCCGCCACGACGGATATGACGGGTCATTGCACGACGAGCAGCTTCGATCTGGCGCGCAGTAATGCGGCCGCGCTCGACAGCCTTCAGGCCGAAATTGCCAAACGCAACCGAAGTGCCGCTCTCATGCGAAATGCCGGTATTGCGACCTTTTTGTTCCTTGCGATACTTTCTGCGAGATGGTTGCAGCATAATTATTCTCCTGCTTTCTCAGCCGGCGCGGCAGCAGCGTCATCTGCAGCAGCTTCCGGTTTGCGTGTGCGAACGCGCTTTGCTACCGACGCCGGTGCAGCCGAGGAAGGTGCGCCCTGTGCGTCACGCTTTGCACGACCACGACCAGCCGGGCGGCCATCATCGCGACGCGGACCACGGCGTTTCTTCTCGTCTTCCACCACCGTTTCGACATTCGGCGCCTCGCCATCTGCCAAGCGGTCGCCCTTGTATACCCACACCTTGACACCGATGATGCCGTAGGTCGTGGAAGCTTCGCTGAAGCCGTAATCAATGTCGGCACGCAGCGTGTGCAGCGGTACACGACCTTCGCGATACCACTCGGTACGTGCAATCTCGATCCCGTTCAGACGACCGGACGACATGATCTTGATGCCCTGCGCACCCAAGCGCATCGCGTTTTGCATCGAACGACGCATCGCGCGGCGGAACATGATCCGCTTTTCCAGCTGCTGGGTGATCGAATCGGCAATCAGTTGCGCATCGACTTCCGGCTTGCGGATTTCCTCGATATTGACATGCACCGGCACGCCCATGATCTTGGTCAGGTCGGACTTCAGCACTTCGATGTCCTCGCCCTTCTTGCCAATCACCACGCCCGGACGCGAGCTGAAAATGGTGAAGCGTGCATTTTTTGCCGGACGCTCGATAACAACGCGGCCAACGGAAGCATTTTTCAGCTTCTTTTTCAGGTATGCGCGCGCTTGCAGATCCTCATTCAGCATCGAGGCAAAATTGCCATTGCCGGCGTACCAGCGCGATGCCCAGTTACGTGCAACTGCAAGGCGGAACCCTGTCGGATGAATTTTCTGTCCCATCGTGACTCCTTAATTGCCGACAGTCACGAAAATGTGACAGGTTTGTTTGGAAATACGGTCACCACGGCCCTTGGCGCGGGCTGAAGAACGCTTCAACACCATGCCCTTTTCAACCATGATGGACGACACCTTCAATTCGTCGATGTCAGCACCGTCGTTATGCTCGGCATTCGCAATCGCAGACTCAAGCACGCGCTTGATGATGCCTGCACCTTTTTTGGGGCTGAATGCCAGAATATTGAGAGCCTGATCAACTTTCTTGCCGCGAATCTGATCGGCAACCAGGCGCCCTTTCTGCGCTGACAGACGCACTCCACGGAGAGTAGCTTTAGTTTCCATCATTGGACCTTATTTCTTAGCCTTCTTATCTGCGGCATGGCCTTTGAACGTGCGCGTCAGCGCAAATTCGCCCAGCTTGTGACCAACCATGTTCTCGGAAACATAGACCGGCACATGCTGCCTGCCGTTATGGACTGCAATCGTCAAACCAATAAAATCAGGCATGATGGTCGAGCGACGAGACCAGGTCTTGATAGGCCGCTTGTCTTTGGTCGCCTGAGCAGTCTCAACTTTTTTCACCAGGTGGGCATCACAGAAAGGCCCTTTTTTCAATGAACGTGTCATGTGTTACCCCTTATTTCTTGCCACGGCGCGAGACAATCATTGAAGTCGTGCGCTTGTGGCCTTCACCACCACCATGCGGGTGATCAACCGGATTCATGACCACGCCACGCACCGTCGGACGGACACCACGCCAGCGCATCGCACCAGCCTTGCCGATCTTGCGCAGATTCTGTTCGCCATTGCCAACTTCACCAATCGTTGCACGGCATTCGATGTGCACCCTGCGCACCTCGCCGGAACGCAGGCGTACTTGCGCATAGGTACCTTCACGCGCCATCAGAACTACGCCAGCACCTGCGGTACGCGCAATCTGCGCGCCCTTGCCCGGCAGCATTTCCACGCAGTGGATCGTCGTGCCGACCGGAATGTTGCGAATCGGCAGACAGTTGCCAGCCTTGATCGGCGCCTCGGAGCCGCTCATCAGCTTGTCGCCCACTGACACACCCTTCGGCGAAATGATGTACTGACGCTCACCATCGGCATAGCACAGCAACGCAATGTGCGCCGTGCGGTTCGGATCGTATTCGATGCGCTCAACCTTCGCCGGAATGCCATCCTTGTTGCGACGGAAATCAATCACGCGATAGTGGTGCTTGTGACCACCACCGATGTGACGGGTGGTGATGCGGCCGTCATTGTTGCGACCGGCTGATTTCGATTTCTTCTCGACCAGGCTCGCGAGAGGGCGACCTTTGTAAAGATCGGGATTGACGACCTTTACCATGCCGCGACGTCCCGGGGACGTCGGTTTCATTTTAACGAGTGCCATTATTTAGCCTCCTCGACGAAATTGATTTCCTGGCCCGGCTTCAGGCACACAAACGCATGCCTGCTGTTGTTTCGACGACCAACGCCACGAACCGTGCGCTTGCTCTTGCCCATACGGTTGGCCACCTGCACCGACTTGACCTCGACCTTGAACAGCATTTCGACAGCAGCCTTGATTTCCGGCTTGGTTGCATCCGGCAGTACACGGAAAACAACCTGCTCGTTCTTCTCGGCCACAAAGGTCGCCTTTTCGGAAATTACCGGCGCCAGCAACACTTTCATCAAGCGCTCTTCGCTATGTTTGACAATTGCATTCATGCCAGCATCTCCTCAATCTTCGCCAGTGCCGCCTTGGTGATCAAAACGTCCTTGTAATAAATCAAGGAAACAGGATCAGCATTGCGCGGCTCGACCACCAGCACGTTCGGCAGATTGCGGGAAGCCAGGAACAGGTTTTCGCTGACATCATCGGTAATCACCATCACCGACTCCAGACCCATGCCCTTCAGTTTCTGCGCCAGCACCTTGGTCTTCGGCATATCAACCGCAAAATTCTCAACAACCTTCAGACGACCTTCACGCGCCAGCTGCGACAGAATCGAGCAAACGCCAGCGCGGTACATCTTCTTGTTGACCTTGTGACTGAAATTTTCATCCGGCGTATTCGGGAATACGCGACCACCTCCGCGCCACAGCGGAGAAGCCGACGAACCAGCACGCGCACGACCAGTACCCTTCTGGCGCCACGGCTTCTTGGTCGTATGATGAACCTCTTCGCGATCTTTCTGCTTGCGGTTACCGCTGCGCGCATTCGCCTGATATGCAACGACAACCTGGTGAATCAACGCCTCGTTGTAGTCACGGCCAAAAACCGTGTCCGGCGCAGTCACGTTTGCGGATGCTTCACCCGCCTCGTTCAGGAGCTTGAGTTCCATGTGTTAGCCCCCTTTCGCAATTTTTGCCTTGACGGCAGGACGCACAATGACCTGGCCATTCTTAGCACCAGGCACAGCACCCTTAACCAGCAGCAACTGACGCTCGCCATCAATACGAGCAATTTCCAGATTCTGCACCGTGCGCGTTACGTCACCCATGTGACCCGTCATGCGCTTACCCGGGAAAACGCGACCCGGATCCTGGTTCATACCAATCGAACCCGGAACGTTGTGCGAACGGGAGTTACCGTGCGTCGCACGACCGGAAGCGAAATTGTGACGCTTGATGGTACCAGCGTAACCCTTACCAATGGATACACCCTGAACGTCGATCTTCTGACCAACCTCGAACAAGGTGGCAGCAACCACATCGCCAGCCTTCATTTCGGCAGCTTTGCTTGCATCAACACGGAATTCTTTCAGAACGGTCCCTGCCTCGACACCCGCTTTCGCAAAGTGACCAGCGGCAGCCTTGTTCACGCGCGAAGCGCGACGTTGACCGAATGCGACCTGAACGGCGGCATAACCATCCGTTTCAGAAGTCTTGACTTGCGCCACACGGTTGTTGGACACGTCAACCACGGTCACGGGAATCGTATCACCGTCATCCGTGAAGATGCGCATCATTCCAACCTTGCGACCAATAAGGCCTAGGCTCATTTTATTCTCCATTCCTGCCTACGATTGGGCAGGGCTGACATTTTTAATAAAGCGCAAGCGGTAAAAAATTACCGCCCACACATAAGCCGGGGATTATATCCCGGATTTTCTTTTTACACAACAGGCTATTTTTGCCTGCATGCGCAATTACTGCAACTTAATTTCAACATCAACGCCAGCCGGCAGATCCAGCTTCATCAGCGCATCAACCGTTTTGTCGGTCGGGTCGATGATATCCATCAGGCGCTGATGGGTGCGAATCTCGAACTGATCGCGCGAAGTCTTGTTGACGTGCGGCGAACGCAAAACGTCGAATCGCTGAATGCGCGTCGGCAGAGGAACCGACTGGTCAATCAGTTTGTAGTCAAACGCCTTCAGGCGGATACGAATTTTTTGGTTTTGCATGATTACCTTTAAAAAGAACAGGCTGCGGACGGACGTCGCCCGCAGCAATTTTTAAGTTTGGGCCAAGCCCAGGCGAAACTTCAATTACTCGATGATCTTTGCCACAACGCCGGCGCCGACGGTACGGCCACCTTCGCGAATCGCGAAACGCAGACCTTCTTCCATCGCGATCGGGCAAATCAGCTTGACCGTGATCGAGACGTTGTCGCCCGGCATCACCATTTCCTTGTCCTTCGGCAGCTCGATCGAGCCC
>JAGTRJ010000012.1 GCA_018261755.1 Burkholderiaceae bacterium
AAGGGCGCATCAGCAACACGGTTCGTTACGACAGCCCGAATCTGAACGGCTTCCAGTTGGGCGCGAGCTATACGCTCAAGAATGGATCCAAGAGTTACGCCAAGGTCCTCATGGATGGGATGGGAGTTCCTGAAGCTGAGCAGGGCGACTTAGCCGATTTTGAGTCGGCAGGCAATCACGGCTACGCGCTTTCTGCAAGCTATGCGAACGGCCCGCTGTATTTGGTGAGCAACTACAATGTTGCGGCCAATACCAACAAATCGTATAACTGGAATGTGGGTGGCGCGTATACCGTCGGGCCGGCCAGAATTTCCCTTGGGTATGAACAGACCAAGGACAAATTCCTGATGGAGGGTGTCAAGTGGGATACCTGGTTGCTTGGTCTGAACTACAAAGTTGGTGCCGGCGCAATCAATGCCTCCTATAGTCAGCGCCGAATTGCTGACCATTCTCCGACGGCAAGCAAGGATAAAAAACTGGCTGCCGGTTATAGCCACAACCTGAGCAAGCGTACTTCGGTCTACTTTGAAGCTGCGCGAACCAGGTATGATGGAACAGCGGGAATAATTACCGACTATCTCAGCAATTTCCCCCGTGCGATTGGAATGGCAATGTCCAGAAGGGATCAGGTTACCGCAATCGCCATCGGCATGACGCACAAGTTCTAAATTTGTACAGGCGGGGCGCGCTTTCTGCCGAAGAACGCGCCCCCAGTTCACAATGAAGTCCCGAACGATTGACATCCCGGATATCGCCGCCGCGCTCGACGCTGTGGCGCTTGAAGGCTACGTGTTGCAATTCCTGCCACCCGAATTCCGCACCGAGGCGGTTTGCCTAGCGGCGGTATCGACCGAAGGCTGCGCGCTGCAATATGCGCCGCCCGAAGCGTGCAGCGAACAGGTCTGCCTGACGGCGGTCGGGCGCAACGGCGTGGCGCTGCAATACGTGCCGGATGCCGCGTGCAATGAAGCGATTTGCGCGCAAGCGGTCGAAGCCGACGGCTATGCATTGCAATATGTGCCGCCGCGCTTCATGAGCGAGGCAGTTTGCCTGCGCGCGGTCGGCGGCAATGGGATGGCGCTGCAGTACGTGCCGCCGCAACTGCGCACGCGCAGGTTGGCATGGCATTGCGGCATTTGCCGCCGGCCTTGCGCACGACCGAGGTGTGCCTGCGCGCGCTGGCCTCCGATGGCTATGCGCTGCAGCATGTGCCACCGCCGCAGTTGAACGATGCGCTGTGCCGCGCCGCCATTGAGCGCGAAGGTTTGGCGCTGCAATTCGTGCCGGCAGAATCAATGACACCGGCGCTGGGCGCGCTGGCGATCGAGCGCGACCCGCATGCGCTGCAATACTTGCCGGATGAATTGAAAACCGAGGCGTTATGCATCGCGGCCGTCGAGCGTAACGGCCACACCTTGCGGCACGTGCCCGCAGGCTTGCTGACTGAGGCACTATGCGTCGCCGCAGTCAAACGCAGTCCGTCTGCGCTGCGCTATGTGCCGGAGCAATGGCGCGATCGGCTTCGGGCGATGGCAGGCTAACGTCATTGTTTGCGCCCGTGCCCGGGTGTAACATCGATTTCCTGTGAACGATACAGGACTCATCATGGACATTTCCGCCATCCGCTCGGGCTTCGATGCCTCGTCCGGTTCGTATGATCAGGCGCGCCGGCAACTGATTCCGTGCTTCGACGAATACTATGGTTGTGCGCTGTCGCTGATCCCCTTCCAGCCGGACGACAGTTTTCGCGTGCTGGATTTGGGGGCAGGCACCGGTTTGCTGTCTGCGTTGGTGCTCGAACGTTTTCCGCAGGCGAAGCTGACGCTGGTCGATATTGCCGGCGCGATGCTGGACAAGGCGCGCGAGCGGTTTGCCGCTGCCGCAGACCATTGCGAATTCGTGGTGGCGGATTATGCTTCAGCGCCGTTGCCGGGGCAGTTTGATCTGGTCATCTCGGCTCTTTCGATTCACCATTTGACCGACGCGCTGAAGCGCCAGTTGTTCCAGCGCGTCTATGCCGGCTTGCCTTCGGGCGGGATGTTCATCAATGCCGATCAGGCACTAGGAGCGACGCCCGAGCTGGAACAGATTTATCGCGATACCTGGGTTGGTCAGGTGCGCAACCGGGGCGCATCGGATGCGACATTGGCGGCGGCGCTGGAACGGATGAAGGAAGACCGGATGGCGACACTGGCCAATCAGCTGGCCTGGCTGGAGGAAGCCGGTTTCCGGCAAGTGGATTGCTGGTACAAAAACTACAGCTTCATCGTTTATTCCGGCGTCAAGTAACCCAATCAACTGGCCATTTTGGGGCTGCGCCGAATTATTTGCCGGGGTGCAGTTGCCGGAATTTTTCCATCAGCTGCTGCGGTGTTTCGCGCACTTGCGGGTCAGGGATGATGCAGTTGACCGGGCATACCTGGCGGCATTGCGGCTCGTCGTAATGCCCGACGCATTCGGTGCATTTGGCCGGGTCGATGATGTAGATTTCCGGTCCGAGATGGATTGCCTCGTTCGGACATTCCGGCACGCAGACGTCGCAGTTGATGCAATCCTTGGTAATGAACAGGGACATGTTGCAGCGATTAGTCCGTCATCAGCTTGAGCTTGTCCTTCAGCCACTTCTCGACCGATGGGAAGACGAATTTCGATACGTCGCCGCCCATGAACGCGATTTCGCGCACAATCGTGCCGGAGATGAACTGGTACTGATCCGACGGAGTCAGGAACATGGTTTCCGCTTCCGGCATCAGATAGCGATTCATACCGGCCATCTGGAATTCGTATTCGAAGTCTGACACCGCGCGCAATCCACGGACGATGACGCGCGCCTCATGCTTGCGTACGAAATCCTTCAGTAGGCCGGTGAAGGATTCGACCACCACGTTCGGATAGTGCCCAAGCACTTCCTGTGCGATCGCCATCCGCTCCTCGAGCGTGAAAAAAGGTTTTTTCGAACGGCTGTCGGCTACGCCGACTATCAGGCGATCGAATATGCCGGAGCAGCGCCGCACCAGATCTTCATGGCCACGCGTGAGCGGGTCAAATGTTCCAGGATAGACTGCAATGGCCATCGTAATCCTCTTGATTGCGAAACAAAACGTTCATTATGCCTGATTTTGCAGCGAAATTAGCGTTGGAGCAAATAGTAATGCACCATTCCCGCGCGATCGGCGCGGATGATGTGCAGCCGATCCCCTTGTTTGGGCGATTCGGTGGCATCTTCGGCCGCCAGTGCTTGCGCCGATTCGGTATATAACAGCCCCCCGTCGCGCAGCAGAACGGCACACAGCGGCAGAATTTGCGCCAGCCAGTCGGACTGGTATGGCGGGTCGAGGAAAATCAGGTCGAACTGCTGGCCACTGGCGATGGCCGACTTGACGAAGCGCAGCGCGTCGTCGCGCGTAACCTGCACCTGCGCCGCTTGAAGCTTGGTCTTGATTGCGTCCAGGTTGCGGCAGGCGGTCGGATTTGCTTCGACCAGTGTAACCTGGGCCGCGCCGCGGCTGGCCGCTTCGAAGCCGAGCGCGCCGCTGCCGGCGAACAGGTCGAGACAGCGGATGCCGTTCCAGCCGGCACCGAGCTGATGGTTGATCCAGTTGAACACCGTTTCGCGCACGCGATCCGGCGTTGGCCGCAGGCCATCAACATTCGCGACGGGCAGTGGCGTGCGCTTCCATTGGCCGCCGATGATGCGTACTTGCTGCGGCGCTTGCCGGTGTGAACCCTGTTTGTTGCCCTTTGCTGTCATTTCATTAGTTTATGAGGGGTATGTGGTCAAATCGGATGGCTGGGCCGCAACTTTGGTGGCTGTTTAAAAATACAGGGCGGAGTATATTTTTTTACTCGGGAACGCCGACCATCACCGTCGCCAGTCGGTTGGCGTCGATTTTGCGGCGAAAGGCGGCGCGGATGTCGTCGGCGTTGACTTTGGCCACATTGACGATCCAGGTGTCGAGATAATCCAGCGGCAAGCCGTAAAAGCCGATCAGCGCGACATTGCCCAGAATTTTGCGGTTGTTGTCGATTCGTAGCGAAAAGCCGCCGATCAGGTTGTCCTTCGCCGCCTTGATTTCGTCATCGGTCGGGCCGTCTTTCAGGAAGGCCGTCAGCACGTCGCGCGAGATTTTGAGCGCCTCATCCGCCTGTTCCTTTTTCGTCTGCAGGCCGATGGTGAATGGCCCGGCCTGCTTCATCGGCGAAAAGCTGCTGCCTACGCTGTACGACAGGCCGCGCTTTTCACGCACTTCATGCATCAGCCGCGAAACGAAACCGCCGCCGCCGAGGATGTAATTACCGACCGTCAGTGCAAAGAAATCCGGATCGCCGCGCACTGCGGCTGGCGTGCCCAGGAGGATGTGCGCCTGCGACGCCGGGTGTGCTATCCGCTGTTCGGTTGCCTGCATCGGTGCTACCTCCGGCAGCGCGGGCAGCGCTTCGCCATTGCCGGATGGCAGATGCATGGTCAGTTGCTGCGCGATTTGCCCGGCGCGTTCGCGGCTCACGTCGCCGACGATGGCGACCACTGCGCGGCTGGCAACGTAATGAGTGCGGTGAAACGTGATCAAATCGGCGCGCGTTATTGCGTCGAGCGATCCAGCCGTGGGTGAATTCGCATACGGATGGTGGCCGTAAATCGCACGCATCAGCGTCTTGCCGGCAATCACGTTCGGTTTGGTTTCGGCTTCCTTCAGTGCGGCGATGGCGCGGGTTTTTTCGCGCAGCAGTTGCGTTTTCGGAAAAGCAGGTTGCGCCAGCAGTCGGGCGGTCAGGCGGATGGCGGCATCGCTTTCCGGCTGGCTTGATAGCGTGCGCAGCGCGATGCCGGCGCGGTCGGCGCTGACACCCATGTGCCGCTGCGCGGCGGTATCGGCAAATGCATCGGAGAGTTGGGCTTCGCTCAGGGCTGCTTCATTGGCGTTGGCGGCAATGCCGCTCGCGAGCAGGCCGTTGGTCAGCGCGGCGAGGCCCCACTTTCGTTGCGAATCGCGCCGTGAGCCAGCATCGAATTCTATGCTGAGATCGATGACGGGAATGCCGCGATGCTCGACATACAGCACGCGCGCGCCGTTGGGCAAGGTCCAGGACTGGATCGGCAGCGCGGCTTGAGTGAGATTGGCGGACAGAATCAGCAGGAGAAAAAGCAGTCGTTTCATGATGCGGGTTATCAGTGCCTGGTTTTGACGGCGGGCGGAGTCGTTTTGGCTGGCAGCGGTTGTGGCGCCAGCGTGGCGATGGTCAGCGCATCATCGCCGAAATATTTGCGCGCAACCGCCTGCACCTGTTGTGGCGTGACCGCCTTCAGCTGGTCGATGATGCGGTCGATGTCGGTGTGCTTCACGCCAGCCATTTCCATCGAGCCGATTTCCATTGCCTGGCCGAATACCGAATCGCGTTTGTACACCTGCGAGGCGATCAGTTGCGTCTTGACCCGCTGCAGTTCCGATGCGGTGACGCCATCGTTTGCAATCCGTTCGATTTCGGCCCGCAGGCGTTTTTCGAGTTCGAGCGTTGAAACACCTTTCACCGGCGTGCCGGCCAGGGTGAACAGCGTTGGGCCGCGCACAAAGCCGTCGTAGCTCGCATTGACGCTGTGCGCGATTTTGTCCGCGCGCACCAGTTTCGAATTCAGCCGCGCATTGTCGTAACCATCAAGCACGGCTTCCAGTACGTCGAGCGCATAGGCATCCTCGTCCTGCTCGATATCGCGCAGCGCAGGCACCTTGAAAGCTAGAATCACCGCCGGGTTTTCCGCAGGCGCCTTGACCAGCACGCGCTTGATGCCGCGCTGCTGGGGTTCGGTTTGTGGTCGGGTGAGCGGCAGCGGCCTTGCTGCAATGGCGCCGAAATGCTGTTCCGCCAGCGCCCGCACCTGCGCCGGCTTGACATCGCCGACGACCACCATGGTGGCATTGTTCGGCGCGTACCAGCGCTGGTACCAGTCTTGCGCATCGTGCACGGTCATCCGCTGCAAGTCGCTCATCCAGCCGATGATCGGCCAGCGGTACGGGTGGGCGGTGAAGGCGGTCGCCTGAAGGGATTCATCCAGCAGCGACGCGGCGCGATCTTCGGTGCGCAACCGGCGTTCTTCCATGATGACCTTGATTTCGGGCGCGAATTCTTTCTCGTCCAGCACCAGATTGTTCATCCGGTCCGCTTCGAGTGTTATCACTTCGCCCAGCTTGGCGCTGTCGATTTGCTGGTAATACGCGGTGTAATCCTTGCCGGTAAAGGCGTTTTCGCGCCCGCCAAGCGCCGCCACCTTGCGGCTGAATTCTCCGGGTTTCAGCGTTTTCGTGCCCTTGAACATCATGTGTTCGAGCACATGCGCCACGCCGGTTGTGCCGCTGGTTTCATCCATCGAACCGGCACGGTACCACACCATGTGCACGACGGTTGGGGTGCGGTGATCCTCGCGCACGATGATTTTCATGCCGTTGGCCAGCCGGAACTCGTGCGTTGCCTGCGCTTGCGCACAGGCCGGCAGCGATATCGCGAAAGACATCAACAGCAATGCAAAGTTTCGGAATTTCATGGGTGACGCTCTGGTAAAATGATGCCATTGTATTCGTTTGGCAGCAGCCTTGCTGCATTCTTCCGCGATATTCGGCTCAAATCCGGTTTGTCGAAAACCTCGTCCAGCCTGACCACGCTGTTTGTCGGTGCAAAAATCGATGACGCGCTGTACGAAGAACTGGAAACCGCGCTGTTGATGTCGGACGCCGGGGTGAACGCAACCCAGTCGCTGCTCGATGCGCTGAAGCGGAAGGTGAAGGAAGAGCGGCTGACCGAAGCGGAGCAGGTCAAGGCGGCGTTGCGCGCGTTGCTGCTCGACATGCTGATGCCGCTGGAAAAGCCGTTCGAACTCGGTCGCCACCAGCCGCTGGTGATGATGATTGCCGGCGTGAATGGCGTCGGCAAGACAACCACCATCGGCAAGCTGGCCAAGCACCTGCAGGCACACGGCCAGACCGTGCTGCTGGCTGCTGGCGATACGTTCCGCGCCGCAGCGCGCGAGCAATTGACCGCATGGGGCGAGCGCAATGGCGTGACCGTGATTTCGCAAGTGTCGGGCGATCCGGCCGCTGTGGCGTTCGATGCGGTGCAGTCGGCCAAGGCGCGCGCAATCGACGTGGTGATGGTCGATACCGCCGGGCGCCTGCCGTCGCAGCTGCATCTGATGGAAGAGCTGAAGAAAATCCGGCGAGTCATCGGCAAGGGCGCCGAAACGGCGCCGCAGGAGGTGTTGCTGGTGATCGATGGCAATACCGGCCAGAATGCGCTGGCGCAGGTTCAGGCATTCGATGAAGCGCTGGGGCTGACCGGTTTGATCATCACGAAACTTGACGGAACTGCGAAAGGCGGCGTGCTGGCGGCGATTGCCAGGACGCGGCCGGTGCCGGTGTATTTCATCGGTGTTGGCGAAAAGATCGAGGATTTGCAGCCGTTCAAGGCGGAAGAATTTGTGGATGCGCTGTTGAGCTGACGGCGCAGATACCGAGGCGGATGCTGTCATGATTGAATTACAGAATGTTTCCCGCGAATATCCAGGCGGGATTGTTGCGTTGCGCGAGATCACGTTGTCGATTGCGCAGGGCGAACTGGTGTTCCTGTCCGGACCATCCGGTGCCGGCAAATCGACGCTGCTGAAACTGATCGCCGCACTGGAGCGGCCGACCAGCGGCGTGCTGACCGTCGGCGGCCAGAATATCGGTGCCATTAGTCGTTCGGCGATTCCATATCTGCGGCGCAATCTGGGCCTGATTCTGCAACGCCAGAGCCTGCTGACCGATCGCAACATCCTGGCCAATGTAATGCTGCCAATGCTGGTGGTCGGAACGTCGGCTGGCGAGGCGGAAAAGCGGGCGCGCGCCGCGCTCGACAAGGTCGGAATGCTCGATCGGGCAATGGCGATGGCGCCGGCGTTGTCAGGCGGCGAACAGCAGCGAGTCGAGATCGCGCGCGCGATCGTCAACCGGCCGCAAATCATTCTGGCTGATGAGCCGACGACCAATCTCGATCGCGATAGCGCCGCGATGGTAATCAATGCGCTGACGGCATTCAAGGATGCGGGTGTCACCTGCGTCATTTCGACCCACGACGATTATTTTCTTCACCGTGCCAGCCGGGTGTTGTATCTGCGGCAGGGGCAACTGGTGGACGATCGCCGCACCAGAGCGACAAGGAGTGCATCATGAGCGGCTGGTTTCGCCGGCAGGCTTACGCGTTGAGGGCTGCCTGGGGGCACCTGCGTGCAACGCCGGGCAACTTCCTGTTGAACATGCTGGTTTTGGCGATGACGCTCGCGCTGCCTTTCGCCGGCGCGACGCTGTTGACGAATGTGCGGCCCATTACCGAGCAACTGGCGGTCGAGACCGAAATCAGCCTGTTCGTGAAGATGAATACGCCGAGGGAGCAGTCGGAAGCGCTGGCCGGATCGATCCGCAAGGTGTTCCAGGAGCACGGGCAGCAGGTGAAAATCATCTTCACGCCGAGCGAAAAGGCGCTGGATCAGCTGAAGGAACGCAGCGGTCTGGCCGATATCGTCGGCACGCTGGGGGCCAACCCGCTGCCGGATGGTTACCTGATCCGGCTGGAGCAGTACGGCAGCGCGCAGGCGGCGGCGCAGATCGAAACCATCGTCGCGCAACTGGAAAAGCTGCCGAACGTGGACAAGGTGCAACTCGATTCAGCGTGGATTAAACGCTTGGCGGCACTGATGCAGGTATTGCGGCTGGCGTTGCTGTTTGTCGCCAGTACGCTGGGCGTGGTGGTGGTGGCGGTGGTGTTCAACACGATCCGTTTGCAGGTGATGTCGCATCTGGATGAAATCCGGCTGCTGCAACTGGTTGGTGCTACCGACGCTTTCATCCGGCGCCCGTTTCATTACACCGGCGCATTGCTCGGTTTTGGCGCCGGCTGCATTGCGCTGGCGACCGTTGCGCTGGCGCTGTTGCCGCTGAATGTGGCGATTGCCGATCTGGCACGGCTATACTCGTCCGATTTTCAGTTGTTGCCGCTGGATGTGCTCGCCAGTGCCTTGCTACTGTTCGTCAGTGCGCTGCTCGGCTGGATCGGGGCGACTTTATCGGTTCGGCGTCATTTATCCCGGCCGCAGTAATTGGGGTCGGAGTCAAATTTTTAATTTGCCCGCTTTTAAAATGGGGACGCGGTGGTGTCCCTTACTCAGTCCTTCGCCGCTCCCCGTTGTTGTTGTGTCCTGCTGTCGTTTGGGGTTGCTTTTGTTGTGTGTGGGTGTTCGTGCGGAGGGTTGGTGTTGTTGTGCGCGCAGGTTGTGCGAGAGCATTGGTCTGGCGGCGCTGGTTTTTTGTGATCCAGTTGGGTGCTGGTGATGTGTGATGGGTGCGGGAGAGGTGATTTACTTATTACCGGGGACACAGTAAAAGAATATTTTGCACAAAAATTGTGCAATAATAAATATGCAACGATAAATGCTACTCTGACCCCAATTTTATATTGGTCTGGATTCTCTTTTTGTGATGCGATTACAGATTGAGTTCGTTATTCCTTTTGATCGCTACTGCGCGCGTTGCTTTCCTTGGCGCTTTCTGCCTCGATCCGTTTGATCTCCATATCAACCAGGTCGTTCATCTTCAGCGCCGTCGTCATCAATGCTTCGGCGTACAGGCCGATTGCAATCCCGAGATTGGCAGCATTGATTTTGATTCGCTTGTGCAGACGCGAGTCAATTTTCAGGCTTTTCAAAGTAATCATATTTCAGGGTGAATACAGGTTTAATAAGTTGTTGACTTGCATTTTATAGCAATTTAATATTCCAGTCGCATTACCTTTTTCCCTTTTTATCGTAAGACCTTTTTAGCAAAGGGTACTTTTCCCAATTGGAATTATTCTTCTATAGAAGAATTCTCTTTTTCGCATTAGGGAATATTGGAGTTTTCCACGAGAAGCTCGGTTGCCTGACTTGCCCTTGAAGATATAAAAAATCAACCCGCAGCGCCCGCAACCTTTTGCTGGCGCAACCATTGAGAGAACACCATGAAACTGAAAAGCCTCGAAGAATTCCTTGAGTCAGTCAAGCAGCGCGACCCGAACCAGTCTGAGTTTCACCAGGCAGTGACCGAAGTGATGGAAAGCCTTTGGCCGTTCATCGAAAAGAACCCGCAATACTCCGCCGTACTCGATCGCATCGTCGAGCCGGAGCGTTTCATTCAATTCCGCGTTTCCTGGGTGGATGACAAGGGCAACGTCCAGGTCAACCGCGGCTATCGCATCCAGCATAACTCGGCCATCGGCCCGTACAAGGGCGGCTTGCGCTTCCATCCGACTGTAAACCTCGGCATCCTGAAATTCCTTGCGTTTGAGCAAACTTTCAAGAATTCGCTGACCACGCTGCCGATGGGTGGTGGCAAGGGTGGTTCCGACTTCGATCCGAAGGGTAAGAGCGACAACGAAATCATGCGTTTCTGCCAGTCGTTCATGACCGAGCTGTATCGCCACGTTGGCTCTGATACTGACGTGCCGGCGGGTGACATCGGTGTTGGCGGTCGCGAAATCGGCTTCCTGAACGGCATGCTGAAGAAGCTGACCAACAAGTCCGACTGCGTGCTGACTGGCCGCGGCCTGGCTTACGGTGGTTCGCTGATCCGTCCGGAAGCAACCGGCTATGGCTGCGTCTACTTCGTCAACGAAATGCTCAACCGCGTTGGCAAGAGCATGGCCGGCATGCGCGTGGCTGTCTCGGGTTCGGGCAACGTGGCACAGTATACGGTTGAGAAGTGCATGCAGCTCGGCGCCAAGGTCATCACCGTTTCCGACTCTGGCGGCACCGTGATCGACGAGGCCGGCTTCACGCCGGAAAAACTGGCAATCCTGATGGATATCAAGAACGTGCAGTACGGCCGTTGCAGCGAATACGCAGCGAAAGTGGGCGCGAAATTCGTTCCGGGCGCAACGCCGTGGCACGTGCCGGTTGATCTGGCATTCCCGAGCGCAACCGAGAACGAGTTGAATGGCTCCGACGCCAAGACGCTGATCAAGAACGGCGTGGTGGCTGTGGGCGAAGGTGCGAACATGCCGTCGACCGCAGAAGCGGCAGCGCTGTTCGAAGAGGCGCGCGTGCTGTTCGCGCCGGGCAAGGCGGCCAATGCTGGTGGCGTTGCAACTTCCGGTCTGGAAATGTCGCAGGCTGCGCAGCGTCTGTACTGGACCCGCGACGAAGTCGATCAGCGCCTGGCTGGTATCATGAAGTCGATTCATGCTGCATGCGTGCAGTACGGTACCCGTCCTGATGGTTCGGTCAGCTACATCAACGGCGCCAACATCGCCGGTTTCGTCAAGGTTGCTGATGCAATGATGGCGCAAGGCGTAATCTAAGCATCGCACGCTGATGTAGTTTTGCTGTAATACAGTTGTCGCCTCGGCCGTCGAACAGTATGATGCTGTTCGACGGCCGATTTTCTTGGATGCATCACCAACTTCCAGAAGGTTCACATGGGCGACACACTTCTCTCCGGAAAAACCAGTTTCAAGGCGCGCGCGCTGCTGGTTGGCAGCAGGCTGGAGTTGCGCGCACTTGAAGAAGCGGACAGCCTGGCGCTGACTCCCTTGACCATCGAAGTCGAGGGCGGGATTGCCGTGCTGTACCGTTACGGCGCGGTCGTGCTGTTTGGCGTGGATCCGCTGCACGAGGCGGTCATCCTCAACCGTTTATCTACCCTGATTAGCGCGCCTTACGCTCACCCGGAAGTCGAGGAGGTTAATATCAGGGTAGGCCAGGATGGGCGTGAAGGAATGCGCGGCAGTACGGTTTTCATTTCCGTGGCTGATGTCGAGCGCATTCAGGTCATTGCCGACATACTGGCGAAGAGCGCAGTGCTGGCGCAATATGAAGCCAAGGTGGGGCAAAACATCGAGCGCATCGAGCCGCTCGCAACCGACCTGGAGCGCCACGGCAAGATTGGTGGCAACGCGAAGGAAATGCTGCGACACATCGGTACGATGCTGCTGTCTGAATACGTGATGGTTGGCCGCGTCAGCATTCCGGAAAAACCGGAGGTGCTGTGGGAGACGCCATCGCTGCAGGGGTTTTACAACCGGCTCGAAGATGAATTCGAGATTCTGGAGCGGCACACCGCGCTGGAGCGCAAGCTCAAGCTGATATCGATAACGGCCGAAACGCTGCTGGATGTGATGAATAATCGCCATGCGATTCGGCTGGAGTGGTACATCATCATCCTGATCGTGGCGGAATTGCTATTGTCTTTGTACGACCTGTTTTTGCGCTAGCAATCAATCCTGTGGTAACGCCATTCAAGGTTGCGCATTTTTCGTCAATTTCGCGCTTTGTGTGTTATCTGTCTCAATTGTCGCGCCAATAAATGGCGCGCGGGTGGCGTTGCGCCGGCAAGACAGGCACGCCTAATATGCGTTGACATGCCTAAATCTAGTGGACTAGGATAACCCGGCCACTATATGTTGTGTCGAAGGAGGCATGATGACACCCCCCCGGATTTCCCTGCTGTCCCGCATCGTCAAACGCGACGGTTCGGTCAAGACATTCGACGCTGACAAAATCAGGGCAGCAATTGCCAAGGCTGGTCGCGCCACAGGGGAATTTGGCGAGGACGAAGCAACGCGTCTGACCGAGAACGAGGTGCTGAAAAAACTGGTCAAGCTCGGCACTTCCACACCACATATCGAACAGATACAGGACGCAGTCGAATGCGGCCTGTACGAAGCCGGCCATAAGAAAACGCTGCGCGCCTATATCGTTTACCGCGAACAGCACCAGAAGCTGCGTTCGGACAAGCACACGCTGGTCGATGTCGAAGCATCGATGAACGAATACCTGCAGCAGCTAGACTGGCGCGTGAATGCGAATGCAAACCAGGGTTATTCGCTCGGCGGCCTGATTCTGAACGTATCCGGCAAGATGATCGCCAACTACTGGCTGAACCACGTTTATCCGCCGGAAGTCGGCGAAGCACATCGCACGGCAGCAATCCATGTGCACGATCTGGACATGCTGGCTGGCTATTGCGCCGGCTGGTCGCTGCGCACGCTGCTGCACGAAGGCTTGAACGGCGTTCCTGGCAAAGTGGAGTCCGGGCCGCCGAAGCGGATGACCAGCGCCATCGGACAAATCGTCAACTTCCTTGGTACGTTGCAAAACGAATGGGCCGGTGCGCAGGCATTCAGTTCGTTCGATACCTATATGGCGCCGTATGTGCGCAATGACGGTCTGGATTATGGAGAAGTCCGGCAATACATGCAGGAGCTGATTTACAACCTGAACGTGCCGTCGCGCTGGGGTACGCAGACGCCGTTTACCAACCTGACCTTCGACTGGGTCTGTCCGGAAGACTTGCGTGATCAGGTGCCGCGCATCGGCGGCGAGGAAATGCCATTCACCTATGGCGACCTGCAGCCCGAAATGGACATGATCAATCGCGCCTACATCGAAGTGATGATGGCCGGCGATGACAAGGGGCGGGTATTCACGTTCCCGATTCCGACCTACAACATCACCGAAGATTTCGACTGGCACAGCGAAAATGCCGAACTGCTGTTCGAGATGACGGCGAAATACGGTTTGCCTTACTTCCAGAATTTCCTGAATTCGGAACTGAAGCCGAACATGATCCGCTCGATGTGCTGTCGCCTGCAGCTCGATTTGCGCGAACTGCTGAAACGCGGCAACGGCTTGTTCGGCTCGGCCGAGCAGACCGGATCGCTCGGTGTGGTCACGATCAACTGCGCCCGGCTCGGCTATCTGCACAAGGGCGATGAAGCGGCCATGCTGCGCCATGTCGACGAATTGCTGACCATCGGCAAGACCAGCCTGGAAATCAAGCGCAAGGTGATTCAGCGCCATATGGACAATGGCCTGTTTCCATATACTAAGCGTTATCTCGGTACGCTGCGCAACCATTTCTCGACCATCGGCGTGAATGGCATCAATGAAATGATCCGCAATTTCACGCACGACCAGCACGACATCACGACCGGGGTTGGTCACGCGATGGCGGTGCGTCTGCTTGATCACATCCGTGCGCGCATGATCGAATTTCAGGACGAGACCGGCAACATGTATAACCTGGAAGCGACGCCGGCCGAAGGCACGACTTACCGCTTCGCGCGCGAAGACGCAAAACGCTTTGCGGACATCATTCAGGCTGGCACGAAAGAGATGCCGTACTACACCAACTCGTCGCAGTTGCCGGTCGGTTACACCGATGATCCGTTCCACGCGCTCGAATTGCAGGATGAACTGCAGCGCAAATACACCGGCGGTACCGTGCTGCATCTGTACATGAACGATCCGCTGACCAGCACCGATGCCTGCCGTGAACTGATCAAGCGTGCATTGTCGAAATTCCGCCTGCCATACATCACGATTTCGCCGACGTTTTCGATTTGCCCGAAGCATGGCTACATCGGCGGTCAGCACGAATTCTGTCCGAAATGCGATGAAGAAATTCTCGCCAGGAAAAAACAGCGTTTGGCGGCATGACTGCACCGGCCACGCCTTTCGCCGGGCATTCCTGCTGGCCGCCAGCCGAATCCAACACCTTAATAACGGGAGGAACGCATGAAAGAAATCGCTGAAATCACACTTACCGATGCCGAACGCCAGCGTTGCGAAATCTGGACGCGCGTGATGGGCTACCATCGTCCGCTGTCGTCGTTCAACACCGGCAAGAAAGGCGAGTTTCACGAGCGCACCTACTTCACCGAACCCTGCAACGCTCGCTCCAAGTAATCAGCCGATGGGCTTTTTCGCCGGTATTTGAGTGGGCGCACCGCTCAAATACCGTTTTCCATGCCGTGCCACCACTCCACCGTCGCAGCGCGTCGCCCGAAAATTGGCGGCTTCGTGCCATTTTCCAGCACCGACTGGCCCGGCAAGCTGGCAGCGGTCGTGTTCGTTCAGGGTTGTCCGTGGCAATGCGCGTATTGTCACAATCCGCATCTTCAGCCGCGCGATGAAACCGGTGCCGTCTCGTGGGCACAGGTGACGGACACGTTGGCACGCCGCGTCAGTCTGCTTGATGCAGTCGTGTTCAGCGGTGGCGAACCGACGCTCGATCCGGCGCTGGCAGATGCGATACATGCCGTGCGCGCACTGGGTTTTCAGGTGGGGCTGCATACTGGCGGGGCCTATCCGCATCGCTTGGCGGAAATCCTGCCGCTGCTCGACTGGGTTGGTTTCGACATCAAGGCACCGCTGGCCGACTATGAACGGATTACCGGTATTGCCGGCAGCGGCGAGCCGGCGTTTGCCGCTGCGCAAATGCTGATCGAAAGCGGCATCGCGCATGAATTCCGCACGACCGTGCATCCCGACCTGATTTCAGAGGATGAGTTGTTTGCGCTGGCGGAAACACTGGTGGCAATGGGAGGGCGGAACTATGTGCTGCAAGGGTTTCGCCAGCAGGGATGCGAAAACGATGCGCTGACGCGCATTCAGCACGCTGAATATCCGAGTCGGCAGTTGCAGCAAAAACTATCCGCGATGTTTGCCCGCTTTGCGTTGCGCAGGTGAATCATCGTCTGAC
The DNA here is from genome assembly GCA_018261755.1 of Burkholderiaceae bacterium. Lineage (GTDB taxonomy): Bacteria > Pseudomonadota > Gammaproteobacteria > Burkholderiales > Burkholderiaceae_D > QZKY01. Next base: position 15,540 of record JAGTRJ010000012.1, read on the forward strand.
TGCCTGCAATGGCGAAAATCACGACGGTGATGCGTTTTTCTTTTCAGCCGAAAGCTTTTCACTGGGGGAAAGCGGAAGTTCTACTCCATTCACGCCCCGCTTGAATTCCCTGATGGCATTGCCGAGATCGGACCCGATGCTGCCGAGTTTTTTGGTGCCAAAAACCAGCATCACCACAAGCAGCACAATCAGCCAGTGCCAGACACTTAAGGATCCCATACATTCTCCTTCAAGGATGCGTGTTAACGTTCATTGGACATGGATGTCTCCATGCTGGCGAACCCAGCCTATTGCGTTTCGGCGCTGTTCGATATCAACGACAATCCGCTCCGCCAGTTTGACCGGATCTGGTTCGACCACCATGACCGAACCGAGCAGCGTGCCGGTCGCTGCATGAAAGAACTGCGACACGTCAGCCGAGCCGGTAATCGGCGCGTGCACGCAATGGTAGGAAGAGATTCCCATCAGGCGGAAACCAAGCGCAGCGCCAACCCCTTTCTCGTTGCTCCACTCAGGGCTGGCGAAGGCGTATGGCATGGCCTTGATCGGTTGTTGCGCCTGATCAGCCAATGCCCTGAACAAGCCTGATGCGCGAGCGTTGTCGAGGCACTCGCCCATATGCAAGGCTGGTGGTAACTGATACTCCTCCAGCACGGCTTGCAGGCCGGTGCCAGCCTTGCCGCGCGCCTGCTCATGGCAATAACCCAGCTTCAGCAGCGGGAATGAGGCACAGCCATTGGTGACAATCAGGATATCGTTTGCCAGCAGCACATCGGCAACATCGCAAATCGCTTTTTCATACAGCACCTTGGGGTTGTTGCAGCCAACCAGATTGACGATGCCGCGAATGGCGCCGCTTCTCAGTTTTTCGAACAATACGGGCTGGCCGCCGAATGCACTGCTCAGATTCTCGACCGAGAACCCGATTTCCGCTTCCATTTTTACCTGCGGGATGAAAACGTTGGCGGAGCGGCGCAGCGGGAACTGGCGCACGCCAAGTTCGACGATGCGCGTTGCCAACTGTTTGGTCTGCCCCAGGTTGCTGTGGTGATGGTCAAAGCCGATATGTTCGGCACCGGGCAGGCGGCACGAATCGTTAGTGGTGATGACCTGGGTGTTGAAGCACCTGGCGACATCCATGATGCTGGGATAGATGTCCTGCACATCGGCGACCCACAGATCAAGCGCGCCGGTTCCGAGCACCAGTTCTGCTCCGACGGCGTTGGCCAGAGGGCTGACGCTGCCGTGCCGATAAAGTGAAGCCAGCCCCGAACAGCAAATGCCAAAGAAACGGATGCCTTTGGCGCCAGCGGCTGTGGCCAGCACCTGCAATTCCGGTTCTTCCGCTGCCTCCACGATGGCGGTTGGCAATACTGGCGAATGGCCATGAATGGCGATGTTGACGTAGTCCGGGTCCAGCGTGCCCAGATTGGCGGAAATGCGATCGCGCTTCGGCAGGCCGTACAGGATATCCATCGCAATCGACGAACCGAGCACGCTGTTCCAGGCAAAGGCCAGGCCGCAGCGCAGCAATTGGCGCATCAGGTTTTCCCAGTCGCCATCGGTACCGGTTCCGGTGCGGTGCAATGCCTCGAATACTTCGTGATAGGCGCCGATCGGCAGAATATCGAGTTTTTCCCATAGCGCCTGCCGCTCTGGTGGCGCCAGCGCCTTGATCGTGCGGTGCGTGCCGGGTACGGCGCGGGACAGATCTTCCAGCAAAAGGTCGGCCACTGCGCCAGCCAGTTCCGATGTCGTTTTGCCGGAGGTGTCGAGGCCAAATGCGCGCGCCATTGCCAGCGCCTTTTCTTCGCCGCGGATCGGGATGTCGGCCCGCCCTTCAGCTGCCGCCTTCAGTGCCAGCATCACTTCGCGGCCGCGCGCGCCATGCGAGGCGACACCGGCCGCGACCCAGCGCAGGATATTGCGCGCCACGATCACGTTGGCATCTGCGCCGCAGACGCCGCGCGGCGCCTTTGGCGTTACATTGCATGGCCCCATGTTGCACAGGCGGCAGCATGTGCCTTCAAGGCCATAGCGGCAATGCGCCTTTTGCGCGTCAAAACGGTCGAATACAGTTTCGACGCCGATATCGCTCAAGCGAACCAGCATCTGCCGGACTGCGGGGTCGGGCGTCTTTTCAATCACGTCCTTTTTCGATGGAAACGAATTGCGGTACGCTTTCAATTCTTCTGGCGTCATGCTGCTACCGTTTGGCTGAATGTGGGGGTCGAAATGCGCAGCGCCAGATCGGCCAGCTTTGCCGCTGCCGTCAGAAAGCCGTCCGACAGAACCGGGCAGTGGCCGGACAGGTCGGCCGCGCGTATTGCGTTGTCAAACGGGAAGGCTGCCACCGGTGGCCAGTTTGCCAGCCAGCTCTGCACCGCGGCCAGTTCATCGGCATCGCGAAAGGCGCTGACGACCGGATGGACGTACGGTATCTTCAGGTCGTCGGCCAGCCGGCGCGCTGCACGGGCGGTTTCGGCGCTGCGTTTGCCGGGTTCGACGATAACCAGCGCCAGGTCCACGCCGGCGATGGTGCCGCGGCTCAAATGCTCCAGACCGGCTTCGCTGTCGATCAGCGTGACGTCAGCAGTTGCCTTGCTGGCGCAGGACAACAGCCGGTGCAGCACCGCATGTTCGGCGCAGTAGCAGCCTTCGCCGCCGGATTTGCTCCAGCCGAGCATCACTAGTGGATTGCCGCCGCCCCAGCTGACCGTGCCGCGCGGCAGCAGATGGCTGGTATCGGGGTTGAGCAATACCAGGCCATTTGGCACGTCGTTTTTTCTGGCTGCTGCATGGATCAAATCGTGCTGCTGCGCCAGGGGAAGCGGTTGCCTTTCCGGGTGGTCGAGCGGCAGCGCGGACGCCAGATTGGCATCCGGATCGGCATCAATCGCCAGCACGCGCAATCCCCGCTGCGCCAGCACTCTGGCCAGGGCGCCGGCGATGGTGGTCTTGCCAACGCCGCCCTTGCCGACGACCGCAATTCGCAGCGGCCGGTCAGCTGGCGGTGAAGGAAGCTTCAAGCGCAGGCTTTGGGCTGGCGTTTTGTGGTGGTGATGATGTTTTGCAGACTGTCGGTTCAGCATGGCCGAAAGTATTGGCGACTGAGGTGAACACATGGATGCGGCGCTCCTCGAAAATACGGCTACGACGATCAAAGGTCGTATCCGGCGCAAACTCGACCATTTCGGCGATGCGCCCCGGGTTGATGGACATGACGGCGACGCGATCGGCCAGATAGGCGGCTTCGTCGAAATCGTGCGTAACGAAAACGACGGTGGTGCCAAGCCGCTGCCGTATGGTGCGGATTTCGTCTTGCAGACGATGCCGGGTAAAGGTGTCGAGCGCGGCAAACGGTTCATCCATGAACAGCACATCGGGTTCGACCACGAGCGCACGGGCCAGCGCAACGCGCTGCTTCATGCCGCCTGACAGCTGCCGCGGAAAACGCCGGGCCGAATCGGTCAGCCCGACCGTTGCCAGAATCGCATGCGCTCGGCGCAGTGCTTCATCGCGGGCGATTTTCTGCGCCTCCAGCCCGAACAGCACATTGTCCAGCACCGTGCGCCAGGGGAACAGGCCATATTCCTGAAACAGCGTGACATGGCGCGGATTCGGTTTTCGCACCGCGACGCCATCGATTTCTATCGATCCGCTGCTCGGCGTCTGGAAGCCTGCCATCAGATTGAGCAGCGTGGTCTTGCCGCAGCCGCTGGGGCCCAGCAGGCAAATTAGCTCGCCTTTGCGCACCGAGAGATTGACCAGCTGCAGCGGAACGTGTTGCTGGCCATCGCGGTCCTGATAACTGACGGACACGCCGGAAACCCGGATTTTGGTGTGCGTCATGGCAATGCTCCCCAGCGTTCAATCACGCGTTGCTCGAGGTGTCGTATGGCGGCGTTGATCAGCAAGCCGAGCAAGCCGACCAGCAGCATGCCGGCAATGATCAAATCGGTGCGCAGGAAGTTGCGCGCATCCACGATCATGAAACCGAGGCCGGATTGGGCGCCCAGCATTTCGCCGGCGACGAGATGGATCCAGCCGGTTCCCAGCGCAATGTTCAGCCCGACCATGATGTGCGGGAAAGCAGCCGGCCAGATGATCTTCAGAAACGTTTCCGAACGGCTGGCGCCGAAATTGGCCGCCACTTTCAGGTACAGCGGATCGACATGGCGCACGCCGGTGATGGCGGCCAGCAATACGGGAAAAAAAGACGCCAGAAAAATGATGAAAATGGCCGGCAGGTTGCCGATGCCAAACCACAATACCGCCAGCGGAAACCATGCGATGGGCGAGATTGGACGCAGCAACTGCACCAGCGGATCGCTTGCGCGTTGCAGGGTTTTGAAACCGCCCAGCAGCAGTCCCAGCGGAATTGCCAGGATGGCCGCAAGCAGGTAGGCCAGGGAAAATCGGAACAGGCTGATGCTGACGTGTTCAATCAGCACGCCGTTGCGGGCGATTTCACTGAAACCCAGCAATACGTTCAGCGGCGAGGGAAACTGATCGGATGGATAGGCGCTGGACGCGAGCTGCCATGCCAGCAGGAACAGCAATAGCGTTGCCGCTTGCAGCACGCGCTCCGGAACCTTGGCAATGCGGGTCATGCCTGATAAGCCTTTCTGGCGAAACGGTCATCCAGGTAGCTGGCCACGTCCACTCTTTCCTTGCTGATGCCGAATTGCACCAGATAGTCTTGCGTGGTCTGGATTTCGCTGGCGGTGGGAACCAGATCGCGGAACGACACCCGATCCTTCGGCGTTTCCAGCACGTACTGGATCACTTCCGGCTTCTGGCCGAGGTATCTGGTCGAAAGCTGCGCGGCTTCTTTCGGGTTGGCTTCGATGAAATTGGCCGTTTTCACAAAGTTGCCGACCAGTTCCTCAACTGCTTCCGGATGCTGATTGATGACAGTTTCGTGCAGATTGAGTCCGCAGCAGATGTGGTCTTTCCACACATCCTTGCTATATACCAGTGCCTTGCCGACCTTCAGTATCTCGGCTTGTGCGCCGAATGGCTCGGCCACGATAAAGGCATCGATGCGGCCGGTGCTAAGCGCATTCACCATTTCCGGCGGCCCCATTTCCAGCACCTTCACATCCTTGTCCGCGCTCAGGCCATGCTCGTGCAACAGCTTGCTCAGCAGGATGTTGTGAGTCGAGAAGCGGCTGGGGATGGCGATGGTCTTGCCACGCAAGTCTTCCAGTTTTGTGATGGCGGGATCGTTTTTGATCGTCAGGCTTGAGCCATTGCGATGCCCGGCCTGCACCAGCTTGATTGGCGCGCCTTTTTGCCGCAGCGCCAACCCGAACGGCGTCAGCGCGAAGCCGCCCTGAATGGCGCCCGAGCGCAAGGCTTCCAGCAGTTCCGGCCAGCTGGAAAATTTTACGGGTTCGAGCGTCAGATGCTGGTATTCGAACTGGCTGTGCGCAATGATGGTCAGGTGGTCGGTAAGCGGCAGGTGGCCGATTTTCAACACCGGCTTGCTCGATGATTTGCAGCCCAGCACGGACACGCCGGCCAATGCGCTGGCGGCCAGCGTGGCACCACTTAATTTAAGAAAATTCCGGCGATTCATCGACTGTCCTCCACAGATAGAGGAAGCCACTATAATTCAGCCGACTGGCCGGACAAACCACAAAAAACTCATAAGCATATGAGGGGATTATCGAAGTGCCAAAGCGCGCCATGCCTACCGTTAAAAACCTGGATTCAGGTTCGCGAATTTCGCTGATAGCCTTTGTTGCGCGCACCGCCGATCGCAACCCGCGCGGAATGGCGGGCGCGGCGCTGCTCGGCCGTGCGCTGGCACGGCAACTAGGCTTGCCGCTGCAGGTCATCGGCCAGCCGCAGGCGCCATTGCACCAGAGCTGGCAACATGAACTCGATGCGGCACGCTCCGATTTGCACGCGCTGGCGCAAGCCTGCGAACAGGTTCACGCACAGCATCAGATACCGTTGATTGCGATGGGTCGCTGCGCCAGCGCGCTGGCCACCTTGCCGGTGCTGGCGCGGCACAGGCCGGATGCGCTGCTGGTGTGGTTCGATGCGCATGGCGACGCCAACACGCCGGCGACGAGCGCCACCGGCTATCTCGGTGGGATGGTGCTGACGGCGGCTGCCGGGCTGTGGGATTCGGGGCTGGGCAGTGGTTTGCCGCTGGCGAACATCGTGCTGGCGGGCGCGCGCGATCTCGACCCGGCCGAACACGGATTGATCGAACGCGGCCTGTTGCGATCGGTTCCGCCGGGCGCCGCGATGCTGGTGCAACTGAAAGCCGCGATTGGCAATCGTCCGCTGTACGTACACATCGATTGCGACGTGCTGGAGCCCGGCATCGTGCCGACTGAATACCGCGTTCCCGGCGGCCTGACGCTGGAGGAGTTGAACGCCTGCTGCAAGGTGCTGGCGCAAAACGAAATCGTCGGCCTAGAATTGGCCGAATTCGAGGCCGTCTGGCCGGAAACCGGAAAGGCGGCGGTGCCGGATGGCCTGATTGCGGCGCTGGCGCCATTGCTTGACGCGCGCTAGCGGCAAAGCCTTGCTGCCGGCAGCGTAAAATGGCGCTTTGGTTTCAACGTTGGGAGATGCTGTGCAAGAACTGTTGCTATTGTGTGGCATTGTTGGTGCCGTTGCCATCGGTGCCGCCAGCCCGGGGCCGACTTTCCTGATGGTGGCGCGCACGTCGGTGGCAACATCGCGCGCGAACGGTGTGGCCGCCGCGTTCGGCATTGGCATTGGCGGCGCCATCTATACCGTGGCGGCGCTGGCTGGGCTGCAGGCGGCTTTTGCCGCGATTCCGAGCCTGTATCTGGTGCTGAAAGTGGCTGGCGGGCTGTACCTCGTTTATCTCGGCTATCGTATCTGGAGCGGCGCTTCGCAATCGTTCGAACTGACCGCCGAGGGAAACGGGCAACAGGTGCTGGATGGCCGGCGCGCATTCTGGCTGGGGTTGGGAACGCAGCTCAGCAATCCGAAGGCGGCGGTTTTCTATGCCAGCATTTTTGCCGCGTTCCAATCGCAGCATTTTTCGCCGCTGCTGAACCTGGCGATCGTGCTGGCGAATTTCACGGTTGAATTCGGTTGGTACCTGCTGGTCGCCACCGTGCTGTCATCGACCAGACCGCGTGCCGCCTATCTGCGTTACAAGGTGTGGATAGATCGCTCGGCCGGCGGCGTGATGGCGATTCTGGGTTTCAAATTAATCGCTTCGGCCCGTCAGGCGTAGCGGACATTTTCAATCAACTGCGGAGGGAAGCATGATGGGCAGGAAATGGATTGCGCGGGCGTTGTTTGTCTGGTTTGGTTGTCTGGCGATGTGTTCGTTTGCTGCCGCGGGCGAGGTCGAAATCACGTCGATCAAGCCGGTATTTGCGGCCGCTACGCCGCAAGCCGGAAAGTTTGGCGTGCGGGTCGGCCTCAAGAACCAGACGGACAAGCCGCAGCAGGTGAATTTGGCGTGCCTGTATCTGGGCCTGACGCAGCCGGGTACTTATTTCAAGAATGAGCCGCAGGTGCAGAAGCAGTATCAGTTGGTTCAACTGAAGCCGGGGCAGCAGCTGGAGGTGATGCTGAAAAACCGCTTCTCTGCCTGGCATCCGGAAACGGCGGGTGAACTGGTGGTGACGCTGGTGGGCGCAAATGTCGTTCGCAGCCAGTCGGTGGCAACCCGGTTCCGTCCGGGCGGACTGGAATAGCGACGGCAAAACCGCGCACGCTTCCGGCGCGAGCGGCTGGTTTCTACGGCGCAGTCATTGGCGTAGTCAGCGGCGCCACGATCCACGGTTCCAGCCGCTGGCCGAACGCGAGTTCGAACTGGTATTTCAGTTCGGAGTTCTTTTTTGCATTCGGTGGCAGCGAACCGAGCGCCGGATGGAATTCGCGCGGCAGATTGATCTGGTTGCCCGTCAGGCTGCTGACGAAGCCGATCAGGATTTCTTCATGCTTGCGCTTGATGACCGACGGCCGTATCTTGCCGCGCACGATGGCGTAGCGCGTGCGATCCGGGTATTGCGCTCGCAGCGCATTGCGGTCGAGTCCGGCGTCGATCAGGTACAGCCGGCTGTTGCCGTTTTCTTCCAGCGCCATACGGTTTTGCGCGAATTTCACGCGCTGCTCGAATTCCTTTTTGCCCGGGTTTGCCGCCAGCAGCGCTTCTTCGGCGGCAGCGCGCCGCCTCAGCCGTTCCAGCGCCTGCTGGCGCGCCGGGCCATCGAATTCCAGCACCAGCAGCACTTCCTTCGCGCGCTGTTTCGACGCGGCCAGGCCGTGCTGTGCCGGCAGATCGAAGCCGAGCGCCGCCAGCTTGGGTTTATCCAGCCAGCTTGGGCTGCCGTGGCGCGTTTCGCCGCTTTCAGGCATCGTCATCTGCCATTGCAGCCTGAGTGCAATGCCGGAGTTTTCACCGGCTGCCCGCCATGCATGCGGCAGCGGCAATTCGCGCTGGCTCAGGCGCAATGTGCTGTCCGCCTCGCCGCTACGATTGTAGGCGACGCCGATTAGCGCCGCCGCGTTTGCCGCCACGATCAGCACGCAGCCGGCGAGCAGTGTCTTTAGGTGGGGGCGGGCGATCATGGCTGATCCTTGCCGAACAAATTGACTGCCGCGGTGCGCAGGCGTTTGAGCACCAGCAGCAACAGCAGCGCCGACAGGCCGATGACCAGAAAGAACAGGTATTTCGGCATGATGCGCCACCACCAGTCGAAGAACTTGGTGTACAGGAAGATGGCAAAGAAAGTGAAGCCGGAATTGATGACTTCGTTCCAGCCGCGGCGCGCGCCGAGCCAGATGGCGCCGGCGCTGAGTACAAAGCCGAGTATCTGGTAGAGGCCCTGGATCAGGCTGCGATCGAGCAGCAGGTAGCTGACCTGGCCCCAGTTTGCCAGCACCAGCATTGGCAGAAACAGCGCCAGCAGCGCGAATGTGCGGTAGGTGGCATCGAATCGGGCGAAGCGTTCGTGCCGGATGAATAGCGGGATGGCAAACAGCAGCATCGCCGCCGGAAAGAAGTTTTCCGGCCGTTCGCCAAAGTTCAGCCAGTACAGACCGCAGAAGATGCCGGTGCGCGCCGACAGGAAGGCGATCACGCACAGCAGGCCGGCCGCCAGCATCTGCCGCGAATTGCAGACATAGGCTAGCAGCAGCGCGTGCGCGGCGAGCACGATGAAGATAGTGTCGGATGGCGTGAGGTTGAATATCTGGCCGAGCATGGTCAGGTTCAGCACGAAGCAGGCGAATGCGATCATCGCCGCCAGCTTGGTGAAATAGCCGGACGCATCCTTTGCCTGCACCCACAATGTGGCGATGAAACTGCCGAGCGCGGCCAGCAGTAGCAGCGCGACTTGCGCCGTGGTGCCGAACAGCCCCCAGAACTGGTAAAACAGGAAAAACACGCTGGCAGCCAGCGCCAGCGCGCCGAACGACGATGCGATGCGCATGCCGAGCGACAGTTGCTTGCCGCGTGTATCGCGGTCGATGTCGAATGTTTGCGCGTATTGCGCCAGCAGCGCGTCGTGGTGCGCGGCCAGCGCCTGCCGCTGCAATTCGGTCAGCGCCAGCACGCCATCCTGTTCCAGCCGCGCCAGTTCGCGCCGGAACACGAGGATGTCGTCGGCATGTTGCTGCGCATCGGTGCGGTTGGGCGTGGCCATGGGAATGCGGAATGGATGATGTGCCGCCGATTCTAGACGGTTGTTGCGTTGGCGAGTTGGAAAATCGGCTGGCGTTTGCCCGAGATCAAGCGCGCATTCGCCGGCATGGCGGCATCGGCGGTCAAAAATAACTGACAGCCGATGGCAATTTCACTCAATAAGGCCAAAAATAACTGACCGAAATGAATTTTGGGTCAGTAAGGCCAAAAAATATACTGGGTGCAGTATTTAAAAACAGCCAGCAAATATGTGGCCTGGAATATGGTTTTGACTATATACCCCCATCATTTTTGACGCGGGATAATTCATTCCGGCCGGCGCGGCATGAAACGGAGCACGGTTTCGCCGTTGCTGGCGGTTTGTGGCGCCGGCTTGAACGCGTGGCCGTACAGGACTTCGATCGTCAGCGCGACGCGGCCGCTGGCGTCGCGCTGGTCATCCAGCGCCTGCAGCAGCCGGGCATGGGCGTGCCGACCGAGCAGGCCGCGCCGGCGCGCTGCCAGCGGATTGCCGCCAAGGGCGCGCACGTCGGCCAGCAGCTTGTGTGGCGAATCGTAGCTGAGGGTGAGTTTTTCCATGTCCATCACGGGCGTGGTGAAGCCGGATTGCAACAGCAGGTCGCCCAGATCATGCATGTCGGCCAACGGCAGTACGTGCGGATAATCGTCGACCGTGGCGAATGCGCGTCGCAGTTCGAGCAGCGTGTCCGGCCCGAAGCAGGAAAACATCAGCAGCCCGTCCGTTTGCAGCACGCGCCGCCATTCGGCCAGCACCGCCTGCGGTTGCGGATGCCAGTGCAGCGCCAGGTTCGACCACAACAGGCCGACGCTGCCATCGGCTTGCGGCAGCCGGGCGAAATCGGCACAGTCGAGCCGCGCGGCGGCGCGGGCGGCGAACAGCGCTGCCAGCAGCCGTTGCCAAAATGGCTGGGCTGCGGTGAGCGCGGCGCGGGCCGTGTTCACCATCGCTGGCGAGATGTCGACGCCCGCCATTTTCGCCTGCGGATAGCGTTTTGCCAGCAGCAGCAGATCGTCGCCGGTGCCGCAGCCGGCATCGAGCAGCGAATCGGGCGCAAACCGGATCAGATCGAGCCGCTCATGCATCCGCCTGGCGATTTCGCGCCGCAGGAAGGCCGAGGCGGCGATGCGTGCCGGCGATGCGAACAGCGTTCGGACACGTTGCATGTCAATGGCATCGTCGGCGGGCGAGGGCATGGTGCAGGTTCCAGTGAGATAATGCGCACAGTTTAACTGCTGCCATCAACGATGCCGACCCGTTTGCGCAAAACTTGGCGTTCGATTGAATCGAGCCTGCTGCCAGCAGCGTGCGCCTTGTGCGGCGCGGCGGCAACGGACGGCGTGTGCGACGGTTGTTCGACGCAGTTTTTTGGCTTGCGGCCGGCGCGCTGCACGCAGTGCGCGAACCGATTGCCGCATGATGGCGCTGGCGCGATTTGCGGCGCCTGCCTGAAGTTGCCGCCGGCGTTCGATGCCACCTGGGTCGCGGCCGATTATGCGCCGCCGGTCGATCAACTGGTGCTGGCGCTGAAGTTCGGCCACAGTCTGGCGCTGGCGCCGCTGCTGGCGCGCCTGCTGCAGGCCACGTTGCCGGGCGAGGAAAAATGGCCGGATTTGCTGCTGCCGGTGCCGCTGGCGCCGGCAAGGCTGGCCGGGCGCGGCTTCAACCAGTCGCTGGAAATCGCACGGCATCTGTCACGGCGGCTGGCGGTTCCGCTCGAACCGAAGCTGGCCATCCGGTTGCGCGAAACGGCCACGCAATCCTTGCTGCCGCTGCCCGAGCGGCGCGACAATGTGCGCCGCGCGTTCACGCTAGATGCCACGGCCATCGAGCGCATTCGTGGCCGGCATGTCGGGCTGGTCGATGACGTGATGACCACCGGCGAAACGCTGAATGAACTGGCGGCGGTGTGCAAGCGCTTTGGCGCGGCACGGGTGACGAATCTGGTGTTTGCGCGCGCGCAGCCTTGAGAGGAGAAGATTTTGTTTCATGTCGTTCTGGTCGAACCGGAAATCCCGCCGAATACCGGCAACATCATCCGCCTGTGCGCGAATACCGGCGCGCAACTGCATCTGGTCGAGCCGCTCGGCTTTCCGCTCGACGATGCGAAGATGCGCCGTGCCGGCCTCGATTATCACGAATACGTGGCAATGAAGGTGCATAGCGACTGGCAGGCGTATGTGGAAAGCGAGCGGCCAGACCCGGCGCGGATGTTTGCCTTCACCACGCATGGCTCGCGCTCGTTTGCCGAACTCGCCTTTCAGCCGGGCGATGTGTTCGTGTTCGGCTCGGAAACGAAGGGGCTGGCTCCGTCGGTGCGCGATGCGTTCCCGCTGCCGCAGCGCATCCGGCTGCCGATGCGGCCGCACAACCGCAGCCTGAACTTGTCGAACGCGGTGGCGGTCACGGTGTTCGAGGCGTGGCGGCAGCAGGGGTTCGCCGGCGGGCAGTGATTCGGCTTTTGGCGGGTGATGCATCCGCCCGGAAGTGCTAAACTGTGCGATTGCCTGCGCCCCGGTTGCATAGGGTGCAAAAGGAGAACACCATCGATACCACGCTCGTCTATATTTTGCTGGCCGCCCTGATTTCCGGCGCCGCCAGCATCACGCTGGCGGCCCTGCTTTCATTCAAGCTGCTGTCGAAGATGGTCGAGCGCATGGTCAGCCTGTCGGTCGGCATCATGCTGTCCACCGCCTTCCTGCATTCGCTGCCGGAAGCGTTCGAGTCGAACGTCGATGCGCATCATCTGTTCATGACTCTGCTGGCCGGGCTGTTCGGCTTCTTCCTGCTGGAAAAGCTGGCGATCCTGCGCCACTCGCACCACCATGAACATGATGGCCACCACCATCATCACGGGCACGATGCGCGCGAGGCGGGCAAGTCGGGCTGGCTGATTCTGGTTGGCGACGGCATGCACAATTTCACCGACGGCATCCTGATCGCGGCCGCATTCCTGGCTGATCCGACCATCGGCCTGATGACCAGCCTGGCGATTTTCGCGCACGAGATTCCGCAGGAGGTCGGCGACTTCATCGTGCTGCTCAATGCCGGTTTTTCGCGCGCGCGCGCCTATTTCTACAATCTGGTCAGCAGCCTGGCGGCGGTGGCCGGCGGGCTGGTCGGCTATTTCGCGCTGGCAAATGCAGACGGCATGATTCCGTATGCGCTGGTGCTGGCCTCGTCCGGCTTCATCTACATTGCGGTCAGCGACCTGATGCCGCAGATGCAGCGGCGTGCCACGGTGCGCGAAACGGTGCCGCAGGTTTTGCTGATTGCGCTGGGGGTTGTGATTGTTTTGTTGCTCACGGGCAACGCGCATGCGCCCCATTAAGCAAAAAAATTGCTGTTTTTTTGTGCGGGCGGTGCCAAAAAATCAATCATGTTATACTTCCCTTGTCAATTGCCAGTGCGCCGCATTGCCGCGTTTGACTACTCCCCCATCTTGCCTGATGTGGTTTGAAACCCGGAACCTGCGTTTCGGGTTTTTTATTTCCCGCCAAGCATTATTTGACGCCAAGTCGTTGAAAAGACTATAATTACAAGCTTCCCTTCCGCCCGGGAAAATATAACAAGGTCGCGTCCGCAGAAAATGCGCTGCGGAACCGCCATCAGGGCGTATTCATTTTAAGGATGTCAAACATGAAAACCTTTTCCGCCAAGGGACATGAAGTCCAGCGCGACTGGTTCGTGATTGACGCGACGGACAAAGTCCTCGGCCGTGTCGCCAGCGAAGTGGCACGCCGACTGCGCGGCAAGCACAAACCCGAGTTCACTCCGCACGTCGATACCGGCGATTACATCATCGTCGTCAACGCAGGCAAGCTGCGCGTGACCGGTACCAAGAACCTGAACAAGAAGTACTATCGCCACACCGGATATCCGGGCGGCATCAAGGAAACCAACTTCGAAAAGATTCAGCAGCGTTTCCCCGGCCGTGCGCTGGAAAAAGCGGTCAAAGGCATGCTGCCGAAAGGCCCGCTTGGCTACGCGATGATCAAGAAGCTGAAAGTGTATGGCGAAGCCACGCACCCGCATACTGCGCAGCAACCCAAGGTACTCGAACTGTAAGGAGCAGACATGATCGGTAACTACAATTACGGAACCGGCCGTCGCAAGAGTGCAGTGGCGCGTGTGTTCATCAAGGCAGGCAGCGGCAACATCGTTGTCAACGGCAAACCGGCCAGCGAGTACTTCTCGCGTGAAACCGGCCTGATGGTTATCCGTCAGCCGCTGGTGCTGACCGACAATGCCGAGCGTTTCGACATCAAGGTCAACGTCAACGGTGGCGGCGAATCCGGCCAGGCAGGCGCGGTTCGTCACGGCATCACCCGTGCGCTGATCGACTACGATGCAGCACTGAAGCCGGTGCTGTCGAAAGCGGGCTTTGTCAGCCGCGATGCGCGTGAAGTCGAACGGAAAAAAGTCGGCCTGCGCAAAGCACGTCGCGCAAAGCAGTTCTCGAAGCGTTAATCCTTCGTGGATCCTGCTGCCGTGGCAGCAGGGCATTTGCGCAAGCAACAGAAGCCGCTGGGGGTTCCCGGCGGCTTTTTGCATTTCACAAGCCGGCGCAATGCCATTACAATGCGGTTCAAAATGAATGTCGGGCTATTGGCGAGGTAAAGCATGATCAAGGTCGGTATTGTTGGTGGTACGGGTTACACCGGGGTGGAACTTCTGCGTCTGCTGGCCGCCCATCCGCAGGTGCAGCTCACATCGATCACGTCGCGCAAGGAAGACGGCATGCCGGTGGCGGACATGTTCCCGTCGCTGCGCAAGCGCGTGCCGCTGGCGTTTTCGGCGCCGGAAAAGGCGAATCTGGCGGAATGCGACGTGGTGTTTTTCGCAACCCCGCATGGTGTGGCAATGTCCCAGGCGCGTGAACTGCTGGCGGCCGGAGTGAAGATCATCGACCTGGCGGCGGATTTCCGCTTGAAGGATACGGCAGTATTCGAGCAATGGTACGGCATGCCGCATTCCTGCCCCGATATCCTGTCTGAAGCAGTCTATGGCCTGGCGGAAGTGAACCGCGATGCGATCAAGGACGCGCGCGTGATCGGTTTGCCCGGCTGCTATCCGACTTCGGTTCAGCTCGGGCTGGCACCGCTGCTGACGCAGGGCAAGCCGCTGGTGAATGAGGCGGCGCTGATTTCCGATTCGAAATCCGGCGCATCCGGCGCCGGCAGGAATGCTGCAGTTGGCACGCTGCTGGCCGAGGCCGGTGACAACTTCCACGCCTATGCGGTGCCGGGACACAGGCACTTGCCGGAAATCGTGCAGGGGCTGGAAGTGTTGAGCGGCGGGCGCAAGGTCGGGCTGACCTTTGTGCCGCACCTGCTGCCGATGATTCGCGGTATCCATACGACCTTGTACGCGACCATCCTGCCTGAGGCGCGCAACACCGATTTCCAGGCGCTGTACGAAAGCCATTATCGCGATGCCGCGTTCGTGGACGTGATGCCGGCCGGCAGCCATCCGGAAACACGCAGCGTGCGCGCGTCGAACTACCTGCGCATCGCGGTACATCGCCCGGGCGGTGGCGACACGCTGGTGATCCTGGTGGTCGAGGACAATCTGGTCAAAGGCGCGGCCGGGCAGGGCGTACAATGCATGAACCTGATGTTCGGGCTGGACGAAACCGCCGGATTGCAGCATATTCCAGTCATTCCCTGATTGCGCAGGACTAGCCAAGTGAAACGCAGACTCTGGTTGCGAAAATTATCGATCTCGTCGCCGACGATGACCGTCAAGAGCCAGCTTCCGATGCCGTTGCGTCTGGGGGTGTGGCTGTTGTCGCTGGTGCTGGCAGGTGTGCTGGCGCTGTGGATCTATGACCTCGGACGTGGCTTGGCGGGCAATGCGGAAGACAGCGATTTGCGGGCGCAGATTGCGCAACTCAAGGCGGAGCGCGACCAGTTGGCGAAGTCGGCCGATTCGACCGAAAATCGGCAAACGATCGATCGCGTGGCGCAAAACCAGTTAAGCGAACAGGTCAAGACGCTTGAAGCGGAAAACGCGCGCCTGAAGGAAGACTTGGCTTATTTTGATAGCCTGTTGCCGGCGAATACCGGCACGCAAGGCATCACGATCCAGCGGCTGTCACTGGAGTCTGCGTCGCCGAACCAGTTGCGCTTTCGTCTGCTGGTAATGCAGGGCGGTAGCGGAAAGCAGCGCTTTAGCGGCGAACTGCAACTGGTGGTTACCGCCGAACAGGGCGGGCAAAGCGTCAGCCTGGTTTATCCGAAAGACCGTGCGGCGGAAGCAGACAAATACAAAATCGGTTTCCGGCATTATCAGCGGCTCGAAGGTGTGCTGACGTTGCCCGAGGGGGCGGTAGCCAAGAGTGTCGAGGCGCGGGTGATGGAACGCGGCCAGGTGCGGGCGCAGAAATCGGCAGGTTTATAATGCAAGTTCATAACGGCGCGGGCATGTTGGCAGCGTCCGTTGGTGTATTCAGGCGGCATAAACGAGGGGGAAGTGATGTTCAGTCGTAAACCCAAGAATTCAATCGATACCCTGATTGGCGCGACTACCCGCATCAACGGCGACGTGTTTTTCACTGGCGGCATGCGCATCGACGGTGAGGTCAAGGGCAACGTGATAGCAGACGAAGGCCAGTGCAGCCTGCTGGTGATTTCGGAAAAGGCCAAGATTGACGGCGAAGTGAAAGTTGCGCATCTGGTCACGAATGGCGAAATCAACGGTACGGTATATTCGACCGAGCTGCTCGAAATGCAACCGAAGGCTCGCATCAACGGCGACGTGAATTACAAGCAACTGGAAATGCATGCCGGCGCGCTGATCTCCGGCCATCTGTCGCATGAGAGTCAGAACGAGCCGGTTTTGCAGCTGGCGATGGCCAAGGCATGATTTTGGCAACGGGTCTATAATGCCTCATCCGTTTTTTGACAGGAGTACATCATGAGCGCAGTAATCGAAACGCCCGCCCCGATCAATTTCACCGACAGCGCGGCCAACAAGGTGGCGGAACTCATCGCCGAAGAAGGCAATCCCGAACTGAAGCTGCGGGTGTTCGTGCAGGGCGGCGGCTGCTCCGGTTTTCAGTACGGTTTCACGTTTGATGAAACGGTGAATGAAGACGACACAAGCATGGTCAAGAACGGCGTGCAACTGCTGATCGATGCGATGAGCTATCAGTATCTGGTCGGCGCCGAAATCGACTACAAGGAAGACCTGAACGGTTCGCAATTCGTGATCCGCAATCCGAACGTCAGCAATACCTGCGGCTGCGGTTCTTCGTTCGCGCCGTAAGCTTTTCACCCAAGGTTCAACCGAAAAAGGACGCCACGGCGTCCTTTTCCTTTACTTGGTCGCTTTTGTGCTGAAGGGCCGGGATTGGGCTGGATATCGAACGGACCTGAGTGAGAGCTATTTGTCTGACGTAAAGGGTTAGGCTGCTGCCATTATCATGATGCCGGTTTTTCGGCCGCAACCAGTTTTTGGCAGTAATGCCATTCTGCTTCTGACAGGCCACATCCGTCGATAGCCGCCTCGTTGATGCGGTGATGCCGGATCAGCAGCGCCAGCTTGCTCAGGCGGTCGCTGGTTTGCACCGTCATGCCTAGCGCCGACTGGTTGGCGGCTTCCGTGGGGTTGGCATCCAACAGCGCACTGCTGATGGTGGCCTGCATTTGCCAGAGGGCCGCGATATTGGCCGACAGTTTCAGCCCCATGCCTTCGGCCTTGTGGCAGAAGGCTTCGGAATAGACCGCTTGGCTATCATGCACGAACTGGTCGATGACGCGCAGCACGATGGTTATGCCCAGGTTTTTCAGCAGGCCGGTAAGGAAGGCGTCGAACGGATCCACGCGGTGTGCGCCAGCCAACATGCAGCAGGCGATCGCGCATTGCTCGGATTGCTCCCAAAGCAGCGGCGATGCGCGCCGCGCCAGCGGGCCGGAGCGGGTATCGATGATGGGCCGCAGAAAAGCTTTTGCCACGGTCATGCGCAAGCCTTTGTTTCCTAGCACCATGATGGCCTTGTCTAGGCTGGTGATGCGGGATGTAGGGTGATACGCCGGGCTGTTTGCGTCACGGATGGTTTCGGCTATCAGCGATGCATCCTGGCTGATTTGCGCGGCTAGTTGCGCGGTCGATGCCTGCTGGTCGTGCAGTGTAACGATCAGTTGCGGCAATACGTTCGGTTGACGCGGCACCAGATGGCTGCCGAAATGCATGGAGCTGACTAGTCGGTCGAGTGTATGCAGCACGCCATGTTCGGCAGTGGAATTGGCCGGTTTGCCATCGGTGATGTCATTGAACAGCCATGTCCGGAATAATGCGTCGACATCGACCTGCGGCGGTGACGGCACCGCCGCGGCGCGTGTCGAGGCAATATCAGAGCGATCCCCGGTGCCGGTAATGTCGTTTTTCGGATTCCATAGCTTGCCCAGTTTCATCTGCTTGCCTTGCTCAACTTGTCGGTGTGGCAAGTTATCATGGCCAATGAGCCATAGGTTTGAAGGAAAGCAAATGATCTGCTGGTTCGCCGCAGGCACTGCGGCGATTTCCGGTACAGGCGGTTCAGCCTGAGAATCAGCAAAATTTGTAGGGTAGGTGCCTAAAACTATGGGGTCGGCCAGAAGATTTGACGTGGTATTGAAATACTGGTGGTAGTATATTTCCCGTCTCCGGCAGGACGCCAGAGACGGGTAGGGATGTTGATTACATCTGCGCGATCATCACGTCGCCGAATTCGGACGTGCTGATTTCGGTTGCGTCATCCATCAGGCGGGCGAAGTCGTTGGTCACTTTCCGGGTCGCAATCGCTTTCTGCATCGCGTCGATAACGACATCGGCTGCTTCAGTCCAGCCCATGTGGCGCAGCATCATTTCAGCCGACAGGATGACGGAACCGGGGTTGACCACGTTCTTGCCGGCCAGCGTTGGCGCGGTGCCGTGCGTGGCTTCGAAGATCGCGGTCGAGTCCGAAATGTTCGCGCCCGGCGCAATGCCGATGCCGCCGACCTGCGCCGCCAGCGCGTCGGAAATGTAGTCGCCGTTAAGGTTCAGCGTGGCGACCACGCTGAATTCCTCCGGCCGCAGCAGGATTTCCTGCAGGAACGCGTCGGCGATCACGTCCTTGATGATGATGTCCTTGCCGGTATTCGGGTTTTTGACCTTGCACCACGGACCCTTGCCGATCACTTCGCCGCCGAATTCGGTCTTGGCCAGCGTGTAGCCCCAGTCGCGGAAGCCGCCCTCGGTGAACTTCATGATGTTGCCCTTGTGCACCAGCGTTACCGACGGCAGGTCGTTGTCGATCGCGTACTGGATCGCTTTCTTGATCAGGCGCTCCGAGCCTTCCTCGGATACCGGTTTGATGCCGATGCTGGAAGTTTCCGGGAAGCGGATCTGGTTCACGCCCATTTCATCCTGCAGGAATTTGATCACTTTCTTCGCGTCCTCGGAACCTTCCGCCCATTCGATGCCAGCGTAAATGTCTTCGGTGTTTTCGCGGAAGATCACCATGTCGGTCTTTTCCGGGTGCTTCAGTGGCGAAGGCACGCCCTTGAAATAGCGCACCGGGCGCAGGCAGACGTACAGGTCGAGCTTTTGCCGCATGGCCACGTTCAGCGAGCGGATGCCGCCGCTGATCGGTGTGGTCAGCGGGCCCTTGATCGAGATCACGAATTCCTTCATCGCCTGCAGCGTTTCATCCGGCAGCCAGGTGTCCGGCTCGTAAGTGCGGGTCGCTTTTTCGCCGGCATAGATTTCCATCCATTCGATCTGGCGCTGGCCGCCGTAGGCTTTCGCCACCGCGGCGTCGATCACCTTCTTCATCACCGGCGTTACATCGACGCCGATGCCGTCCCCTTCGATGAACGGGATGATTGGGTGAGCCGGCACGTTCAGCGTGCCGTCCCGGTTGACCGTGATTTTCTGGCCGTTTGCCGGCACCTTGATGTGTTGATACATAGTGAATCTCCGAAATTGCTGGAATCAGACAACAGCGCCGTCGGCTTCCGCCTTGCCCTTGTTGCCGGTGTGCTTGATCAAATCCTCGCGCTTGATGCCGAGCCACATCGCGATGGCGGCGGCGACGAATACGGACGAATAGATGCCGAACAGGATGCCGATAGTCAGCGCGATGGCGAAATAGTGCAGTGTCGGGCCGCCGAAGAACAGCATCGCCAGCACCATCAACTGCGTGCAGGCGTGGGTGATGACGGTGCGCGAAATCGTGCTGGTGATGGCGTGATCGAGCACATGCTGCACTTCGGCGCCGCGCAGGCGGCGGAAGTTTTCACGCACGCGATCGAAAATGATCACCGATTCGTTGACCGAGTAGCCGAGTACCGCCAGCACCGCCGCCAGCACCGAGAGCGAGAACTCCCACTGGAAGAAGGCGAAGAAGCCGAGGATGATCACCACGTCGTGCAGGTTGGCGATGATGGCCGCGACCGCGTATTTCCATTCGAAGCGGAACGCGAGGTAGATCGCGACGCCGAAGACCACCATGCCCAGCGCCATCAGGCCGTCGTGCGCCAGCTCGTCCCCGACCTGCGGGCCGACGAATTCAACCCGACGCAGCTTCGCTTCCGGGTCCTTCGCCTGCAAGGCCGTCATCACCTTTTCGCTTTGCTGCGCGGCAGTCATGCCCTTGATCGGCGGCATTTGAATCAGCACGTCCTGCGCCTTGCCGAAATTCTGCACCTGGGTATCGACGATGCCCAGCCCTTCGATCGTCTGGCGGATGTTCTGGATATCTGCTGCCTTCTGGTAGGTGACTTCCATCACCGTGCCGCCGGTGAACTCGACCGACAGGTGCAGCCCCTTGTGCCACAGAAAGAACACGGCAGCGACGAAAGTGATGGCCGACACCAGATTGAGAATCAGCGCATGGCGCATGAAGGGAATGTCTTTTTTGATGCGGAAGAATTCCATGATGAATCCTGTTATCCGTTACTGAATGAATAGATGGGCCGGGCTTATTCGCCCGGCTTCCATACTTGGCCAATCGACACCGACGCCAGCTTTTTCTTGCGGCCATACCAGAAGTTGACCACGCCGCGCGAAACGAACACAGCCGAGAACATCGAGGTCAGGATGCCGAGCACGTGCACCACCGCGAAGCCGCGCACCGGGCCAGAGCCGAAAATCAGCAGCGCCAGGCCGACGATCAGTGTGGTCACGTTCGAGTCGAGAATCGTTGCCCACGCATGTTCGAAACCGAGCGAAATCGCCACCTGCGGCGATTGTCCTGCGCGCAATTCCTCGCGCACGCGCTCGTTGATCAGCACGTTGGAGTCGATTGCCATGCCGAGCGCGAGCGCAATCGCCGCCATGCCCGGCAACGTCAGCGTCGCCTGCATCAGCGACAGGATCGCGACCAGCAACAGCACGTTCATCGACAGCGCCAGCACGCTGAACAGGCCGAACATCATGTAATAGAAAACCATGAACACCGACACCGCGGCGAAGCCGTACAGGGTCGAGTTGAAGCCCTTGGTCACGTTGTCGGCGCCGAGTTGCGGGCCGATGGTGCGTTCCTCGATGATTTCCATCGGCGCGGCCAGCGAACCGGCGCGCAGCAGCAGCGCGAGGTCGTTCGCCGCTTCGGACGTGCCCATGCCGGTGATCTGGAAGCGTGAACCGAGTTCGTCGCGGATCGTGGCCACCGTCAGCACTTCACCCTTGCCTTTTTCGAACAGCACGATCGCCATCAGCTTGCCGATCTTGTCGCGTGTCGCCTGGCGCATCTTGCGGCCGCCGTCGCCGTTCAGGTCGATGCTGACCGACGGCTGCTGGTTCTGGTCGAAGCTGGCCGAGGCGTTGGCGATGTAATCACCGGTGATGATCGGTTCCTTCACCAGCACCACCGGCGCGCCCTTGCCGGATTTGAACAGTTCGGAGCCGAACGGCACGGCCGAGGTTTCTTCCATGCCGCGGGTCACGGTTTCATCGGTCATCCGCACTTCCAGCGTCGCGGTGCGGCCGATGATGTCCTTCGCGCGCGAAACGTCCTGCACGCCCGGCAATTGCACTACGATCCGGTCCGCGCCCTGCTGCTGGATCACAGGTTCGGCCACGCCGAGTTCATTCACGCGCTTGGACAGGGTGGATATGTTTTGCTTGACGCCGTTGTCGCGCGTTTCCTTCAGCGCTTCCGGCTTGAGTTTCATCACCAGCTTGAAGTTCGAGCCATCGGCCGCTTCGGTGAATTGCGCATCCGGCATTTGCGCGGTCAGCACATCCTTCGCCTTGGCGCGCGTGTCGGCATCGGCAAACTTGATGTCGATGGCATCGCCGCTGCGGCTGATGCCGGCATGGCGCACGTTCTTGTCACGCAACTGGCCGCGCGCGGCTGCCTGCATGCCTTGCAGGCGCTTGTCCATCACCGCCTTGAGATCGACCTGCATCAGGAAGTGCACGCCGCCGCGCAAATCGAGGCCGAGATACATCGGCAGCGCATGCATGCTCTGCAGCCAGTGCGGCGTGTTCGACAGCAGGTTGAACGCGACCATGTACGATGGGTCGTTCGGGTCGGCATTCAATTCCCTTTCCAGCAGCGCCTTGGCCTTGAACTGCGTATCCGGGTCGGCGAAGCGCGCGCGCACAGTGCCGTGCGTGCCGCTCATCTCGAAATAGATGCTGTCGGACTTGATGTTTTCCTTTTGCAGCGCTGCTTCGACTTTTGCCACCAGACTCGAATCGACCTTCAGCGTCGATTTCGCGCTGCTGACCTGCACTGCCGGCGATTCACCGAAGAAGTTGGGCGCGGTATAAATCGCGCCGAAGGTCAGCGCAACCAGGATCAGGATGTATTTCCAGAGAGGATAGCGATTCATGATGATTCAGCCAGTTGTTAGGCGCAGCACGACGGAGGGGGCGGGGGCAGCGATTCCGGATTGTCCAGCGTTCCCTTCGGTAGCAGCGTGGTGACGGCGGCCCTTTGCACCTTGATGTTGATTTCCGGTGCGATTTCCAGCGTGACAATGTTGTCGGCAATGGCCGCCACGCGGCCGAGAATGCCGCTGGAAGTCGCCACTTCATCGCCGACCGACAGCCCGGCATGCATCTGCATCTGTTCCTTCTGGCGTTTTTGCTGCGGCCTGATGATCAGGAGATACAGCATCACCAGCATCAGGATAAATGGCCAGTATTCGGCAATATTGAAGCCGCCTTCACTCATAAAACCTCCAATGCGCGTGGCGTTCGCGCGTTCAAATCCGACCGGCGGGAGGCCGATCCATCAAATCCGCCATTCTAGCACCTGCGGATGACGATTTTCCGTATTTGCAAGTCTGCCCCGAAGCAAAATTGGGGTGAAATCAAGGCAAAAATATACTGGGTGGGGTATTTTCAGAAGGCCAGCAAATATGCGGCCCGGCAGGGTAGTTTGGTTATATACCCCGCCAAAATCCACTACACGCCGCGTTGCCGGTCGGCCTTGAACTGGGCCACGAAGGCGGCAAAGCGGCCGGCCTCGATCGCGGCGCGCATCTCGCGCATCAGCTCCAGGTAGTAGTGCAGGTTATGGATCGTGTTCAGCCGCGGCCCGAGCATTTCGCCGGTGCGATCCAGGTGGTGCAGATAGGCGCGCGAAAAGTTGCGACAGGTATAGCAGTTGCAGCTTTCATCCAGCGGCTGCTCGTCGTCGCGGTAGCGCGCATTGCGGATGCGCACGTCGCCAAAGCGGGTGAACAGCCAGCCATTCCTGGCATTCCGGGTCGGCATCACGCAGTCGAACATGTCGATGCCGTTGGCGACGCCTTCGACCAGATCTTCCGGCGTGCCCACGCCCATCAGGTAATGCGGCTTGTGCGCCGGCAGTCGCGGGCCGGTGTGCGACAGGATGCGCCGCATTTCTTCCTTCGGCTCGCCCACCGACAGCCCGCCGATGGCGATGCCATGAAAGCCGAGTTCGTTCAGCCCGGCCAGCGATTCGTCGCGCAAATCCTCGAACATCCCGCCCTGCACGATGCCGAACAGCGCGTTCGGATTTTGCTCGCGGTTGAATTCATCCAGCGACCGCCTGGCCCAGCGCAGCGACAGTTGCATCGACTTCGCCGCTTCATCCTTGGTCGCCGGCCGGTCGTTGATCTTGTATGGCGTGCATTCGTCGAACTGCATCACGATATCGGCATTCAGCACGCGCTGGATTTGCATCGATACTTCCGGCGACAGGAACAGCTTGTCACCATTGATCGGTGATGCGAAGCGCACGCCTTCCTCGCTGATCTTGCGCATCGCGCCGAGCGAAAACACCTGGAAGCCGCCGGAATCAGTCAGGATCGGCTTGTCCCAGCCCATGAAACGGTGCAGGCCGCCAAACTTGCTGACGATTTCCAGCCCCGGACGCAGCCACAGGTGGAACGTGTTGCCGAGGATGATGTGCGCGTCAATGTCGTGCAACTCCTGTGGCGACATCGCCTTGACCGAGCCGTAGGTGCCGACCGGCATGAAGATCGGCGTTTCCACGATGCCGTGGTTCAGTTTCATTCGGCCTCGCCGTGCGAGGCCGTCGGTGTTCAATAATTCAAATTCAAGCATGGTCATCCGGTGATGGCGAAGCATACAAAGAGAAATCGGTCGCCCCAGCGCAGGCTGGGGCCAGTGGGGTTGCCTTGACGCACGCACGACGCTGGATTCCAGCTTGTGCTGGAATGACAGAATGCGCCCGCCGGTTCAAAGTGCAGGCATGGTGGCTCATGTTCTGCTTTTCGTCAGCAGCATCGCATCGCCGTAACTGAAGAAGCGGTAGTACTCGGCAATCGCATGCGCATACGCGGCACGGATCGTATCGTAACCGGCAAACGCGGATACCAGCATCAGCAGCGTTGATTTCGGCAAATGAAAGTTGGTGATCAGGCGGGTGACGGTGTTGAAATGGTAGCCCGGCGTGATGAACAGCGCGGTATCGCGGCTGCCGGCTTGCAATGTGCCATCCTGCGATGCCGATTCCAGCGCGCGCAGGCTGGTGGTGCCAACCGCGACCACGTCGCGCCCGGCCGCTTGCGCTGCCCGCACCGCCTCGACCGTTTCCGGCGAAATCGTGTACCACTCGCGGTGCATGACATGTTCCGCCAGGTTTTCGCTGCGCACCGGCTGGAACGTGCCGGCGCCGACATGCAGCGTGACGGTAGCCATTCGCACGCCCTTGTCGCGCAGTTTTTGCAGTAGCGCGTGGTCGAAATGCAGCCCGGCGGTCGGCGCCGCCACCGCGCCCGGTTCCTTCGCATATACGGTTTGGTAACGCGCATCATCGAACTGGTCGGCCGCGCGTTCGATGTATGGCGGCAATGGCAGCCGGCCGTACTGGTCGAGCAAATCCAGCACCTTGCCCGGAAAGGTCAGGGTAAAGAATTCGCCCGCGCGTTCGCCCACCGTGACCTCGAACGCATCGGCCAGCCGCAGCGTGCTGCCCGGGCGCGGCGATTTCGATGCCCGCACCTGCGCGATCACGGTGTGCTCGTCCTGCACCCGCTCGATCAGCACTTCGACCTTGCCGCCGGTCGCCTTTTCGCCGAATAGCCGCGCCTTCAGCACGCGCGTGTCGTTGAACACCAGCAGGTCGCCGGGTTGCAGCAGTTCGATGATGTCGGTGAAGCTGCGGTCGATCAGCTTGTTGTCGTCGACATGCAGCAGTTGCGAGGCGCTGCGATCCGGCAGCGGCAATTGCGCGATTAGTTCGGGCGGCAGGTTGAAATCGAAATCAGACAGGGAATACATCGGGAATGCGCCGGTGTGTGGCGCAGAATCAGCCAAACCCGCCATTTTACGCGTTTGTGGCGGAACTTTCTTCATGCGGCAGCTCAGGCCGCTTCAGGCCGCGGATGCGGCCATAAAGCTGCGTCAATTCAGCCAGCCGTTCGGCATACCAGTGCTCGAACTGGCTCCACTGGAAGCGCCATTCCCACGAACCTGTGATTTCGCCCGGACGGTTCATCCGGTGCGCCGAATCCAGCCCGAGCACATCCTGCAGCGGAAAGATGGCGAACGCAGCGACAGAGCTTGATGCGACGCGGATCAGATCCCAGTGTATCCAGTCGCCGTTCACGCTCAGGTAGCGGCGCGCGTAGTCGCGCTCGTATTCGGACAGCGAGGTCCACCAGCCGCGCGTGGTGTCGTTGTCGTGCGTGCCGGTATAGACCACGGTGTCCGAGCGATAATTGTGCGGCAGGTACGGGCCGGTTGATGTGAAGTCGAATGCGAACTGCAGGATGCGCATGCCGGGGAAGCCCTGATGTTTTCGCAGCAGGTTGACTTCGGCCGTGATCAA
Source organism: Burkholderiaceae bacterium (assembly GCA_018261755.1). GTDB lineage: Bacteria > Pseudomonadota > Gammaproteobacteria > Burkholderiales > Burkholderiaceae_D > QZKY01. The sequence goes on from JAGTRJ010000012.1 coordinate 41,457, forward strand.
GCCGAGGTCTTCGGCGATCACGCGCAATTGGCCGAATTCGCGCCGCATCGCGTCAAACAGCGCCGATTTCGGGCCGGGGCGCCAGCGACCCTCGAGCGGCGATTGCGCGCCGGACGGGATTTCCCAGTACGATTCGAAGCCGCGGAAATGATCAATCCGCACCAAATCGAACAATTCATGCATTCGCCGCATCCGTGCTATCCACCATTGGTAGCCGTCGGCTGCATGTGCCGGCCAGCGGTACAGCGGATTGCCCCAGTGCTGGCCGGTGTGGCTGAACTTGTCGGGTGGCACCCCGGCGACCGCCAGCGGATCGCCGCTGGCATCGAGATCGAACAGTTCGCGGTGCGCCCAGACGTCGGCGCTTTGCAGCGCGACGAAAATCGGCACGTCGCCGACGATCTCGACGCCGCGCGCATTCGCATACGCCTTCAGCCGCGCCCATTGGGTGAAGAATTGCCACTGGCAGAATTTCCAGAACGCGATATCGTTTGCATGGATCGCGGACGCATCAAGCAGTGCTTGCGGTTCGCGCATTGCCAGCGCCCGCGGCCAGTTTTGCCATGGCGTGTCATCGCCGTGCGCGCTTTCCAGCGCCATGAACAGCGCGTAATCGTCGAGCCAGGTGTTTTCGTCGGCACAAAATGCGGCAAATTCGGCCTGTGCCTTTTCATCGTCTGCACTGTCAAAAAAACGTGCTGCCGCCTTGCGTAATCGTGCGATGCGAAACGGAATCATCGCGGCGAAATTCACCCGCCCGGGATCGAAGCCATATTCGGTCGCCAGATCGGCATCATCCAGCCAGCCGGCGTCGCGCAATTGCACCAAATCGATCAGGAACACGTTGCCGGCAAAGGCCGACGGACTCATGTAGGGCGAGTTGCCGATGCCGATTTCACACAGCGGTAGCACCTGCCACAGCGATTGTTTGGCCAGCACCAGCCAGTCGATGAAGTGGTAGGCGGATGCACCCATGTCGCCGCAGCCGTGCGGACCTGGCAGCGAAGTCGGGTGCAGCAGGATGCCTGAAAGACGCGGCAGGGGCATGGTCGCAATGGTTGGCGGAAAAATTCCAGCTTACTTTCATCTTGGCGCAAATGCAATTCCGTATACTGGCGGTTTGATGATTGGCAAAACCGCCGCCTGCGATGCCGGAAAAGAAACCGAAAACCACCGCCAGCAAACTCGAACGTCTGGGATTGCGCACCGATACCGATTTGGTGCTGCATCTGCCGTTGCGTTACGAGGACGAGACCACGCTGGTGGCTATCCGCGACGCCGGTTTTCACGCTGGTGACAGTGCGCAGGTCGAAGGCGAGGTGGCGTCGGCCGAAATCCAGTACCGGCCGCGACGGCAACTGGTGGTGACGATCGCTGACGGCAGCGGTCAGATGACATTGCGCTTTCTGAATTTCTACGGCAGTCAGGTCAAGCAGTTCGAACCCGGCCGCCGCGTGCGGGCGCGCGGCGAAGTGCGGCACGGTTTTTTCGGCACGGAGATGGTACACCCGGGCTACAAGATGGTGAACGCGGAAACGCCATTGCCGGATACGCTGACGCCGGTGTATCCGTCCGGCGAAGGCTTGTCGCAGGCGGTGCTGCGTGGCGCGGTCGGCAATGCGCTCAAACGGGCCGATCTGGCCGACACTCTGCCGCCGGCGCTGCTGGCGAAGCTGAAACTGCCGCCGTTCGATCTGTCGGTGAAATTGCTGCACCATCCGCCGCCAGATGTTTCGCATGAGGCGCTGGCTGAGCGTTCCCATCCGGCTTGGCAGCGGATGAAGTTCGATGAACTGCTGGCGCAGCAATTGTCGATGAAACGCGCGCAGGCGGCGCGGCGCACGCAGCAGGCGCCGCGTCTGCCGGTGGTGGGCGCGCTGTCGGATGCGTTCCGCCACAGCCTGCCGTTTGCGCTCACCGGCGCGCAGCAGCGGGTGCTGGCCGAGATCGGCGCCAGCCTGGCGGCACCGTTCCCGATGCAGCGGCTGTTGCAGGGCGATGTCGGCAGCGGCAAGACGATTGTGGCCGCGCTGGCGGCGGCGCAGGCGATCGACAGCGGCCATCAGGCGGCGCTGATGGCGCCGACCGAGATTCTGGCCGAGCAGCATTTCCATCGCATTGCGGCCTGGCTGGCGCCGCTGGGGGTAACGGTGGCGTGGCTGGTCGGCAGCCAGAAAAAAAAGGAAAAGACGGCCGCGCTGGCGCAGATCGAATCCGGCGCGGCGCAACTGGTGATCGGCACCCATGCGCTGATTCAGGACGAGGTGCAGTTCGCCCGGCTCGGGCTGGTGATCGTGGACGAGCAGCACCGCTTCGGCGTCGGCCAGCGGCTGTCGCTGCGCAACAAGGGCGCGGCTGCGGCCGTGCCGCACCAGTTGATGATGAGCGCGACCCCGATACCGCGCACGCTGGCGATGACGTATTACGCCGATCTGGATGTGTCGGTGATCGATGAATTGCCGCCGGGGCGCACGCCGGTGGTCACGCGGCTGATCGACTCGCAGCGGCGCGACGAAGTGATAGCGCGCATTCACGCGGCGGCGCACGAGGGGCGGCAGGCGTACTGGGTCTGTCCGCTGATCGAAGAGTCGGAAGCGCTGCAATTGCAGGCCGCGACCGATGCGCACGCATTGCTGAGCGAAGCCTTGCCTGACCTGAACGTCGGCCTGGTGCACGGGCGGCTGAAGACGGCGGACAAGCAGGCGGTGATGGCGGCATTTGCCAGCGGCGAAATGCAGTTGCTGGTGGCGACCACGGTGATCGAAGTCGGGGTCGACGTGCCGAATGCGTCGCTGATGGTGATCGAACACGCGGAACGCTTCGGCCTGTCGCAACTGCACCAGCTGCGCGGCCGGGTCGGGCGCGGAGCGGCGGCCAGCGTTTGCCTGCTGATGTACCAGAGCCCGCTCGGCGACACGGCCAAACAGCGGTTGAAATCGATGCGCGAAACCGCCGACGGTTTCGCAATCGCGCGGCGCGATCTGGAAATCCGCGGCCCGGGCGAATTCCTCGGCGCGCGCCAGTCCGGAGTGCCGATGCTGCGCTTCGCCGATCTGGAAACCGATCAGGCGCTGGTGGAGCGGGCGAGCGAGTTGGCGGACGAACTGCTGGCGCGAAACACGCCGCAGACGGCCGCGATCATCGACGCGCATCTGGCGCGCTGGCTTGGCGGGCGCGAGGATTTCCTGAGGGTGTGAGCGGCGTTTTGTGTTGAAATGGGGGGTATTGGCCAAAACCATACCGCTGGGCCTCAACTTTCTTGGTTGTTTCAAAATACTGGCCCCAGTATATTTTTAGCCTGAAAACGGCGTCTGGCGGTATCGGTCATGCCGGATGCATTTCGCAGTTTGGCGCGGATCAGGTATCGTAGAGCTAACTGTCGCCATTCATATCGTCATCCCAACTCATGCTGAGCGTGATTTTCGTTGTTGTTGCCCTGTTGCTGGTTTTGCTCAACGGTTTTTTCGTTGCAGCCGAATTCAGCCTGGTCAAGATTCGCCCCACCCGCCTGAAAGCGTTTGCCAAAAGCCACGGCTGGCGTGGCCGCATGCTGCTCAAGGTGCACAAGGAACTGGACGCGTATCTGTCCGGCTGTCAGCTCGGCATCACGCTGGCCTCGCTCGGATTGGGCTGGATAGGCGAGCCTGCCTTTGCGCGGTTGATCGAGCTGCCGCTGGCTTCGCTGGGCATCCTGCAACGGGAAGTGGTGGAGGGGATTGCGTTTGCCTTCGCGTTCTTCCTGATCTCGTTTTTGCACATCGTGGTGGGCGAACTGGCGCCGAAATCGCTGGCGATACGGCAGTCGGAAAAGATGGGGCTGCTGACGGCGCCGATGCTGTACGGTTTTTACTGGCTGATGTTTCCGGCCATATGGACGCTGAATCACAGTTCGAATCTGGTGCTGCGCTGGCTCAGCCTGGACGGTGCTTCCAAACACGATACCCAATACTCGGCCGAGGAACTGAAGCTGATCCTGCGCAGTTCGCGCGCTGACAGCGATTTTACTGCCGACGAATGGCGCGTGCTGGCGCTGGCGCTGGATTTCCGCGATCTCGAAGTTGGCGATCTGATGCGGCCGTTCAAGGAAGCGGTCACCCTGTCGGTGCAGGCATCGGTTGAAGCCAACCTTGAGCGCATCGTGCAGAATCAGTACAGCCGCTTCCCGTTGCTTGATGCCGACGGGCACGCGGTCGGCATTGTTCATATCAAGGATCTGTTTTTCGCCCACCAGCGCAATACACCGATGCAAAGTTTGCTGCCGCTGGCGCGGCCGATACTGGTTGTTTCGCCCAGCATGTCGGCGACCGAACTGTTCCGCCGCTTCCAGCAGGGCGCGCCGCATTTTGCGGTGGTGGCCTTCGACGGTGAACGCCCGATAGGATTTGTGACACTGGACAATCTGCTTGAAGCGCTGGTGGGCGGCATTCGCGACGAATTTCGTCAGGCCAGCAACGACTGGATCAGGCTCGACGATGGTTCGCTGATGGGCAAGGCCAGCCTGCCGCTGTTCGCGCTGGAACGGGCGCTGGGGATCGACATCAAGCATGATCAGACCAACTCGGTCGGCGGACTGGTGCTGGAGCGCCTGGGAGCATTGCCGCACGAAGGCCAGCGGATCGAGTTCGAGCAGTTCAGCATCGTGGTCAAGAAAATGGATGGCCCGCGCATCGTGCTGGTGCGCATTTATCCCGGTTTGGGCTGGACTGACTACGGGTTGTAGCGGGTTCTGGGTATGGATGGTTATTCAGAATGACACAATTGGTTTGCATGAACCGTTTCAATCTCTACCTTCGCTTGGTGCGGCTCGATAAACCCATCGGCAGCCTGCTGCTGCTGTGGCCGACGCTGGTCGCGTTGTGGATCGCCTCCGGCGGCGTGCCGGACTGGCAGCTGCTGGCGATCTTCACTCTCGGCACGGTGCTGATGCGCTCGGCCGGGTGCGCGATCAACGATTTCGCCGACCGCGATTTCGACCGCCATGTGAAGCGCACCGCCGAACGGCCGCTGACCGCCGGCCTGATCGCACCGTGGGAAGCGCTGGCGGTGGCGGCGGCACTGGCGCTGGCCTCCTTCGTGCTGATTTTGCCGCTGAATAGGCTGGTGTGGCTGCTGTCGGTGGTGGCGCTGGTCGTCGCGGCCAGCTATCCGTATTTCAAGCGTTTTTTCGCGCTGCCGCAGGCGTATCTCGGGATTGCGTTCGGTTTCGGCATTCCGATGGCGTTTGCGGCGGTGCAGCGCGCCGTGCCTGTGGCCGCGTGGTGGCTGCTGGCAGCGAACGTGTTCTGGACCCTGGCCTACGATACCGAATATGCGATGGTCGATCGCGACGATGACGTGAAAATCGGCATCCGCACCTCGGCGCTGACTTTCGGCCGTTACGATGTGGCGGCGGTGATGGCGTGCTATGCGATTTCGCTCGCGCTGCTGCTGGCGGCGGGCTGGTTGGTCGGCTTGCGCGGCGGGTTCATCGCCGGCCTGCTGGCCGCTGCCGGTTGCGCGCTGTACCACTATTTCCTGATCCGCGAGCGCGACCGGATGCGCTGTTTCGCCGCTTTCCGGCATAACAACTGGCTAGGCGCGGCGGTGTTTGCCGGTGTCGTGCTGGACTATGCGCTGCGATAGCGGTATTCTGTTCCCGCAAGTATTTGATGCTGCGCAACAGATGCGGTTTGATGCCGCTCTATACTGATCGTACTTTTAACCTGACCAAAGGGGATTGCATCATGGACGCAACGGAAAAAATTGCCCAGTCGCGCGACAAGCTGATTTCTGATCTTCGCATCGTTGTTCGCGACACCGAGGAATTGCTGGCCAATACCGGCGAACAGGCGAGCGAGGGCTACAAGGTCGCCCGGGCGAAGATCGAGGCTTCGCTGCAAACGGCCAAGGAAGAACTGGCGCGGGTGCAGGAAACGGCACTGGTCAGGGTCAAGGAAGCGGCCGCCACCACCGACGAATACGTGAAGGCGCATCCGTGGCAGGCAGTTGGTTTCGGCGCGGCGTTGGGCGTGATTCTGGGCTTCCTGATCTCGCGCAAGTAAATCGATGTTTGAAATCATCCGGCGGATGGCGGGCACGATGTTCGCCGTCCTGCACACGCGCGCGGAACTTCTGGCGGTCGAGGTCGAAGAAGAAGTTCTGCGCCTTTTTTCCTATCTGATGCTGTCGCTGGTGGCGCTGGTCTGTTTCAGCGTGGCCGCGCTGCTGCTGATATTGCTGATCATCGTCGCATTCTGGGACACGTACCGCATCGCAGCCATCGTGGTGCTGACCGGCGCGTTTGGTGGCGCTGCTGTCGGCATCGCGCTGTACGTGCGCAATGCGTTGCGCACCAAGCCGCGCTTCCTGTCGGCCACGCTGAGCGAGCTGGAAAAGGATGTCGATATGCTGCGGCCGAAACGCAGTCCGGAGATGGAATCATGAGCGCAAGAGAAACGCTGGCGCAGCGGCGCAAGGTGCTGCTGGTGCGCGGCGCGGTGCAGCGCGCCGATTTGCTGGCGGACGCTTATTTGCTACAGCACGCAGCCGCGCCGGCGCGCATTGGCGCCGACTTGTTGCAGACGGTGCGTGAGCACAAGATGATGATTGCAGGCGCAGTGCTGGCAGCGGTGGTGATCCGGCCGTGGCGCCTGATTGGCATGCTCAGGCATGGCGCGGCGGCGGTGCAGGCGGTGCGCAGTGCGGCACCGCTGCTGCAGTTTTTCCGCCAGCGTACCTGATCAGATTTCCTTTGCCAGCCTGGTTGCGATGCCGGTGTACGACGCCGGCGTCATCGCCAGCAGCCGATCCTTCGCTTCCTGCGGGATCGCCAGCCCCTTGATGAACGCTTGCAGGTCTTCCTTGGCGATGCCCTTGCCGCGCGTCAGCGCCTTCAGTTGTTCGTACGGGTTTTCGATGCCATAGCGGCGCATCACCGTCTGCACCGGCTCGGCCAGCACTTCCCACGACGAATCGAGATCTTCCGCCAGCTTTTCCGGGTTCGCTTCCAGCTTGTTCAGGCCGCGCAGTGTGCTGTCGTATGCCAGCACCGCGTAGCCGAAGCCGACGCCAATGTTCCTGAGCACGGTCGAATCGGTCAGGTCGCGCTGCCAGCGCGAGATCGGCAGTTTTTCCGCCATGTGTTTCAGCACCGCGTTCGCCATGCCGAGGTTGCCTTCGGAATTTTCGAAGTCGATTGGGTTCACCTTGTGCGGCATCGTGCTGGAACCGATTTCACCGGCTTTGGTTCGCTGCTTGTAGTAACCGAGCGAGATGTAGCCCCACAGGTCGCGGTCGAGGTCGATCAGGATCGTGTTCGCGCGCGCAATGGCGTCGAACAGTTCGGCCATGTAGTCGTGCGGCTCGATCTGGATCGTGTACGGATTCCACGTCAGGCCGAGATCGTTTTCAATCACGTTTTTCGCGAATGCCTGCCAGTCGAAATCCGGGTAGGCCGACAGGTGGGCGTTGAAATTGCCGACCGCGCCATTCATCTTGCCCAGAATTTCGACCGACGCGATGCGTCTGGCGGCGGTGCGCAGCCGCGCAACCACGTTCGCCACTTCCTTGCCGAGCGTGGTCGGGCTGGCCGACTGGCCGTGCGTGCGCGACAGCATCGGCATTTCGGCGCAGTCGTGCGCCAGCAGCGTCAGCCGGTCGATCACGCCGTTTAGCGACGGCAGCAGCACTTTGTCGCGCGCGGCCTTGATCATCATGCCGTGCGAGGTGTTGTTGATGTCTTCCGACGTGCAGGCGAAGTGGATGAATTCGGCCGCGGCCTTCAGTTCGGCCGACACCGCCGGATCGACGGCCGCGCCGACCGTGGCCAGATGCCCCATTTCCGGCGGCAGCGGCAAGCCGCTCGACTCCTTCAGCCAGTATTCGACCGCCTTCACGTCGTGGTTGGTGACCGATTCGATCGCCTTGATCCTGCTGGCGTCATCCTCGGAGAAATCGCTCGTCAGCCGATCGAGGAAGGCATTGGTGGCGGCGGAAAACGGTTTCAGTTCGGCGAAACCGGCGTTCGACAGGGCGCGCAGCCACGCGATTTCGACCTTCACGCGGTGATGCATGAAGCCGGCCTCGGACAGGATCGGGCGCAGCCTGGCAGTGCGGGAAGCATAACGGCCGTCAAGCGGCGAAAGAGCGGTGAGCGCGGAAAGTGACATGGCGAAAGAATATGACAGTTAGGTAAACCGGCATGAAAAATGCTGAGATAGTTCATGCCCTGTGCCCATCCGCGCCAAAACCGGGCGCGGGCGGGGAAATGCGGTTTTTTTGTCGCATTGGCTTCCGGCTTGCGCGCTTTTTGTCGTGCAACGGCGGAAAGCGACATTTTAGCACCATGCGTTGCACTGGCGCCGAGCCGGTCTGGCTGCCGGAGCGTGAATTCATCGGCGCAGTGTTATACTTAAAAGCTTTCCCAATTTACTAGAGTCGCTTGCACATGAAATTGTTCGGTACGTACACCAGCCCCTATGTTCGTAAGGTCCGCGTGGTTCTTGCGGAAAAGAAGCTGGATTACAAGTTCGTTCTGGAAAATCTCGGCGCTCCCGACTCGACGATCCAGGAAGTCAACCCGCTGGGCAAGGTGCCTTGTCTGGTGATGGATGACGGCGATGCCCTGTTCGATTCGAGCGTGATCGTCGAATATCTGGATACGCTGTCGCCGGTCGGCAAGCTGATTCCGGCCAGCGGCCGCGAGCGCGCCGGCGTGCGCTGCTGGGAAGCGCTGGCTGATGGCGTGATGGATGCGGCGGTGCTGGTGCGGCTGGAACAGACCAAGCGCCCGGCCGAGCAGCAGAGCAGCGAATGGATCGAGCGCCAGATGGTCAAGGTCGAGGCTGGCTTGAAGGCGATGTCCGAATGGCTCGGCGACAAGCCGTTTTGCAACGGCAACCAGTATTCGCTGGCCGATACCGCAGTCGGCTGCGCGCTGGGCTGGCTCGCGTTCCGCTTCCCGCAGATCGGCTGGCGCGAAGACTATCCGAATCTGGCCAAACTGTTCGACAAACTGGCCGAGCGGCCGTCGTTCAAGGATACGGCGCCGCACGATTGATGGTGCCGGCAGCGGGCGACATGCCCGCTGTGCGCCTGCGGCATGCCCCAAATTACTGACTTAAATGAATTTTTGGTCAGTAAGGCCAAAAAATATACTCCCGTCAGTATCTAAAAACAGCCAGCAAAATTGAGGCCTGGAGGGGTATTTTGATTATATACCCCTGTAAATTCCAGATAGATGGCGCGACCTGGCGGCTGGTTGAATGCCGTCAGATAGGCTTCGCTTGCTCGATGATGCCGCCGCCGAGGCAGATTTCTCCCTGATAGAACACCGCCGACTGTCCGGGCGTGACCGCCCATTGCGGCGTCGGGAATTCCATGCGGAATCCTTCCGCGCTGGCGCCCAGGCAGGCGCACGGCACGTCCGCCTGACGGTAGCGCGTCTTGGCCGACAGTTGCGCTTCCGGCGGCGCAACGCCCGCGATCCAGTTCGCCTGCCCGGCGTCGAGCGCGGACGACATCAATAGCGGATGGTCATGCCCTTGCACCACGATCAGCGTGTTGTTCGGGATGTCCTTCGCCGCCACGTACCACGGCTCGCTGTTGCCGTCGGCGCTGCGGTGCTTTTTCGAGCCGCCGATGCCGATGCCCTTGCGCTGGCCGAGGGTGTAAAAGGACAGGCCGACGTGTTCGCCCACGGTGTCGCCCTCCGGCGTCTTGATCGGACCGGGCTGGTACGACAGGTAGCGGTTCAGGAATTCGCGGAACGGGCGCTCGCCGATGAAGCAGATGCCGGTCGAATCCTTCTTCTTCGCATTCGGCAAGCCGAGGTTTTCGGCAATCCGGCGCACTTCGGTTTTCCGGATTTCGCCCAGCGGGAACAGCGTTTTCGACAGTTGCTGCTGGTTCAGCCGGTGCAGGAAATAGCTCTGATCCTTGCTCGCGTCCTGCGCCTTCAGCAGCTCGAACCGGCCGTCGTTCTCGCGCACACGGGCGTAGTGGCCGGTGGCGATCAGGTCCGCGCCCAGGCGCATCGCATGATCCAGAAATGCCTTGAACTTGATTTCGGCATTGCACAGCACGTCCGGGTTCGGCGTGCGCCCGGCTTCGTATTCGCGCAGGAATTCGGCGAACACGCGATCCTTGTATTCGGCGGCGAAATTCACCGCCTCGATATCGACCCCGACCACGTCGGCCACGCTGACCGCGTCGATCCAGTCGGAACGGGCCGAGCAGTAATCGTTGTCATCGTCGTCTTCCCAGTTTTTCATGAACAGACCGATCACTTCGTAGCCCTGTTCCTTCAGCAGCCAGGCGGACACCGACGAATCGACGCCGCCGGACATGCCGATCACGACTCTTTTTTTGCTCATCGGTGGTTTCCTTTGGCAGGCGGCCAGCTCGTCGCGCGTCATCCAGACCGTGCCACGGATGCCGTCATCGAGCGCGCGCTGGTGCTGGCGGCCGAGCACGCCGGCAAAGGCAAAGCGGATGAAGGTGCTGGCCAGCTCGCCTTCCGGCCGGTGGTAACGCATCATGTACATCCCAACCAGCGCCTCGGGGGTGAAATCGTGCGCGGTTTCTTCCAGCGTTTCGCGCACGACCGCCTGTTCCAGCGATTCACCCGGTTCCAGATGGCCGGCCGGCTGGTTGTAGCGGATGCCTTCTTCGGTATCTTCCTCGACCAGCAGGAAACGGCCATCGCGCTCGATAATGGCGGCAACTACCACCGCCGGTTTCCAGACTTCGGACATGTAATGCACAAATGTTGTCAAAAATTAATGCGACTGCGATATCAAGCCGCTATTTTATAGTGTTTGCGGAAATCGGGCGCGGACCGGGTGGCGCGGACGCGCTGGCGTGCGTTGATGGTGGGGATTTTTCCCCTTTTATATTTGATGTGGAAAATCCATTTTCCGTGTACCATTTACGGCTTTTGTGAATATGGCTTTTTGTAATCGACGGAGGACCCTATGAGAATCGGCATTCCCGCCGAGACAAGGCCGGGCGAAACGCGGGTGGCTGCCACCCCGGAAACGGTCAAGAAACTGATCGCGGCCAAACACCAGGTCATCGTGCAGGCTGGCGCTGGCGTCAGCTCCAGCGTTACTGACGAGGCGTTTCAGGATGCCGGTGCGCAGATTGGTTCCGCCGCCGATGCGTTCGGCTGCGACATGGTCCTCAAGGTGCGCGCGCCGAATGCGGACGAACGCGCACAGATGAAACCGGGAAGCGTGCTGATCGGCATGCTCAACCCGTTCGATGCCGACAATATCAAGCTGATGGCCGAAGCCGGGCTGACCGCCTTCTCGCTCGAAGCAGCGCCGCGCATTTCGCGCGCGCAATCGCTCGACGTGCTGTCATCGCAGGCGAACATCGCCGGCTACAAGGCAGTGATGATCGCGGCCAACACCTACCAGCGCTTCATGCCGATGCTGATGACGGCCGCCGGCACGGTCAAGGCGGCACGCGTCTTGATCATGGGCGTCGGCGTGGCCGGCCTGCAGGCGATCGCCACGGCGAAGCGCCTCGGCGCGGTGATTGAGGCGTCCGACGTGCGTCCGCCGGTGAAGGAACAGGTTGAATCGCTGGGCGCGAAATTCATCGACGTGCCGTACGAAAGCGATGAAGAGCGCGAAATCGCACAAGGTGCTGGTGGCTACGCACGCCCGATGCCGGAAGCGTGGATGAAGCGCCAGGCAGCGCTGGTGCACGAGCGCGCCAAGGTGGCTGACATCATCATCACCACCGCGCTGATTCCGGGCCGCAAGGCGCCGGTGCTGATTTCCGAAGAAACCGTGCAGGCGATGAAACCCGGCTCGGTGATTGTCGACATGGCGGTCGAGCAGGGCGGCAACTGCCCGCTGACCGAACTGGGCAAGACGGTCACCAAACATGGCGTGCACATCGTCGGCGAACCGAATCTGGCGGCGCTGGTCGCGGCCGATGCCTCCGCGCTGTATGCGCGCAATCTGCTTGATTTCCTCAAACTGATCGTTGACAAGGATGGCAATCTGGCCATCAATCTTGAAGACGAAATCGTGGCCGCGACACGCATGTGCGCCGGTGGCGAAATATTCCGCAAATAGGAGAATGACATGCAACGAATCATGCTTCGCGCAAAAATTCA
>JAGTRJ010000030.1 GCA_018261755.1 Burkholderiaceae bacterium
TTTTAATGTGTGAATAGGTAACTCCTGAACATATGAAAATCCGCCATAACCAGTTCCAGCATCGTCAAGTTTGATATTGATGCCTGCGTTAACCAGCAACGTTAGGTTTTTTCTGCCCTTTTCCAAATCGTCAAGTTTGCGTCTTTCTGTGATCTCGACCGAGAGATTCTTCCCTTTGAGATCATGTGTTCTTATTAGTTTAATTAACCAATCGCAAAACTGTTCGTCATATATGTGTTCAGGGACAAGATTGATGCTGATAAATAGTTCGTTGTCTTGCCAACAGAATTTTTTTAAATCTTTTGCTACCTGCTCAGACAATTGCTTTGTAATTGGCAATATCAATCCTGACTCTTCTGCAAACGGAATAAATTCGTTCGGGGGGATGGTTTTTCCATTTTTACCAATCCAGCGAACTAGTGCTTCAGCACCAAGTAGTCTGCCAGTCCTAGAGTCAACAACTGGTTGATAAAAAGGAATAAATTGTTGCTTACGCAAGCCTTCTGAAATTAAATGCTCAAATGAATCGCGTGCTAAAAGTAAACGATATATGCAAAAAGAAACAAGGACGGCGATGGTAATCGATATGAAAAATGATACTAACCAGCCAAAATGACGATAGTAGTCAAGATAAGATTGTGATGCATTAACGCGGAGAGTTATTTTATTTTCACCATAGGTGGTCGAACTAACTTGATGGATTACAGATGGACCGTCAAGCGTGTTGCTGGTCGAAATAACTAGGTCATCAATACCGTGGATTGTAATACTGTAGGAAGTACACTGGTTACATGCAAATCTGCTTATGGCATTGGGTTGAAGTGGATTGATATCAGCAAAATATTTGGCGTTTTCACGTTGATGTATGAGGAAAAGGCTTTCGCTCCCTCCCATAGTTTTGCTTGCCAGGAACGACCATTCATTATCTTGCTTATGTTCGGTAAGCATGCCATCGATTTTTATTCCCACCTGCGCGCTTTGGCAGATGATTTTCCCGTTATTGGCTACGCCCAGCCATCTGATTGCCGGGCTTGCATAGGCAGCTTTCGTGAGGGATTGGCTGATTTCATTTTGGCAATCAAGTTCGTCAATTTCAGGAAGTTCTGACAGCAGGGATTTGGCTTTTTCAACATCAAATCTGAAGCCTAGCACCATTTCATTCGCCTGATTCTCTAATGTTTTACTGGCGATATTGCTGTTCATTGACCCCAGAATCCAGAGTGAGGATGCCAAGGTAAATAAAAAGGAAACGATTGTGATTATTCTTAGGTGGCCTGCAGCGCGAAATGTTTCCAAGGTGCGTTTCTTGATTAGGATAGAGCCATTTCGGCTATGAAAATGGTGCTTTAGACCGTTCAGTTTAAGCGTCGTCTTACAAGAATGCCAGCCAGAAAAACAGCGAAATGACCGAACCGAAGGTGGACCAGAGGATGGTGCGCGAGGCAATGCCACCGCCGCGCCGGTACAGTTCGGCCAGCATGTAGGGGCCGGTGCCGGTTGGCAAGGCGCTCAACAGCACGGCTGATTTTGCCCATAGCGGCGGCATCGCGAACACGTGGTATGCCAGCCACCATGCCAGCACCGGCTGCGCCACCAGCTTGATCAGCACCAGTTCGACCGATACCGCCAGATTGCCCGCTTCCTGCTTTTGCGCCAGGAACAGGCCGATGCCGACCAGCGCGCACGGGCTGGCGGCGTTGCCGAGCAGTTTGACCGACAGCGCCAGCCCGTGCGGCAGCGCAAAGCCGCTGGCGCACACCAGCCCGGCGAGCATCGGCGCGACAATCAGCGGGTTTTTCAGCAGCGACCAGGCCACGTTTTTCAGGCTGCGCCACAGGTTTTTCTCGGTCTGCAAGCCCCATTCCATCAGCACGATCGAGACCGCGAAATTGGCCGAGACGGTCAGGATCGCCGCCACCATCGCCGGCGCCAGATTGTCCTGGCCGAAGGTCAGCGCGCACAACGGCAGGCCGATGTAGCCGGTATTCGCATACGACGCGGCGGTGGCGTTGACCGTTGCGCCGACCAGATTGCGCAGCCGGTGCCAGTGAAACGCCAGCACCGGGATGAACACCAGCGCCACCGCCAGTTCGAACGCCAGCAGGAAACCGGGCTGATACAGCGTTTGCCACGGCGTGTTGATCATCACGTCCATCATCAGCGCCGGCAGCGCCAGATAGACGACGAAGCGGTTTAGCTCGACGCTGGCACTCGCGCTGAGGATATTCATACGGCGAAAGGCGTAGCCGGCGAAAATCAGCGCAAAAACCGGCAGGACGATGTTGACGATGGCAAGCATGCGTGGGCAGGCAAATCAGGGCTGCCGCACCGTGGTGGTGGGCTGGTAGGTGCGGCTGAATTCCGGCGGCATCCGGCGCGGCTTGCCGCTGCCGAGTTCGATGCAGACCGCGTCCCAGCGGCCGCGCAATAGCGTCAGGCCGTCAGACTGGCGCACCAGCTGGAAGCGCCGTTCCAGCATCAGCTTGCCGTCGCAGGCGGTAATCCAGGTCGCCAGCACGAGTTGGTCGCCCTGCATGGCCGGATGCAGGTAATCGTATTCGCCGCGCCGGATCGCGATCGCGCGGTCGAGCTGTTCGTAATCGGCAATTCCCAGCCCCAGCTGTTCCGAGTGTGCCCACGCCACCTGTTCACACCAGCGCACATAGACCGCGTTGTTGGTGTGGTGCAGGCCATCGATATCGCTTGGCTGTGGCACAAGTTCAAGCGTGAAAGGGGAGGGGTAATCCCATTCGATTTCGGGCACGGCGTTCGGCATGGATTATGTTCGTTTCCGCTGGCAGCAGCGAACGGGAACGATGAAGATTGATGACAGAGTTTGCAACATATCATTACACCGGCCATGAATGTCGGCGAATATCGCTAGTATACTTTGCGCGAAGCAGTTGTAGCCACCTGGCTGATGGAGGAAAACCGAATGCATCTCGATGACGAACGCGAAAGCGAATATGTGGAAGACCGCCGTGATGAAGGCGGTGATTATTTTGGCAACGAGGATCCATTTGAAGGCCGTCGTTACGGTGGCGGAAATTACGGCGGTGGCCCGTTCGGAGGAGGAGGGGGACTTGGCGGCGGCCTGCTTGGCGGTCTGCTCGGGGGCATTCTCGGCGGCATCCTGAGCCGCCCGCGCAACGAAGAGCCACCACCGCAGGGTGGCAGCGCGTCCGGTGGCGGATGGGGACATGGCGGCGGCGGGCCTGGCGAGGGCAATCCTTACGGCGGACAGCCGCAGAATCGTCCCGGCATGAGCCTGGGCGGGAAAATCGCCGTGGCGATTGCGCTGATTGCCGCGCTGGTGCTGCTGTATCTGCTGCTGAGTCCGGCTACGCCACCGGCGCAAGTTCCATCGCCGCGCTCGCAGGTCGGCCAGGGGCCGATGCCGCGCATGCAGCAGCAGGCGCCGCCGCCGGCAAGGCAAGTCAATCCGGCCAACGATCCGCAGGCCGCGCTGGTGACCGAGATGAAGAAAGTGCTGGCAAAAACCGAAGATACCTGGGATGTGCTGTTCCAGCAGACCGGCGGTCAGTATCGCCGCCCACGGCTGGTGCTGTATACCGGTTCGACCCCGACCGCATGCGGACAGGGGCAGGCGGCGATGGGGCCGTTCTATTGTCCGGGTGACCAGAAAGTCTATCTCGATTTGCGCTTTTTTACCGAAATGGAACGCCGCTTCAAGGCCGGCGGTGATTTCGCTCGCGCGTATGTGATTGCGCACGAGATCGGCCACCATGTGCAGACACTGACTGGCGTGATGCAGAAAACAAACGCGATGCGCCAGCGGATGAGCAAGACAGAGTACAACAAGGTGTCGGTACGGCTGGAATTGCAGGCGGATTGCTATGCCGGCGTCTGGGCGCACCACGCGAACCGAGCGAAGCCTTTCCTTGATCCGGGTGACGTGGAGGAAGCATTGAAAGCGGCAAATGCGATTGGCGACGATACCTTGCAGCGCGCGGCGCGCGGCGCGGTGGTGCCGGACTCGTTCACGCACGGCACGTCGGAACAGCGGATGCGCTGGTTCAAGACCGGGTTCGATAATGGCCGCGTAGGTGCCTGCGATACGTTTTCGCAGCCGATCTGACCGAAGGTTTCCCTTGCCGCACGAGCAAATTGCCGCCATGCGCGAGATTGCTTCTCAGGCAGGGGAAATTTCCAGTAAAATGCACTCCCCTGCGAGGGTGGCGAAATTGGTAGACGCACCAGGTTTAGGTCCTGACGCCAGTAATGGTGTAGGGGTTCGAGTCCCCTCCCTCGCACCAGATTTCCATTTTAAATCAGTAACTTAGAAAAACTATGTTGCCCTAAAAAGGGCATAAATTGGCATCAATGGGCGTGAAATGCCAGCTTTTTGCCAGCATTTTCACATACTGGCGGCAGTATCCATTTTCGACTTGTCCACCGCGACAAGCGCGGCTGCCGCCTCCTCCATTCTCCGAATCAACCCCGAGCGCCTGATTGTGGGCGAGGCTATCGTTTGCACCAGCACGGTTTCGCTGCCGGCAATCGTCGCTTGTTGCATGGCGCGGGTGATGCCGGTGTATAGCAGTTCGCGGCTGACCACGCGGTTGTGCTGCGATGGCAGCAGCAGCAATACCGCATCGAATTCCGAACCTTGCGATTTATGTACCGTCATCGCGAACGCGGTTTCGTGCTGCGGCAGCCGCAGCGGTGCAATGGCGCGATAGCCGGTTTCGCCATCAGGGAAATATGCCATCAGGTTGCCAGCTTCATCCGGCAGCACGATGCCGATATCGCCGTTGAACAGTTTCAGCAGGTAATCGTTTTTCAGCACCATGATTGGCCGGCCGGGATACCAGGCCGATTGTTCGCCCGGGTCGAGCCGATGAGCCAGCGTCTGGCGGAAATGCTGGCTGGCCAGCAGGTTGATTTCATTCACGCCACGCGGCCCTTCACGCAACGCGCACAGCGTGCGGAAGCGGTCGAAAGCCTCGAACACCGCTTGTTTGTCGCCGCTGGCGCTGCGCACGGTATCGAGATAAGTGGCGTGGCCATCGAAAATCCGCTGCATGGTCGCCACCGTCGGCAGGCGCTCGCCGTCTTCCAGCCACGACACGGATGGATCATCGGCATCGCGCAGCCAGCGGATTGCAGCCTCGGCTTGACCACTGTTGATGTCTGCCGCCAGTTTGCCGATGCCTGAGTCCTTCGCGAAGCGGTAGTTTTCATCGAACCAGATGACGCTGTCGTGCAGCGGCGTTGGTTGCCTCGGAACGGGCGGGAGGATGCATTCCGGCGCGGTGCCTGTCAGTGCGGCGAGGCTGGCGATGCCTGCCTTCGTCAGCGTCGGATCGGCGCCGAGTTCGGAAAAGACCGCGCCCGATTCGACCGCCGCCAGCTGATCCTTGTCGCCGAGCAGGATGATGCGCGCGTGCGGCGGCACGGCCTCGAACAGCTTTGCCGCCAGCGCCAGATCGAGCATTGATGCTTCATCGACCACCAGCGCGTCAATCGCCAGCGGATTGCCGGCATGGTGGCGGAATTCGCCATCTTTGGGCGTGACGCCGAGTAGGCGGTGGATGGTGAACGATTCGGTCGGCAGCCGCAGGTTGATTTCCTGTGGCAGGTGGCTGGCGCGCAGCCGGATCGCTTCCTGCATCCGCGCGGCCGCCTTGCCGGTGGGGGCAGCCAGCGCAATGCGGCATTCGCGGTTTTGTTGCAGCAGGCAGGCAAGCAGGTTGACCACGGTGGTGGTTTTGCCGGTGCCAGGGCCGCCGCTGATGATGGTCAGATGTTTTTGCAGCGCAAGCGCCGCCGCCAGTTTTTGCCAGTCGGCGCGGTCGTGCTTGCGATTGGCGGCGAACAGTTCATCCAGCCGCTTTTTCAGATCCGCAATGGGCGTTTCATTGCCTGAAGCAGCGGCAATCAGGCGCGTCGCCAGCCGACGTTCGTAGTCGAAATAGCGGTGCAGGTAGAGGCGGCCATCAGGGTCGATGATCAGCGGCATTGCGCCTGCTGCATCCGGTGTGCCGACCACGCCGGATGCAAGCAATTGTTGCCGCAGGCCGTCTGTTTCGGTATTGGCTCGCGCCGGCAGGGCATCGAGCGTGATGCAGACATGGCCGTCATTGGTCGCCAGGCTGACTTCGCGCGCAGCATCGCGCAGCAGCGGTAGCACGTCCGGCGATGCGCTTTGTTCTTGCGCCCAGTGCGCCAGATGTTCGGCGAAACCGCTGGCCAGCCATTGTTCGGGTGAAGCGTTGGTCGGGATGTGTTTCATGCAGCCTCCGCGGATTCTGCAGCGGCGAAAAGTGCTGCCAGTTGGCGTATCGTCTTCTCCTCCGGACGGTGGAAATAGACGCCGCTGCCTGGCCATTCCGGCCTGACGCCGCGCACGAACAGATACAGCACGCCGCCAAAGTGCGTATCGTAGTGGTAACCGCGCACGCGACGGGCCAGATAGCGGTCGAGTGCAATCGTGTACAGCAGGTATTGCAGGTGATAACCGTGCTGCGCCATCGCTTCCCCCACTGCCTTGTCATCGTAATGCCGTTGCGTGTGGCCGAGGTGGTTCGATTTCCAGTCGAGGATGTAATAGCGGCCATCGTGCTTGAACACCAGATCGATGAAACCTTTCAGATAGCCCCGCAGCTCGTTGAACGACAGGCGTGGCGACGGATAACCGAGCGTTTGCAGTGACTGGTTCAGCGCCGTGGCGCTCAATCCGGTTGTCGGCAGGTGAAAGCCAAGCTCGGTCAGCCGTTGCTGCTGGAGAATGTTGCTGAGCACAATGCCATCTGGCAGGGGCGTGGCCAGCACGTTCGCCGTCATTTGCTGCAGCATCTGCGCCAGATTGGGGGCTTCGGTGGAAGCGGATACATCATCAGGCGCTTGCGGATGCTCGGCCAGTGCGCGCTCTATGGCATTGGGCCAGCTTGCCGGATGGACGAAGTCGCACCGCTCGAAAACCTTGTGGATGCAGTCGCCGGCATTCGCGCCTTTGGGGAAGCGCAGGATGTCGCCGGCAGGCAAACCTGGCGGCATTGGTTCGGCCGGTGATGCTGGCAACTGCAGGTCGTGTTCGCTGGCGGCATTGTCGTGCACCGCGCCGCGCGACAGGCCGCTGTAACTGCTGATGCGCCAGCCGGCGGGAATCAGGCTCGGCCAAGGCTGGCAGACCAGCGTTTCCGGCGCGGGCATTTCACTGCGGTACGGTTGTCCGCTTGCCAGCGGCAGCGGCGACAGCACAATGCCGCCGTCAGCCGCGGCCAGCTGGCGCCATGATTGATCGATCTCGGCTGGTGGCAGTTTGTTCTGGCACCAGTGTTCCGGTGCCTGGCCGCTTCCGGCTGCCAGCCAGTTCAACAGGCTGCGGGTGCTTTCAGTGGTCGATAGGCGGCCGAACGAACTGGTGGCATAAGCGCCGGCGATCAGATAGCAGCGATGCACCGCGCGGGTCAACGCAACGTAGATCAGGCGCAAGTCTTCGGCATCGCTTTCGAGCCGGATTTTTCCTTTGATGGCTTTGTCGTCGCCTGCTTCATGGCGGTAGTCGATGACCGTCTGGCCATGTTCGTCATGGTATTCCCGTCCTTCGAGGTTATTGCGGCTGCTGCGATGGCCATCCCACAGGAACGGACAGAAAACGACTGGGAATTCCAGCCCTTTCGATTTGTGTATCGTCAGAATCTGCACCAGATTCTGATCGGATTCGAGCCGCAGTTGCGCCGCTTCATCCGCGCCCTTTTCGCTGCGCTGCGTCTGCAGCCAGCGCAGCAGCGCGTCCGGCGATGGATGCTGTTCGGCTGCCTGATGCAGCAGTTCGCCCAGATGCAGCAGGTTGGTCATCCGCCGCTCACCATCCGGTCGGCGCAGCATGCGCGCGCTGATGCCTTCTTCGCTCAGTAGGCGGCGATAGGCGACGCCGATGCCACGCGTGAGCCAGAGTTCGCGGTAATCGGCGAAATGGCGGATGCGCTGCATCAGCAGCGCTTCGTGGGCCGAAATAGCGGCCAGTCCGGCGGCATCGAGGCCAAGTAGTTCCGTTGCGAGCGCGGCACGCAGCAGCGACAGTCTCGATGGCGACCAGATAGCAGCCAGCACCCGCTCGACTTCTTCCGCATCGAGTGAGGCAAACACGCTTTCCTGCGACAGTTCGATGCTGCCGACGCCGAGTCGCAGCAGCGCGCGCCGGATGTCACTGCCTTGCCGATGTGAGCGCACCAGCACTGCGATGTCGCCCGCTTGCAGCGGTTTGCCATCGATCGCAGCGCGGCTGTCGCTGGCAGCATTCAGCAAGCGCGCGATTTCGGCTGCGGTCGCGTTGACCGCATGCTGTTTGGCTGCGCGGCGCTCAAGCATTTCATCTCCGCCTGGCAACAGCCATAATTGCAAATCGGCTGGCTGGCCTGAACGGTCGTCCAAAACCTTGCGTGGTTTTTGCCCGACGCCGGCACGCACGAAGTCCAGTCCGGGCAGCATGAACGCCCGCGGGTTCGCGGCGAACAACTGGTTCAGCGCACCGATCAGATTGGCGCTTGAGCGTTGATTGTCTTTGATGCTGTAGGTTGCGCTTGCATGGTCTTTTGCCGCCAGATAGGTGTCGAGATCGGCATTGCGGAAGCGGTAGATCGCCTGTTTCGGGTCGCCGACCAGAAACAGCGGATGTTCGCCCGCACCGTAGATCGCATCGAAAATCGCGAATTGCAGCGGATCGGTATCCTGGAATTCATCGACCAGCGCGGCCGGGAAACGCTGCAATAGCGATGTTGCCAGCCACGGGTTGTCGCCGCTGGTGAGTGCGGCATACAGGTTGTGCAGGATGTCGTCGAACGCCAGCAGCCGGCGTTCCCGCTTGCGGCTGCGGATTTCCACCGTGCATGACTCAATCATGCGGCGGATCAGGTTCAGTCGGGCGAGTTGAAGTGTTTGTTCCAGCGCCTCCCGTTCGCTTAGCAGGGTTTCTGCCAGTTTGAAAAAATCATGCTCAGGAGGCGTGTTTTTGCCGGTCGTACGCTTTTCCAGATTCGAAGAACACAGCAAATGAAGTTTGGTGTCCTTGAGTTTTCCGGCCAGTGGATCGCCTGCGCGCAGGAAGGCATCGTAGTCGCTGACAGCGGCCTGAATCGACTTTTCATTGTAGCTGCCTTTGTGCAGCAGGTTGAGCGAGTTGTCGAGCTTTTCGATGATTCCGCCACGCTGGCCAGACCAGCCTGCCTGTGCGGCGGCATATGCATTTGCCAGTGCGGCACTGTCTGGCATGGCGGTTTGGGTTTCAGGCCATTTGATGCTGGCCAGCGGTTTGGCCAGATGGCGCTTCAGCAGCCGGGCGAATTTTTGCGGCGTATCCTTCTGTTGCAGCAGGCAGGCGGCAAGCGTTGCATCCATCGTTTCGCCAGCGATATGTTCGCGCCAGAAGTCATGCACCACTTCCAGCAGTAGCTCGCTGTCGTCCGGCGACAGTTCGAGCGTGAAAGCCTGGCCGGCGGCAAAGGCGGCATCGGCCAGCGCGCGCTGGCAAAAGCCGTGGATGGTGAAGATCGACGCTTCGTCGAAGGTTTGCAGCGCCAGTTCCAGTCGTTGCAGCAGGGCGTCGCGCCCGATGTTATGCCGGTTTTCCAGCATTTCTGCCAGCGCGAGGATGAAAGCGTCCTTCGATGTCTTGCCGTTCAGGTGGTCGCGCATGTCGGCCAGCCGTGAACGGATGCGGTCGCGCAGTTCGGCCGTGGCGGCATTGGTAAACGTGACCACCAGAATCTGCTGCACTTCGAGTTGCCGTTCCAGCAGCAGCCGCAGGTACAGGCCGCAGATGTTCCAGGTCTTGCCGGTGCCGGCCGAGGCTTCAATCAGGTTGATGCCATCCAGTTCGCAGGTGAAGACGTCAAGTGGTGTGGCTGTGGTCATCGTCATCATTTCAGCCGGGAGTCGTTAATATGGTCCAGCAGCGGGGCGAATACCGTTTTCGCGCAGCGCGTGAAATCCTCGTCGAGCGGACTGTCAGCGCCGCGCAGCGCCAGCCGGTATGCCGGATGCTTGCCTTCGCCGAATTCGTCATTCCAGCTTTGCCAGACGCTGGCCGCTTTGCCCAGATTGCCGGTGCGCGCATAGGTCCACGCGGATTTCGGAAAAAAGTGCAGTGGCGTGTTCAGGCCTTGGCGGTACAACGACAGCAGTTGTTGCAACTGTTCGCGTGCATTGTCGACCGGTTGCAGCGTATATTGGCCGTCGCGCGAGTGCCATGTCGTCGTGCGTTCGACGCCATCGGGCGCGATGGCATTCAGGAGCAGATGATGCAGCCAGCCGGCAAGGTAATCGGTCGCGCGCGTGTCATCGAAGCGGCAACGCAGCAGGCCTGCCGGCCGCAAATCGCTGAAGGCGCCGCTTAATTGCCAGCGTTCGCTGTCGAGCGTGAACTCCAGCGTTTTGTTGACCGGAGGTAGCGTTGGCTGCGACGCTATATGTCGCCATTCGTCAGCAAACTGGTTGAGCGCGGCCAGTTCCTGCTCCAGCAACGCTTGTCCCATTTCTCCCGGCGGGTATTCGGTGCCGGCAGCTGCACTGACACGGATCGCCTCATCGGTGGCGCCGCTGAGGTAAAGCGGCAGCAGGCGATCTGCCAGCGCATTTTTTTCCGCCCATTCCGGCAGGAACGGTTCGTCGTCGGCCAGGTCTTCCGGCTGTTCCGGGAACGCGATACCGAGGCGCTGCTGCAACAGGTAGCTGCACGGGTTGCGGAAAAAGCGCAGCATCTGCTCAAGCGAAACATGGCGCCATTCATCGTTTAGCGAAGGCAATGGCGCATCGAAAAAGAGTAGGGCGTCGCGGTCGATGCCCTCTTCATCTTCATCTTCGTCTTCGTCGGATTCGATCCCGAATGGGGCTGCCGGCGGCTCTTTTATTGTCAGCGGCTGGCGCAGTTTCTGACTCAGCGCAGCGTGATATTCGGCATTGCTGCTGAGCCGGCGCGCATCGCCATCCCGCTGGAAACAGGCGAACGAGAATGGCTGCAGCGGGTGTTCGACCGTCAGCTTTTGGCGCGCTTCGGGTGTGGCAAGCGCGTCATGCAGGCAGTCGAGCAGATCGGCTACCAGTACCGACGGCGGCAGCGGCGCATTATCGCGCACGCTGCGGCCAGTATAACTCAGATGCAGTCGTTCGCGCGTCGCCAGCAGCAGATCGAGAAACAGGTTGCGTTCATCGTGGCGTCGCTGGCGGTCGCCGCGCTGGCGCTGTTGCTCCATCAAATCGAATTCAAGCGGACGTTGCCAGGAGGGGAAGCTGCCGTCGTTCAGCCCGATGGCGCAGATGACGCGATACGGCAGGTTGCGCAGGCTGGCCATCGAGGCGAACGTGACCATGCCGGTCGGCACGCCGGCGTGCGCGCTGTCATCCAGCGCCTCGTCGAGCGCGCCGTGCAGCACGTCGGCCGGTATTGGCAATTCGCCGCATCCGGCTTGCATGTTGCTGCATAGTTCGCCGATCCGCTGCCGCACCTCGCGCCAGTCGTCCTGTTCATTGCCTTCGGGGGACAGGAATGCATCCGCCAGCGCGAGCAGCGTTTGCCGCCATTGTTCCGGCGTTTTCGCTTGGCGCAAGTCGCACTGCAACGCATCGAACTGCCGCACGAATTGCCACAAGCCGCCGAGCGCGCTGGCCGCCGAACCTTCCGGATTGCCGGCCGGCAGGCGCTGGCCGAAAGGTGCTTCGCCGCCGGACGGCAGCGCGTAGGCGAGGAACAGCCGGTTCAGGCCGTCGTCGAAACTGTAGCGTTCAGTGGCAGGCAGGTTCAGTTGCTGACGGTGCCGGGCATTCAAGCCCCAGCGGATGCCGGCCTCGGTCATCCAGCCGTGTATGGCTTCAAGGTCGGCCTGCTGCAGTTCGAACCGGCGCGCGATGATTGGTTGCTGCAACAGTTTGAATACCGCGCTGGCCGGCGCGCGCGACGAGGCGACCGACAGCAGATCGAGCAGTGCCGCCGCTGCCGGATTGATGCGGCTGCTGTTGCGGCCGGCGATTGAATATGGAATCCGGCGCGCTGCCTGCGCGGTGCCGAATATCGCATCGATCAACGGTGCGGCCTGATCCAGTTCCGGCGTCACCACCAGCACATCGTCCGGTTTCAGCGAACTGTCTTCGCCGAACAGCGCGAGCAGGCGATCCTGCAGCACTTCCAGTTCGCGTGTTAGCGAATGGCAGACATGGATTTCGATGCTGCGGTCGTCAGATTGTGGCTGTATCCCGCCGGCCGGCAGTTCGGCCAGATTCAGGATCGCATCCTGCAACAGCGTCAGCAGTGAATGCTTGCCCTGTTCGGCGTTTGAGATGAAAACGGTTTGTTCGTCGCACGATGGCATGGCCCGGTCGAACAGCAGTTCGATCATGGCTCGCGATTGCCGTCCCCATGCCGCCAGCAAACGGTTGCCGGTTTCATGGTAGTCGGCCAGACCTTTCGCTTTCAGATAACCGAGGCGGCGCTGATCGACGATGTCGAACCAGTATTCACGGCAGGGATTGAGCAGGTACAGGTGCAGATCCATCGATTGCCCGAGATGTCCCAGGAGATCAATATACAGCGGTGCAATTTCTGGCAGGCAGAACAGGTGTGCCGTTGCTCCGGATGGCGGTTGGTTCAGCCATGCGTCAGACGCAGTCAGATAACTTGCGCCGGTGTTTTCCTGCATGATGCTGCGCCACAGTTCGGACTGCCACGCCAGATCCTCGCGGGCAGCCGCGCTGATGCCGGGCAGCGCGGCAGGTTTGCCTTCGTTCCAGGCGGCGATCCATTCCGGACGGTAAACCAGGTATTGCGCCAGCAGGCGGGCAATCTGATTCGCCAGATCGTGGCGCATGGTGGCATCGGCCTTGTCCAGCCAGCCGGACAGGCGCGGATGCTTGCCGGTGAAGGCGGTGTCGCCCAGCCGGCGGAATATCTGCCACGCCAGGACTTCCGGCGCATAAGGCGACGCTTGCTGGCTAGGCAGCATTTGCTCGGTCAGCCATGCGCGCAGCGGGGAAAAAGCGGTGTTGGCGCAGATGCCAAACCGATCGGCGATGGCCAGTTCGAGTTTGCGCCGCATCGCGGCGTTCGGCACGATGATCTGTTCGGTGATGAACGGAGATGGCGGCGGTTCTTCCAGCCTCGCCAGCAGAATATCTAGCAGCGGTTCGAAACGGTTCGAGAAGGTGATGGTCAGCATCGTGCTGGCAGGTTTGTATGTCTGCCGATATTATGCGGGATGCCTGGCTCAAATTCTGCGCCGTTGGCAGAAAATGATGCACTCATTTTTGCCAGGATGCAGAAGGCGACAGCTTATCCCGCATCCGGACGGTTGGTGGCAGGCTTACTGGCGTCGTGTCGGCGTCAGTACGCTGGGCAATGCCTTGGGCAACGGTTCCGGGTGATCGTGGCTGAAATGCAGGCCGCGGCTTTCGTTGCGCCGCATCGCGCTTCTTACGATCAGCGATGCCACTTCGACCAGATTGCGCAGTTCCAGCAGGTCGCTGGTGATGCGGTAATTGGCATAGTATTCGTCAATTTCCTCGCACAGCAGGTTAATGCGGCGCTGCACACGTTCCAGTCGCTGCGTGGTGCGCACGATGCCGACGTAATTCCACATGAAGCGGCGCAACTCATCCCAGTTGTGCGAGATCACCACTTCTTCGAACGCATCGGTCACGCGGCTTTCATCCCACGCTGGCAAGGCCGGCACGGTGTGCATGGGCTGCTGTTCGATGTCGAGTGCGGCGGCACGGCCCATCACCAGACATTCGAGCAGAGAATTGCTGGCCAGGCGGTTCGCGCCATGGAATCCGGTGCAGGCGACTTCGCCCACCGCGTACAACCCCTGCACGTCAGCGCGGCCACGCGTGTCGGTAACAACGCCGCCGCAGGTGTAGTGCGCTGCCGGCACAATCGGGATCGGCTCTTTCGTGATGTCGATACCGAATTCCAGGCAGGTGGCATAAATCGTCGGGAAGTGCGATTTGACGAAATCAGGCGACTTGTGGGTGATGTCGAGATGGACATAATCCAGCCCGCGTTTTTTCATTTCAAAGTCGATTGCGCGCACCACCACGTCGCGCGGCGCCAGTTCGGCCCGCTGGTCATGTTCCGGCATGAAGCGCAGGCCGTTGGCGTCGCCCGCTTCCGGCGGCAGGCGCAGGATGCCGCCTTCGCCGCGCACGGCCTCGGAAATCAGGAATGATTTCGCGTACGGGTGGTACAGGCAGGTCGGGTGGAACTGGAAAAATTCCATGTTCGACACGCGGCAACCGGCGCGCCAGGCCATTGCGATGCCATCGCCGGTGGCGGTATCCGGATTGGTGGTGTACAGATAGACCTTGCTCGCGCCTCCGGTTGCCAGGATGGTGTGGCGGGTGGCAAAAGTGCTGACGGTACGAGTTTTTTCATCCAGCACATACAAGCCATAGCATTGCGGCGAAGGCGTCTTGATGCCCAGCTTGTCGGATGTGATCAAATCAATCGCGTAATGATTTTCGAAGACGCTGATATTCGGGTTGGAGCGGATTTTTTCCATCAGCGTCGCTTGCACCGCATGGCCGGTGGCATCGGTCGCGTGGATGATGCGGCGCTGGCTATGTCCGCCCTCGCGTGTGAGGTGATAGCCGGTATCGGTGTTTTCGTCGCGGGTGAATGGTACGCCCATGTCAATCAGCCATTTGATGGCTTCTCCGCCATGTTCGATGATGAAGCGCGCCGCCGCTTCGTCGCACAGGCCGGCACCTGCGATGAGGGTATCGGACAAATGCTGCTCGACGCTGTCTGACGGATCAAGCACGGCGGCGATGCCGCCTTGCGCCCAGTTGCTTGCGCCGCTTTCCAGCGCACGCTTGGCAATGATGGCAACTTTTCGGGTTTGAGCGAGATGGAGTGCTGCCGAAACGCCGGCAAGTCCGCTGCCGATGACGACAGCGTCGAATTTCAGGGTATTCATGTTTTTGATGTTGTAAGAGGCTGGATTGACTATAGCCGATTTACGCAGATTTTTCCTTGTGTGCAGGCAAGCTCGCCGTTATGCGTTGTGCCGGGTGTTGAGTTGATTGTCATATATGCATGACAGAGTGTTAGCAACACAAATTTTTTACTATTTTATGACAATAAACGCCCACAAGAGCGAGCGAGAAGGGTAAAATAAAAGGTGCAATAAAGCTTCGTATGGGGCAATTGCATTGTTTCAGGAGATGTGTTTTATTTACTTTAAGGAAGTATCATGGGTCAATATCTGGTAAGGTCTATCATTATCGTCGTCGTCGGTGCTGTTATCACCACCGGCCTGGTTGCAATGGTTTGACGATAACCATAGACTGAATGGGGGATTGCATTTCTTGCGATCTCCCGACTTACCCTCCTTGCCGGTTCCCTTCCCAGCAGTTCCCCCCGCCGCAGTAAATTCACAGCAGTAAATCCAAAGCAGTTGTTCGCAACAGAGAACCTGTTTCGTCGGCTTGATGCCGGGTTTATTCAGCGTGCTCGACTATCAGTTGCACGCGCGTGCTGCCATTGAATTCATTCGCATCGAGCCGGAAGGCGACGGTGGCGCGATCCGGCAGCGCTTCGGCATGGCCGAACCAGATGGCATCGTGATGGCGCCCATTCTTCTCCAGCAGCAGCTTCAAATGCCGTCCTTTTAACACGCGCTGGTTGACGACCTTGAATTCGTCGCTGAATACCGGTGGTGCAAAACCCTGTCCCCACACATGCTCGTCTAGCAGTTCGATGAAATCGAGCGCAAAGTATGCATCTTCCAATGGGCCATCGGTTTCGATGATTTGTTCCAGTTGCGCTGCATCGAGCCAGTCGCGGCCGACGGCTTCGAACGCGGCTGAAAAAGCTTCAAACGCATCGGCATGAATCGTCAGCCCGGCAGCCATCGCATGACCGCCGAACTTTTCGATCAGGCCGGGTGTGCGTTTCGCCACCAGATCGAGCGCATCGCGCAGGTGAAAACCGGGAATAGAGCGGCCGGAACCCCTGATGCGGCCATCCCCGGCCGGCGCGAAGGTGATGGTCGGGCGGTAATAGCGGTCTTTCAGCCGGGAAGCGACCAGCCCGACCACGCCCTGATGCCAGTCTTCGGCATAAACGCACAGCGTCGCCCTGTCCTGCGGATTGACGTTTTCCAGCAGTGCGCTGGCGCTGTCCTGCATTTCGGCTTCCTTTTCGCGCCGTTCGAGGTTGATTTCGGACAACTGGCGGGCAATGTCCCAAGCGACGCCTTCATCGTCGGTCAGCAGGCATTCGATGCCGAGCGACATGTCGGCCATCCGCCCGGCGGCATTCAGGCGCGGGCCGAGCGCGAAGCCGAGGTCGAACGGCGAAGCGCGGCGTGCTTCGCGGCTGGCGGCGCGAAACAGCGCGGCGATGCCGGGCTGCATTCGTCCGCTGCGAATTCGTTTCAAGCCTTGCGCCACCAGAATGCGGTTGTTCGCATCGAGTCGGACGACGTCGGCTACGGTGCCAAGCGCCACCAGATCGAGCAGCGCATCCAGCCGTGGCTGCGTGGCGGCGTCGAACCGGCCGCGCGTGCGCATTTCGGCGCGCAACGCCAGCAGCAGGTAGAACATCACGCCGACACCGGCCAGATGCTTGCTCGGAAAGCCGCAGCCGGGCTGGTTGGGGTTGACGATCACGCTGGCGTCGGGCAAGGCATCGCCGGGTAGGTGATGGTCGGTGATGACGACGTCAATCCCTCGCCGCTTCGCTTCGGCCACGCCATCGATGCTGGCAATGCCGTTATCGACCGTGATGATGATGTCGGGCGACAGCGTGTCTGCCGCCAGCGCGACGATTTCCGGCGTCAGGCCGTAGCCATATTCGAACCTGTTGGGCACGATGTATTCGACTTGGGCGCCGAGCGCACCCAGGCCGCGGATGCCGACCGCGCAGGCGGTGGCGCCATCGCAGTCGTAATCGGCGACGATGGCCATTTTCCTGCCGGCGGCGATCGCATCGGCCAGAAAGCGGGCGGCATGGTCGAGCTGCATCATGCCGGCAGGACTAGCCAGCGCTCCCAGTTCGATCGACAGTTCATGCGCTTCGCTTAGGCCGCGTGCGGCAAACAGGCGCGCCAGTACCGGATGGACGCCGGACTGGCGCAGCATTTCGGCATCACGGAAGTTGTAACGGCGGGGGATGATGCGGGTCATGATTGTAATCGCGCCAGCGATTTCCTTATCCAGAATTTGTGCAGGGTTTGCCGGTCGTTAACGAAAGTCGTCAGTGAAATGTCGTTGCTCAGATGCAGCGTAAGGCGGTCGAGGGTCTGTTCCTGCAGTGCTTCGAGCAGCGGCGCGAACCAGTCTTTTTCCAGCGCATTGACGGAGGCTATCCATTGCGGCCAGTCGTTGCCTAGCGCTGGCGGAAGCAGGCTGTCGAGCAGCAGCAGTCCGTGTTCGGGCGGATTTCTCGTCAGTTCGATCGCGCTGCAGGTTTGCCGGTTGTCGGGCGAGAACGGGCCGAATGCGCTCATCCAGCCGGACAGGCAGTAGGTTGCGGTATAGGGCACGATCGCAGGTAATGACGCCAGTGCGCGCGAGGCGGCGCCCCACAGCCATAGCGCGTTGACAGGTTCAGCGCCGCGCTGTTCGCGCGCGGTATTGACCGGGTGCGCATGCCATGCCATTTGCACCGCATTATGCAACTGGCGCCATTCTAGTTCGCGCTCGCCTTCCGGCATCCATGGCAGCAGGTTGCGGCCGCAGGCGGCATCCGGGGTCGAGGTAAGCAGTGCGTTCCAGTCATTTGCGCGCACGAACCAAGTGCTGGCATCGCCAAACAGCAGGGTTTTGTCGGCCTGATCGAAATACGGCTTGGCGGCATCGAACAGCGCCCGTGATTCGGCATTCGACAGCGACAGTTGCCGCAGGTCGGACAGGGTCGCATGATCGAGGCCGAGATGAATATGCGCCGGATTCAGGATGAACCAGACGCCGGTGCCGGGCGTCATGCCGAGCATCTGCATCGCTGCCGTGGCAACTGGCGGGCTGTTGCAGGATTCGAGCGCGGCCGTCAGCCCGAACTGGTACGCGAGCCACGCGCCATGCGGCAGCACTCGCGCCACGGGCTCGAATTCTGGCATCCGCGGCGGCATTTTCGCGCGAGAAATCAGCGTTGCCAGCGCGGGCGCGTGCATCTGATGCACTAGCGCGGAAGCCATGCTGGCGGGTGGCAGACCAAATGGAACGATGATTTCGATGTGACGCATACTTTATTGTATGGCAAACTGTCCTTCTTTCAGGAGCATAGCTTGAAGATCTTAAACAATCTGCCATTCGAGTGGCAAGTCGGATTGCGTTACACGCGCTCCGGCCGCCGCAGCGGACGCAACAGTTTCATTTCTTTCATCTCGCTGATTTCAATGGCTGGCATTGCGCTTGGCGTGGCGGCACTGATCGTGGTGCTGTCGGTGATGAACGGTTTTCAGAAGGAAGTGCGCGACCGGATGCTGTCGGTGCTGGCGCATGTCGAGGTATTCGATGCCACCGGCGAGATGCCCGACTGGCGGCAAACAGCGGCCGAAGCATTGCAGCACAAGGAAGTGAAAGGCGCAGCGCCGTTTGCCATCGGGCAGGCGATGGTGGCGCGCGAAGAAACCTTGCGCGGTGCGGTGATCCGAGGCGTGCTGCCGCAGGAAGAACCGAAGGTGTCCGACGTGGCCAAGCAGGTGAAATGGGGCAGCTTCGATGACCTCAGGCCGGGGGAATTCAACATCGTGATCGGCAAGGAAATGGCGCGCCTGCTGCGCGTGAGCCTGGGCGATCAGGTGACGGTGATTTCGCCGCAGGGGCAGGTCACGCCGGCGGGCGTGGTGCCGCGGCTGAAGCAATTTACCGTGGTCGGTGTGTTCGAGGCCGGGCATTTTGAATTCGATTCGTCGATGGCGTTCATTCATCTGGAAGATGCGCAGCGGCTGTTCCGGCTGGGTGCGCCGGGCGGACTGCGGTTGCGTCTGGCCGACATGCAGCGCGCGCCGGAAGTGGCGCTGGATTTGAGCCGGATACTGAGTGGCGGCGTGCTGATCCGCGACTGGTCGAAACAGAACAAGACC
>JAGTRJ010000013.1 GCA_018261755.1 Burkholderiaceae bacterium
CCCGGAAATCGGCACGCATTCGGACGTCATCCTGATCATCGGCTCGAACACAGCCGAATGCCACCCGCTGATTGCAAGGCAAGTCGTGAACGCGCAGGCGCGCGGCGCCAAGGTGATCGTCATCGACCCGCGCGGCACCGACATGGCCAACAAGGCCGACATTTTCATCAATCCGAAAGTGGGTTATAACATCCCGGTGATCAACGCGATGATCAACGTAATCATCAGCGAAAAACTGCACAAACCGGATTTCATCGCGCAGCACACGACCGGCTTCGACGACATGGCGCGCGCGGTCGAGGATTACACGCCGGAAAACATCGAGCTGATGACAGGCATCCCGGCGCAGCAACTGGTCGAGGCCGCGCGCCTGTTCGCCAACGCCAAGGCGGCCGCCATCCTGTATGCGATGGGCATCACCCAGTTCACGCACGGCACCGCGAACGTGATGGCGCTGTCGAACCTGGCGGTGATCACCGGCCAGATTGGCCGGCCCGGCGCCGGTATCTGCCCGCTGCGCGGCCAGAACAACGTCCAGGGATCGTGCGATCTGGGCGCGCTGCCCAACAGCTACCCGGCCTATCTGCGCGTGACTGACGAAAAAGTCGCAACCCATTTTGAACAGGCATGGCAGGCCAAGCTCTCGCGCAACGTCGGTTTGCGCGTGACGCAAGTGCCGGCCGCAATCGAAGAAAACAAGCTCAAGGCCTTGTTCGTGTTCGGCGAAAACCCGCTGATGAGCGATCCGGATTCGGACGAATTGCGGCATGAACTGGAACACCTTGAACTGGTGATCGTGATGGATCTGTTCATGACCGTGCGCAAGGCGGTCGAGCCGCCGGAAGGCGCGCGCGAAGACTGGTGGACTTTTGGCGAAATCGCCAAACGCATGGGCTATGACGGCATGTCGTACAACAGCGCGGAAGACATCTGGAATGAAGTGCGCCGCATCGTGCCGGCCACCTATGGCGGCATCAGCTATGCCCGCCTCGATCATGAACCCGGCCTGTGCTGGCCCTGCCCGGATGAAAACCATCCCGGCACGCCAATCCTGCACCAGGGTGGTCTGTTCGCCACGCCGACGCAAAAAGCCGAATTGCGGCCGGTGCTGTTCGATCCGGACATCCTGCCGAAGGAAAAGGGCATCGTGTATGAACGGCCGATGCTCGGCTGCATCGCCGAACACACCGATACCGAATACCCGTTCCTGCTCACCACCGGCCGCCGGGTGTAGTGCGGGATGGCGATTTCATCCGCGTGGAAACCAGGCGCGGCTACATCGTGGCACGCTCGATGGTCACCGATCGGGTTCAGCCACACACCATCTTCGGCACCTTCCACTACTGGGAAGCATGCTGCAACGAACTGACCAGCGCCGGCCCGCTGGACCCGGAAGCCGGCATCCCGGAATACAAAATCTCCGCAGCCAAGGTCAGCAAGAGTTCACCGGCCGAAGCGGCTGCCTGGCACAAAAAGATCAGCGATATCTGCAAGATCGATCTGCAGTACGTCGGCACCAGGAGCCAGGCATACGCATAACGCCGCCTGAGCAACCACCTGCCCATGCCATTGCCACGGCGCACGCCTGGCAGTGGCATTTTTGTTTGGGGCGGAATGATGGATGGCTTGGCAACGGCAACCAACATGCGCGGCCGCCAGAAAAGCAAAAAGGCCAACTACCGTTAAGCAGTTGACCTTCAAGCGTAATGTCTGGTTGCGGGGGCAGGATTTGAACCTACGACCTTCGGGTTATGAGCCCGACGAGCTGCCAGACTGCTCCACCCCGCGTCTGAGCATTAGATTATATAACGCTCTCTGACGCGACGCAAGCCCACGCGTAAGTTATTTGCGCACAATGCGCGAAAAAAGCCTGTGCATGCCAATAACACGCTGCCTCCGCTGCAGGAGAGAAAGGCCTCAAAATGTTAGACTGGCTTTCTTTTCACTTCGCCAGACAACGCGCCTAGTCATGAAATTCTGTTCGCAATGCGCCCATCCAGTCGAATTTGATATTCCGCCGGACGACCACCTGCCGCGCCACATCTGCCCGCACTGTGGCACGATTCACTACCAGAACCCGAAACTGGTGGTGTGCTCGATTCCGGTGTGGGAGGCGGATGGCGAGGTGAAAATCCTGCTGTGCAAGCGCGCCATTGAACCGCGCTACGGCTGGTGGACGCTGCCGGGT
This sequence comes from Burkholderiaceae bacterium, assembly GCA_018261755.1. Lineage (GTDB taxonomy): Bacteria > Pseudomonadota > Gammaproteobacteria > Burkholderiales > Burkholderiaceae_D > QZKY01. Next base: position 2,189 of record JAGTRJ010000013.1, read on the forward strand.
GGCTTCATGGAAAACAACGAATCTACGGTCGATGCTGCACAACGCGAGACGATCGAGGAAGCTGGCGCGCGAATCGAGGTCGTGCACCGGCTGTTCTCGCTCATCAACCTGCCCCGCATGCATCAGGTGCAATTGTTTTACCGCGCCCGGCTGCTTGATCTGGATTTCAAGCCGGGCATGGAAAGCTTGGAGGTGAAGCTGTTTTCCGAAGCGGAAATTCCGTGGAATGAAATCGCCTTTTCAACCGTGCGCCATGCGCTTCAATGCTTCTTCGCCGATCTGGCGCAGGTCAAACGCGGCGGATCGTTCGGCTTTCATTCGCACGACATCCTTGAACCGCACTACAGCATGGACAAGGCCGACCACGCGTAAGCATTGGCACGCTCCGTACTATCCGGCACGCCAGCTCCGCGCCGGATCGCCTGCCTGTTTTTTGTGCAGTATTTCGGGTAAAATACGCGGCCCGTTGTTATTTTTCTCCGCCAACTCCCCACATGCAAATCGGTTCCTATACCCTGCGCAACAATGTGTTCGTCGCGCCGATGGCTGGCGTCACCGATCGCCCGTTCCGCCAGTTGTGCAAGGAACTGGGAGCGGGCTATGCGGTGTCCGAAATGGCGGCGGCGAACCCGCGCGTCTGGCACACCGACAAGAGCACGCGCCGCACCGATCTCGATGGCGAGATGGAGCCGAAGGCGGTGCAGATCGCCGGCGCCGATCCGGCTGAAATGGCTGCTTGCGCGCGCGTGAACGTCGAGCGCGGCGCGCAAATCATCGACATCAACATGGGCTGCCCGGCCAAGAAGGTTTGCAGCAACTGGTGCGGTTCTGCGCTGCTGCAGGATGAACAACAGGTCGGCGCGATTCTGGATGCGGTGATCGCGGCGGTCGATGTGCCGGTGACGCTGAAGTTCCGCACCGGCTGGGATCGCGCCAACAAGAACGCGCTAACGATCGCGAAGATGGCCGAAGCGGCCGGCATTGCGATGCTGACGCTGCACGGCCGCACCCGCGCCGACGGCTATTCGGGCGAGGCGGAATACGACACGATTGCGGCTGTGAAAGCGGCGGTCTCGATTCCGGTGGTGGCGAACGGCGACATCGACTCGCCGCAAAAGGCGCGTGCCGTGCTGGCGCATACCGGCGCCGACGCGGTGATGATCGGCCGCGCCGCGCAGGGACGACCATGGATTTTCCGCGAAATCGACCACTTCCTGCGCACCGGCGAGCATTTGCCCGCGCCTGAAGTGGAAGAAGTGCGCCGCCTGATGACGCAGCATCTGCAAACGCACTATGCGTTCTATGGCGAATACACTGGCCTGCGCACCGCGCGCAAGCATATCGGCTGGTATGTGCGCGATTTGGCCGATGGCGAAGCGTTCCGCCAGCAGATGAACCGCATCGAAACCTGCGAGGCGCAATTAAAAGCGGTCGATGCATTCTTCGAATCGCAAAAGGCGCGCGGCGAAAGGTTACAATACCGATCCGCGCAAGAAAAATTTGCCGCCTGACCCCGTCAACACATCACAAAAACCAGCAACGGTGCCGCCAAATGAGCAAGGAAGATATTCAGCAAGTCGTCCGCAAGAGCCTGGAAGAATACTTTACGGATCTGGAAAACCAGAAACCGTCCGGCATCTACGACATGCTGATCCTGACAGTTGAAAAACCGATACTGGAAGTGGTGATGACGCGCGCCGGCGGCAACCAGTCGCACGCCGCCGACATGCTCGGCATCAACCGCAACACCTTGCGTAAAAAACTGCAGCAACACGGATTACTCTGAACATGATCAAGCAAGCACTCATCTCCGTTTCCGACAAGACCGGCGTGGTCGATTTTGCACGCGCGCTGTCTGCGCTCGGCGTCACCATCCTGTCCACCGGCGGCACTGCGCAACTGTTGACCGACAACGGCATCGCCGTGAAAGAAGTCGCCGATTACACCGGTTTCCCGGAAATGCTCGACGGCCGCGTCAAGACGCTGCATCCGAAAGTGCATGGCGGCATCCTCGCCCGCCGCGATTTGCCGGAGCACACCGCCGCCCTTGGCCAGCACGGCATCCCGACCATCGACATGGTGGTAGTCAACCTGTATCCGTTCCAGCAGACGGTGGCGAAGGATGACTGCACGCTGGAAGACGCGATCGAAAACATCGACATCGGTGGCCCGGCGATGCTGCGTTCGGCGGCGAAGAACCACAAGGACGTGATCGTGATCTGCGATCCGGCCGATTACAGCCCGATCATCGACGAACTGAAGGCCAACGGCGGCGAACTGTCGTATGACAGCAAGTTCGAACTAGCGAAAAAGGTCTATGCGCACACCGCGCAATACGATGGCGCGATCGCGAATTACCTGTCCAGCCTCGGCCCGGACAGGCAGCATGCAACCCGCAACCGCTATCCGCAAACGATGAACCTCGCATTCGAAAAAGTGCAGGACATGCGCTATGGCGAAAACCCGCACCAGTCGGCCGCGTTCTACCGCGAACTGACTGCGCCGGCCGGCACGCTGGCCGCCTACACGCAATTGCAGGGCAAGGAACTGTCGTTCAACAACATCGCCGATGCCGATGCCGCGTGGGAATGCGCGAAGACCTTCGACGAACCGGCGTGCGTGATCATCAAGCACGCGAACCCGTGCGGCGCCGCCACCGGCGCCAACCTGCGCGAAGCCTATGACAAGGCGCTAAAGACCGACCCGGAAGCGGCGTTCGGCGGCATCATCGCCTTCAACCGTGAACTGGATGAAGCAGCGGCACAGGATGTATCGAAACTGTTTGTCGAAGTGCTGATCGCCCCCGCCTTCTCCGATGAAGCGCTGAAAATTCTCGGCAGCAAAAAGAACCTGCGCCTGTTGCAGATTCCGGCCGGCAAGGGCTTGAACGGGTATGAAATCAAGCGCGTTGGCGGCGGCGTGCTGCTGCAATCGCCGGATGCGCGCAACCTCGCGTTCTCCGAACTCGAAGTCGTGACCAAGCTGCATCCGACCGAGCAGCAAACGCAGGACATGCTGTTCGCGTGGCGCGTGGCGAAATTCGTCAAGTCGAACGCGATCGTGTTCTGCGGCAACGGCATGACGCTCGGCGTCGGCGCCGGCCAGGTCAGCCGCGTCGATGCGGCACGCGCGGCAGTGATGAAAGCACAACAGGCCGGCCTGTCGCTAGCCGGTTCGGCGGTCGCGTCCGACGCCTTCTTCCCGTTCCGCGACGGGCTGGACGTGGTGGCCGATGCCGGCGCGACCTGCATCATCCAGCCGGGCGGCTCGGTGCGCGATCAGGAAGTGATCGATGCCGCCAACGAACGCGGGCTGGTGATGATCTTCACCGGCGTGCGGCATTTCCGCCACTAATAACGCATCGGACACAGGCCGGACGACCAGGACATGCGAATCCTCGGCATCGACCCCGGCCTGCGCACCACCGGCTTCGGCATCATCACCAAGCACGGCAGCCAACTGGCCTACGTCGCCTCCGGCACCATCAATACCCCGACCACGGCCGAACTGCCAGAACGGCTGAAAACCATTTTCAGCGGCGTGTCCGAAATCATCCGCACCTACTCGCCCGATTGCGCGGTGATCGAAAAGGTGTTCGTCAACGTCAATCCGCAATCGACATTGCTCCTGGGGCAGGCGCGCGGCGCGGCCATTTCGGCGCTGGTGGCGGCCGATCTGGCGGTATCCGAATACACCGCATTGCAACTCAAGCAAGCCGTGGTCGGCCACGGCAAGGCGCACAAAAGCCAGGTGCAGGACATGGTGCAACGGCTGCTGGCCCTGCCGCAACTGCCCGGCACCGATGCGGCCGACGCGCTCGGCGTCGCCATCTGCCATGCGCACGGCGGCGATACGCTGGCGACGCTGGGCAAGCTGACCAGCAAGGGATTGCGGATGAAACGCGGCCGGCTGGTCGGGTAGGAATTCCGTCCGCAGTCCTGTATCATATACTGTATCAATTTTCAGTATTCGTCCATCATGATCGGTCGCATCTCCGGCATCCTGCTTGAAAAAAATCCGCCGCAATTGCTGGTCGATTGCCACGGCGTCGGCTATGAAGTCGATGTGCCGATGAGCACCTTTTACAACCTGCCGGCCGGCGGCGAAAAGGTAACGCTGTTCACCCACATGGTGGTGCGCGAGGATGCGCAACTGCTGTACGGTTTCGGCACGCAAGAAGAGCGCGCGGCGTTCCGGCAACTGCTGAAAATTTCCGGCGTTGGCGCACGCATCGCGCTGGCGATCCTGTCAGGCCTGTCGGTGCCCGATCTGGCGCAAGCGGTGACATTGCAGGAAACCGGCCGGCTGACCAAGATCCCCGGCATCGGCAAGAAAACGGCGGAACGCCTGCTGCTGGAACTCAAAGGCAAATTCGGCGCCGATCTGGGCGCGGCCGCCGGCGGCAACACGCACACCGATGCCCATGCCGACATCCTGAACGCATTGCTGGCGCTCGGTTATTCGGACAAGGAAGCGTTGCTGGCATTGAAACAGGTGCCGGACGGCACCGGCGTATCGGACGGCATCAAGCTGGCGCTGAAGACGCTGTCGAAAGCGTAGAATGGTCACGCCATGATCCAGACCGACGATTTTACGCCGCAGCGCATCATCGATACCAAGCCGACCTCGCCGAACGAGGAAGCGATCGAGCGCGCGTTGCGACCGAAGCAGCTGGATGAATACGTCGGGCAGGAAAAGGCGCGCGGCCAGCTCGAAATCTTCATCGCCGCCGCGCGCAACCGGCGCGAGGCGCTCGATCACACGCTGCTGTTCGGCCCGCCGGGGCTGGGCAAGACCACGCTGGCACACATCATCGCGCGGGAAATGGGCGTGAACCTGCGCCAGACTTCCGGCCCGGTGCTGGAGCGCCCGGGCGATCTGGCGGCGATTCTGACCAATCTCGAAGCGAACGACGTGCTGTTCATCGACGAGATTCACCGCCTGTCGCCGGTGGTGGAGGAAATCCTGTACCCGGCGCTGGAAGACTTCCAGATCGACATCATGATTGGCGAAGGCCCGGCGGCGCGCTCGGTCAAGCTCGATCTGCAGCCGTTCACGCTGGTCGGGGCCACCACCCGCGCCGGGATGCTGACCAACCCGCTGCGCGACCGCTTCGGCATCGTGTCGCGGCTGGAGTTTTACACCGCAGAAGAACTGGCGCGCATCGTCACTCGTAGCGCGGCGCTGTTGAAAGCCGGCATCGTCGATGATGGCGCGTTCGAAATCGCGCGCCGTTCGCGCGGCACGCCGCGGATCGCGAACCGGCTGCTGCGCCGCGTGCGCGACTATGCCGAAGTGAAAGGCAACGGCGAAATCACGAAAGCGATGGCGGATGCGGCGCTGGCGATGCTAGATGTCGATTCGGTCGGGTTCGACGTGATGGACCGCAAGCTGCTGGAAGCGGTGCTGTTCAAGTTTGGCGGCGGGCCGGTCGGAGTGAACAACCTGGCGGCCGCAATCGGCGAGGAAATCGACACCATCGAAGACGTGCTGGAACCGTTCCTGATCCAGCAGGGCTTTTTGCAGCGCACGCCGCGCGGCCGGATCGCCACCCCGGCGGCATACGCCCATTTCGGCGTGGCCGCGCCCAGCACCAACCAGACCAGCCCGACCGGCGATCTGTGGGACGCGGCAGAGGCCAAGCCGTCCGCCTGATTCCGCCCCACCTTCGGCCGCACCCACCTCATTTCAACCGTCATGTCTGCAATACCTTCCAAACCGATCGATGTCGCGGTCGGCATCCTGATGAAACCGAATGGCGATGTGCTGCTGGGCCAGCGCCCGGCCGGCAAGCCGTATTCCGGCTACTGGGAATTTCCCGGCGGCAAGGTCGAGCCGGATGAATCGGTGTTTGACGCATTGAAGCGCGAATTCGTGGAGGAACTCGGGATCGAAATCATCTCGGCCGAGCCGTGGTGCGGGGTCGAATACGTCTACCCGCATGCGCATGTGCGGCTGCATTTCTTCATCAGCCGCGAATGGCGCGGCCAGCCGCAAAGCCTCGAAGGGCAGGCATTCGCGTGGCAGGGCGAACTCGGGGTCGAACCGCTGCTGCCGGCGACCATACCGCTGATCGCGTGGCTGGACAGAATCCGGCGTCAGCAAGATTGACGAATCGCAGTTTGTAGCGAAAAACCAACTTTTTTCTTCCGGCGCAGCACTACAATACCGGTGCTGCCGTGCCAGTCGGATTCCGCTTCCGCGCACGGACAACCATCGCCAACGCAACGTCTAACCAACGTCTAACCAAACGAGCCTGCGCTGTGTCCGAATCCCGCCAGAAACTGCTGATTGCAATCCTGTGCCTGATAAGCATCACCATCGTCGGCACGCTCGGCCTGATGTTCTTCGAAGGATGGTCCGTCTTTGATTCGCTGTGGCTGACCGTCGTCAGCCTGAGCACCACCGGCTATGGCGACATCGTGCCGCAAACCTTCGGTGGGCGGATATTCCTGCTGACCATTCTGGTCAGCGGCCTGGTCGTGGTCACCTATTCGCTCGGCACGATCATCAACATCCTAATGGAAACGCAACTGGCCAGCATGAGAGGAAACGCAAGAATGACCAAAACCATCGACAAGCTGGAAAACCATGTGATCGTCTGCGGCGCCGGGCGGGTTGGCGGCAACGTGGCCGACATCCTCAAGGCGGAAGGCGTGCCTTACGTCGTGATCGAAACCAACGAAAGCCTGGTCGAGCAGATGCGCGCCACCGGACATCCGGTGCTGCTGGGCGACGCGACGCAGGACGACATGCTGCATCAGGCAGGCCTGCTTCGTGCGCGAGGCATCATCTGCGCGCTGTCGAACGACGCCTACAACGTGTTCGTTGTGCTGACGGCGCGCGCGGTCAACCCGAATTTGCGCATCGTGTCGCGCGCGGTACAACCGGAATCGGCGGTCAAGCTGCGCCACGCCGGCGCCGACAAGATCATCTCGCCTAACCAGCTTGGCGGCCACCGGATGGCGATGGCGATGCTGAAACCGACCGCGATCGAATTCATTGACACGCTGTTCGCGCCGCACAATGTGGAAATCCAGCTGGAAGAAGTGCTGATCACCGAAAAATCGCCGCTGGCGAACAAGCCACTGCAATCGTTCTTCAACCGCGAAACCTGCAACCTGATCGTCGTTGCCAGCCTGCGCGACGGCAACGTGAAGATGAATCCCAGCGGCGACGACATCGCGCTGCCGGGCGACATGCTGGTGCTGATCGGCTCAGGCGCTGAAATGGACAAGCTGGCGGCCAAAATCGTCTGATCCGCCAGCATCAGGCCAGAATAACTGACCGGAATTAACTTTCGGGTCAATAAGGCTGAAAAATATACTCCCACCAGTATTTAAAAACAGCCAGCAAAAACGTGGTCCGGCGCTTTGTTTTGACTATATACCCCCACGGAATCGCTATGCAGGCTCGTCCTCAGGTGCCAATGCCTGCGTCGGCTCGATCGGGCGCGCCAGCATTTCGATCCGGCTGGCCGGCGTTTCCAGACTGATGCGGCCGAGCGCGCCGGAACGGAAATCCTGCAGCAGCACGTGCGACGCCTTTTCGATGTCGAACTCGCCGCCCTTGATGCGCAAGCCGCGCCGTTGTGCGACGCCTTCAAGCACGTCGATCCTGTCCATGCCGTCGAGCTTCAGACCATAGCGCGCCGCCAGCAGTTGCGGATAGCGCTCAAGCAGGATTTCTGCCAGAAAAGCGGCGACTTCTTCCTCGATCAGCGCATTCACGCCGACCGCGTGGCACACCGCCAGCATCAGCCCGTCGGACGGGTGCATGATCTTCGGCCACAGCATGCCGGGCGTGTCGGTCAGCACCATGTTCTTGTTCAGGTACAGCCGCTGCTGGCTCTTGGTGACCGCCGGTTCGTCGCCGACCTTGGCCACCCGCTTTTTCAGCAGCGCATTCATCAGCGTCGATTTGCCGACGTTCGGAATGCCCATGATCATCATCCGCAGCGGCTTGACCGGCACGCCCCGGTGCGGCGCGATTTTCTGGCACATGGCCGGCACCTTCGCCACATCCGCCGGCGTGCGGCAACTGAGTGCGACCGCGGTCACATCCTTCTGGCGGTTGTAATAATCGAGCCATTCCTTGGTCGCGACCGGATCGGCCAGATCGCTCTTGTTCAGAATCTTCAGGCACGGCCGCTGCCGGTGCTTGCGTAACTCTTCCACCATCGGATTGCAGCTTGCCTGCGGGATGCGCGCATCCAGCACCTCGATCACCAGATCGGTGCTTTCCATCGTTTCCGCCGCCTTCTTGCGCGCGGCGTTCATGTGGCCGGGAAACCACTGTATTGCCATCTGTTATTACCTTTATCGTTACTGCTACGTTACTCGCTGCCGTTACTGCTGTCGTTATCGTAATCCGGCCAGTGTACCTATGTGCGCGGCCGCGCTTTTCGCCAGCGCCTCCAGGTTGTAGCCGCCTTCAAGAAAGCTGACGATGCGGCCCTGCGCATGTTCGTTCGCCACCGCCATCACCTGCCGCGTGATCCAGGCGTAATCGTCCTCGACCAGCATCAGATCGCCCAGCGGATCGTCGCGGTGCGCGTCGAACCCGGCTGAAATGAAGATCATTTCCGGCTTGTGCGCGTGCAGCGCTGGCAGCCATTTCTGTGTCACCCGCTCGCGGATCACGTCGCCGCCGGAACCCGGCAGAATCTCTTCGTTCACCATGTGCGGCCGCAGCCGTTCGTTGCCGCAGAACGGGTACAGGAACAGCTGGAAGAAGCTGGCCATCAGCACCCGCGGTTCATACGCGAACGCCTCTTCGCTACCGTTGCCGTGATGCACGTCGATGTCGATCACCGCCACGCGCTGCAGGCCGCGCACCTTGAGCGCATGCATCACCGCCACCGCCAGACTGTTGAACACGCAAAACCCCATCGGCGTGGAGGGCGTCGCATGATGGCCAATCGGCCGCACCAGACAAAATGCATTGTCGATCTCGCCCGCCAGCAGCGCATCGACCGCCGCAATCCCCGCGCCGGCGGCGCGCAGCGCGGCATTCCACGAATGCATGTTGATGTGGATGTCGTGGATACCGAAATATTCGCCCGGCTCGGTCGGCGTGTTGTCGCGCACCAGATGAATGGTGTCGAGCAGATGCACCCGCCGCAGATCGTCGATCGTCGCCTGCGGCGCTTCGCGAAAATCCAGTTGCGGCGCGATGCCTTCGGCTTCCAGTTGATCCAGGATCGCCTGAATGCGGGCCGGGCTTTCAGCCGCGCGCGCGCCCATTTCATGCAGGCGGCAATCCGGATGTGTGTACAGGGCAGTGGTCATGCAAACCTATCAGAAATCCGTCAAAAATCGTCCAGTTCGGCCAGCGCCTTGATGTGCGCCACCACGCTGCGCGCCAGCGCCGACAGGTTATAGCCGCCTTCGAGAATGCTGACGATGCGCCCATGCGCATGGACTTGCGCCACATTCATCAACTGGTGCGTGATCCACGCATAATCGTCCTCGACCAGCTCCATTCCGCCCAGCGGATCCTCGCGGTGCGCATCGAAGCCGGCCGAAATCAGGATCATCTGCGGCCGGTGCGCATCCAGCGCCGGCAGCCATTGCTCGCTCACAATCGCACGGATCGCATCGCCTTTCGTGCCTGCCGGCACGGCGATATTCAGCATGTGCGACCGCTCCGGCCCCTTGGCCGGAAACGGATACAGCCCCTCCTGATAGAAACCGACCATCAGCACGCGCGCATCGTCGCAAAAGGTTTCATCAGTGCCATTGCCGTGATGCACGTCGAAATCGACAATCGCAATCCGCTCCAGCCGGTGCGCCTCCAGCGCATGTTTGGCCGCGATCGCGATATTGTTGAACACGCAAAAACCCATCGGCATGTTCGGCCGCGCATGATGCCCGATCGGACGCACGAGGCAAAATGCATTATCGATCTCGCCTGCCATCGCCGCATCGACCGCCGCGATGCAGGCACCGGCGGCGCGCAAAGCCGCCAGCCAGCTGTACTGGTTCAACGCGGTATCGTCATCGACCGGATAGTATTTGCCCGGTTCCGTTGGCGATTTGTCGCGCACCAACGCGATCGCTTCCATCGTATGCGCACGCGCAATCTGCTCGTTCGACGCCTCCGGCGCCAGCCGGAAATCGAGATAACTGTCGATGCGGCTGGAAATCAGCTGATCTTCGATCATCTCGATGCGCGCCGGGCATTCCGGATGGTAAGAACCCATCTCGTGCTGGTGGCACAAGGGGTGCGAATAAATGGCCGTTGTCATGGGAGGGGACTCGCCGTAGCGAGCGCATTGCGCGTGGAACACTGACAGTTTAACGGAAAAAGCGCGCCTTCACCGAATCCACCCGGGCAAACCGTTCAGGTTCGCCGGCAACCGGAGTACAATGGCAGATGTTTCACAGGTTCCATTTGCCAGCCGACATGAAATCGGCTCCTGCGACAGACCAGCGGCGCCTGTCGCAATCGCATTCCCAGCCGTCACAATCCGATCATCATGAAAACGCCCCGTCATGCAGTCCTGCGCGTTGCCTGCGTATGCCTGCTGTTGCCCGCCCTGTTCCTGCTAAGCGATGTAACTGCGCAGGAAATTCCGAACAAACCATCGCCAACACAAACGAGCTCCGACCGCACGGCGCAACGGCTGGCGAAATTCCCCGGCATTCATGAGTTCATCGGCCAGATGGCAGCGAAGCACGGCTTCGACCGTGACGAACTGTTCGCCACGTTCGCACAGGTGCGGCATTCGAAGCAGGCAGTCCAGCTTGTGCGTCCGGCACCACCGAGCAAGCCGAAAAACTGGCAGGCGTATCGCGGCCGTTTCGTCGAACCGGTGCGGATCGAAGCCGGCGTCCGCTTCTGGAACAAACATGCGCGCGATCTGGCGCGGGCCGAAAAACAGTATGGCGTGCCGGCTGAAATCATCGTCGCCATCATCGGGGTCGAATCAATTTACGGCCGCCACACCGGCAATTTCCGCGTGCTCGATGCGCTGACCACGCTGGCGTTCGACTATCCGGAAACGCCGAACCGCGCCGCGCGCATGAATTTCTTCCGCGGCGAAGTCGAACAGACGCTGCTGTTCGCGCGCGAATCCGGCATCGATCCACTGTCCTTGCGCGGTTCGTACGCCGGCGCGATCGGCTGGCCGCAATTCATGCCTAGCAGCATCCGCGCGCACGGAGTCGATTTCGACCGCGACGGCAAAATCGACCTGCGCAAATCGCCCACCGACGCCATCGGCAGCATCGCCAATTTCCTGCTGCGGCACGGCTGGAAACGCGGCGAACCGATCGTGTTCCAGGCACAGCTTGGCGCGGCCGCGCAATCCCGACTGGAGGCGCTGCTGAATAAAGGGCTGGAAGCAACTTTCTGGCCGGCCGAGCTTGAACTCGCCGGCGTGACCTCGAACGTCGAACTGCCGGCCAACATCCGCTTCGGCCTGATTGACCTGCAAAACGGCCACGAACCGACCGAGTACTGGCTCGGCACCGGCAACTTCTTTGCCATCACCAAATACAACCGCAGCTATTTCTACGCGATGTCGGTGACCGAACTGGCGCGAGCGGTGCGCGCCGCGCACAATGCGGAACCAGAAATCACAGCTGAAGCAACGAAAGCACCGAGCGTTGCCCCAAATGTGCGATGAGCAATAGCCGGCTAATTCTTAACAGGCGGCTGAAAGGTAGCGAGGATGGTCAGATGCCAAGCGCACCCGCGCAGCACGAACTCCGCCAGAACCGCTGAATAACCGTCGCGAGCGGCCGGAGGGCAAGGCGCACGGAGCGCAGAAACCGGACAACAGCCGCAAAGCGGCTCGTTGCGGCGTAGGGTAACTCGCCGAAGGCGATGTTATGCCGAAGCCAATGTACATTGAGTACATGAGGATTTCGAAAACGAAGTTTCGGCGCAGGCTAACGTGATTGAAGCGAACGTTAGCCTGCGGCCGTGCCAACACCGCTCAACGCAGCAATCCGGCCGCTCGCGACGGTTATTCAGCGGTTCTAGTGTGCCTCGTCCCAGTTGGCACCCACTCCCACCTCCGCCACCAGCGGCACCTTCAGTTGCGCCACGCGGCACATGATCTGCGGCAAGTGCTCGCGCACCCGCGCCAATTCTACTTGCGGCACTTCCAGCACCAGTTCGTCGTGCACCTGCATCACCATTTTCGATTGCAGTTGCTCACGCTCCAGCCAGTCCTGCACCGCGATCATCGACAGCTTGATCAGATCCGCTGCCGTGCCCTGCATCGGCGCGTTGATCGCGGCGCGCTCGGCCGCCTGCCGGCGCGGGCCGTTGGGTGAATTGATTTCCGGCAGCCACAGCCGCCGGCCGAATGCCGTTTCGACATAGCCCTGCGCCTTGGCCTGCGCGCGGATGTCGGCCATGTAATGCGCCACGCCCGGATAGCGCTGGAAATAGCGGTCGATGTAGCTGCGCGCCGCGCTGCGCTCGATGCCCAGATTCGATGCCAGCCCGAATTCGCTCATGCCGTAAATCAGGCCGAAATTGATCACTTTCGCATAGCGCCGCTGCTCGCCCGACACTTCGAGCGGCGTGACGCCAAACACTTCGGCCGCGGTGGCGCGATGCACGTCCTCGCCCTCGGCAAACGCGCGCAACAGGTTCGCATCGCCGGAAATGTGCGCCATGATGCGCAATTCGATCTGCGAGTAGTCGGCCGAAACGATTACGCTGCCCGGCGGCGCGATGAAGGCTTCGCGGATGCGCCGCCCTTCGGCGGTACGGATTGGGATATTCTGCAGGTTCGGGTCGTTCGACGCCAGCCGGCCGGTGACCGCAACCGCCTGCGCATAATTGGTATGCACGCGACCGGTGGCCGGGTTCACCATCTTCGGCAGCTTGTCGGCGTAGGTCGATTTCAGCTTCGCCAGCCCGCGGTATTCGAGCAGCGTTTTCGGCAATGGGAAATCCTCGGCCAGCTTTTGCAGCACTTCTTCGTCGGTCGATGGCGCGCCGGACGGCGTTTTCTTCACCACCGGCAATTTCAGCCGCTCGAAGAAAATTTCGCCAATCTGCTTGGGCGAATTCAGGTTGAATGGCTGGCCGGCGGCATCGTACGCCTGCTGCTCCAGCGCCAGCATGGTCGTGCCGAGTTCGTGCGATTGCGCCGCCAGTTTGTCGCCATCGATCAGCACGCCGTTGCGCTCCACCTTTTGCAGCACGACCGCGGTCGGCAATTCGATTTGCTGGTAGATGAAACGCAGCTTGTCGTCACGCTCGACCCGCGGCCACAGCGCCTGATGCAGTTGCAGCGTGATGTCGGCATCCTCGGCCGCGTATTCGGTCGCGCGTTCAAGCTCGACTTGGTCGAACCCGATCTGCGATGCGCCCTTGCCGCACACTTCAACGTAAGTGATGGTCTTGCGCTCCAGATGGCGCAGCGCGAGGCTGTCCATGTCGTGAGGGCGGTGCGCTTCCAGCACGTAGGACTGCAACAGCGTGTCGTGCGCGATGCCGCGCAAGGCGATGCCGTGGTTCGCCAGCACATGGCTGTCGTATTTCAGGTTTTGCCCGACCTTGTGCCGGTTCGCATCTTCCAGCCACGGTTTGAGCGCCGCCAGCACCGCATCGCGCGACAATTGTTCCGGCGCGCCGGGGTATTGGTGCGCCAGCGGGATGTAGGCCGCGATGCCCGGCTCGCAGCACAGCGACAGCCCGACCAGTTGCGCCAGCATCGGCTCCAACGACGTGGTTTCGGTGTCGAAGGCCGTCAGCGGCGCGGCATTGATTTTCGCCAGCCAGTGCGCAAGCTGCGCCTGCGTCAGCACCGTTTCATACTGCTTTTCAACCGGCGCGAACATCGCCAGCGTTTCCTGCGCTGGCGAGTCGCCGGAAACCGCTACCGGCCTGTGCGCCGCTTTCGGCTTTTCCGGGGTCGCGCCGAGTTCGCGCAACCAGCTCTTGAAGCCATAGCGGGCGAAGAAACCTTTCATTGCTTCGAGGTCTTCCGGCTGCGCTTGCAGCGTGCCCTCGATCGACGCCATGTGCGCCGACAAATCGCAATCTGTACGGATGGTCAGCAGTTCATGCGCGGTCGGCAGCCAGGTCAGCGCCTCGCGCAGGTTGTTGCCGGCGGCGCCTGAAATTCCGGCCGCGTTTTCAATCACGCCGGCCAGCGTGCCGTACTGCGTCATCCACTTGACCGCCGTTTTCGGCCCGACCTTGGTCACGCCCGGCACGTTGTCGGACGTATCGCCGATCAGCGACAGGTAATCGGTTATCCGCTCCGGCGGCACGCCGAACTTCGCCAGCACGCCATCGCGATCCAGCTTTTCATTGTTCATCGTGTTGATTAGCGTGACCCGGTCGTTCACCAGCTGCGCCATGTCCTTGTCGCCGGTCGAGATCACGGTTTCCATCCCCTGCGCCGCCGCCTGCCGCGCCAGCGTGCCAATCACGTCGTCCGCCTCGACCCCTTCGACCATCAGAATCGGCCAGCCGAGCATCCGCACCGCTTCGTGGATCGGTTCGATCTGCGCCGCCAGATCGTCCGGCATCGCCGCCCGGTTGGCCTTGTATTCTTGATATAAATCATCGCGGAAGGTCTTGCCCTTCGCGTCAAACACACACGCGAGGTAACTTGCGGGATAATCATGGCGCAGGCGACGCAGCATGTTGATGATGCCGTACAGCGCGCCGGTCGGCTTGCCGTCCGGGCTGCGCAAGTCCGGCAACGCATGGAAGGCGCGATACAGATAACTGGAACCATCAACCAACAACAGGGTTTTGTGCATATGGAAAATAGCGGAAAAAATGTGCCCAACTTGCGGCAGGTGGAAGACATCGAACAGGCCACCATTCTGAAAGCGCGCGAGTCGTGGAGCATGTTCTCCATTATGTCAGAGTTTATCGAGACTACCGAACGCCTTTCGACGCTGCACCCGGCAGTCACCATCTTCGGCTCGGCGCGCATCCACCCCGATCATCCCGATTACATCAAGTGCATGGAAGTTGCGCACAGGCTGTCGAATGCCGGCTTTGCTGTCATTTCCGGCGGCGGCCCCGGCATCATGGCGGCGGCGAACCGCGGCGCATTCGAAGGCAAGTCGCCGTCGGTCGGTCTGAACATCATCCTGCCGCACGAACAGCACCCGAATCACTGGCAGAACATCTCGATCCAGTACCGGCACTTCTTTGCGCGCAAGGTCGGCTTCGTCAAATACGCCGATGCGTTCGTGCTGTTTCCGGGCGGATTCGGCACGCTGGATGAAATGAGCGAAGTGCTGACATTGATGCAGACCGAAAAATCACGCCGCATTCCGCTGATTCTGGTCGGCAGCGAATTCTGGCAGGGCTTGCTCGACTGGTTCCGGCAGCAGATGGTCGGCAAGGGTTTCCTCAATGCGGCAGATGTGGATTTGATGCAGGTGATCGACGATCCGGCACAGGTCGTGCAAGCGATTCTGGATTTCTACCAGGCGCGCGAAATCGGGCCGTCGGATGCCGAACGGCAAAAAATGCTGTATCTGTAACCTGCGTTTGCTACAATGGAAAGCTAAGCTTTTTGATTGCCCGATTTTTTCACTGATGGACGACACTATCATGCGCAAACTACTGCCCATTGCCGCCTGGCTGGCGGCCGTCCTTGCCCTTCCCGCATGGGCGCAGCAACCACCGCCGAACGAGGCTCCGCCCAAAACGGAAATCCTCGACGAAAGCGAGCAGCCGGTCACGATCCGCAAGCCGGAAACCGCCGAGCGCGAGATCACCGAACGGCGCGACCGCGGCCAGCTCAAGGAAGTGAAAGTGAAAAGCGGCGGCAGCACCTATTACCTGAAGCCGAAAGGCTCGGCCGCAGCGCCGCCGGATGACGCCCATGGCGGCGAGATCAGTGTGCCGATGTGGACGGTGAAGGAATTCGATATCGGGCAAAAACAGGAAGCGGAAAAGAAACCCGTACAGGAACCCGTGCTGCCTCCCGCGCCGGCAAAATGAGCGCCCGTTCCTCCATACCTTAGGCACCCATTCCCGATACCACAACATGGCAGTATTTACACCGGTCAGCCTGGATGACCTGAAGTCCTGGATTGGACAATTCCCGCTGGGCGAAGCATTGTCCATTCGCGGGATCGAGTCCGGCATCGAAAACAGCAATTTCTTCATCACCACGGATAAGGGCGAATTCGTCCTGACCATTTTCGAGAAGCTGAACTTCGAACAACTGCCGTTTTACCTCAACCTGATGCGTCATCTGGCGCAGCGCGGCGTGCTGGTGCCGGAACCGATCGCCAGCCATCGCGGCGAGATCATCAATCAGCTGCACGGCAAGCCGGCCTCGATCGTCACCAAGCTGCAGGGGCAATGGCAGTTGCACCCGACGCCGGTGCATTGCGCCGCGGTCGGCGCGATGCTGGCCAAAATGCATCTGGCCGGACGCGATTTTCCGATGTACCAGCCAAACCTGCGCGGCATCGACTGGTGGCATGAAACCGCGCCGGTGGTGATGCCATTCATGTCCGGCGAACAGCAGCATCTGCTGCAAGACGAAATGGCGTTCCAGGAAGCCTTTGCCGCTTCCGCCACCTATCACGCGCTGGCGGCCGGCCCGGTCCACGCCGACCTATTCCGCAACAACGTGATGTTCGATGGCGAACGGCTGACCGGCTTCTTCGATTTTTACTTCGCCGGTTGCGATACCTGGCTGTTCGACGTGGCGGTCACGGTCAACGACTGGTGCATCGACCTCGACAGCGGCGAATTCGATCCCGCGCGCGTGCAGGCGATGCTGGATGCCTATCACGCGGTGCGGCCGTTCACGGCTGACGAGCAAGCCGCATGGCAACCGATCCTGCGCTCGGCCGCGCTGCGTTTCTGGTTGTCGCGCCTGTACGATTTCCATCTGCCGCGCAGCGCCGAAATGCTGACGCCGCATGATCCGGCGCATTTCGAACGCATCCTGCGTCTGCGGGCGGACAAAGCCGTACCGCCGTTGCCGGCATGAGCGCGCAAAACGCAAGCGCCGGCTGGCGCTGGGTGAAGCAGGGGTTTGCGCTGTTCCGCAAGCGCCCCGGCCAGCTCACCTTCCTGTTCACCAGCTATATGTTCGTGATGATCGCGCTCGGCCTGATCCCGGTCGTCGGCCAGTTGCTGCCGCTGTTTCTGGCGCCGGTGTTCTCGATGGTGTTCATGACCGTGTGCGCGCACGTCGAGCAGGAAAAGATCCTCACGCCGCAGATATTGCGCGCCGCCTTCGCGTCGCCGGTGGCAAACCGCCTGTTCACGCTCGGCGTGCTGTATCTTTTGGCCGCGTTGCTGGCGGTCGGCGTTTCGACGCTGATCGATGGCGGGCTGTTCATGAAACTGATGCTGGGCCAGCGTGAAGCCGAAGCCAGCCAGGGTCAGCGCGCCAGCGTGCTGCTGACCATCGTGCTGCTGGCGATCGCGTTCATTCCGGTCTTCTGGTATGCGGCGCCGCTGGTGGTATGGCAGAAAATGTCGGTCGGCAAGGCGATGTTCTTCAGCTTTTTCTCCGTCTTCCGCGCCTTCAAGGCGTTTCTGGTCTATTTCCTGTCATGGGTAGGGATCGGCGCGATTGCACCAACGCTGGTGGCTGGCATCCTGATGGCGGCCGTCGGCAAGGGGTTCGCGCTGATGCTGATGTTTTTGCTGACGATCCTGCTGACCGTGATAATGTATTGCTCCTTTTATTCCACTTATATCGATGTGTTCGGCAAGCCGGATTTGAATCATCCGTAAGCCGGGCCAGTCACCATTCCTCTTTTTTCAGGAACGCACATGTCGAACGAAGATATCAAGCAACTGGGGCCGCAACTGATGGCGGAACTGCTGGCCGAAGCGCTGCCCTACATCCGCAAGTTCCACGGCAAGACCATCGTGGTCAAGTACGGCGGCAACGCGATGACCGAGGAAAGCCTTAAGCACGGCTTCGCGCGCGACGTGGTGCTGCTGAAGCTGGTCGGCATGAACCCGGTGGTCGTGCATGGCGGCGGGCCGCAGATCGACAATGCGCTCAGGAAAATCGGCAAGCAGGGCACGTTCATCCAAGGCATGCGTATCACCGACGAGGAAACGATGGAAGTGGTCGAATGGGTGCTCGGCGGCGAAGTGCAGCAGGATATCGTGATGCTGATCAACCATTACGGCGGCCAGGCAGTCGGCCTGACCGGCAAGGATGGCGGTCTGATCCGTGCCAAGAAAATGGAAATGCCCGATCCAACCAAACCGGGCCAGTTCATCGACCTGGGCTATGTCGGCGAGATCACTTCGATCAACCCGGCCATCGTCAAGGCGCTGCAGGATGACGCGTTCATCCCGGTCATCTCGCCCATCGGCTTCAGCGACGAAGGCCAGGCCTACAACATCAACGCCGATCTGGTCGCGGGCAAGATCGCCGAAATCCTGAAGGCGGAAAAGCTGATCATGATGACCAACACCCCCGGCGTGCTGGATCAGGAAAACCATCTGCTGACCGACCTGTCGGCCAAGCAGATCGACGACATGTTTGTCGACGGCACCATCCACGGCGGCATGCTGCCGAAGATTTCGTCCGCGCTCGATGCGGCCAAATCGGGCGTGAACACGGTGCACATCATCGACGGGCGAATCGAACATTCGCTGCTGCTGGAAGTGCTGACCAATCAGGTGTTCGGCACGATGATCCGGTCGCACTGATGCCAGAACGTATGACAATCAGGGCAGCTTCGGCTGCCTTTTTTGTTGCCGGCTGATGCCGGAACGCCGCCGACGCCCGAAAACAACTGACCAAATGGCCATTTAGGGTCAATAAGCCCGAAAAATATACTCCACCCAGTATTTAAAAACCGCCAGTAAAACTGTGGCCCAGCAGCAGGTTTTGGATATATACCCCCGCCACTCTATAATCCCGGTGACTTGCAGTCGGTAAATTGCCAGTCTGATGGTGCTTATTCAGCTTGCGCGCTGGCTGAAGTGCAAGCAGACGGGTTGTCGCTGCTTTTCACCCGCTTGCGACGCTGCCGCTGGCGGGAAGGCAAAAGCGGACCAGAAACGCCTGCTAGGGCATCAATTCGTACCCGGCCTAGGTGGTGGCGGTGCCGCCGGCGGCGCGGGGGTGGCCGGTGGCGCTGATGACGACGACGGCGTCACGCCTGCCTTGCGCGGAATTTCCTGCAAGTCGATCTGGCGCCTGACACCGCCTTCGGACAACTGTACGTGGCGCACGCCCACTTCGCTCACGGTCACGCCCGGCGCCACTTCGGCCCCTATCGGCACTGCGCGCGCCGGCTGGCCGTTGATCGAAATGATGGCGACGCCATTCGCGCTGCCGCCACCGACCACGCCCTTGAGCAGGAAATGTCCGCCCGTTTTGGCGGCTGTGGCGCGGCCGCCGAACAGCGAGCCCGCCGCTTCGACATTCGCCGGCGGCGGCGCAGCCGGCGCGGCGTGCGGCCGCGGCGCCGGCGTGAACATCCGCATGCCCCAGTAGGCAAACGACGCGCACAGCAGCAAAAACAGCGCGAAGGTAGCAACCGGACGCAGGTGTTTGCTTGGATTCATCCGTTTCTCCTATCGCACTAGCTGGTTGATTTCGATGATCGGCATCAGCACCGCCAGCACGATCACCAGCACCACGATGCCCATCGTCAGGATCAGCGCCGGTTCCAGCAGGCCGGCAATCGTCAGGGTGCGCCGTTCCAGATCCTGTTCCTGCACGCCGGCCGCACGTTCGAGCATGCCCGGCAGTTCGCCGGTGATTTCGCCGGCTCGGATCATGTGGATCAACAACGGCGGGAACAGCTTTTGCGCCGTTAGCGCGCGCGCCAGCCCGACGCCTTCGCGCACGCTGGCAGTCGCTTCCTCGACCAATTCGCGCATCGCGACGTTCGAAAGCGTATCGCGGCTGGCCTGCAGTGCATGCAGGATCGGCACGCCGGAGCCGGTGGTGATTGCCAGCGTGCTGGCAAAGCGCGCGGTGTTCAGGCTGCGCTCGAACTTGCCGTACACCGGCGCGCGCAGCAGCCATGCGTGCCAGCGCCGCTTGAGCGCCGGATTTTTCAACGCCCGCCGCCAGCCGAACCAGAGCGCCACCAGCGCCACCAGCACGACGATGCCGTAGCTGCGCACGAACGACGACACCGCCAGCATCACCGCCGTCAGCAGCGGCAGTTTCTGCTTGGTGTTGGCAAAGACCGACACGATTTGCGGCACGACGTAAGTCAAGAGGAAAATCACGATGGCGAACGCGACCGCCGCCACAATCGCCGGATAGGTGAACGCCAGCCGCACCTTTTGCATCAGCGCATTGCGCCGCTCGATGTAGTCGGCCAGCCGCGCCAACACGCGCGCCATCTGTCCGATCTGCTCGCCTGAGGCGACCAGCGCGCGGTAGATGGCTGTGAAATCGCGCGGGTGCTGCGCCAGCGCATCGGTGAACGTGCCGCCGCCGACCACGTCGGCCCGAATCGCCGCCACCAGATCGCGCACATACGGCCGTTCGGCCTGCTCCAGCAGCGCAGTGAGCGCCTGCTCCAGCGGCAGGCCCGCTTCCAGCAGGCTGGCCAGCTGGCGCGTGAACAGCGCCAGTTCAACCGCGGTCAGTTTTTCGCCGAACGCAAACCGGCGGCTGGCGCCGTCCTGCTGGCCGGAGATCGCTTCCAGTTCCAGCGGCAGCAAACCCTGTTCGCGCAGTTCTGCCCGCGCGGCGCGGGCGCTGTCGGCATTGACCACGCCCTTTTGCGGCTTGCCGCCGGCATCGACGGCTTCATATCGAAATGCCGGCACGGTCAGCTATCTCCGGTCACGCGCAGCAATTCGGCCAGCGACGTGCCGCCATCGCCCAGCCAGCGTTCGCCATCCTCGCGCATCGTCAGCATCCCTTCCTGCTGCGCGGCAGCGCGAATCTCGGCTTCGGATGCGCGCTCATGGATCAGCGCGCGGATGCGGTCGCTCGCCGCCAGCAATTCATACACCCCGGCGCGGCCCTGATAACCGCTATGGCCGCAGCGGTCGCAGCCGACCGGCTGCCAGTGCTCGCCCTCGCGCCGGCGGCAGTGCGGGCACAGTTTGCGCACCAGCCGCTGCGCCACCACGCCCAACAGCGACGACGACAGCAGGAACGGCTCGATCCCCATGTCCAGCAGTCGCGTGACCGCCGACGCGGCATCGTTGGTGTGCAGCGTTGCCAGCACCAGATGGCCGGTGAGTGATGCCTGCACCGCAATCTGCGCCGTTTCCAGATCGCGGATTTCGCCGATCATGATCACGTCCGGGTCTTGCCGCAAAATCGCGCGCAATGCCTTGGCGAAGCTCATGTCGATGCGCGGGTTGACCTGCGTCTGGCCGACGCCTTCGAGGTCGTATTCGATCGGGTCTTCGACCGTCAGGATGTTGGTGGCGGTGGTTTTGAGCCGCGACAGCGCCGCATACAGCGTGGTCGTCTTGCCGGAACCGGTTGGGCCGGTGACCAGCACGATGCCGTGCGGCTGGCCGATCAGCTGGTCGAACTGCGACCGCATCGCCTCGCCCATGCCCAGATGCTGCAGGTCGAGCCGGCCGCCTTCCTTGTCCAGCAGGCGCAATACCGCGCGTTCGCCGTGGCCGGTCGGCAGGGTTGACACGCGCACGTCTACCGGACGGCCGCCGATGCGCAGCGCAATCCGTCCATCCTGTGGCTGGCGTTTTTCCGCGATGTCGAGCTGCGCCATGATCTTGATGCGCGAAATCAGCGCCGCGTGGATCGCCTTCCTCGGCTTGACCACGTCGCGCAGCGTGCCGTCGATACGGAAGCGCACGACTGAAATCTGCTCGAACGGTTCGAAATGGATGTCGGATGCGCCTTCGCGCAAGGCCTGCGTCAGCAGCGCGTTGATCATCCGGATCACCGGCGCATCGTCGGCCGATTCGAGCAGGTCCTCGACCGCTGGCAATTCCTGCAGCAGCTTGGTCAGGTCGATCGCCGATTCGAATTCTCCCGCCAGTTGCGCCGCATCGCCGCCGGAAGCAGCATAGGCTTGGGCAATCGCCGCTGCCAGTTCCGCTTGCGGCAAGGTTTTCAGCCGCACCGCGCCAAAACGGCGGCTGGCTTCCGCCAGCGCGGCCGCCGGCGTCGCATCGGACACGCACAGTTCAACCGCGCCTTCGCCCTGCTGCGCCAGCAGCGAAAAATCGCGCGCAAACGCATACGGCAGCAATCGTGCATCGCTCATCGTCATGCCTTATGGTGCCGGCGCTTCCGGTGCGGCCGCCGGAGAGCTTTTTCCGCCAGCCGATTGTTGGGCCGGTTTTTCCGCCACATTGACCGAAGTCGCCTTGCGCAACAGCATGCCATTTTCCACCGGCTTGCCATTTTCCAGCGCCGGCAGCACTGGCGCGCCAATCGTCGGCAGGGTCAGCTTCTGTTCAGGTTGCACGGCTATCTGCGCATTGCGCATGTAGTCATAGCGATCGGCCACGATGCTGACGCTCTGGTCGGCGGTGCGGATCACGGTCGGGCGCAGGAACACCATCAGGTTGGTTTTCTTGCGGCTGCGGGTCTGGTACTTGAACAGGTTGCCCAGCACCGGAATGTCGCCCAAGCCGGTCACCTTTTCCGCGCCATCCTTCACCGTATCCTCGATCAAGCCGCCGAGCACGATGATCTGGCCATCCTCGGCCAGCACATTGGTTTCAATCGCGCGCTTCTTGGTGATGATGCCGGCCGCGTTCGTGCTGTCTTCGACGCTCGACGTTTCCTGGTAGATCGACATCCGCACCGTGCCGCCTTCAGACACCTGCGGCCGCACGCGCAGCGACAGGCCGACGTCCTTGCGCTCGATGGTCTGGAACGGCGAAACGGTCGACGTGCTGGAAGCGGTGGTGGTGTACTGGCCGGTGATGAACGGCACGTTCTGGCCGACGATGATCCTTGCTTCTTCGTTGTCGAGCGTGATCAGGTTCGGCGTCGACAGGATGTTACTGTTGGTATCGTTTGCCAGCACACGCGCCACCGCACCGAGCCCGAGTTCACCGTTAATCTGGCGGAAGACGCCGAGCGACAGGCCGCCACCTGGCGCCACCGTGCCCTTGCCGGTATACAGGTTATACAGGTTGTTGCCATTGGTCGAGAACGAGGTCGCGCCGCCAACACGATAACTGCTGTTGCTGTCGCCCGACAGGCCGGCCCACTGCACGCCGAACTCGGCCGCCTTTTCGGCTGACACTTCGGCAATCAGCGATTCGATATACACTTGCGCCCGCCGCACGTCGAGCTGGTCAATCACCGCGCGCAGATTGCGGTACACCGGCTCGCTGGCGGTGATGATCAACGTATTCGTGGTTGAGTCAGCTTGGATGAAACCGCTGGCCAGCCCTGATGCCTGCTGGGTGGACGAGGAAGTCGAACCGGACATCGTGGCAGAGGTGCTGGTCGTGCCGGTCGTGCTGGTGGTGGCGGTCGTGCCAGTGGTCGGCGTGGTCGTGCTGCCGGTCGTCGCCGGGGCTGGCGTGGTCGGCGTCGTGGAGTTCGACCCGGTCGCATCCTGGCCGGTAAACACGGCGCGCAGCGTTTGCGCCAGCTTGATCGCGTCGGCATTTTTCAGGTACACCACATGCACGTTGCCCGGATTCGCGGTCGGCCGGTCAAGCTTTTCAATCAGCGATTTCGCCAGGTTCGCGCGCGCCACCGACGGCGCCCGGATCACAACCGCGTTCTGGCGCACGTCGGCCAGCACCACGGTGCGGCCATCTGTCGGCGTTCCCGCCGCCGGCGTACTCTGTTCCAGCAGCTTGTTCGCCATCACCGCGATGTCGGACGCGACCGCATTCCGAATCTGCACCACTTCAAGCTCGCTCGCCGAAGGCGCATCCAGCGCGGCGATAATATTGCCCAGACGGCGCAGGTTGTCCAGATAATCGGTGATCACCAGCGTGTTGTTGCCGGGGTTCGCGTTGATCGCGTTGTTGGCCGAGATCAGCGGCTTGAGCACGGTCACCATGTTGGCGGCCGATTCGTAATTCAGCCGGTAAAGCTGGGTCACGATCTGGTTGCCGTTAATCGGCGTTTTCGTTTTCGGCAAGCCGGCCTGCAGTTTCGCATCGGCTTCCGGCACGATCTTGGCGTAGCCGTCGCCCATCACCACCGCATAACCCTGCATCCGCAGCGCAGACGCCAGCAGGCTGAACGCCTGCGCCTTCGTCAGCGATTTTTCCGATTGCAGCGTAATCGTGCCCTTGACACGAGGGTCGATGACGAAATTCACGTTGGTGTAATGGCCGACCGCACGGATGACGGATTCGATTTCCGCGCCAACGAAATTCAGCGCGGCGGTGTTGCCGCCGGCCTGGCTGGCTGAAGGGCTGGACCAGACCGGAGCCGACCCGGCGGCGCAAGCGAACATCACCGCTGCCGCCAGATGGCGCAACGACGGTCGAGTCTGTTTGAGTTGAGTTTTCATCACGCTATCCGAACTCCAGTCCAATCACGGTTTTGCCATTTTGATTGCGCCGCCTGCCCAGCAGGTTGAGCAAATTCGCCAGCGCGTCTTCCTGCCCGGGCTGCGCTTCAGCCCGACCGGAAAAGCGCAAGCGGCCATTTTCAATCCGTCCTTCACCATTCAACAACAACGGCCCGCGCGCGGTTTCCAGCGCCAGTTGCGCCTGCTGCCCCTGCCAGTCAGCCGTCATCCGGTAGGCGCCCAGCGTTTTCAGCGGATACAGCCGCGACGCCATATCATCCATTTCCAGTTGCATCAGCCCGTTCACGCCGAACACGCGCCCCTGCCGCGCCAGTTGCAGCGGCTGCCATGACAGGCGCATCCGGCCGCGCAAATCGAGCGTGTTGAACGGCGCGCCGAGCCCCGCCAGTCCGTCCGCCGGCAAGGCCAGCGCGCCTGCACCCAGTTGCCATTCGCTGAAGCCGCCCTTCACCGTCAGCGGCTGCGTCAGCACGGCCGGATTTTCCAGTCGGATATCGATCCGCCCGAACAGCACCAGCGGCGACAGCGTCCATGAAAAACGCCCCGGCAACAATGCCGCCGCCGGTTCATTCTCCCGCGGCGCCGCGCCCAGCACGGCCGAACCCTGCCAGATCGTGCCTGTCGCATCCAGCAGCGTCAAGCGGCCCTGCGTCGCCGTTTCCAGTGGCTGCGCCAGCCTCGCGGCCGG
This sequence comes from Burkholderiaceae bacterium, assembly GCA_018261755.1. GTDB lineage: Bacteria > Pseudomonadota > Gammaproteobacteria > Burkholderiales > Burkholderiaceae_D > QZKY01. Next base: position 27,275 of record JAGTRJ010000013.1, read on the forward strand.
ATACCATGCAAGCACGGTAGTGCATACCGTCAGCACGCCAGCCAGCGACCAAAGCACGATACGGCGCATGGCTAGTCAATCCTTCGGCTGGCGCAGCGTCAGCGTGGCATCGACCATGCCCGGCTGCTCCAGCGCCACCACCGTCGCCTCAACCACGGTCAACCGCATCGACTTCTGCGCCTCGTCCAGCCAGCCGGTCAGCCCGGCGAAAGTCACCGACGGCAGCCGCAGCCGCACTACGCCATCGGCAATCGCCACGCTTTGCACGCGCAGTGCGCGCCCCGCCAGCGATGCCTCGATTCCCTGCTTGCTCACTGCCGCCGATGGCGTGGCCGGTTTGGCCGACAGTGCCGCCGCCTCCCGTGCCAGCCCCTGCATCAGCGCCGCCTGCTGCCGCAACTGCGGCAGGCGTTTTTCCATTTTCTCGCGCCCCGACAGCGCGCTATCGACCAGCAGCGCATACAGCAAGCCAATAATCACCACTGCCACCGCGACCGACAGCATCAGCCGTTCACGCGGCGCGCGCGCCATCCAGTAAGCGGAGCAGCGCTGACGAAACTGCTGCCAACCTTCGCTGCCTGCACTCATTTGATGCTCCTGATTTGCCATGCATCAGCCGTTTGCGACAATGCCAGATTGCGCCCCGCCAGCGCCGGCTGCAATTCGGCCATTGCAATCGGGCTGGGCGCCTTCCATTTGACCAGCAAGCTGCGTTCGCGGTATTCAAGCGACGCGATGCCCGGCACTTCAGGCGGCAACTGGTGCGCCTGCGCTGCGCCCGCCCATGCTTCGGCCAATGCCGCCGACAATACGATGAAGTCGTCATGCGCCGGCAAGCCGGCGCGATTCCTCGCCGCCGCCAGCTTTTGCTGCATCTGCGCCAGCGGATCGGCAATCACCGTTTCCTGCGGGTACGCAGCCTTGAACGTCTGCAGCATCGCCGCGCGCAAATCCTGTTCTTCGCTGCGCAGGCGCCACCAGTCAATTTGCAACCCTGCTATGTTAATCGCCGCCACCGCAGCCGCCAATGCCAGCGCCCAGCGCCATGGTTTCCAGTCCATCGCCGAACCGGCCACAATGCCTGATGCCGTCAGCAGGTTGATTGATGATTCGCCGCCCGATACCCAGCGCGCCCACTGCTCTTCGACCACGGTTATCCGCCCGTCGGCCACGGCGAGGTATGCGCCAATATCCGCCGTTTCCGCATATAGCGTCACCGGCTCCTGCGGCACAAGCACTCGCAGCGTCTGTAGCACTTCGGTCGGACTGGCGTCCGGCGGCAGCAGCAGGCCAGCGCCTTCCTGCGCCCCGGCACTGACGGCAAGTTCGATTCCGGCTTCGCTTCGCTGCGCGCAAGCCGAAACGCTCCCCGGCGCGCGCGGCAGACACAGCGGAAATGGCACCGCGCTGACCCGACGCGCACCAAGGCGGTACAGGGTTTCGGCAAACAGGTTCAGCCAGCCACGGTCAGCAACCGCTATCGTGCGCCACCCGTCGCGTTCGTCGCCGGCAGCGAGTGCGCACTCTGCCGGGTCGCACAGCAACCGGTCTTCAACCAATGCCGGCAGCGCGGCCTTCAGTTTCGAGGTTGATAACGGCGGGGTCTGCATCCGCAGCAGCGTGACATCACTGGCCGATGGCAGCAGCACCACCTGCTTCGCTTCCCGCAACAGCCCAGCCAGTTCGGCCAGCGTCGAAAACCCTTGCCGCAGATTCGTACCATCGTCCGGCGCCAGCGCGAAGCGGCAAACCGGCGCCGTCGAATTGCTGGCGACCGCTCTGGCCGGAAGACGAACATACAGAATGCTCAAACTGGTACCTTTTTCAATAATCCCGAATCCAGACTATGCTCGTGCCGTTGTGGCCACGTTCGATCAGGGCCTCGATCTGCTGCGACGCACGCTCGACTCTCGCCTTGCCCTGTACGATGAAATAGCTGGTCGATACCGTAATTTCGCTCATCGACGCAAATTGTCGGCTATTGGCAGGCAGGCGCTGGATGAAGTCGGCGCCATCGCGGAAGTACGCCTGCTCCCGCGTCACAGTTACCATTTTTGCATCTGACAGCGAGAGATTGCCCATTCTAGCCGCCAACACCTCGGCTGAGGCGGTATTTACATTGATCGGCGTAAAACGTGGCAAGACAACGACAAAATCCCTCAATAAAACAACGATTTCCGGCGAAAACCCCGAAATGGACTGAAGATCGTCGACATGCGCAATACCTAGCGGCAAGGCCTGCTGCTCCACCTTGCGCCCACTGTCACCATCTGCGCCGGTCACGCCGCCAGCTTGCGCCGACGCGACGGCTTCGGCCACGCGACGCGCCAGTGACGGGTTCAGGTTCAGGCTGGCCAGCAAGCGTTCGAACACCGCCAGCTCAGTCGCATTCACCATGCCGGCTGAAGCAAGATTGGTCAGGTTGAAACGCGCTTGCGCATCGACAATCTGGCCGGCAATCGCTGCCTGCGCCACGCCGTTGTCGCTGCTGCCTTTTTCCAGGTAATCATCGAGCCGCGTTTCCGCCAGGGGTGTCGCCCACGGCTCGCCCAGATGATCGACCGACGAATGCTTCGCATCCTCGCGCAGGATCAGCCGCGCCCAGTCGAGCGAGCCGAGCAGCACCCATTTCGCCTGCTGCTGCAAGCGCTGGTTCTCAATCGTGCGCACCTGCACCTGCTGCTGCCAAAACAGGCTGGCGACAATGGTCACCGCCAGCGTGGTCAGCAGCAGCGCGGTAACCACCGCCACGCCGCGCTGCCGCACCGTTGATGCCTCCTTCATGCCGCCCCCAGGAGCATCGCCTTCACCGTAACATCGCGCCCAGCCGGCTGCAAGGTCACTTCAAGCCCGGTCGGCATCCCGCTGGCGGCCGCTGGCAACGTCAGCGCGCCGGACGGCAGCGAGCGCCAGCCGTCCGCGTTGCCAGGCCAGTAACGGAAATTCATTCCCGCCACGCCGGCCTGCAGCACGACCACGGCCGCATCGCCATCGACCGCGCTGCGCCACAACGCATCCAGGTCACGCAAGTTGCGGGTTGAAGCCGATTCACCGCGCAGCAATTTGCCGTCGAGCAGCCGGTATGACACCACCTGCAATTGCAGCGGCTGGTTTTCGGCCACCACGTTGCGCACCAGCGTCAGGCTGTTGTTGCCGACGCTCAGCACGGTGCGGCTGTTCAGCGCGGTCGCACGCGCCAGCTGCTCACAGTCGCGCTGCATCTGCGCAAATGTCAGCTGCATCGAACGCACCTGCTCAATATCGTCGGTGAGCGCGGCGCGTGACCGGATGATACTGTCCAGTCCGCGCCAGCCAAGCACGGCAACTACCGCCAGAATGCTGATCGCCACCAGCAGCTCGACCAGCGTCAAGCCGCGGCTACGGCGAATCGCAAGCAATGGCCTATTTTCCATCGGGCACCACCTGCACCAGCTTGACGATGCGCCGCTCCGGCCGCTCGGCATCGAATACGCTCACCTCGACCCGGCGGAAATTCGGGTTCGGCGTCGAAAACACATCCTCGTCGCATTTCAGCCGCATTTCCCCCTGCGGACAATCAAACGAACGCTTGCCGGTCGCCGGCCACTGGCGCATAAGCCGCAACTCCACCAGCCGGTTTTCCGCCGACCAGCCGGCCATCATCGTCGCGCGCAAATCCGCGCTGTTTTGCGTCAGGCTGCCGACCGCGCGCAGGCTCGCACCAAGCGACACACCGACAATCACCAGCGCCACCAGCACTTCGAGCAGGGTAAAACCATGACAGAATGAGCGCCGCATCGTCATTCCACCGAGAAGCGGCCAACGCCATCGGCGCGAATGGCCACGCTGGCCGCGCCGGATGACAGTGTCAGCACGAACGGCCGGTCAACCGGCTCGCGGCCGAACACGATACGCAGCGGTGCAGAAGCGGCCGCCGGCGCCAGCGTCAAAACCAGCGGCGCATGGTCGAATGCGCGCTCGCGCAGCAATTCATCGCGCGCCATCACCCGCCATTGACGCTCATCGTAAAGCAAGAAACGGTAACGATCGGCTTCCGCCTCGAACGCGACCGGCCGGTTGCGCACAATCGCTTCGTCGCGCGCCAGTTGCAGCAACAGCGCCAGCCGCTGCCCTTCGCGCTGCAACGCCTGACGCTCGCCCGGCATCGCGTTCAGCGATATCAATCCGAGCGCAATGCCGGCGATGACCAGCACCACCAGTACCTCAATGAGAGTGAAGCCGCGCTGCCCGGCGCGGCCTTTGTCAACCCGCTCCCGATGCGGTATCAATCCCACGAGCCGATGTCGGCGTCATTGCCGGTACCGCCCGGCTGGCCGTCAGCGCCATAGGAAAAGACATCGATCTCGCCTTTCACACCGGGAGAAAGCATCTGGTACGGATTGCCCCACGGGTCTTTCGGCAGTTTTTCGATGTAACCGCCAACCTTCCAATTGTTCGCCGACGGACCGGACACCGGCCTTTCAATCAGCGCGCGCAAGCCCTGCTCGGTGGCCGGATAGCGCTGGTTGTCCAGTCGGTACAGCTTCAGCGCCTGCATCAGCGTGGCAATGTCTTGTTTCGCGGCGGTGACGCGCGCTTCGTCGGTGCGCCCCATCAGCTTCGGCACGATCAGCGCGCCCAGCACGCCGATGATGACCACCACAACCATGATTTCGATCAGCGTGAAGCCGCGCGATCGTCGTTTGCCAGAAAACGGATGATTGAACATGAGGTGATTTTGACAAAGATAATGAAAAATAAGCGATTTTTCCGCCCCACCCAAGATGATTACGCCGACTCTTCCTTGCTGTTGCGCGCCAGCAGCCTGCCAACCACATCGCGCGGCGCAACACCGCCAAAAAGCACGCCAGCAACGGCATTCGCGATCGGCATCTCAACCCCCAACCGTGCCGCCAGTTCGCACACCGCCCGCGCGCAATTCACCCCTTCGGCCACATGCCCCAGCTCGGCCACAATCGTTTCCAGCGTCTTGCCCTTTGCCAACTCCAGCCCGACGGTGCGGTTGCGCGACAGGCTGCCGGTGCAGGTCAGGATCAGATCGCCCGCGCCCGTCAGCCCCATGAAGGTTTCCGCGTGTCCACCAAGCGCCAGCCCAAGGCGCGAAATTTCGGCCAGCCCGCGCGTCAGCAACGCCGCGCGCGCATTCATCCCCAGCCCCAGCCCATCGCTGACGCCTGCGGCAATCGCCAGAATGTTCTTGACCGCGCCGCCAACCTCGACCCCGACCACATCGTCGCTCGAATAGACGCGGATATTGCCGCCATGCACCCCCGCCACGCCCAGTTGCCGCAACGCAGCCGATTCGGACGCCATCACCAGCGCGCATGGCAAGCCCTGCGCCACTTCCTGCGCGAACGACGGCCCCGACAGCGCGCCCACGGGCAGATCGGAGCCAAGCTCGGCCGCGACAATCTGGTGCGGCAATTGGCCCGTCGCTTCCTCGAACCCCTTACACAACCAGACCAGATTCGGAACCGGCTTGCCGCGCAATTGTCGCGACAGCGGCCGCAAGCCAGCCACCGGCGTGGCAACGATCAACAGCGCGTCGCCACCAGCGCCAGCCACATGCGCGACCGCCTCATCCAGACTGAAACTCAACCGCAGATTGTCGGGCAGCGCAAAGCCCGGCAGGAAATGCGGGTTTTCGCGCCGCTCGATCAGCGGACGCATTTCCGATTCGAATCGCCCCCACAGCAACACGTCATGGCGCTCGGCCAGCGCAATCGCCATCGCCGTGCCCCAGGCGCCCGCGCCGAGAATGGAAATCTTCATTTTTCGCTTCCAGAAAGGCTTGCCGGTCCGTCAATGCCACCCAAATATACAGAGGGGAGTATTTTCAAACAGCTCCGGAACTTCCGGCCGAACCACATGTTTTTAACACATACCCTGCGGAAATCTTGCAAAACCCGGCGGACTAACGCCCCCAGACCTGATTCGAGCGCACATAACCGACCTCGCCATCGCGATGCCGGACCTTAATCCAGCCGGAAACCACCGGTTCGACGATTTCCATCAGCACGCCCTTGCCAGCGGAGAACACCGGCGGCGCAACCTCATCCGGCCGCGCACGCACGACCGCGCTAGCGGCCGTGACCACAACCGTGTGCTTGGCCGAGATCGACTTCGACTCGACCCATGCCATGTCGCCGGCCGCATCACGCACCTTGGACCAGCCCGGCGTGGTATGCACCACCTCAACCGGCATCCCCGGGGGCGCGATGAAGCGCTTGATTCCCCGGCTGCTCGGCGCATCGTACATGATGGCAGGTTCGTCACCGACCGAGCGGAAGTCGAACGCCAGCGCAGGCAAGGCCGCGCACAGCGATGCCGCGAGAAAAAGCAAACGCACAGGTGTCATCAATGCCTCCAAGTTACGGATTGCGTAAACCACACCGCAGCGGCGCATCAGATCAATGCGTGGCGCCCTGCTGTTTCTGCTGCTCTTCCGCAATCGCGCGCAGCCGATCCTGATAGTACGCTTCGAAATTGATCTCGGCCAGATGGATCGGCGCAAAGCCGGCGCGGGTGATGGTATCGGCGATGTTCGCGCGCAGGTACGGATAGACGATGGTCGGGCAGCCGATACCCAGCAGCGGATCAAGCTGTTCCAGCGGGATGTTGCGCACTTCGAAAATGCCGGATTGCGTGCCCTCGACCAGAAACGCCACCTTGTCCTTGACCTTCGACGTGACCGTCACCGTGACGCTCGTTTCGTAAATGCCTTCGGCGATGTTGTCGTTATTGACGCTGACCGACACCTCGACCGACGGCAATTCCTGCTCAAGAAAAACCGCCGGCGAATTCGGCTGCTCAAGCGACAGGTCTTTCAGGTAAACACGCTGAATCTGGAATACGGCTTGCTGTGCTTCTTCGGACATGCTGGACTTTCTTATTTATTGTTGGAGAAAAACGGGATGTTAGCAACGCTCGTTTACACGAATGTGACAAGTTCGTGCTTATGCGCCCTGTAGCAGCGGTTCGAGTTTGCCCGCGCGATCCAGCGCCGACAAATCGTCGAAACCGCCAACGTGGGTGTCGCCGATATATATTTGCGGCACGGTGCGGCGCCCGGTCTTTTGCATCATCTCCTCGCGCCGTTGCTCGTCCAGATCGATCCGGATTTTCTCGATCTGCGCCACGCCCTTCGATTTCAGCAATTGCTCGGCACGGACGCAATACGGGCAAACAGCCGTGCTGTACATCAACACGGGCGCACTCATGCCTTGCCCCTTTTGCCCTTGGCCTTGTCCTTCTCGGCCACCACCTCCGTCGCCTCGACCGGCATATTCTGCGACTTCCAGTCCTTCATGCCGCCTTCCATGCTGGAAACGTCCTTGAAACCAAGTTTTTTCAGCACTGAAGTTGCCTTGGCCGCACGCGTTCCGGTCGGACACACGATTACTACGGTATCATTCTTGTAGCGCTCAATTCGCGCCGCCCGATCCTTCAGTTCCTCGAATGGAATATGCACCGCGTTGCGAATGTGGCCGGCATCATATTCTTCCTGGGAACTCACATCGAGAATCTGCACCTTGCCCTCGTTCATCTTCTTCGTCACGGTATACGGCGGAATATGCGGCCCGCGCCCCTGCAACGTGGGCAACAGCAGCAAAAATCCCGAAACGAGGATAATGCTGATCAAAAAAATGTTATTGATGATGAAATTCACTTGGCTACCTTGCTTTCGGTCAACGATCTATAAACGCAGACATTATAGAATAGAAGGCAAACAAACTTACCCCCGTTCTTGATCATGTACAAAATTGTCTTCATGCGGCATGGGCAGTCCGTCTGGAATCTGGAAAACCGCTTCACCGGCTGGACCGATGTCGATCTGACCGAACAGGGAGTTGCCGAAGCACGCTACGCCGGCAAGGTATTGCGCGGCGCCGGCTTCACCTTCGATATGGCGTATTCATCGGTACTCAAGCGCGCGATCCGCACCCTGTGGGTGGCGCTGGATGAAATGGATCTGATGTGGATCCCGGTCGTCTGCGACTGGCGGCTGAACGAACGTCATTACGGCTCACTGCAAGGCTTCAACAAGGCTGAAACCGCTGCACGCTATGGCGAAAAACAGGTGCAAATCTGGCGCCGCAGCTACAACGTGGCGCCGGATCCGCTCGAACCGCGCGACCCGCGCGCTTCGTACCGCGACCCGCAATACGTCGGCCTGATGCACTACCAGATTCCGCTGGCCGAAAGCCTGAAAGACACGGTCGCGCGCGTGATGCCGTTGTGGAACGAATCGATTGCGCCCGCCATCCGCTCCGGCAAGCGCATTCTCGTTTCCGCGCACGGCAACAGCCTGCGCGCGCTGATCAAGGAACTGGATGGCCTGAGCGACGAGGAAATCACCAAGCTCAATATCCCGACCGGGCAGCCGCTGGTGTATGAACTCGATGCCGATCTGAAACCGATCCGGCATTATTACCTCGGCGATCCGAACGCGATTGAAGCTGCCACCAAAGCCGTGGCAAACCAGGGCGCCATCAAGGGAGCCGTCAAATAGGCTCGGCATGATGCCAGAAGAACCGCTTCCTTTCCGTGCCGTTCACGGCCGGTTTCGTGCATGTTGCAACACAATCCGGCGCCCGCTGCGCGCCGCCATTCTGCTGCTGGCTTGCCTTGCGTGCGCGGCCCAGGCCGCGCCTCGCGCTACCGATCGCAGCAAGCAGAAGGCCGCAGCGGAAGCGCAACGGGCCGACCTGCGGCAGCAACTCGATTCGCTGAAACGCGAAATCACCAAGACCGAAAGCGCAAAGGACAGCGTCGCCGATACGCTGGCAGCATCCGAAGCGGCGATTTCCAACGCCAACCGGTCATTGCGCGAACTTGCCGGCGAACAGCAGCAGACGGAAGCACGCATCAGGCTGCTGTCAGCCGAACACGCGCGCCTGACGGTTTCAGTCGCCGACCAGCAGCAGCGGCTATCAAAACTGTTGCGCGATCAATACGTCACCGGCAATGAAAACCGGCTGAAGCTGCTACTGTCTGGAGACAACCCGAACCGCATCAACCGCGAATTGCAATACATGGGCTATGTGTCGCAGGCGCAGGCAGCAATGATCGCGCAGTTGCGCGCCAGCCTGAAAGCGGTCGAAGAAAACCGCGAAGCGACGCAAAACGCGAAAGAGGAACTGGACGAAATCGCGCAGGAAAAGCTGGCGCAGAAAAACGTGCTGGAAAAAGAAAAATCCCGGCGCGCGACGCTGCTGTCGCAACTATCGAACAAACTGACGGCGCAGCGCAAGGAAGCCGGGCGGCTGCAGCGCGACCAGCAGCGACTAGCCGGTCTGGTCGACCGGCTGACGCGCCTGATCGCCGAACAGAAAAAAGCTGCGGCGGCAAAACGGCGGCAGCCTGTTGCGCGTCCGTCGAAATCCCCCACGCGGACGAACCGCGCGAGCGAACCCGCACTGGAAAACCGTGCCGAACCGGCGCACGAGCCTGATGCGCAGGATGGCGTGTTCGCCGGCCTGCGCGGCAAGCTGAGACTGCCTGTGCGCGGCAGCATCACATCGAAATTCGGCAGCAAGCGCGAAGATGGCCCCGGCGCCAAGGGCTTGTTCATCCGCACCGCCGAAGGTGCCGAAATCCGCGCGGTGGCCGCCGGCAAGGTGGTGTTCGCCGACTGGCTGCGCGGCTTCGGCAACCTGATCATCGTCGATCACGGCAGCCAGTACATGACCATCTACGGCAACAACCAAGCGCTGCTCAAGCATGCCGGCGATACCGTTCGTGGCGGCGATGTAATCGCCAGTGCAGGGAATAGCGGCGGCAGCGAGCATTCTGGCTTATACTTTGAAATGCGGCACAGGGGCCGCGCTTTCGACCCGCTGGGTTGGGTAACCATCAGGTGATACATGGGCAGCAAATTCAAGAATTTCGGACTTATCGGCATGGGCGTGATTGCCGGTGTCGCGGTTGCCACGCAATTCTCCGCGCTGGCGCAAAAACAGGTGAAATCACCGCTGCCGCTGGAGGAATTGCGACAACTGGCGGACGTGTTCGGCCTGATCAAATCCGATTACGTCGAGCAGGTCGATGACAAGAAGCTGCTGACCGAGGCGATAGCCGGCATGGTGTCGTCGCTCGACCCGCACTCGGCCTATCTCGACAAGAAGGCGCTGAAGGAACTGAAGGAAGCCACGCAGGGCAAATTCGTCGGCCTCGGCATCGAGGTCGGGATGGAAGACGGATACGTCAAGGTGATTTCGCCGATCGAAGATTCGCCCGCCTACCGCGCCGGGCTGAAACCGGGCGACCTGATAACCCGCCTCGATGGCACGCCGGTCAAGGGCATGACGCTCGACCAGGCGGTGAAACGGATGCGCGGCGAGCCGAACACCAAGATTACGCTGACGATTGCGCGCAAGGATGAACCGAAACCGCTGGTCGTCACCATCGTGCGGGAAGAAATCCAGGTCAAGAGCGTGAAGGCGAAATTCGTCGAGCCGGGCTACGCATGGCTGCGGGTGGCGCAATTCCAGGAACCGACGGTGGTCGATCTGGCGAAGAAGATCAATGCGCTGTACGCGGAAAACCCGAACATCAAGGGCATGGTGCTGGATCTGCGCAACGATCCGGGCGGCGTGTTGCCGGGCGCGATCGGCGTTTCAGCCGCATTCCTGCCGAAGGATGTGGTCGTCGTTTCGACCAACGGCCAGTTGCCGGAATCGAAGGCGACCTTCCACGCGCGCAATGAATTCTATGCCACGCGCCACTACGGCGACCCGCTGGCCAAGCTGCCGGAACAGGTCAAGAAAGTGAAGATGGTGGTGCTGGTCAATGGCGGCTCGGCATCGGCATCGGAGATCGTCGCCGGCGCGTTGCAGGATCACAAGCGCGCCACCATTCTCGGCACGCAAACCTTCGGCAAGGGTTCGGTGCAGACGATACGCCAACTGTCGCCGGACACCGCGGTCAAACTGACCACCGCGCGCTATTACACCCCGAACGGGCGCGCGATTCAGGCCAAGGGCATCGTGCCGGATCTGCTGGTGGATGAAACGGCGGAAGGCGATGGCCTGAATGCGTTGCGGATGCGCGAAGCCGATTATGACAAGCACCTGACCAACGACAAGGACAAGCAGGCCGAAGCGCACAATCCGAAGCGTGACGAAGCGGAGGAAGAACTGCGCCTGCTTGAACTGGCGAAAAAGCGCAAGCCGCTGGAATATGGCAGCAAGGACGATTTCCAGCTGGCGCAGGCGCTGAACCATCTGAAAGGCTTGCCGGTGAAGACATCGAAATCGGCCAAGGTTGAAGACAAGGAAAAAAATCTGCCGAAAGGCCCGGTCAAAGGCAAGAAGAAGTAACGCCAGTCCGTCCGGCAAGGAATCGCAGTGAACGATAACCAGCTTTTGCGCTATTCGCGCCACATATTGCTCGAAGAAATCGGCATCGAAGGGCAGGAAAAAATCCTTTCATCGCACGCGCTGGTGGTTGGCGCCGGCGGCCTCGGCTCGCCGGTGTCGTACTATCTGGCGTCCGCCGGCGTCGGCAAGATCACGCTGGTCGATAACGACACCATCGACCTGACCAACCTGCAGCGGCAAATCCTGCACACGACCGAGCGCGTCGGCCAGCCGAAGGCCGAATCCGGCAAATTGACGATGGCGCAAATCAACCCTGAGGTCGAAGTGGTCGCGCTGCAGGAACGCCTCGAAGGCGAGCGGCTGAACGAACTGGTCGCGGCTGCGACCATCGTGCTCGACTGCACCGACAATTTCGCGACCCGCCATGCGATCAACCGCGCCTGCGTTGCGCTCGGAAAACCGCTGGTATCCGGTGGCGCGGTGATGTTCGACGGCCAGATCAGCGTATATGACATGCGCGCCGCCGATGCCCCCTGCTACTCATGCCTGTTCCCGGAAAACGAAGCGTTCCCGGAAATCCGCTGCTCGACCATGGGCGTGTTCGCGCCGCTGGTCGGTATCATCGGCGCATCGCAGGCAGCGGAGGCGCTGAAGCTGATGGCCGGCGCCGGCAAATCGCTGCAAGGACGGCTGCTGATGCTTGATGCGCGCACGATGGAATGGACCAGCATCGGAGTCGCGCGCAACCCGGAATGCCCGGTTTGCGGCAGCATGAAAAAAAATACGTTTTGATACAAATTTCGTGTCAACAAACGGATCGGCACCCGCGTTATGGCGGTACGTAGAATCATCTACGGAATCATCTCAAAGGAAACGAACATGAACAAACTCATCGCCACCCTGATCGCTGCTGCTTTCGCAATCGGTACCGCTTTCGCGCAAGCGCCTGCAGCTCCGGCAAAACCGGCTACCGCAGCAACGGTTGAAGCACCTGTTTCCCAGGATGCCAAAGCTGATGCAAAAGCTGAAAAGAAAACCGTAAAGAAAGCCAAAAAAGCCAAGAAAGCTAAAAAAGCCAAGAAAGCCAAAAAAGCGAAAAGCGCGAAAAAAGCAAAGGCTGCTGACGCTCAAGCCGAGCCGGCAGAGCTGAAATAATTCCGCTCGAAAAGCCTGAAGCACACTAAACCGCCGGCCGCCCGGCGGTTTTTCTTTGCCCGTTCAGCGGCGCACCGCCTCCGGCAACAACGCACGAATTTCCGGCAGATTGCGCCAGGCGCCGTAAATGTCCATGCCGAAACCGATGACGAACTTGTCCGGCACGGTCAGCCCGACATAATCGGCCCGCGCCGCTTTTTTGCGCCCGGTCGCCTTGTCGGCAAACACCGCCAGCACCACTTCGGCCGCGCCCATGTCCAGCAGCCGCTGCCGCACCTGCGCCAGCGTTTCGCCCTCGTCCAGGATATCGTCTAGCACGATCACGATCCGGCCCTGCACGTTCTTGCGCGGAATCACCTTCCACTCCACCTGGCCGCCCTTGTCGTCGTCGCCGTAGCGGGTCACGTGGATGTAATCGTATTCGAGCGCAAACGTCAGTTGCGGCAGCAGGTTGCCGGTAAACACCACCGCACCGCCCATCACGCCCAGCACCAGCGGAAAAGACGGACTGCCGGACTGGCCAAAGCGCTGGTTCAGATCGAACGCAATCCGCGCCACCGCCGCCTGCACCGTGGCGGCATCGTGAATCAACTCGGTTTTTTCGAGCAGCGACCGTGCGCGCTCCGCCTGAAATTCCAGCATGTTTCCTCCCGGGTAATAAGCTGCTGCCATTATCTGGCAAGCTAACCGCCGCCAGCATGCGCCTGTTGGTTTTGCGCGACATTTGCAAGGACATTTCTTCAGCACCAGCCAGCCGACGGCACTGTTCCAAGCAGAATGACGGGGGTATATAGCCAAAATGAAGTGCTGGGCCACGTATTTGCTGGCTGCTTTTAAATACTGCATGGAGTATATTTTCTGGCCTTAATGACTCGAAACAACTATTCAGTCAGTTATTTTGGCCGAATCTACGCACGCAAAATCCGCCTCCCTCATGCATCGCGCCGCTGAAAAACCAGACGCCAGCCCACCCTGGCACCAGCACTAGCCGACAGCAAAGGTTTGACCTTCTGGCGCGCATGCGCTACGGTCATGCCTGCCAACTTTCCTCAATCCGCCCATGATTCCGCTCGATACCCTCGCCGCCTTTTTCATTGCTTCGATCGTGCTGGCGCTCGTGCCCGGCCCGGACAATATTTTCGTGCTGACCCAGTCAGCGCTGCGCGGCCGCGCCGCCGGCCTGCTGGTGATGCTCGGATTGTGTACCGGCCTTATCGTGCATACGGCGGCGGTCGCGCTGGGTGTCGCCGCCATTTTTCAGGCATCCGCGATTGCGTTCACCGCACTCAAGCTCGCTGGCGCCGCCTACCTGCTGTATCTGGCCTGGCTGTCATTCCGCGCCAATGCGGAAGAAATCCGCGGCGAGGCGCGCGAAACGCTGAGCGGCGCACAGCTTTACCGGCGCGGCATCATCATGAACATCACCAACCCGAAGGTGTCGATTTTCTTCCTCGCGTTCCTACCGCAGTTCGCCGACCCGGCGCGCGGCTCGCTGACGCCGCAAATGTTGCTGCTCGGACTGGTATTCATCGCCTCGACCATCCTGGTATTCGGCGGCATCGCGCTCGCCGCCGGCACGCTCGGCCAGTGGCTGGGCAAATCGGCGCGTGCGCAACGGGTGATGAACCGCATCGCCAGCTTTGTGTTCGTCGCGCTCGCCATCAGGCTGGCAACGGCCGAACGCTAACGCATCCGGCAGCAATCGGCGAACATGAAACACCTTCAGGCTGTTCTCATGTTGACCGTGCTGCTGGCACTGTCCGGCTGCGCCACAACCGAATACAAACCAGACCCGCGCTACCCGATCCACGGCAACGCGCTCGGCCTCGAATGGGGCGAACCAACCAAGGATGCCGGCAAGTGGGCCGCCAAGATCTCCGTGCCGGTTTCGTCGCTGCAAGGCGGGCAAAGCGTTCCGGTTGCGGTCGAACTGAAACTCGAACATGGCGTGCTGGCGGCGCTGCACCAGCGCAACGGCCGGCTTGACCGGATCGTGATGCTGCTGACGGCCGAGCGCTTGTTCGACGGCGAAGGACGGCAGCATCGCGGCACGGACGAAGGCATGTCGACCGTGCTGACGCCATCCGGCCTGCCGATCGAAGGCGGTTCGCAAGGCGCGATCACCAGCCGTTTCAATACCTACCCGTTCAGGACGCCGGTGGATGAACTGGTCGAACTGCCGCTGCCGCCGCTCTCAGGCGCGCAGACGGTGCGTTTTGCCGTCAACGCCAAAGTGATGCCGGCACTGCCGCCGGGGCTGTACCGGCTGCGCGCCAGTTTCGGCGTCCGCGCCAATCACGGCACGCCGGCCAAACCGCGCCATGCGTACTTCGATCTGCATTACGCCGGCGGCATGACGCGGCACACCTTCCATGAAGGCTCGTATGCCTTCTCGTCGCCGCTGCTGCCCGCCAGCGGCAAGGATGCCAATGGAAAACCTGTCGATGCCGGCAGGATTCAGGCGCGGATACCCTGGACCATTCTCAATGGCTACAACTCGAATGGCTATTCCGGCGTCGTGGCCGACGAAGACAGCCGTCATTTCGCGCTCGGACAGCGCAACCTGATCCACGATGAGGTGATCCTGCCGCGCGTGCATCCGAAAGGATACAAAATCGCATACAACCTGGAGCCGTCCTTCCCGTTCGAAAGCTACTACCCGAAGGACAACATCGACTGGAACTGGCGCAGCGGCGAGATGACGCTGGAAATCACGAATCCCGACGGCAGCCGTTCCAGCCCGGTCACCGCGGCTATCATCGGCAAATCGCCGCACCGCCACGGGCCGACCACCGGCAACAAGGAGTTCACGTCGTGGCAGCCCAAAAGCGACGGGCTATACACGGTGCGCGTCAAAGGGTGGATGGCCGACAAAAGCGGCCGGCGCTACGAAGGCGGCGGCAGCTACCGCTTCTGGATCGCGCGCCGGATGACGATGGCAACCGCGACCTTCCCCGGCGCGGCCTACCAAGTCGGCTACCAGTACGGGCGCGACATCGGCTTTTCCCCGCCGCTGCCGGCCAAAGTCAGCATCAGCGCCACGCTGTATCCGGATTCCGACCCGCGCAAGGCCAAAACGGTACGCAGCACCGGCACGGCCAATGCCGGCGGCGTGTTCGGCGTGGCGCAAGGGATGAAGATGCTGCCGCTCGATGCGCCGGGCGAATATCACGCCAGGATACTCGCCACGCACACCGACAGCAACGGCGAACTGTGGGTATGCGCGATGCGCCATGCCGGCGTGGTGTATCCGGAAAACTCCCGCATCGTCGCGCGCGGCAAAAAGCTCAGGATCGGCAACACCTATCTTGCCCGCGGCGAAACCCGGATTGAAGGCTACAACAACGGCCCGGCCGACAGCAAAATGCCGCATCTGGCGTTCCCGTTCAACGCCGGCGACGTGCTGCTGATGGCGAGCGAGAATCAGGGCTACAACAAGATCGAGCCGGTGCTGATCGCCGAAAACAAGGCGGCGCCAGCCGGAAAATGGGATGGAAAACTGGACGACATCGGCACCACCAACCTCGCGCTGCAAACATCGAACGGCCTGTCGCCACACATGTTCCCCGAATACATCATCGCCAGACAGTACTACTACGGCGCGGCGGCGCGGCCGGGCTTCATGGCGCGCTTTCTGGTTGCGGACAGCTCGACCCGCGCCCCGTACTGGCCCACCAGCCCGAACGACTTCGGCATGCAGGCCGGCTCCAGCCACAATGGCGACCAGCCGGGCGACCTGTACCGCTTTCTCGGCGGCATCGTGCGGCAGGAGGCGGGGATGCCGCCCGACTATGCCGGTTACATGTCATCCGGCGCAATCCTGCCCCGGGGCACGAACAACAACCGCGTGATCGCACCCGGCAGCGAAGACATCATCGGCCCGAAAGGCCAGCAAGCGCGCTTCTTCCTCACGCCGAGCTTTCGCCCCGGCATGGCTTACCTGCAAGGCGCAACATGGCGCCCCGTGCTGCAGATAGACCCGATGCTGCCGGTCAAAATAACGCTGACGCTGACCGCCCCGGATGGCTCGATCCAGACCGAAAGCGGCATCGCCTCGGCGACGGATGGCACATGGGCTGGGCGGGTGCGCCAGCTGCAGCAATCCGGCATCTACCACTACCGGATCAGCGCCAACTGGGAAGGCCACAGCGGAACGATTCCGGGACTGCCAGCCAACGGCGGTGAATTCTACGTGATGGGAACCAGACCGCCCGGCGCCAAAGGCTTGCGCCTCGACCAGCCAAAGGAAGCCGTGTTCTCGCTCGCCGACAAACTGCGGTTCAAAGGCCAATCCAGCGCCACTCGCGTCCATTACGCGCTCATCATGCCCGGCGCGGTCATCGCGCAAGGCTCGGTGCCGGTCGTCAACGGCAAATTCGAGCTCGCGTTCGACCCGGCCGAAATCAACCGCACCACACCGATATACGATTTGACCAACCGGGTTTCGGGCGAATCGTGGGGCGAGCAGGAGCCGAAAAATCAATGGAAGACCACGCGCAAAATTCTGCACCTGTCGCTGTTCTCCAAGGAGCGAACGCCTGATGGCTCGGTATTCTGGGATTTCCACCGCGTGATCACGCGCGGCACGACGGTGCTGTCGGTGGAGGCGAAATAATCGACACGATTTGGCACAGCAGAAATCGCAGCCCTTTATAGAAGTTACCATTTACAGCGGAGGTTCCTTTTAAGGTCCGTGACGTGAGGCGCTGCTCTTGCTACTGACCAGCGCTTCGAGGCATGCCTGTCTCTGGAATATACGACCCCACGTATATTCTGCACACCATTGTTTATCTGGCTTAAATTGACATTTTTTGCATATACCCAGACTATTTGCTCGTCAGCCTTTATTTTTTATCTGTTAACCCGGAGGAATAGCGCATGTCCAGTAATGATTTGCCGATGAACGCAGCCAATTCCGCTACAGCAACTTTTGCACCGACCGACCCGCTGTACGCGCTCCAGTGGCATTTTCCGATGATCGGCACGCTGGGCTACAGCGCCACCTACAACACCGAAGGTATCGAGCGCATCTGGAGTGAATATACTGGTGCCGGCGTGCATGTTGGCGTTTGGGATGACGGTGTTCAGCGCACGCACTGGGATCTGGCCGACAACTATGACGATTCGCTGCAGGTCAGCGTCGGCGGCACGGTTAATGATGGCCAGCCGCCGGCCGGTAGTGGTGATAAATATGCGCACGGCACGTCGGTCGCCGGGCTGATTGCCGCCCAAGCCAACGGCTTGGGCGGTGTCGGCGTAGCTTTCGATGCCGCCATTACGGCCATCCGGATTTTTGGTGGCGCGGATGACGTCAATGAACACACCGATCGTTTCCTGCAGACACTGGACAGTCTCGGTCAATTCGACGTGACCAATCACAGCTATGGGTCAGATCCCGATTTCATCGATTACGGCGATGCGGCAAAGCACCAGGTGGCGGCCGAATTGGGCCGAAACGGATTGGGAACGATAAACATTACCGCAGCAGGTAACACCAACTGGGATGGCAATGGCGAGTATTCAAAAGAAACGCGTTTTACGGTATCAGTGGCAGCGCTGGAGGATACGCCTACCGGCAACCCCACCTTTTACTCCACCTACGGTGCGCACATTTTGGTGTCGGCACCTGCCGCCTTGGTCACAACTGACATGCTGGGCATGACCGATGGCTACAACGGTCTGCTCGATGGTGATTACACGAACGACTTTGGCGGCACCTCAGCGGCAGCTCCGGTAACAACAGGAGTCGTTACCCTGATGCTGGATGCGAACGCGGGCTTGGGCT
>JAGTRJ010000046.1 GCA_018261755.1 Burkholderiaceae bacterium
GTTTTTAACGCCGTACTGTAATTTTCCCCATTCATTCAAGGAGACAAACATGGAGGTCAAGGTACTCGGTTCCGGCTGCGCCAACTGCAACCACACCACTGCGCTAATCGAGCAGGTTGCCAGCGAAAAAGGCGCCGCGATCACGCTGTCGAAAGTGCAGGACATCAAGGACATCATGAGCTACCACGTGATGTCGCTGCCGGCGGTGGTGATCGACGGCAAGGTGGTGCATGCCGGCGGCATTCCTGGCCGCGACAAGGTAGAAAGCTGGTTCTAACTACCCCCATTCATCAGGAGGCCATCATGTTCAACACCATCAGCTTTATCGGCGCCGGCCGCATCGCCCGCATCATGCTGGGCGGCTGGAAGAAAGCCGGCGCCGTGCCGCCACAAGTGCTGGCGTTTGACACCAACCCGGACGCTATCACCAGCCTGCAGGCCGATTTTCCAGCGGTTCAGCCAGCCACGCTGGAACAGTGCGCCGCGGCAGATCTCGTATTTGGCGCGCTGCATCCGCCGGCAATGCCGGCCATGCTGGAGCAAATTGCCGGCAAACTCAAACCGGACGCGGTGTTCTGTTCGCTCGCGCCAAGAATCAAATTGGCTGCGCTGGCGGAAAAGCTCGGCGGTTTCGGACGGCTGGCGCGGCTGAACCCGAATTCTCCCGGCATCATCGGCATGGGTTACAACCCGGTGGTCTTGGCCGCCACGCTGCCGCCAGATGCGCGCTCCGCGTTGCTCGACCTGTTCAAACCGCTTGGACACAGCCCGGAAATCGAGGAAAACCTGCTGGAAACCTACGCTGTCATTAGCGCGATGGGGCCGACCTATTTCGGCTTCCAGTTCGCCGAAGTGGAACGGCTGGGGCGGGAATTCGGCCTGTCGCGCGAAGCAGCGCGCGAGGCGATGCGGTCGATGCTGCATGGCACCACCGACCTGCTGTTTGGCGGCGCGCTCCCGACCGAACAGGCGCTGGATCTGGTGCCGGTGCGCCCGATGGCGGAAGACGAACCAGCCATCCGGCAAATGCTGCAGCAACGGCTGGGCGCCATCCATGCGCGCCTGACCGCCTGACCTGCGCCATAAATGCCGCAATTTACGGTGAAGATCGCCTGCACAGTTTGAGCAAACACGGCCAGCGTATACAATTGGCCGTGTTCACCAATCGCCCATAAACGCATCAAACATTTGCAGGCCCACCTTGTCCGCTGTCCGTAACAACTCCCTGCCCATCCAGACCATCGCGGCCGACATGGAGGCCGTCAACCAGGCCATCCGCGGCGAACTGCGTTCCTGCGTCGCGCTAGTCAACCAGATCGCGGAATACATCATCAATGCCGGCGGCAAGCGCATCCGCCCGGCGCTGGTGCTGCTGTTCGCCAATGCCTGCGGCTATCGCGGCACGCACCACCACACGCTGGCGGCGGTGGTCGAACTGATCCACACCTCGACCCTGCTGCACGATGACGTGGTCGATGAATCGGCGCTGCGGCGCGGCCAGCCGACCTCGAACGCGCTGTTCGGCAATGCCGCCTCGGTGCTGGTCGGCGATTTCATCTATTCGCGCTCGTTCCAGATGATGGTGTCGGTCAATGACATGCGCGTGATGCAGATTTTGTCCGAAGCGACCAACATCATCGCCGAAGGCGAAGTGATGCAACTGATGAACATGCGCGATGCCGGCGTAAGCGAAGCGCATTACCTGCAGGTGATCCACTGCAAGACGGCAAAATTGTTCGAAGCCGCCGCCAGCCTCGGAGCTCTGCTGGCCGGCGCCAGCGAGGAACAGATAGCCGCCGCGGCTGAATATGGCCGCAAGCTCGGCACGGCGTTCCAGTTGATCGATGACGTGCTCGATTACACCGGCAACATTGAACAAACCGGCAAGAACCTCGGCGACGATCTACGCGAAGGCAAGATGACGCTGCCGCTGATCTACCTGATGCAACACGGCACCACCGAACAACAACAACTGGTGCGCAACTGCATCGAGCAGGGCGACGAAAACCATTTCGGCATCATCCTGTCCGCCATCACTGCCTCCGGCGCGCTCGAATACGTGCGCCGCCAGGCGGAAAAAGCCGCCAGCGAAGCGGCAAATGCGCTTGTTTGCTTCCCGGATAGCAAATTCAAGGAATCTCTGCTACAATTATGCGCTTCTGCAGCAGGTCGAAATCATTGATCTGCAAAATCGGGGTGTAGCTTAGCCTGGTAGAGCGCTACGTTCGGGACGTAGAGGCCGGTGGTTCGAATCCACTCACCCCGACCATTTGAAATCAACGACTTACAGTGTGACAAGATGGTGCTTTGTCCATTTGCATTCGACGTTGCTCGGCACGCCATCCACATATCGAATTGGGATGCCGTTATCGGTCTGGAAAATAGAAATCCCTGTCCATAATCACACCCGGCGGCGGCCAGAAGACTTCGTTGCGCGTCAGTTTCAACACCTTCGGCAATCACGTTCAACCCGAGTTTGTGTGCCATCAAGATAATGGCTTCGCATAACGCCATGTCACTGGAACCAGGCGACAGGTTTTGAATAAAACCACGATCAATCTTGATACAGCCAATATCGAATTTCTTCAGGTAAGACAGCGAAGAATAGCCCGTGCCAAAGTCATCCATTGCCACCATAACGCCTGCTTCGCGCAAAGCATCCAGTCGCTTGATGACGCTGTTGCTGTTATTCAGCAATAACCCTTCCGTGATTTCGGCAATTAATGCTTGTCCCGGAAGATCCATTCGTGACAGATGCTCGATCCACGATTGGATAAATTTATCGCCTGAACGGAACAGAACCGGCGACAGGTTTATGCCAACTCGAAGTTGCGGATTCAAACTGGCGCGCCAATGCGCGATATCCTGAACAGCGGTGTGAAACACCCAATTGCTGATGTCACCTATCATCCCCGTTTCTTCGGCAATCGGGATGAAATCTGCCGGGCTGATTGAACCCCGCTCAGGATGCTGCCAGCGAATCAATGCTTCCAGTTTATTCACCTCGCCGGAAGCCAGATCCACAATCGGCTGATACAACAATGTGAACGGATAATCGACCAGCGCTCGGCGCAACTCTTTTGCCAGCGCCATTTTTTTCTGAGCCCGCTCCTCCATGTCCGGTATGAAGAAACGATAGAGGTTGCGCCCATCCTGTTTGGCTGCATACATTGCCCGCTCTGCAAACCTGAGCATGCTTTCGCTGCTTGCCGCATCGTCCGGAAACAATGCGATGCCAATACTGGCCGACACATGAATCTCGGTCTCATTGCAGGAAAAAGGATGGGAGAATGCCGAAAGAACATCAAGTGCCTTTGACCTGACCTCGGACAAATCAGCCATCCCACTTAGCAGAATAACGAACTCATCCCCACCGAAACGCGATACCGAAACGGCATCAGGGATGCATGACTGCAATCGTCGAGCGACATGGAACAGCAGCATGTCGCCAACACCATACCCTTGCGCCTCATTGATGTCCTTGAAATGATCGAGGTCGAGCAGAAACAGGGCGAACCGCGTGTTCGCCTGCCGTGCATGCCTGATATTTTGCTCCAGAATGGAAAGGAACTGTTTCCTGTTTGGCGGGCCGGCCAACGCATCCGTGTTGGCGCCCCGCAAGAACTGCTCTTGCGAAATGATTTTTCCCGTAAGGTCCTGCACATATCCATGCCATAGAACGCTGCCATCATCGAGTCTTTCCGCCTGCGCCAGCCCCAAACGCCAACACACCCGGCTGTCTGGCAACACCATCCGGAACTGATGGTGCCACACCACCAGATTCTCTCTCGCTTCCCTGAACGAGCCCATGAACGACTCAATATCATCAGGATGGATACAAGACAGTATCAGCGATGCATCTTCCCGCAGTTGCTCTGCTGTCAGGCCACAAGCATCAAAAACCGAAGGGCTGATGTAGGTAAAACAGGAATGGGCATCAGGCCTTTCGAGAAGCTGGAATACGGTGCCGGGAATATTGACGGCAAATCGATCCCAGTGTTGAGCCTGCTGGCGCCGCTTGTTATCCGTTGAATCCAGGCCCTCCGTCCAAGCAACGACATTCCTAACTAATTTCACAATGTTATTGCCCATTTCCATGATTCAACAATTTTCTTCAGCAGCCGACGAGTGTTTATTGCGTTACGCGCTTCCGGTCGTGAATGTCAGAAACTGCCCTCGGTTGACGACACTTCCGTTCCTTGAACATGATGGATGCCTTCAGTTACCTTACCCGCACTGAAGTGCGGGAGGTAAACAAGCTAAAAGGCTGGGGATTACAGGCGGATTAGAACTGTTCCCAGTCGCTATCCGTTGCTGTGGCCACGATAGAACGGTTATTGGTCGGCGCTGGAACCGACGACGTCATGGAGCGTTGCGCAACCGGCTTCGCAACCGTTTTGACTGCAGGCGTGACTGAGATTGCCTTGGCGGGCGCTCGCTGTATGACATTGCCCTTGGCCTCATGTCCGGTACGGAACACGCTTACCACCTGCACCAGATTCGCCGCCTGATCCTGCAGCGATTCCGCCGCTGCCGCCGCTTCCTCCACCAGCGCCGCGTTCTGCTGCGTCACCTGATCCATCTGGCTGACTGCCTGGTTCACCTGCTCGATACCGTCACTTTGTTCATGGCTCGCGGCCGTG
>JAGTRJ010000014.1 GCA_018261755.1 Burkholderiaceae bacterium
CAATGACGCCGACAACCTCCTGTACGGCATGCGCGGCAACGACACCCTGATTGGCGGTGCGGGCAGCGACACGGCCGGTTATACCGGCGCACTGGCCGATCACCGGATCGTGCTGGGCACGGATGGCGAAGTCAGGATTGTTGCCAGCGCCAGTGGCGACATTGATACGATCAGGGAAATCGAGCTGGGCAACTTTGCAGGCACGGCCGTTGATCTGCGCTTCACTCAGGCTGACAGCGCAACTTTGCAGGAAATTGGGTTGATGTACCAGATCGTGCTGGGTCGGGCCGGTGATGTGGAAGGAATCAACTACTGGGCAGAGCATGATATGGACACGGTAAGCCTGGCCAGCTGTTTTACGGGGGCGCCGGAGTTTGGTGCGCGTTATGGCGCACTAGATGATGCAGCCTTCCTGAACGAGATGTACCACAATGCGTTGCACCGCGACGCCGATGCCATAGGGCTGGCATACTGGGAGCACTATCTGGCAACGCACACGCGGGCCGCTGGTGTGAGTACTTTGCTTCGCCGGTGGCGGAAATGGAGGCGAAACGGCACCGCCTGCCACTGATTGCCGCAACAAGCATCAACCGATGGAGTAGCGCAGAGGATTTCATGGAACGAATCACAGCCCAGTTTCTCGACATCATCGAACATATCGGCGTGATCATGCTACTGGTGGATCCGGACAGCGGCACCATCGTGGACTCGAATCTGGCCGCTGCCGCCTTTTATGGCTATCCGCGTGCGCAGCTTATCGGCATGCCGATGAGCCGGATCAATGCCAGTCCGCCGGAAATACTGACGAAGGAAATGCAGCGTGCGTTGAGCAGGGAGTGCAACATCTTCAATTTTTCGCACCGGCTGGTGTCAGGTCAAATGCGCGAAGTGGAAGTGCATTCGCACCCGATTGATCTTCAGGGCAAGCGCCTGCTATTTTCGATCGTGCATGACATCACCGAACACAAGCGGAATTACGAAGCGCTGCAATTGCAGAGCAGCATCACCGCCAACGCGGCTGAAGGCATCTTGCTGATCAAGGCCGAGGATGGCGTGATCGTGTACACCAATCACCGCTTCGACGAAATGTTCGGCTACGCGCCGGGAGAACTGGTCGGGCAGCACGTGTCGGTGGTCAATGCGCCTTCGTCGATATCTCCGAAAGAAACCGCACAACGGATATTTGGTGCGCTGCAGACCGAAGGGGTGTGGCGCGGAGAAATCTATAATCGCAGGAAAGATGGCCGCGCGTTCTGGTCTTACGCACATCTGTCTGCCTTTCATTCGCCCGATCTGGGTACGCTGTGGGTCAGCTATCAGTCGGATATTACCGCGCGCAAACAGGCCGAGCGCAGGCTGCGGGATCAGGCCAATCTGCTGGAACTGGCGCATGACGGCATCATCGTCCGCAATCTCGATTCGTGCATCACCTATTGGAACCGGGGGGCGGAAGAACTGTATGGCTGGCCACGAGCCGAAGCACTGGGCAAGGTCACGCATGAATTGCTGCAAACCGGATTTCCGGCGCCGCTGGCCGACATCAAGGCCGAGCTTGAGCGCAGCGGGCGCTGGGAAGGCGAGCTGACGCACAGCCGCAAGGATGGCTCGCAAATCATTGTTGCCAGCCGCTGGCAGATGCAGGCGGATGACGGCATGCCTGGCATCGTGATGGAAATCAACAACGACATCACCGAGCGCAAGCGGCTGGAACATGAGCTTGAGCGTCAGGCGCATACCGATTACTTGACTGGCGCTACCAATCGCCGCCATTTCATGGAAATCGCCGAGCTTGAGCTGGCGCGCGCGGTCCGTTACGGTAATCTCCTCACCATCCTGATGCTCGATATCGATTATTTCAAACAGGTCAATGACACCTATGGCCACAGGATGGGGGATGCCGTTCTCGTGCAACTGACTGAAATCTGCCGCCAGATTTTGCGCAAGGTGGATATTTTTGCCCGGTACGGCGGCGAGGAATTTGTCATTTTGCTGCCGCAGACGGGCATGGCCGCGGCAATGAAAACGGCGGAGCGGTTGAGGGTGGCGGTGGAAAGTGCCAGGATCCCGATGGAAAGAGGATTGCCATTGCATTTCACTGTATCGGTGGGCGTTGCTTCGCTGGAACGAAAAGACGACAATCTGGATGTCTTGCTCAGTCAGGCGGATAGGGCGCTGTATGCCGCCAAGCATGCCGGGCGCAACACCATTCGTTCTTCGCTTCAACCGCAGGCAGGGAACACGCCGCCGCTTTGATGGCAGAACTTGATGCAAGCACTTCAAACATTGACAGAAAAGGACGCCAAAATTGGATGCAACCAGTACTGAAATCCTGATTAACTTGGTAGCAGCTGTGGTCGCCGGGGGATTGATTGGTTTGGAACGGAGTTATTTTGCCCGGCCGGCCGGCTTTCGCACCCACGCCATCGTATGCATGGCGTCGAGCCTGTTGATGACCTATAGCGCCCATCAATGGGGCTTCATGCACCATGCGCCGCTGGATGCGATAAAGTCCGACCCGGTACGGCTTGCTCAAGGGATTCTGTCTGGTATTGGTTTCATTGGCGCCGGCGCCATCATCAAATCGGGACTCAGCATCAGCGGGTTGACCACGGCCGCATCCATTTGGGTGACGGCCTCGATAGGCATTCTGATTGGTGTCGGCTTTTACATGCCGGCCGCTGCGGCCACCATTCTGACGCTGGTCATTCTTGGGCTGTTCCCCTGGATTGAAGATCAGCTTCCATCACGGTTGTATACCCATAGTTTCATCCGTTTCAAACGGAGTGATTCAATGGATGAAGCAGAAGTGCGGCAGCTCATTCACCAGCATAACTTTCGTATTATTTCGCTGAGTTTCAGTGTTTCTGAAACGAACGATGCGTGTGAATACAAGATGCTGATGCGCACATCCGATGGAAAAAACATCTCTGCGCTGGCAGAAAGCTTGCGCATAACGCCGCGCTTCATCGGCTACGGCATTACTCCGTCCGGCGATTGAAGCCTTCCAGATGGCTTGGTCGCAAAAAAACGCCCGCTGGCTTCCAACAGCGGGCGCATAAATCATTGGAGAGGACTACGTTTACAGTATTGGCGACTGCGCAATATTAATGTTGACATTGCGCAAACATACCAAACTGTGGCGGTTTGCGCATGATCTATATCAAGCCGCAGCCAGCGCGCGGTCCAGATCAGCCAGCAGATCGTCGATATGCTCGATGCCGATCGACAGGCGTAGCATGTCTTCGCTGACGCCGGCCTTCTTCAGTTCGTCCGCATTCAGTTGACGGTGCGTGGTCGAGGCTGGATGCGTCGCCAGCGATTTCGCATCGCCGATATTGACCAGCCGCGTGAACAATTGCAATGCATCAAGCACCCGCGCGCCAGCCGCGCGCGGGTCGCCGCCATTGCTCTTCAGGCCGAAGGTCAGCAGCCCGGAGGCCTTGCCGCCCATGTATTTCTGCGCCAGCGCATGATCGGGATGATCCGGCAGGCCGGCATAGTTGACCCAGCCGACTTTCGGGTGCTGGTCGAGAAATTTCGCAATCGCGAGCGCATTATCGCAGGTGCGTTCCATCCGCAACGCCAGCGTTTCGATGCCCTGCAGGATCAGGAAGGCGTTCATTGGCGCCATCGCCGCGCCCATGTTGCGCAGTGGCACCACGCGTGCGCGCGCGATGTAGGCGGCACGCCCCATTTCTTCGGTATAGGTCACGCCATGGTAGGACACATCAGGCTCGTTCAGCCGCTTGAAGCGCGCCTTGTGTTCGGCCCAGGGGAAATTGCCGCTATCGACAATCGCGCCGCCCAGGCTGTTGCCGTGGCCGTTCATGTACTTGGTCAGCGAATGGACCACGATGTCGGCACCCCATTCGAATGGGCGCCATAGAGCGGGGCTGGGGACCGTATTGTCCACGATCAGTGGAATGCCGTGCGCGTGCGCAATTTCGGCCAGCCGTTCGATATCAGTCACGTTGCCCAGCGGATTGCCGACCGATTCGCAATAGATGGCCTTGGTTTTTTTGTCGATCAGCGGCGCGAAGCTCTCCGGTTTTCTCGGATCGGCAAAGCGGCCTTCGATGCCGAATTGCGGAAAGGTGTGCGCGAACAGGTTGTAGGTGCCGCCGTACAGGGTCGAGGATGAAACGATGTTGTCGCCGGCTTCGGCAATGGTCTGGATCGCATAGCTGACCGCTGCCATGCCGGAGGCAAGCGCCAGGCCGGCAATGCCGCCTTCGAGTGCCGCGACCCGCTTTTCCAGCACGTCGTTGGTCGGGTTCATGATGCGGGTGTAGATGTTTCCCGACACCTTGAGGTCGAACAGGTCGGCGCCGTGCTGCGCATTGTCGAATGCATAGGAAACGGTTTGGTAAACCGGAACAGCGACGGATTTGGTGGTCGGGTCGGGCGAATAGCCCGCATGAATTGCAAGGGTTTCGAGTTTCATGACGGATATTGGATCAGGCAAGATGACAAAAGAAGGGAACCACAATGGAACAAATATACCCGATTGCACGCGCCCGATCTTGCGCCAGCGCATAATAAATCCAGTCTGTGTTGCCATGATGGGGGGGGCAGTGGCCGCGCAGCCGTCCGGTGGCTTGGTGGTTCCTGCAAGCCGGGCGTTTTGTCATGTGTGAGCGTTGGCGACAGTTTCAGGGGTTTCTTAAAGCCACGCGCGTTACGCGCGGCAACGAATGGTATGCGCAATATGGAAATCAATTGCCACTTTTAGGATTGGTTGTGTGCAAATTTAAGCAGCAAAATAAAAATTCGTGTACATTTCCACTTTTACACCCGGTGGTTTGGCTGCCCCGAAACGAAAAACGGGAATAGCCATGCCGGCGGCGCGGTTATGCAACCGGGCGGTCACAGAACCGTCTAATATCCTGATGAACGGTTGTCAGTCATTGCGCTTTCCGGTTTCGGCATCCTTGCCGGATCACGGCTGACCCCACTTGAAACGCATGCTGCCGCTGCCCTGCGGCTGGCTGTCATGCAAGGAGCTCACACGATGACCACACATGTGCTGGTACAGGATCTGGGACTGAAAAAACGTTCCGGTCATCATGGCCAATGGAAAATCAACCAGAACGCGGTTCTGGTCGAGATCACGATTGACGGCAAAGCCATCCGTGCCGAAGAGGGCGACAACGTGCTGATCGCGGCGCGCAAGGCCGGGATCGAAATTCCGTCAATGTGCTCCGATTCGCGCACCAATCCGAACGCCGACTGCGGCATGTGCGTGGTCGAGATCGATGGCGATCCGACACAGGTGAAGGCGTGCGAAACGAAAGTGCGTGCCGGCATGAGCGTGGTGGCGAATTCGCCCGCGCTGGCCGAAACCCGCAAGGGCATCCTGAATAATTATCTCAGCAATCACAATGCCTATTGTTTGCCGCCGTGTTCATACCGCTGTCCGGCGAACATCGACATCCCCGGATATCTCGGCCTGATCGCGCAAAAGAAATATGTCGAAGCGACCGCGCTGATCAAGGAAAAGCTGCCGCTGCCGCAGATCATTGGCCGCGTCTGTCCGCGCCCGTGCGAAAGCGTGTGCCGCCGCGCGCAGGTAGATAACGAGCAACCGGTGGCGATCTGTTCGCTCAAGCGTTTTGCCGCCGACCGCGCGCGTGAACTGAACGCGATCACGCAGCCGCAACCGAAAGCGCCGAGCGGCAAGAAGGTGGCCGTGGTTGGCGCCGGACCGGCCGGTCTGACCGCCGCCTACTACCTTGCACTCGAAGGCCACAAGGTCACGATTTTCGAGGCGCAGGAAGCTGCCGGTGGCATGCTGCGCTACGGCATCCCGCCATATCGCTTGCCGAATCAAGTGCTGGATGACGAAGTGAACGATATCGTCGCGCTCGGGGTCGAGATCAAATACAACCAGAGTCTGGGGCGCGATTTCATGTTCCCCGACCTGAGCGCGAATTTCGACGCCACTTTCCTCGCGATTGGCGCCTGTGTCGGCAAGATGGCGCGCATCCCGAACGAAACCGTGCCGGGCGTGATGGCGGCGGTCGATTTCCTGGCGAAAGTAAACCGTGGCGAACGGGTCGATCTCGGCCAGAACGTGGTCGTGATCGGCGGCGGCTTTACCGCGGCCGACGCGGTGCGCACCGCACGCCGGATGGGCGCGCCGAACGTGACGCTGTCGTACCGTCGCACGCGCAAGGAAATGCCGGCCAGCCCGCATGAAATTCACGATTGCGAAGTCGAAGGCGTGGTGCTCGATCTGCTGTCGGCGCCGGTTGAAGTGAAAGTCAACGACGCGGGCCGTGCGGTTGGCCTGGTATGCCAGCGGATGCAATTGGGCGAGCCCGACGCCAGCGGCCGCCGCAGCCCGGTGCCGGTGCCGGATTCCGATTATCTGATTCCGGCCGACACGGTGCTGCTGGCGATCAGCCAGGATGTCGATGTGAAAAGCATGAAGATCACAGATATCGAAACCACCAAATGGGGCAGCATCAACATCGACGACAAGACGATGAAAACCAACCTGCCGGGCGTGTTTTCTGGCGGCGATGCTTCGCTTGGCGCGGCGACCGCGGTCGAAGGCATTGGCCAGGGACGGCGCGCGGCGTTCGCGATCGATGCCTATCTGAAAGGTGCGGACGATGCGACGATTGCGAAGGTGATTGAAGTCGAGCGGCCGAAATTCTTCGACATCGGCGCGTTCCCGAAACAGAAGGCGACGCTGACCGAAATGCCGGTGCTGCCGCAGGAAGCGCGCGCGTGCGAATTCGGCAAGGACGTCGCGCCGGGCGATACCGGCGCGGAATCCGCCACTGGCGCGTTCCTCGAAGTCGAACTCGGCTTCACCGAAGAGCAGGCGGTAACCGAAGCGGAACGCTGCCTGCAGTGCGTATGCCAGGCAGCAGGCACCTGCAATCTGCAGAAATATTCGCTTGAGTTCGGTGCCGGCACGAAGGAATACGTCGGTCCGATTGCTTTCATGCACAAGCCGAACAAGGGGCCGGCGCCGGCAAAAATCTCGCGTTAACGCCAGCGAAAGAAAGGACTTTGCCATGACGAACAACATCACCAAGTTTTCAGGCTGCGGTGTCGCAGAAACGCTGGAAGACAACTACATCCAGACCCACAAGGCGCCGACCTCGCTGCACGAGCCGGTAGTGCAGGGCAGCGATGCGCTGGAAGCGTTTTACACCCCGCTCAAATCGCTGCCGTTTTTCGAGTTGCACAAGGAAAAGTGCATCCAGTGCCACAATTGCGTCCGCATCTGCGACGAAGTGCAGCACCGCAAGGTGTATACCGTCGATCAGATCGGCTATCCGGCGCTGGTCAGCGGCACCTACGATTACCGTGATACCGAATGCAACAACTGCGGCCAGTGCGTCAGCGCCTGCCCGACCGGCGCGTTGAAAAACCTGCTCGATTCCGGCAAGCTGCTCTCCGCCAACCGCGAAAAGGTGACAACCGTGTGCAGTTATTGCGGCGTCGGTTGCGCGATCGATCTCGAAGTCGAGAACGGCAAGGTGGTCGCGGTCAGCGGTTCGTTCACGTCCGACGCGAACGAAGGCAACCTGTGCGTCAAGGGTCGTTTCGGCCATGAATTCATCAACAGCCCGGATCGGCTGAAAACGCCGATGATCCGCCGCGGCGGCAAGAACAGTCCGCTGGAACCTGCCAGCTGGGAAGAAGCGCTGAAATTTGTCGCCGACGGGTTGAACAGGGTCAAGCAGAAATACGGTTCGGAAGGCATCGGCGGCTTTTGCTCGTCGCGCGCGACCAACGAAGACAATTACGTGTTCCACCGCTTCGTGCGCACCGTGCTGCACACCAACAACATCGACCACTGCGCGCGCTTGTGCCACATGGCCTCTGCCGTAGCGCTGGAAATGTCGGTCGGCAGCAGCGCGCCTTCCGCCTCGACGCCGGACATCCGCATGGCCGATGCATTCATCGTCGTCGGCTCGAACACGACTGAAACGCACCCGGTGATTTCGAGCGCGGTGCTGAAGGCGAAATACGAGGATGGCGCGAAGCTGGTGGTGGTCGATCCGCGCCGGATCGAAATGGTCGATCATGCCGACATCTGGCTGCGGCCGAAGCTCGGCACCAACGTCGCGGTGCTGAACGGCATCGCCAACGTGATCATCGCCGAAGGGTTGGCGAACCCGGCCTTCATCCAGGCGCGCACCGAAGATTACGAAGTGTTCAAGGACACGGTGGCGAAATACACGCCGGAATACGTGGAAAAAATCAGCGAAGTGCCGGCCGAGCGCATCCGCGAAGCGGCGCGCGCCTATGGCAAGGCCAAGCGCGGCATGCTGCTGTGGGGTATGGGCATCACCCAGCATCTGACCGGTGTGCAGGGCGCGCTGGCGCTGTCGAACCTGATGCTCCTGACCGGCCATGTCGGCCGTCCGGGCGCGGGTTTCATCCCGATCCGCGGCCAGAACAACGTGCAGGGTACGAGCGACATGCAGGGCCAGCACAATGCGCTGCCAGGCTACCACGGCATCAACAATCCGGAACATCGCGCCAAGTTCGAACAGGCCTGGGGTGCGCCGCTGGCGACCAACGAAGGCTTGACCGTGGTCGAGATGGAGGAACAAGCGGCCGAAGGCAAGATCAAGGCGCTGTACATCATGGGCGAAAACCCGATGGGCAGCAGCCCGGACGTGAACCATGTCGAAAAAGGCCTGAAGCAATTGGAATTCCTGGTGGTGCAGGACATGTTCCTGAACGAAACCGCGCAACTGGCCGATGTCGTATTCCCGGCCTGCAGCTTCGCCGAAAAGGATGGCACATTCACCAACACCGAGCGTCGTGTGCAGTTGCTGCAACCGGCGATCCCGCGCGTGGGTGAAGCTCGGCCGGACTGGGAAATCATCTGCGCGGTGGCCGAAGCGATGGGTACGAAATTCGGCTATGAGTCCAGCGCACAGGTGATGGAAGAAATCGCGTCGCTGGTGCCGTCCTATGGCGGCATCCGCCACGAACGGCTGACCAATGGCGGCCTGCAGTGGCCGTGCCTCGACACCGACCATCCGGGCACGCGCTTCCTGTATGCGGAAAAATTCCCGACCGCCAGCGGCAAGGGCAAGTTTTGGGCAGTCGAATATGAAAACCTGGGCGAACAATCGGATGACAAATATCCGCTGGTGCTGTCCACCGGCCGCCTGCTGGAGCACTACCACACCGGCACGATGTCGCGCCGCAATATCGGTCTGGATGCGATGAAGCCGGAGGGCGAAATCGAACTCAACCCGATCGACGCCAAGCGCTTCCACATCGCGCACGGCGAAAAGGTCCGGCTGGTAACGCACCACGGCCACATCGAAGCCAAGGCCAAGGTGACCGAGCGTTCGCCGGAAGGCACAGCGTTTTATCCGTTCCACTTCGCAGAGGCGAACGCGAACCGGCTCACCGGCTCCAGCTTCGACAAGATGTCGAAGACCCCGGCGTACAAGCGCACGGCCGCAAGGGTGGAAAAAATCGGCGCCTGAAGACGTTTCCTGCGCTGAAATGGCCGGCATTGTTGCCGGCCTTTTTTATTTGCCGGCCACCGTTTTTCGTTGTGCTGCATGCCTCACACAGCAACGACCATTTAGTGTGACGCCGTTGGGTTTCTAAATTAAAATTTCCCCGGTTTTCTAGCACCTCATTCATTATTTTGACCACAAGGCGGGGTTGGCTCGTTCCGCCTAACTCGGGGGGATTGTCATGCGCTTTAAAAAAGTAGTGCCGTTGCTGGCCGCCATCATTCTGCTGGCCGGTTGCGGGAAAAATAAAATAACCTGTTCAGATGAAACTGCGCAAAGCGTCATTCATAGTCTTCTCACGGAGGAAACCGAAAAGGTGACCGCCAGCCATAAAAAAGATGATGGAACGCCGGTGTTTGATACGGCAAAAATCCGCGCCACCCTCCAGCAAATAAAAATAACGGTCGGGAACATCCGGACATCGAAGCAGGATCCGAACAGCACCAAGGTTTTTTGCGAAGGAACGCTCAAGCTGACGGTGCCGACAGATTTGCTGAACGAGGCCGACAAAGGGCGCGAACTGCTCCGGCATGAAAAGATTTCCGATTACGCCAAACGTGTCGGCTTTGAAAAAACGGCCGATATCTTTAGCAAGGGCATCATTTACAATGCGCAGCCGACTGACGATGGCAAGAAAGTCTTCGTTGAAATCGAAAATGCAAAGCTGCCGGTTTCGATGCTGGATGAAATTGTGTCCTCCGCCATGGCAAGGCCTCTGGTAGAAGAGCGCAAGGTACAGCAGGAGCAGATGGAAGCGAAACGCCAGGCTGAACAGGTGGCGGAAAATGAGCGCATCAAGGCCGAAAGCGCAAAGCAGCAGCAGGAACAGCGCCAGGCGAATCTGGGTCAGGCCAAAGCGAATAATGAACTGATCAATCAGCAAATCAATGAAATCTGGGGTAGCCTGCCCGACTTCACCCGCAAGACATTGCTTGCGCAGCAGCGCGCATGGATCAAAAAGAAAGAGGTTGATTGCAAGGTCGAAGCAGCCGGGAAAACCACCGATCCGACCGACAAGGAAACACACAGGCTCAACTGTGACAGCCTGGTGACGAAGCAGCGCGCGCAGTATCTGCAGCAATACCTGCAGCGCTAATTCCGGCGAAAATGGGCAGTATCACGCTCGCGTGGATGGAGGTGGCCGGCACGCTGTTGCCGGCCATTGCTACCGGCCTGCTACCTTGCGACGCCACGGTGTATTTTTAAATTGTCGCGCGTGCCCGGTCAGGCCGCGCACCTCACCGGTTCTTTATTATCCGTCCGACTTCCGCCATGTAGCGTGTGCTCGGCCCCTCGAATGCCGCCTCGCGCTTTTGCACGATCACGGCGATGTGCTGGCCATCCGGGCTGAAGTGGATTTCTTTGATGTGGTAATCCAGCACACGCACGCGCCGGGTCCGACCGTCTTCCAGCAGCAGGGGCTGGATGCCAGCCCCTTCCAGTTGCAGCGAAAAAGACGCATTCGTTTCGTCGCTGGTCGGTTCTTCCGCCACGGTCGATTGTTGTTTGAGCGTCAGGGTCAATGGGCCGTGGCGCGGGCTATCGAAGGTGCAAACCGAGATTGCTTCATCCTGTGTCACGGCGCAGCGCGGCACGATTGGCGTTGCAACTGGCTGGCGGGCATCAATGCCCGCCGTTCGCAGCGGGCCGCGCATGATGGACAGCAATTGCGCCAGCGCATCGGTATTCTTGCGTTCGGCATTCTTCTGCACGATTTCGGCCGTGCCGTGCCTGACATAGCGGTTGCTGGCTGTATCGATCACATGGCCACTGGCATACGGAAAGCCGCTGCCATCCTGATAACCGTATTGCGCGAACGCATAGCGGGCCGAGTCCGGTGACCAGCCGAGCGACCGGAACGTGGCGTCGTCGCCAGCGAAAGCGGTGGAAGAAAAGGCCATCCAGGCCAGCAGACAGCCGTTGAATATCCTTTGACGCATGGCGGTTTCCTTTCGCAGATGAAGCCGGTCTGTTCGCAAGCTGCTGCAAAACACCTGTTATGGTCCCAATGCCGATGATATGCCCGCCGAGCAAGCGGGCCTTGCCATCATTTCACATTCAGCATCCGCTCGACATAACGCGCGATCAGATCGACTTCGAGGTTGACCTTGCTGCCAGGTTGCAGGTGTTTCAGCGTGGTGACCGCGATCGTGTGCGGGATCAGGTTGATCGAAAACAGGCAGCCGGTGGCGGTGTCTTCAACACGGTTCACCGTCAGCGACACGCCGTTGACCGTGACTGAGCCTTTGTAGGCGAAATACTTCGCCAGCTCGCGCGGCGCTTCCAGCACCAGTTCATGCGATTCGGCCACCGGCTCGAACTTCTTCACGATGCCGAGGCCATCGACGTGGCCAGACACCATGTGCCCGCCGAGCCGGTCGGCCATCGTCATCGCCTTTTCCAGATTGACTTCATTCAAACCGTCCAACCCGGCGGTGCGGTTCAGGCTTTCGCGCGAGACGTCGATTTTGAAACCGCTGGCAGTCTTCTCGACCACGGTCATGCAGGCGCCATTGATCGCGATCGAGTCGCCGACGGCGACATCGTCCATCGGCAGTTCGCCGGCGTCGATCGTCAGGCGCACGCCGGCATCGCTGCCGGTGCCTTGCGGTTGAACGGAAGTGATTTTGCCGGTGGCGGCAACAATACCTGTAAACATAAGGATTCCTGTTGTTGTCGGTTAGGGTTGTTTGGGCTGAATGCGGGCGATGATTCGCAGGTCGTCGCCAATCTGCGCGATGTCACGGAAATGCAGCGCGTGTTTGTCGGCCAGATTCGTCAGCGCTGGCAGCGCGAACATCGGCTGCGCATCGCCGAGGATGCTGGGTGCGAGGTACAGCAGAATTTCGTCCACGCAGCCTTGCGCCAGGAGCGCGCCGTTCAGCCGTGCGCCGGCTTCGACGTGCAGTTCGTTGATGTGGCGTTTTGCCAGTTCGTGCATCAGTGCCTTCAGATCAACCTGGCCATCTTCGCCCGGCAGCAGGATGATTTCCGCGCCCTTTTCGCGCAGCGCCGCTTCCTTGTCCGGGTTCGATTGCGCCGCCACGATCCAGGTGCCGCCGCCATCAAGCACTTTCGCGCTTGGGTCGATTTCCAACGAGCTGTCGAGCACGATCCGGCGCGGCTGGCGCGTGGTTTCGATCGCGCGCACCGTCAGTTGCGGATCGTCCGCCTGCACGGTGCCGATGCCGGTCAGGATGGCGCAGGCGCGCGCGCGCCACAGGTGGCCGTCGTTGCGCGCCGGCTGCGATGTGATCCACTGGCTCTGGCCGTTGTTGAGCGCGGTCTTGCCATCGAGGCTGGCGGCGAGTTTCATCCGCACCCACGGCAGGCCGCGCTCGAAGCGCGACAGAAAGCCGAGGTTGATTTCGCGCGCCTCTTCCGGCCGCACGTCAGTCAGCACCAGAATGCCTGCTGCGCGCAGCTTGTCCAGCCCGCGTCCGGCCACTTCCGGGTATGGATCCTTGAGCGCGACCACCACCCGCTTCACTTTCGCTTCGATCAGCGCATCGACGCAAGGCGGCGTGCGGCCGAAATGGCTGCACGGTTCGAGGTTGACGTACACGGTCGCGTCGCTGACATCGTGTCCGTTGGCGCGGGCGTCATTCAGCGCCTGGATTTCGGCATGCGCCTGTCCGACCGGCTGCGTGTGGCCGGCGCCGATGACGCGCCCCTGTTTGACGATGACGCAACCGACGCGCGGGTTCGGCGTGGTCGTGTTCATGCCCTTCGCGGCCCAGAGCAATGCCTGCCCCATGCCTTGCTGGTGATCGCAGATTTTCACGGATGGTCGATTGAGGATTCGGCAAAAACGGACAGTTTACTGCAAACTGTCACAAACGCTTTTTCGCCGGCTTGAATTTGGACTACCATAACAGTTTGCACCATGATTTCGGAGGCAGCATGAACCTGCTCGACTTTCCCGCCGGTTTTCTCGACGAACTGCAAACCATCCGTCGCGACATCCACGCGCATCCAGAACTGGGGTACGAAGAACACCGCACGTCCGATCTGGTAGCGGCCAAGCTGACTGAATGGGGCATTCCGGTCACGCGCGGGTTGGGCGGCACCGGCGTGGTCGGCGTGATTACGGGCAGCGGCGAGGGCAGGACGATCGGTTTGCGCGCCGACATGGATGCATTGCCGATGAAAGAGCTGAACACGTTCGCGCACATGTCGCAGCACGACGGCAGGATGCACGCCTGCGGCCACGACGGTCACACCGCGATGCTGCTGGGGGCGGCGCACTGGCTGTCGCGCCACCGCGATTTTCCCGGCAAGGTGGTGCTGGTGTTCCAGCCGGCGGAAGAAAGCGCCGGCGGGGCGAAGCGGATGATCGACGATGGCTTGCTGGAGCGGTTCCCGATGGATGCAATCTTCGGCATGCACAACTGGCCGGTGCACGATCACGGCACCTTCGGCGTGCGCGTCGGGCCGATGATGGCCGCCAGCAATACCTTCCGCGTCACGGTCAAGGGGCGCGGCAGTCACGCGGCCCATCCGCAGCGCAGTGTCGATCCGGTGATGACGGCGGTGCAGATTGCGCAAAGCTGGCAGACCATCATTACCCGCAACAAGAATCCGCACAAGGCGGCGGTGCTGTCGCTGACGCAGCTCCACGCCGG
Organism: Burkholderiaceae bacterium; assembly: GCA_018261755.1. Lineage (GTDB taxonomy): Bacteria > Pseudomonadota > Gammaproteobacteria > Burkholderiales > Burkholderiaceae_D > QZKY01. The sequence continues at coordinate 14,135 of JAGTRJ010000014.1, forward strand.
CAGCGCGTTCAACGTGATTCCGCCGGATGCCACCATGGTCGGCACCGTGCGCAATTACGATCCGGCGGTACTGGATCTGATCGAAACGCGGATGCGCGAAATTGCCGAGCATACGGCGGCCGCGTTTGGCGCGACGGTCGATTTCCATTTCCGCCGCGGCTATCCGGCGCTGGTCAATCATCCGGACGAAACCGCATTTGCGGTCTATGTGCTGGAATCCATCGTCGGCCTGGGTAACGTCAATACCGACATGGAGCCGACGATGGGGGCGGAAGATTTTGCCTATTACCTGCAGCGAGTGCCCGGCTGCTACGTGTTCATCGCCAGCGGGCGCGACGAGCACCGCGACGATCTCGATGGCAACCCGTGCAACCTGCACCATCCGCGCTACGATTTCAACGATGGCCTGACCCCGCTGGGCGTGACTTACTGGGTGAAGCTGGCGCAGGAATTCCTGCGCGCGTGCTGATTTCGCCGTGGCATTCGTGAAACCGCCGGTACCGGGCCGCGGATGCCGTATCATGGCGGTTTTGCCCGGATGATATGGCCTGAGTGCGCGTGACGGCGCCCAGGCCAGCCTGCGCCATGCTCATTTACGCCTTCACGATTTTCGTCAGCGCCTTTCTGCTGTTCCTCGTTCAGCCCATCATCGCCAAGCAGATCCTGCCGTGGTTCGGCGGCTCGGCCGCGGTCTGGACCACCTGCATGGTGTTTTTCCAGTGCGTGCTGTTCGCCGGTTATGCATATGCCGACTGGTCGTCGCGCAAGCTGGCATCGAAGCGGCAAGTGATCGTGCATGGGCTGCTGTTGGCGGCGAGCCTCGCCTGCCTGCCGATTGTCGCTGGCGCTGGCTGGAAGCCGGAAGGGGCGGACGATCCGAGCTGGCGCATCCTCGGCTTGCTGACTGTGACCATCGGCCTGCCGTATTTCCTCCTCTCGACCACCGGCCCGCTGGTGCAGGCGTGGTTCGCGCGCGGCTATCCGCTGGCGACCGTTTACCGGCTGTATGCGCTGTCGAACCTGGCGTCGCTGCTGGCGCTGCTGGCTTATCCGTTCCTGATCGAGCCGTGGGTGCCGACGGTGATGCAGGCGTGGATCTGGAGCGGCGCGTATCTGCTGTTCGCGCTCGCGTGCGCCGCGTCCGGCATCAGGAGCCTGCGCCATGCCTTGCCGGCCGCGAGCGCGCAGGCGTTCGAGCCAGTGAAGAAAACGCCGCCGCCAGCACTGCGCGAGCAACTCACCTGGCTGCTGTTTTCAGCCATGGGTGCGTTCATGCTGCTGGCGGTGACGAACCACATCACGCACGATCTGGCGTCGGTGCCGTTCCTGTGGATTCTGCCGCTGTCGCTTTATCTGTTCACCTTCATCCTCTGCTTCGAGGGACGCAACTGGTATCAGCGCAAGTGGTTCATCGCGCCGCTGGTGTTGCTGGTGGCGGCGATGGCGTGGACCGTGATGGAAGTCGAACTCAAGGCAGGCATTCCGATCAGCCTGGCCGGCCTGTTCGTGATTTGCATGTTCTTCCACGGCGAACTGGCGGCGCGCAAGCCGGCGCCCGAGCATCTGACGCGCTTTTACCTGATGATGTCGCTCGGTGGCGCGCTTGGCGGGCTGGCTGTCGGCATCGTCGCGGTCAAGCTGTTCAACGCCAACTATGAATTCGCGCTCGGGCTGGTGCTGACGCTGGTGGTGGCGGCGACGCTGGTGCGGCAGTTGCGGCTGGCGGTGCCGCTGCTGGTGCTGGCGGCGGGCGCGTTCGGCGGCTATTACGCCTATGCGAACCGCGACTATTTCAACGCGCAAAGCACGATGCTGATGAAGCGCAATTTCTATGGCGCGCTGTCGGTGCGCGAATTCCACCGCGACCAGCCGCAAATGGCGGTGCGCCGCTTCGTGCATGGCGTGATCATGCATGGCGAACAGTTCCTCGCGCCGGAGCGTCTGGATGAAGCGACCGCTTACTTCCGCCAGCAATCCGGCATCGGGCGCGCTATGGCGGCGCTGGAACAGCCGAACCGCCGCATCGGCATCATCGGCCTCGGCGCCGGCACGCTGGCGACTTACGGCCGCGATGGCGACACGATGCGCTTTTATGACATCAACCCGGACGTAATAGATGTCGCGCAAAGCCACTTCAGCTTCCTTTCGCGCAGCAAGGCGAAGATCGAGCTGGTGCTGGGCGATGCGCGGCTGGCGATGGAACGCGAAGCACCGCAAGCCTACGATCTGATCGTGATCGATGCTTTTTCCGGTGATTCGATTCCGGTGCATCTGGCCACCAACGAAGCGATGGCGGTCTATCTGCGCCACCTGAAACCGGGCGGCGTGATTGCGTTCCACATCAGCAACAAGTTCCTGCGACTGGCGCCGGTGCTGGCACAACTGGCCGCGCACCGAGGGCTGGACGGCATGTTCGTGACCGAGCCTGCCAACCGGCGCGACAATTATTCGTCCGACTGGTTCCTGATGAGCGCCAGCCCGGCCTTGCGGCGGCATCCGGCGGTCGCGCCGCAGATCGAGCCGGTCGAACCGATTGCCGGGCTGGGCCTGTGGACCGACGATTTCAACAACCTGTTCCGCATCCTGAAATAAGGTGTAACGGCGGGTTACGCCTCGTTACCAATTTTTCAAGCAAGGTGGCCGGCGTTTGACCGATTCGATGGCAGAATGGATTGTATCGCTGCACGATTCAATTTCTTGCCATTGTTGCCTTTGTCGAAAGGAACGTTATGAAGCGCCTGATTGCCCTGCTGATGCTGGCAGCGACCGCAGTTGCCCCCGCCAGCGCCACTCCGCCGAAACGTCCACCGCCGCAACTGGTGGATGTGAAAGTCGTCGATCGAACAAGCGGCCATGTGCTGGAAACCTGGTACCACGACGGCAAGATGTATGTTGCCGGCGCGCCTGGCAACCGCTATGCGGTACACATTCGCAACCGCTCCGGTGGCCGCGTGCTTGCGGTGCTGGCGGTTGACGGCGTGAATGCCGTCAGCGGCGAAACCGCGGCCACGTCGCAGCGCGGTTACTTGCTGCAACCGTGGCGGCAGACCGAAGTGGCCGGCTGGCGCAAGAGCCAGAATGAAGTGGCCGCGTTCTACTTCACCCGGCTGTCCGACAGCTACGCGGCGCGCACCGACCGGCCGGACAACGTCGGCGTGATCGGCGTGGCCGTGTTCCGCGAATATGTGCCGCCGCCACCGCCACCTCCGCCGCCGGCCGACATCAGCGCGCAGGACGCGCCGCGCGGCGTGGCGAAGAAGGCCGCGAAGAGAGCAGCGCCTGCCCCGGCCGGCAGCCCGGCGCCGACCGCCGAAAGCCTCGGCACCGGCCACGGCGAGCGCATCGACGCGCCCAGCCGCACGGTCGATTTCCGTCGCGACAGCAATTTGCCGGCGCAAGTCGTGCGCATCTATTACGACAGCCGGGCGAACCTGATCGCGCGCGGAATCATCCCGTCGCAGACGCATCGGCCACGCGAGCCGCAGGCGTTTCCCGGCGGCTATGTGCCCGATCCTCGCTGAAACCGCCGAATAAGCCGCAGCGCGGAGCGCGGAATCCTCATGGCCGCCAGGCCATTCCGGTTCCCGCGCCCCGCGCGCCTTGCCTTCCAGCCGCGCATGCCGGTTTTTCAGCGGTTTGCACTCATCCCCAATCGGTAAACGCCATGGGCCGCAGCCTGCGCCGGGGCGACCCATCCCATTAACGCAGCGTTCCTGCCATGGCTAGCGTTCGCCCGACTGTTTCCGCTTTTGCCGTCGTGCAGGCGGCAGCGGCCGGGCGGATGAAAACCGCGCTAACGCATCGCAGGCGTTCAAGCCTGGTATGCTCACATGGCCTGCACAGGCCCAAAATAACTGACCAAAATGAATTTCTGGTCATTAAGGCCAAAAAATATACTCCAGCCAGTATCTAAAAACAGCCAGCAAAAACGTGGTCCGGCACGATGTTTTGGTCATATACCCCCATGAGCACATCATGCATGCCGGCCTGATGCGACTGCAGCCTTGCCTCAGGCCTTATTTAAAATAGCGATTTCGATATAAGCAAATGATGAATCAGTCGTTCCATATATAAAGGACGCTGCCTACAATTCAATCCAACCAACAAATGAATCTAAAGGATTGGATATGAAACGGCTTCAGAAAATACTCGCTTTTACCCTGGCGGCAGCGTTCTCCGCTGGCGCATTCGCGCAAACCTCGCTGCTGAACGTGTCGTACGACGTGGCGCGTGAACTGTACAAGGACATCAACCCGGCGTTCGTCGCTTCGTGGAAGGCGAAGACCGGCGAAACGCTGAACATCAAGCAGTCGCACGGCGGCTCGAGCAAGCAGGCGGGCGCGATCATCGCCGGCTTGCAGGCGGACGTGATCACGATGAACCAGGCGCCAGATATCGACATCCTGTTCACTCGCGGCGGACTGGTAAACAAGAACTGGCGCAAGGCATTCCCGTATGACGCAGCTCCGTATTCCAGCGTCAGTGTGTTCCTGGTCAGGAAGGGCAACCCGAAAGGCATCAAGGACTGGAGCGATCTGACCCAAAGCGGCTTGAAGGTGATCGTGCCGAATCCGAAGCTGACCGGCAATGGTCGTTACACCTATCTCGCCGCCTGGGGCTATGCGTTGCAGAAAACCAGGAGCGAAGCCGGAGCGAAGGATTTTGTCGCCAAGCTGTTTGCCAACGTGCCGGTGCTCGATGGCGGCGGACGCGGCGCGACCACGACCTTTACCCAGCGCGGGATTGGCGATGTGCTGGTCACGTTCGAGAACGAGGCGCATCTGATCGAGCAGGAAGTGGGCGCGGGCAAGTTTGATATCGTCTATCCGTCGCTGACCATCGAAGCGCCGGCGCCGGTGGCGGTAGTCGATAGCGTGGTGGCAAAACGCGGCACGGCGAAGCAGGCCAAGGCGTACCTGAACTTCCTGTTCTCGAACCAGGGGCAGGAGATCATCGCCAAGCATCACTTGCGGCCAAAGAACCCGGCCGTGTTCAAGAAGTACGCCAAGCGCTTCCCGGCAGTGAAAACATTCACGGTTGAAAGCCTGCTCGGCGGCTGGGCCGCAGCGCACGAAAAGCACTTCGCCGATGGCGGCGTGTATGACCAGATCGCACGGAGGCGCTAATGTTTGCCGCATCGCGTCGCGTGTTCCCCGGCTTTAACCTGTCGGTTGGCTACTCGCTGGTTTATCTGTCGCTGATTGTGCTGATTCCGCTGGCCGCGGTGGCCATCAAATCCGGCAACCTTGGCTGGGCTGCGTTCTGGGACGTGGTATCGGCGCCGAACGTGGTCGCGTCGTACAAGCTGAGTTTCGGCGCTGCGCTTTTGGCTGGTCTGATTAATGCGCTGTTCGGGCTGACGCTGGCCTGGGTGCTGGTGCGCTATACCTTCCCCGGCAAGCGCCTGATCGATGCGTTGGTCGATCTGCCATTCGCATTGCCGACCGCCGTGACCGGCATCGCGCTGACCGCGCTGTATTCGCAAAATGGCTGGGTCGGGCAGTATCTGGAACCGCTGGGAATCAAGGTGGCGTTCACGCCGCTGGGCATCCTGATTGCGCTGGTGTTCATCGGCCTGCCGTTTGTGGTGCGTACCGTGCAGCCGGTATTGGAAGATTTGGAAACCGAACTAGAAGAAGCGGCCGCCAGCCTCGGCGCCAGCCGCTGGCAAACCTTCCGCCATGTGGTGCTGCCGATACTGTTCCCGGCCATCCTGACCGGCTTTGCATTGGCATTTGCCCGCGCGGTGGGCGAATACGGCTCGGTGATTTTCATTGCCGGCAACATTCCGATGGTGTCGGAAATCACGCCGCTGTTGATCATCACCAAGCTGGAACAGTATGACTACGAAGGCGCGACCGCGATTGCGGTCTCGATGCTGGTGATTTCGCTGCTGCTGCTGCTGGCGATCAACGGCTTGCAGGCATGGACCGCGAAACGCACTGGCAGGAGGGCATGAAATGGCAATCAGCACACTTTCACGTTTTGAAAAAAATGCCGCCAGCCGCGAACCGGGCTGGTTCAAATGGGCGCTGATCGGCATCTCGCTGACATTCTTTGCCTTCTTCCTACTGCTGCCGCTGTTCTCGGTCTTCGCCGAAGCGCTACGCAAGGGCTGGGAAGCGTACTGGCAGGCGATTGTCGAGCCGGATGCGCTGGCGTCGATCAAACTGACGCTGATCGCGGCCGCGATTTCGGTGCCGCTGAATTTGGTTTTTGGCGTGGCCGCCGCCTGGGCGATCACCAAGTTCGATTTCCGCGGCAAGCACATCCTGCTGACCTTGATCGATCTGCCGTTTTCGGTTTCGCCGGTGATTGCCGGCCTGATTTACGTGCTGGTGTTCGGCGCGCAGGGCTGGTTCGGCCCGTGGCTGGACGAGCACGACATCAAGATCATCTTCGCCATTCCAGGCATCGTGCTGGCGACGATTTTCGTCACCTTCCCGTTCGTCGCGCGCGAGCTGATTCCGCTGATGGAAGCGCAGGGGCGCGAGGAAGAGGAAGCGGCGACCGTGCTCGGCGCCAGTGGCTGGCAAACCTTCTGGAAAGTCACGCTGCCGAACATCAAGTGGGGCCTGCTGTACGGCGTGATTTTGTGCAATGCGCGCGCGATGGGCGAGTTTGGCGCGGTGTCAGTCGTGTCCGGCCATATCCGCGGTTTCACCAACACGATTCCGCTGCATGTCGAAATTCTTTACAACGAATACAACTTTGCCGCTGCGTTTGCGGTGGCCTCGATCCTGGCATTGCTGGCGCTGCTGACGCTGGCGGTGAAAACCTGGGTCGAATGGCGGATGCATGCGGAGGTTCACGCATCGCACATCATCGAACTACAACAACAGAGGTAAGCCATGAGCATCGAAGTCAGAAATATCCACAAAACCTTCGGCGGATTTACCGCGCTAAACGACGTCTCGCTCGAATTCCAGGACGGCGAACTGGTCGCGCTCCTGGGGCCGTCCGGCTGCGGCAAGACCACGCTGCTGCGCATCATCGCCGGGCTGGAAAACCCGACTTCCGGCCAGGTGCTGCTCGGCGGCGAGGATGCGTCGCACACCCATGTGCGCGAGCGTCAGGTTGGCTTCGTGTTCCAGCATTACGCGCTGTTCCGTCATATGACCGTGTTCGATAACGTGGCCTTCGGCCTGCGGGTGAAACCGCGCAAGCAGCGTCCGAGCGAAGCTGCGATCAAGAAGAAAGTGCACGAATTGCTGCAACTGGTGCAGCTCGACTGGGTGCATGACCGCTTCCCGGCGCAGCTCTCCGGCGGCCAGCGGCAGCGGATTGCGCTGGCGCGTGCGCTGGCAGTCGAGCCGCGGGTGCTGCTGCTGGATGAACCGTTCGGCGCGCTGGATGCAAAAGTGCGCAAGGAATTGCGCCGCTGGCTGCGCAGCCTGCACGACGAATTGCACATCACCTCGATCTTCGTCACCCACGATCAGGAAGAGGCGCTGGAAGTGGCGGACAAGATCGTGCTGATGAACCACGGTCAGGTGGAGCAGGTCGGCAGCCCGAACGAGGTGTACGACAAGCCGGCCACGCCGTTCGTGTACGGCTTCCTCGGCAACGTCAACCTGTTCCAGGGGCGGGTCGATGGCAACGACATCCGCGTCGGCGGCAACAGCCTGGCCAATGGCGGTTCCGGCCATCTGGCGCAGGGGGCGCAGGTGCTGGCGTTCGCGCGGCCGCACGAACTCGATATCGTGCCGTACACCGAGCAGGGCGAAGGCGTGGCGGCGGTGGTCGATCGCGTGCTGAGCTTCGGCGTCACTTCGCGCATCGAGCTGACGTCGGTCAGCGAAGCCAGCAACGATGCGCCGACGCAGCATTTCGAAGTCGAACTGCCGCGCCTGCAGGCGAACGGCTGCCAGTGGATCGCAGGCACGAAAGTACGTCTGGTTCCTTCGCAACTGAAGGTGTTCGAACATAGCGGACAGGATTGGGTGATATGAACTTCCAGCAACTGCGCATCATTCGCGAAACGATCCGCTGCAACTACAACCTGACCGACGTCGGCAATGCGCTGTTCACGTCGCAGTCAGGTGTCAGCAAGCACATCAAGGATCTGGAGGACGAACTCGGGGTCGAACTGTTTGTGCGCAAAGGCAAGCGGCTGCTCGGGCTGACCGAGCCGGGCAAGGAATTGCTCGAGATCGTCGAGCGGATGCTGCTGGATGCGAAAAACATCAAGCAACTGGCGCAGCAGTTCGTGAATTGCGATCAGGGGCAGCTGACGATCGCGACCACGCATTCGCAGGCGCGCTATGCGTTGCCGTCAGTGGTGGCGCAGTTCAAGCAGGCGTATCCGGACGTGCATCTGGCGCTGCACCAGTGCAGCCCGGATGAAATCGTCAAGATGCTGCAGGAAGGGCGGGCCGATCTCGGCATCGCGACCGAAGCGTTGGCCAGCGTGCCGGGGCTGGTTTCCTTCCCGTACTATAGTTGGCAGCACGCGGCGATTGTGCCGCGTGGGCATCCGCTGGAAAACCGGCAGGATCTGACGCTGGCCGACCTGGCGCAATATCCGATCATCACCTATCACGAAGGGTTTACCGGACGACAGAACATCGACCGCGTGTTCGAGCAGGCCGGCATCAAGCCGAACATCGTCATCTCGGCGCTCGATGCCGATGTGATCAAGACCTATGTCGAACTCGGTCTGGGCATTGGCATCGTCGCGTCGATGGCCTATGACGCGGAACGCGACAGCAAGCTCGGTCTGATCGGCGCGCATCTGTTCGACAGCAATACCACCCTGATTGCGGTGCGGCAGGGACATTACCTGCGCGGCTACGCCTACCGCTTCATCCAGCTGTGCTCGACCGAACTGGACGAAGCGGCGGTGCGCCACCAGCTCTCGCCCGCGCGCGAACTGGAAGCGGCGTGAGATGGCTGCATGGCAGCATATTCATGGCAACGGTGGTGATGCGCCGGATGGAACATAAAACGGCGCGCGCCATCTGCCTGCTTTGCCTGGCGATGTGGTTCTGCCTGCAGGCGCTGGCTGTGCCGCACGGTGTGCGTGCGGCCTTTGGCATGACGCCGGCGGCCAGCATGTCTGCCCATGCGCCACTGCTGTCCGCGCAGGCATCCGCTGAAGCCCCGTGCGCGCAACATCAGGCCGATGCGCCGGCCGCGCCGGAAAAATCTCCCACTTCCAGTTGCCAGATGCAATGTGCACTGGCTGCTTCGGCCGCGTTGCTGCCATCCCCGCCATCCCTGCCGCTGATGGTGCCGGCAACGCATCTCTCCTTGTCCACGCTGATATGGCTCGGCATCGTGCCGGAGCCAGCATATCGGCCACCGATTGCCTGATTGTGTTTGTTGCGGATGCGATTTGCGTCCGACCGATTTTCATACAAATTCAATCAGGAGATTAATATGCCCATGACGCATTACATGGAGCTGCTGGCCGTCAACCAGCCGTGGAACCTCATCATTTTTATGGCCATTCCGGTCATTCTGGCCGAAACCGTTGCCATCACCGAGCTGTTCATCCTGTTCAGCAAGCAGTATCAAGGCAGTCTGCGAACCGTCAACCGCGTGGCCAGCATTGCCGGCGGTGTGTATTTCACCGGCGTGTTCATCCATCTGCTGTTCAACGCAGTCATCCCGCTGACCGTGCATGGCGGATGGCGCGGTGCGGCGGATGTGATCGCCGTGTCCAGTTATCTGGCCGGCATCGTGCCGCTGCTCGGACTGGCGCTGCTGGATCTCGGCCTGATCGGGCGCAAGCTCGATGCCGAAGGCTGGCGCAAACGCCATACGCTGTTTGTCGCCATCTTTCTGGTGGTGGCGCATGTGGCGATGATCTTTGGCATGCTCGATCCGAACTTGCTGATGTCAGGCACGCCGGCGGGGATGGGGCATATGGCGCACTAGTGCATGTGCTTTTGTCTAGGCGGTAAAAGGAGGGGGACTCATCTGGGATGCTGTCCTCCTTGTTTGCCTGATCAGACTCGGTGTCATGCACAGACGTGTGGTTCGGGGGGGCGTATCAAATCCCCTTGATATGCAGTCGCAATGTTCTAAAGATAATATGCTTTCCCTGCTGATGCAGTCCGTGCCTGTTGCCACAGGGGACATCCCACGGGGATGGTGTTCGGCGTTGCAAGTGTTAGCGATTTCTGGCGGGTAACGGGTGGCAGAAATGGCACCATATATAATACAGTGTGCTTTGCTCACACCGACCAGCAACGAGGCCCGCGACGAAGACTGCCCATGGAACAAAATGACGTTTCTTTCGAGGACTTGTTCGCGCTTGATGAGATCCAGCGCATTCAGGATGAGTTTGCGGCCGCCACGCAGGTCGCATCCATCATCACGCGTCCGGATGGCACGCCCATAACAGCGCCCAGCAACTTCACCCGATTCTGCAGGGATGTCGTTCGCAAAACGGAAAAGGGACTCGCCAATTGTCAGGCTTCAGACGCTGAACTTGGTTGTGGCGGTTTGAGTGGCCCGATCGTCAAGCCATGTTGGAGTGCCGGACTTTGGGATGCAGGCGTGCCCATCATCGTGGCTGGCCACCATGTTGGCAACTGGCTGATCGGGCAGGTGCGCGACGAAACGCAAACCGAAGAAAGCGCATTGGCCTATGCCGAACAAATTGGCGCGGACAAGGTGGCGTGTATAAACGCATACCGTGACATTCCGATCATGCCCGTGGCACAATTTGAAAAAGTCGCTCAGGCACTCTTTACCTTGGCCAGCCAGCTGTCAAGAGCAGCTTTTCAAAATATGCTGCTGGCGCGCAGCGAGGCCAGATTGCGTGAACTGGCTGCAGAGCAGCAGGCAATTCTCGACGGGTCGGATTACAGCATCATCTCCACCAATACCAACGGCATCATTCTCAGCTTCAACAGGGCCGCCCAGCGCATGCTGGGCTATCTGCCGAAAGAAGTGATAGGCAAGCAAACGCCGGAGTTTATCCATGACAGTAGCGAGATTGCCGAGCGCGCGCGTGAACTTTCCGCTGAATTGGGTATGCAGGTTCAGCCTGGTTTCGAGGTTCTGGTGGCTTTGCCGAAGCGTGGGCTGGTCGATGAGCGGGAGTGGAACTATATCGACAAGGGGGGCCGGCGCTTTCCCGTCCGCGTGTCGGTTACGCCGCTGCGCGGATCGGAGGGGCAGATCACCGGCTACGTGGGGATTGCAGCCGATCTCGGCGAACGCAAGCAGGCTGAGGCCGAGCTGCGTGGCAGCGAGATGCGCTACCGTGCACTTTTCGAAGGCGTGGGCGAGGGCATTTTCCTGATGCTCAAGGAGCGCTTTGTTGATTGCAATCCCGCTATCCTCCGCATCTTTGGCTGCCGACGAGAGGACATTATCGGTGCTGCGCCCTATCAGTACTCGCCGCAGTTCCAGCCAGATGGCCGTGCGTCCGTCGAAGTGGCGCATGAAAAGATAGCCGGCGCGTCTGGCGGCGAAACCCAGTTTTTCGAATGGCAGCACCTGCGGCAGGATGGCACGCCATTCGATGCCGCGGTAACCCTGAGCGTCGTGGAAATCGGGGGGGAGCCCCATCTGCTGGCTACCGTGCGGGACATCAGCGAACGCAAGCAGAGTGCGGCAAAAATCCGGCATCTCGCTTACTACGACCAGCTTACCAAGATTCCCAACCGCTCGCTGCTGCTGGATAGGCTCGGGCAGGAAATCCGTGAATGTCGCGCTACCGGCATGCGTGCCGCGCTGCTTCTCATTGATGTTTTGAGCTTCAAGCTTATCAATAATTCTCTCGGACATATAAACGGTGACCAGTTGTTGCGGCAGATTGCACATCGGCTGGCGAAATGTGGCGGCGAGGCGGGGACGGTGGCGCGTCTGAACGCGGATATTTTTGCCTTGCTCCTTCCCAATATGGGAGATACCGAGCTGGCAACGCTAACAGGGGTAGAGCTTGCCGCGCAGCAGATTTTCAGCCAGTTCGAACAATCCTTCAGTCTTAACGGCATCGCCCAGCACTGCAATGTGGCGGTCGGCGCCACGGTTTTCGGTTCGGAGGCAGAAACGCCAGAATCGCTGCTGAGCGAGGTGGAGCTAGCCGTACAGGAGGCCAAGCGCCAGAGGGACAATACGGTCAAATTTTATGATCCGGCGCTTCAGAGCCTGGCCTCACGGCGTGCGCAGATAGAGGAATCCTTGCGTCGGGCGATTGAGCAAAAAGAGTTCGTGCTCCATTATCAACCGCAGTTGTCCAGAGGCAGGCTGGTAGGGCTTGAAGCGCTGATTCGCTGGCAACACCCGGAAAAGGGAATGGTGTCGCCCGGCGATTTCATCCCGGTGACGGAAGAAACCGGGCTCATCATCCCGATTGGCGACTGGGTAATCCGCGAAGCTTGCGAGCAAATAAAGCAATGGGCGACGCATCCTGTCCTGGCGGGAGTGACCGTCGCCGTCAATATCGCCACCTCCCAGATTTCCTCGCCAAATTTTGTGGAGCGCGTGCTCAACATCATTGCGCAAACAAATGCCCCCCCCCAGATGCTCAAGCTGGAGCTGACGGAAAGTGCGCTTGCGCGTGATTCAGATAGCGTGGTGGAGAGGATGCGGGCGCTGCGCATGGCGGGCATCCAGTTTTCGCTGGATGATTTCGGTACTGGCTATTCGTCATTGAGTTATTTGAAGCGTTTGCCCATCGATCAGATCAAGATTGACCAATCGTTTGTGCGCGATTTGCTGACCGACCAGGATGATGCCATGATCGCCAAGACCATCATCAATCTCGCCATCGACTTTGGTATGGGGGTGATTGCGGAAGGGGTGGAAACGGAAGCGCAGCAGGCGTTTCTCGAACGGCTTGGCTGCCACGCGTTCCAGGGCTACTTGTATGCGCGGCCAATGCCTGCCAGAGATCTGGAAGCATTTTCAGCCAAATTTGTCCAAGCGGTGGCTGGCATTGGTGATGGTTAGCGCGAGCGTTGACCAGACAGAACTATGGCTGTTTCCCAGCCACGATTGCATTGCTGCGTGCGTGCCCGGTAGCGCAGATCGCGCGGCAGAGGCTGATGGTTTTTACATCTGTATAGAGATGCCTGACCGCGGTCATAACCGGTTGTTCTGGATTTCATAAACCTCAGTTATTTCAAAGTTCGCCAATGGATACTAGGGGAATTTTTTCATCGCAGTCCATTAATGCGGGTAAAAGTAACGACCAGCCTTTTGCTGGCGACGTGTTAAGCGGATTGCTGGAACATATGCTCAACGGCGTTGCGTATTGCCGCATGGTGTATGAGAACGATCAGCCGCATGATTTCCTCTATCTTTATACCAATCCGGCGTTTCATAAACATACCGGTTTGAGCAATGTTGCCGGGAAGCTTGTGAGTGAGATTATTCCTGGCTTTCGAGAAGCCAATTCAGCGCTTTTGGAAATTTACGCTAGAGTTGCCAAGGGAGGAGTCCCCGAGAACTTCATAAGATTCATCGAGGATCAGGATCAGTGGTTTTCCGTAACCGTTTATTGCCCCAAAGCGGATTACTTTGTCGCGCTGTTCGATGTGATTACGGAGCGCAAGAAAGCAGAGTTGGCGCTTCAAGAAAGTGAAACCAGACTTCGATTCGTACTTGAAGGATCCGAGCTTGGTTTTTGGGACTGGAATATTCTGACCGGTGAGGTTAGTCGCAATGAAAGATGGGCCCTGATGCTTGGTTATACCCATGAAGAAATCCAGCATACGACGCAGCAATGGTCTGATTTTGTGCATCCGGAAGACAGAAATCGTGCGTGGGCCTCGATATTTAACGTCATTGAGGGGAAATCCCCATCACACAAGCTTGAATACCGGATGTTATGCAAGGATGGCAGTATCCGATGGATACTTGATCAAGCTAACGTTATGGAGCGCGACAACCAAGGAAAAGCCATTCGTATGTGTGGCACGCACACCGATGTCACTGAGCGGAAAATTCTTGAGATGGAACTTACGCGACAGGCGCGTATCGATTACCTGACTGGGCTTTGCAACCGCCGCCATTTTATGGAACGTGCAGAACAGGAATTACACCGCGCAAACCGCTACAGCAACAAACTGTCGCTCCTCATGCTGGATATCGATCATTTCAAGCAGATTAATGACCGTCATGGTCACAAGGTGGGCGATGTTGTTTTGAAAACTTTGGCCATGATATGTCAGTCGACGTTGCGTGACGTCGATATACTCGGGCGCCTAGGGGGGGAGGAATTCGCCGTTCTTTTGCCGGAAACGGATAGCACGGTCGCAATTGATGTGGCTGAGCGATTGAGAGAGGCCATCGCAAAAACAAAAGTGCCTCTCGAAGAAGGTTTGCCGGTTCAGTTCAGAGTGTCCATTGGAGTTTCTTCAAAAACATCGTCTGATGACAACATTGATGTGCTGATAAACAGAGCAGACAGCGCGCTCTACCAAGCCAAGAATTCTGGTCGAAATAAAGTGTGCATATTTTCAGAATAGTCTTTTCTTCAAGGCTGGAAGCCAAGCCTTACCGGAATAACTTGTTTGTGGTTTATCTGAAGCGCCGCAAGGCGAACTTCTCGTCTGCTTTGGACGATTTGAGCAAACAGGGGACAGACCACAATTGGCCAACTACGGCCATTCCCTTTTCCTGCGCCCCGATCTCCCCTTACGCCCGCTCTTATGCGTACAAATTGACCGCAAAGCAAGATTTGACGGAGTATATGGCTAAAGTCGAGCGTCGGGCCACATATTTAGTGGCTTTTTAAAAATACACTACCCAGTATATTTTTTGGCCTTATTGACCAAAAATGGATTTTGAGTCAGTTATTTTGATGTGAAGCAGGAGAACTGGCCTGGACAATTTACCGTCGATGGTGAACGCGCACAGCCTATTCAGGGTTAACAATGGTGGGCTGTCCCCTATTGCTGTCCTATTGCTCCTGTCGCTCTAGCGGCGTGGCGCAGCGCTGGGTTAAAGAACCATTCCTTTGTGATGCCGGCGTGCCTGGCGAGCGAATCCGCCAGCGCGTTCAGCACTTCTTCAAGCTCCGCCTAGGCCAGGAAGCATGGCACGTAGAGATCGACGGACGCAGCCAGGTTCAATAGCCAAAATGCCGGCGGGTAATGTGCCGGATGCGCGCAACATAGCTACCGCGTCCGCGCATGGCCAGCGTGGACGGATGGTCGTTCTGGCCGCGCAAGGCCAGTTCATCCGGATTCTGGCTGCGCTGGAACTGGCGGAACATTTCCAGCCCTTCCGGCCAGGGGCCGAAGCCTGAAGCGATGTTGATGTGGCCGGCATTTTCCAGCGTGACGAAATCGCTGCCCCATTGGATGGCCAGTGCTTGCGCACCGGCGTGCGGCATGAACGGGTCGTTGGTGCTGGCAATCATCAGGCTTGGAAACGGCAGCCTTGCTGCCGGCAGCAGGTCGCGCACATTTTCAACCTGCTTGCTTTCTCCTTCCAGCATGGCACCGCCGGGCGTGAACCGCTCCGGACTGGCTGGCGCGACCAACATCAGGCCGGCAATTTTTTGCGGCCGATCCGATGCCGCCGCCACCGTGGCGAGGCAGCCGAAGCTGTGCGCGATCAGCCATACCGGGCCTGGCGCTTCGTCTATCGCGCACCGGATGTTTTGCGCCCAGTAGGCGAGGATCGGATGTTCCCAATCCTGCTGCACGCGCTGGCAATGCTGCAGGCGCTGTTCGATCCAGCTTTGCCAGTGGCCCTTGCCGCTGCCGTGATAGCCGGGCACGACCAGCGTGGTCAAGCTTGTCATGGCTGGTTCTGTCATCGCAAGCCCTGTTTCCTGATCGGTTTATGGTTCGTGCCGCAGCCAGGCCTGCAACGACGGCCGCTGCCATTGCGCCGCCACATAACGCCGCAATTTTTCCGCCACCGGATCGCCATTCGCCACCAGACGGTTGAGCGTGAGCGCCAGTTCGGTGTCGACGATGCTCCATTCGCCAAACAGGTTGCCGCCATCGTCGCCGATCAAGCGCTCAGCCAGCGTGAGCAGCTTGTCCGCATCGGCCCGGCCTGCTTCTGATAGCGGCGTGGCGACCGGCTCGACGAAGATTACGGTCGTCGGGCGGTCTTCCCGCAAGGCGAACAGGTCGCTGCGCAGCCATGCCTGAATTTGCCTTGCGCGCGCAAGCTGGCGCACATCCGTCGGCAACAGCTTCTGATAGGCTGGTGTGGGAAAAACATCTTCCAGATATTCGATGATGGCCGATGATTCGGCCAGCGAAAAATCGCCGTGGATCAGAGTCGGCACCTTGACTGTCAGCGACAGCTTCTGGAATTCCGGCGTCCGGTGCAGCTTTTCCCGGATGTTGATTTGCCTGAGCGTGTATGGCAGCTTTTTTTCCTTCAGCGCGATATAGGCGAACATCGCATACGGGCTGGAATAATTGCTGTCGATGTATAGCGTGAGTTCGTCTGGTACTGCTGCATTCATTTCGGTTCTCCGTGTTGTGGCTGTGGTGTTGAGGCTGCTAGGCCGCGGCGCGGCCGGGTTCGGCTGGTATCTGCCGGTTTTCCAGCAGCAGGTTTTCGAATTCATTGGCCGGCAGCGGCTTGCTGAAAAAATAGCCCTGCATCATTTCGCAGCGGTAATGGCGCATGTGAATCAACTGCTCGCGCGTTTCGACTCCTTCCGCGATCACGTGCAGCCTGAGGTTGTGCGCCAGTGCGATGATCGAGGCGACGATCGCGGCGGCTTCTTCATCGTCGGTGATGTCGCTGATGAACGAGCGGTCGATCTTGAGTGCATCGATCGGGAATTGTTTCAGGTACGACAGGCTGGAATAGCCGGTGCCAAAGTCGTCCAGCGCCAGTTCGACCCCGGCATCCTTCAGTTCATGCATGATCTCGATCGCGCGCTCGACATCGGCCATGACCACGCTTTCTGTCAGTTCTATTTCCAGATACGGTGCTTCCAGCCCGGTTTCTTCCAGAATGCAGTCAATCAACTGGACCAGGTTTTTCTGCGCGAACTGGCGCGCGGACAGGTTGACTGCCACGCGCAGCTTGCCCAAGTCTGCATTCTGCCATGCCTTGTTCTGTGCGCAGGCGCGGCGCAGCACCCATTCCCCAATCGGTACGATCAGCCCGGTGTCTTCCGCAATGCTGATGAACCGGCCCGGCGGCAGCAGGCCGAGCTTTGGATGCTGCCAGCGGATCAGCGCTTCCATCCCGAGTATCTGGCCGGTGCGCAAATCCACCTGCGGCTGGTAGTGCAGCACGAATTCGTCGCGTGCGAGCGCTTCGCGCAAATCTGTTTCCAGGCATAGCCGCAGCCGCGCGCGCTCGTTCAGCTCCTTGGTGAAGAACTGGAAATTGTTGCGGCCGATTTCCTTGGCGCGGTACATCGCAATGTCGGCATGCGTGACCAGGCTTTCAGGCGTGGCGCCATCGTCCGGGAAGACTGCCACGCCCATGCTGGCGGTCAGGTGCAGTTTGTGTTCATGGATGACGACCGGCTGTGTGATGGTGTTCATGATGCGTTGCAGTGTTTCCGCCGAAAGCCGGTTGTTGCCATCGGCCCGATCCTGCAGAATCAGCACGAATTCGTCACCGCCGATGCGCGCCACCGTATCCCTTTCACGCACGGCCGACAGCAATCTTTTGGCCACGGTCACCAGCAGGGTGTCGCCAGCCATGTGCCCGAGCGAGTCGTTGACGTATTTGAAGTGATCGAGATCGACGAAAATCACCCACATTGCCATCGAATCCTCGCTGGCGTGCGCCATCGATTGCTCCAGACGGTTGAGCAGCATCGCCCTGTTCGGCAGGCCGGTCAGCGTGTCATGGTAGGCCAGATGCTGCAACGCGCTGCGGTTGCGGTGCGACTGGACAGCGAGGCTCAGCCGGTGCGACAGGCTGGTCAGCAGGTGCGTTTCCTCGGCATTGAAGGCATCGCGCTCGGTGGCGTAGACATTCAGGATGCCGAGCAGGCTATCCCGGTACAGCAGCGGCAGCACGATTTTCGACTGAAAACCGTGCGCAATCGCATATTCTCGCCACGGCGTGCGCTCCAGTTCGCGGCTGAAATAATTGATGACCGCCGGACGATGGGTGCGCAGCGCGCGGCTGATGGCCGTGGTGCCTGTGCCGCCGGCTTGCAGATGAGGCGCAATCAGGTCGAGGTATGTCTGGTGGCGCCCATCCAGTCCGATGGGCACGATATTGTCCTCGTCGTCGCCGGACAGCGAGCCGATCCAGGCCATCGGGTAACCGGCTTCTGTCACGACGTTGCAAATGCCTTCCAGCATCGTCTTTTCATCATCCGCGCCCGCGATCACCGCTTCGCATTTGTGTGTCGCCAGCAGCGCGCGATTGCTGATACGCAATGATTCCTCAAGCCTTTTCTGGATGGTGATGTCACTGCCAACACAGTTGACCAGGCCGCGATCCGGCTTGCCGGACGGCATGAACTGCATCTGGTAGCGGAACTAGCGGACATCCCCATCCTGATGGATGATGCGGCACTGGAAGGTTTCGCTTTCCATCGCCGTGATGCGGCTGCATATCGCCGCCACGCGCGAACGGTCGCCCGGATGCAGGTATTCCTGCCACAGTTGCGGATTGCGCCGGAATGCACTCGGCAGGCGACCATACAATTTGCCGACCGACGGGCTGGCGTAACGGACATGCCAGCCAGGGTAATCGAAAGTCCACAGCACGATATCAAAGGATTCAGTGAATCTGGTGAGATGCCGGTTGCCTGCATTCGTGGCCAGGCTGCGCGCAACCAATTGGTACGCGAAGTCGGATGCCTGCCGGCCAAATTTCTGCTTCAGCGACAGCATGGCTGCGCCGGAAGCGCGCAGCACGGATATCGCGCTGGCCGGCAGGCGCGAAATGGGATGATCGGCATTGTTGGTGGAATCCTTTTCACTGACCATGTTGACGTTCCTGTTGGGATGTCTGCCGTGTGGCGGCGGAATGGGCTTGTGGCCTGACCGCCGCCAGATAGCATCAGAAACTACGCCTTCCTGCTGCCAGTTGCTTCAGGCTGGCAACCAGCGCATCCACCTCACCGCAGGTGTTGTAAAACGCCAGCGACGGGCGCACCGTCGCTTCCACCCCAAAGCGCCGCAGGATCGGCTGCGCGCAATGGTGGCCGGAGCGAACGGCGATGCCTTCGCGGTTCAGCGCCGCGCCGACTTCCTCGGTGCGGTAGCCGTTGAGCACGAACGACAGCACGCTGGCTTTGTCGCGCGCGGTGCCAATCAGCCGCAGGCCGGGAACGGCCAGCAATTGCTGCGTGGCATAGCCGAGTAGCTCATGCTCGTAGCGGCTGGCCTGATCGAAACCGATGCGTTCGAGATAATCGAGCGCAGCGCCCAGTCCGACCGCATCAGCGATGTTGCCAGTGCCGGCCTCGAAGCGCGCCGGTGCCGGTTGGTACAGGGTTTTGTCGAACGTGACATCGGCAATCATGTTGCCGCCACCTTGCCACGGCGGCAGCAGATCGAGCAGTTCCGCCTTGCCATAGACGGCGCCGATGCCGGTCGGCGCAAATACCTTGTGGCCAGAAAAAATGTAGAAATCAGCATCCAGTGCCTGCACGTTGACGCGCAGGTGCGAAACGGCTTGCGCACCATCGACCAGCACGCGCGCGCCGGCGCGATGGGCCAGCGCAATGATTTCCTGCACCGGCGTGATGGTGCCAAGCGCATTCGATACTTGCGTAATGGCGACCAGTCGCGTTCTGCGGTTGAGCAGCTTCTGGTATTCGTCCAGACGGATCTGGCCGCTGTCATCGACCGGAATCACCCGGATTTTGGCGCCGGTTTCTGCCGCCAGTTGCTGCCATGGCACGATGTTGGCGTGATGCTCAAGCAGGGAAACGATGATTTCATCGCCTTCGCCGATGTATTTCTTGCCGAACGTCTGCGCGATCAGGTTGATGCCTTCGGTCGCGCCGCGCACGAACACGATTTCATCGGCCGATTTTGCGCCGAGGAAGCGCGCTACCTTGCTGCGCGCAGCTTCATACGCATCGGTTGCGCGGGCCGCCAGTTCATGCGCGGCACGGTGGATGTTCGAATTTTCATGCGCATAGAAATACGCCAGCCGGTCGATCACCACTTGCGGCTTTTGCGTTGTGGCGGCATTGTCGAACCAGATCAGCGGCCGGCCATTCACGCGTTCGGTCAGGATCGGGAAATCGCGCCGTACCGCTTCGACGTCGAAAGCACCCGGCACGGGCGTCGCGTTCGCGTTTTTGCCCGCCGCCTGTGCCGGCCGTTTTTCCGGATTGCCCGCAATCGCATCCAGAAAATAGAAGCCTCCGGGTGCTGCCGGCGATGCTTTCTCCGTCCGTTCGGACGGCAGCGAGTCGAGCAGGGAAGCCAGTTCGCTGGTGCCCGGCAGGCCGAACGATTGCGCAATGATGCGGTTTTCATCCGTCACGCCCGGTTCAATCGGCGCGGACTGGTAGGCGCTGCCTTCGCCCAGAAAATAATAGGGTGTCGAAGGTGCCGGCGCCGCAGGCGGAGCCGCAACCGGCAATGCGGCGGCATAGGCTTCAGGCACGCCCTGTGCTATGCCGCGTTCCGCCGCTGGCGCTGCTTTTGCAATTGAAACCGTTTCGCCGGCAGGCGGCGAGGCGGGTTGCAGCACGGGTGCAGGCGCAACCGACAGTGCCTGCATCTGCGGCGCGCCGACCGGCGCTTCGCCTGGCAGCGACGAAAAAAATTCGTTCGCCAGCTGCGTCAGCAGCGCCACGTCGGGCAAGCCGGCATCCGGCAAGGACGGATTACTTGTAAGTGTCTGGATACTCATGATATTTGCCGATCTCCACATCCTCAAGAACTGCCAGCGCGTCGTCCGTCAGCACGGCCAGCGAGCAGTACAGCGAAATCAGGTACGACGCGACGGCATTGCGGTCGATGCCCATGAAGCGCACCGACAGCCCCGGGCTTTGTTCGCCTGCCAGACCCGGCTGGTATAAGCCGACCACGCCCTGACGCTTGTCGCCGACGCGCAATAACAGGATGCTGGTCTTGCCATCGACGATCGGCACCTTGTCGGATGGAATCAGCGGCAGGCCGCGCCAGGTCAGGAATTGCGAGCCGAACAGGCTGATGGTTGGCGGCGGCACGCCACGGCGCGTGCATTCGCGGCCGAAGGCGGCAATCGCCAGCGGATGGGCGAGGAAGAACGCTGGTTCTTTCCATACCTTCGTGATCAGTTCGTCCAGGTCGTCCGGCGTCGGCGCGCCGGTGAAGGTGGAGATGCGCTGCGAATCGGCCACGTTGGCCAGCAGGCCGTAATCCGGGTTGTTGAGCAGTTCGCTTTCCTGATGCTCCTTGATGGTTTCGATCGTCAGGCGCAGCTGTTCCTTGATCTGGTCGTGCGGCACGCTGTACAGATCGGATACGCGGGTGTGTACGTTCAAGACCGAGGTTACGGCTTTCAGGAAAAACTCGCGCGGCTGTTCTTCGTAATCGACATAGGTTTGCGGCAGTTTGCCCGAACCTTCCTTCGAGCAGGTGACCCGCACTTCTTCCGGATTCTTGACCTTGTTCAGGCGGTAGATGCCGGATTCGACCGGCGACCATTGCAGCAGATGCGTCAGCCAGCGCGGGCTGATGGTCGATAGCTGTGGCGCGGTTTTGGTGATGTTGGCCAACTGCCGGGCAGAGATATCGCCCAAAGTTGTGATGGCACTCAGGTTTTCCGACATGTATTTCTCCAGATTGGTTTGATAAAGGGATCAGATGCCTGATCCGTCCGTGAATACTTCATGCTGCATTCGCGCCTGGCTGACGTTGCTGCCCGGCGGCAGGCTGTGCGTGATCCAGACATTGCCGCCGATGGTCGATCCCTGGCCGATGGTGACCCGGCCAAGAATGGTGGCGCCGGCGTAAATCACCACGTCGTCCTCGACAATCGGATGGCGTGCCAGCCCCTTTTGCAGATCGCCGGAATCATCGGTCGGAAAGCGCCTTGCGCCCAGCGTGACCGCCTGATAGATGCGCACGCGGTCGCCGATGATGGTGGTTTCGCCGATGACGACGCCGGTGCCGTGGTCGATGAAGAAACTGTTGCCGATGGTGGCGCCGGGGTGAATGTCGATGCCGGTTTCAGAGTGAGCAATCTCGGCCACGATGCGCGCGATCAGCGGCAGGCCAAGCTTGTACAGCCGGTGCGCGATGCGGTGATGGATCATCGCAATCACGCCCGGATAGCACAGCAATACTTCATCCACGCTTTTCGCCGCCGGATCACCCCGATAGGCGGCGACCAGATCCAGATCGAGCTGGATGCGCAGCTTGCCGAGGCTGGCGGCGAAACGCTGCACGATGCCGACCGCTTTCGATTCAAGATGAAAATCGGTCGGCTGGCTGCGTTGCGGGCTGGCATGCGCCAGTTCCAGTTTCACCTGCGCCAGCAGTGCGTTCAGCGCGGCGTCGAGCGTGTGGCCGACATAAAAATCCTCGCTTTCCTTGCGCAGATCCGGCGGGCCGAGCCGCATCGGAAACAGCGCGCCGCACAGTTCGATCACGCTGCTGCGCAGCGTTTCCCTGGATGGTAGTTCGCGCCAGCTGACTTCGGACAGCCGTCCCTGACTGCGGCGCCATTGCGTTCTGGCGTCGCGCAAGTCAGCGACGATCCGATCCAGTCCCCAGTTATGGTTCGTGGCCGGGCCGGCCGCTTTCAACTTGTGGACGCTGGCGTTCATGCTGGCAGCCCGGCCGCGTCGAACACGCCTTCAAACAGGACCGAGCTCAGGTAGCGTTCGCCTGAATCCGGCAGGATGGCGACGATGGCCTTGCCAGCGTTTTCCGGCCGTTGTGCCAGCCGCACGGCAGCGGCCGTGGCCGCGCCGCTGGAAATGCCGGCAATGATGCCTTCTTCGCGCGTCAGGCGGCGGGAAAACTCGATCGCTTCTTCGTTGGTCACCGTTTCGACGCCATCGATCAGCGACAGATCGAGCACGTCCGGCACGAAGCCGGCGCCGATGCCCTGAATCTTGTGCGGACCCGGCTTGATCGGTTCACCGGCCTTGGCCTGCGTCAGCACCGGGCTGGTGGCGGGTTCGACCGCAACCGACTGCAGCGGATGCTTGCGGGTTTGCTTGAAGTAGCGCGAAATGCCGGTGATGGTGCCGCCGGTGCCGACGCCGGCAACGACGATATCGGTCTTGCCATCGGTCGCATTCCAGATTTCCGGGCCGGTGGTTGCTTCGTGGATGGCCGGATTGGCCGGATTCTTGAACTGCTGCAGCAATACGTATTTGCCCGGATCGGAGGCCGCGATTTCTTCCGCCTTCGCAATCGCGCCCGCCATGCCGCGCGCACCTTCAGTCAGCACCAGTTTCGCGCCATATGCCAGCAGCAGCTTGCGGCGTTCGATACTCATCGTTTCGGGCATCGTCAGCGTCAGCGGAATGCCGCGCGCGGCAGCGACGAAAGCCAGCGCAATGCCGGTGTTGCCGCTGGTCGGTTCAATCAATTCCTTGCCCGGGCCGAGCAGGCCGCGTTTTTCTGCATCCCATATCAGCGCGGCGCCGATGCGATCCTTGACCGAGTAGGCCGGGTTGCGGCCTTCGATTTTGACCAGCACGGTCGCCTTGGCATCACCGACGACGCGGTTCAGCTTGATCAGTGGCGTGTTGCCGATGGAACGCGAATTATCTTCAAACCAGTTTGACATGATGTGTTCTCCTTGATTTCAATTTCGTAAAAATTAAGCTTGAATCCATGGCAGGCCCCAATGGCGCCAGCCGTCGTGTCCGCCGCGATGCTGCTGTGCATCCAGTTCACCCTCGAATCCTTCCAGCACATTGAAGGCATTGGTGTAGCCAGCCTTTGTCAGTGCTTCGGCCGCATCGGATGAACGCTTGCCGCTGCGGCACAGCAGCAGGACGACGGCATCCTTGGGGGCGATCTTTTCGAATTCGCGCAGGAAGCGCGGGTTCTGCGTCATGCCGGTGCCGAATTTCCACGCAACATGCAGCGACTGCGGCACATGGCCGACGAAAGCACGTTCTTCGATCGTGCGCACATCGACCAGCAGTGCTGCGCCAGACTGGAACAGCGCCCAGGCTTCCGGCGGATAGACCGCGCCGGCGAAAGACAGGTCCAGCGACTCAGCCCGCGCACGACCGCGCGCCAGCAAATCTTCCGGCGGAATGCTCAGAACGGCCTGAAGTTCATGGCCCAGCGTTTCGTTTTTTGCGAGCGCGAAACCGACAGCGATTTTTGACATGATGTTTCCTTTGCTGATGAATCCCGGGCTGAAATCGGATGGGTTTGCCCGTTTCGATGGATTCATTATTTCGCATAGGAACCATTCCTCAAAATACTAAGATTTCCTATCAAAATTACTAAAACGAATAAGCAGCCGTGGAAAGGCTGTTGTTTTGGTTTGGAATATGAAGTTTGTTTATATCAAAAGCAAAAAAACTTGGTTTTGAAATATTAAAGAGCGCCGTAACCTGTCCATTCCAAAACATTTTTAGGAGGAACTGGACATGAAAAATCTCGCACTTTTTATTGCGCTGGCATCAATCACGATTGGCTTTTCGCAGGCGGTGGCGCAGGAAAGCCCGTGGCTGATTCGCGTTCGCGCGGTTCAGATCGATACCGCGAACAAATCCGATGCCTTTGGCGGCGTGCCCGCCGATCGGATTTCGGTTCAGCGCAAGGCGATTCCGGAACTGGATATTTCGTATTTCTTCACCAAAAACATTGCGGCTGAACTGATTCTGACCCACCCGCAGGTGCATGACGTGAAAGTTTCCGGTACAAAAATCGGCACCTTCCGCCACCTGCCGCCGGTGCTGACGGCGCAATACCACTTCAGCCCGGACTCGAAAATCAGCCCGTATGTTGGCGCTGGCATCAATTACACCCGTATCTGGGATGTGAACCTGGGCGGCTTGAAGCTGGAGCAAAGCAGCATTGGCGGCGCGTTGCAGGCTGGCGTCGATTTCAAGCTCGACAAGCACTGGTCGATCAACCTGGACGTGAAAAAAGTGCAAATCCGCAGCGACGTCAAGAATTCTGACGGTTCCAAGCTCACGTCGGTCAAGCTGGACCCGTGGCTGATTGGCGTCGGCGTCGGCTATCGTTTTTAAAGCATCCGCAGTTCAACCATCTGCATTTGACGGAGGCAGGCATGAACATTCTTAAAGGCATCGCGGCAGTGCTGGCGGTACTTGTCGCTGGCGCAGGATTTTCCACTAATGGCCTGGCATCCGAGCGCCAGCAAAACGAGCGTGTTCAGGTCGCCGAAAGGGGAGCAGCGCCAGCGCTGACAAAGCCTGACGCGCGCAACGCCGTTTCTTCTTCCGGTTTCAGCGGGGAGGAATGGCGGCGGTTGGCGAAATCGCTTTGATGCGCAACGCCGCAGCCGACATCGGTGCAGATTTATGCCGGCTAACACAGGCCGACATTGATACACATTTAACTACAGGAAGAAATAATGTCACTGAAACTTGAAACACTTGCCGTTCATGCCGGCTACAAACCGGATCCGACCACCAAAGCGGTGGCGGTGCCGATTTACCAGACTTCGTCCTATGCGTTCGATAGCGCGCAGCACGGGGCCGATCTGTTTGACCTGAAAGTGCCGGGCAATATCTACACCCGCATCATGAATCCGACGCAGGACGTGCTGGAGCAGCGCGTGGCGGCACTTGAAGGCGGCATCGCGGCGCTGGCGCTGGCATCCGGCTCGGCCGCTGTCACCTATTCGATCCTGACGATCGCCGAAGCGGGCGATAACATCATTTCGTCGTCCCGGCTGTATGGTGGCACCTACAACCTGTTTGCGCACACGCTGCCGCAACTGGGGATTGAAGCCCGCTTTGCCGATCCGGACCAGCCGGAAACATTCGCGCCGCTGATCGATGGCAAAACCAAGGCGATTTATGCCGAATCGATCGGCAATCCGCTGGGCAATATCACCGACTTTGAAAAGCTGGCTGAGATCGCGCATTCGCACGGCATCCCGCTGATCATCGACAATACAGTGCCGAGCCCGTATTTGTTGCGGCCGATCGAATTCGGTGCCGATATCGTCGTGCATTCGCTGACCAAATACCTCGGCGG
This sequence comes from Burkholderiaceae bacterium, assembly GCA_018261755.1. GTDB lineage: Bacteria > Pseudomonadota > Gammaproteobacteria > Burkholderiales > Burkholderiaceae_D > QZKY01. Next base: position 40,144 of record JAGTRJ010000014.1, read on the forward strand.
CCACGGCAACAGCATTGGCGGCATCATCGTCGATAGTGGCAAGTTCCCGTGGGCCGAGCACAAGGAACGGTTCAAGCGGCTGAACGAGCCGGATGTGTCCTACCACGGCGTGGTGTACACCGAAGCGCTCGGACCGGCGGCTTACATCGGGCGCGCGCGCGTGGTGCCGCTGCGCAATACCGGCGCCGCGATTTCACCGTTCAATGCCTTCCTGATCCTGCAAGGGATTGAAACGCTGGCCTTGCGGCTCGATCGCATCAACGACAACACGCTGGCGATTGCCAAGTATCTGGAAAAGCATCCGAAAGTAACGTGGGTCAAGTATGCTGGCCTGCCAACTGATGCGCACCATGCGCTGGCGCAGAAATACCTGAAAGGCAAGGCTTCCGGCATTCTGACTTTCGGTGTCAAGTCCGATGGCGATCCGCGCGCGGCTGGCGCGCGCGTGCTCGATGCGCTACAACTGTTTACAAGGCTGGTAAACATCGGCGACGCGAAGTCGCTGGCGACGCATCCGGCCTCGACCACCCACCGCCAACTGTCGCCGGAAGAATTGATCAAGGCTGGGGTGAGCGAAGACGCGCTGCGGCTGTCGGTCGGCATCGAGCATATCGACGACTTGCTGGCTGATCTGGAGCAGGCGCTGGCGGCGGTTTGAGAATGCAAAATGGTGCAACAGGTTGCTGCTGCGCCATTTTGTTGCACCTGATTGCTGCGGTTTTGGGCCAATGCGGTGCGGATGGTGATGGCAGTTATCCTTGCTTGCGCTGTCGCCGGAGTTGCGTGCAGGGTGGTACGCGTTTTGCTATAATTTCCACAAAGCAACTGTTTGGCAAGGAATAAATGGATACGCATGCTGACACACCTGAGCAAAATACCGCTGAGAATGAAGAGCAACCTCGACGTTTGGACAAAAAGACCGCTCAGGTGGTCGAAAACGGCCTGTTATTGCAGCAAACCAGCGGGACGGATCGTGCGGCTGAATATATGAAAAGTTACGGCGTGAGTTTCGAAGTGGCAATGCGCGTATTATCGCGGCCAAATTCGCGCCGCAAGCCCTCCGAAAATAAGTAAGTGTGCACTTGCGGATAACGCAGGCGCAGCCGCAGCTCCTCTTTCAATCGCCGGTTCGAAGGCCGGCGCGATTCGTTCATGAACGACAGCGATTGCGGTGACAGCACGTTTGCCAGTTCTTCTTTCGGCAGTCGTGGCGGCCGCGGCAACTGCAGCATCTCGGCCACCAGATCGAAATAATCCCCCATCTTCAGCACCGAATCGTCGCAGGCGTGATACACGCGGTTCGGCCGCGCGCGAAACAGCGCCAGCGCAATCGCGCGCGCCAGATCGTCGGCGTGGATGTGGCTGGTGTAAACATCTTCGTGCGGCAATAGCGCCGGCAAGCTACGCTGCAATCGCACACGTGGCAGCCGGTCGGCGGCGTAAATGCCTGGCACCCGCAGGATCGCCACTTTGCCGCCGTGGTCGCGGCCCCAGTTTCGCAGCACCTGTTCGGCATCAGCGCGTCGCTGCGCGCGGCCGGTATGCGGCTTGATCGGGCGCGTTTCATCGAACGCCGCGCCGCCACAATCGCCATACACGCCGGTGGTGCTGACGTAGATCACGGTCGCGCCAGCCGGCAGCAGCGGAATCAGGTGGCGCGTGCGGCTGTCTGTTTGCCCGTCGCGTGGCGGCGGCGCCAGATGCACGATGTACTGCGCCAGTCCGCGCAGCCGCGCCAGTTGCCGCGGCTGATCGAGATTGGCGATAATCGGCACCGCACCGGCGGCGCGCAGCGGCTCGCGCTGGCTGGCATCATGCGTGAGCGCGAAGATGCGAAAGCGCCGGCGCAATAGCGGCAGCAGCCGCAGACCGATATCGCCGCAGCCGACGATCAGCAGGCGTGGCAGGGCTGGTTGTTTGCGTGCCGGGTTCATGTGGTGATTTTAGCGGTTTCGCCGGGCTTGCCACGCGTGGGCAAAAAATTGCCGCCACGCCTTGCGGCGGGCGGCGAACTGGCGTTGGGGGACAGCGCCGATTGGAGAAACAACCTGAAGAGAGAACTCGGTAAATCCTGAAGATGTGGTTAGTAACGGGTTAACGGGCAATGATCTGGTCAAACACGCCTTTGTCGGCGAAATGGGTTTTCTGCGCTTTTTGCCAGCCGCCAAACACCTTGTCGATGGTGAACAGCTTGACCGGCGCAAATTGTTTCGCGTGGCGTGCGGCGACTTTCCTGTCGCGCGGGCGGTAGTAATGCCTAGCCGCGATTTCCTGCGCTTCGGGCGAATACAGGTAGTGCAGATAGGCTTCGGCCTGCTTGCGCGTGCCGCGTTTGTCCACCACTTTATCGACCACGCTGACCGGCGGTTCGGCCAGAATCGAGATCGATGGCGTGACGATATCGAACTTGTTCGGCCCCAGTTCCTTGATCGCCAGATAGGCTTCGTTTTCCCATGCGATCAGCACGTCGCCCAGGCCGCGTTCGACGAAGGTCGTGGTCGCGCCGCGCGCGCCGGAATCCAGCACCTTGACGTTGCGATACAGCTTTTTCACGAACTCACGCGCGGTGGCATCATTGCCGCCCGGCTGTTTCAGCGCATAGCCCCACGCGGCCAGATAGTTCCAGCGCGCGCCGCCGGAGGTTTTCGGATTGGGTGAAATCACATCGACGCCGGGGCGAACCAGATCGTTCCAGTCCCTGATTTGTTTCGGGTTGCCTTTACGTACCAGAAACACGATGGTGGAGGTGTAGGGCGACGCATTGTGCGGCAGGCGTTTTTGCCAGTTGGCCGGAATCAGGCCCTTGTCGTGCAGCGCATCGACGTCATACGCCAGCGCCAGCGTCACCACGTCGGCCTGCAAGCCGTCAATCACGCCGCGCGCCTGCTTGCCGGAACCGCCGTGCGAATTTTTGATGTTGATCGTTTCGCCGGTCTTTTGCTTCCAGTGGTTGGCGAACGCCTTGTTGTAATCCTGATAGAGTTCGCGCGTAGGGTCGTAAGACACATTCAGCAGCGTCGTCTGCGCGATGGCGACGCCGGAAATGGCAAGAGTGAGCAGGAAGGCGGCGAGTTTGCTTATTCGTTTCATGATGGTGGCCTTGTGATGAAGAGAGTGGAATTGATTCTAGACCTCGCTCTTTATAATTGAAACGAAGGATTTTTCATTTGCTTATGCGTTTGTGGCATACTGCAATCAATCTGCAAGCAGCTTGGCAGGCTCAAGGTGAAAGCGATCGCAAGAGAGGAGTTTCGGCATGGCGGTGACGGCAAAATGCGGCTTGATTCTGCTCGCGCATGGCGCGCGCCATCCGGGTTGGGCGGAACCGTTCGAGCGCGTCCGGCAGCAACTGGCGCAGCGCCTGCCGCAGACGGACGTGGCGCTGGCGTTTCTCGAATTCATGCGGCCCGATCTGGCGACGGCGGTCGAGCATCTGGCGCGGCAACAGTGCGCTGAAGTTGTGGTCGTGCCGCTGTTTCTCGGCCAGTCCGGCCACGTGCTGCGCGATTTGCCGCCGCTGATGGCGCAGTTGCAGCAGATGCATCCGGGCGTGCGGTTGCGGCTGGCGCGGGCGGCGGGTGATGATGCCGGCGTGCAGGCGGCGCTGGCGGCATATTGCATCCAGACGCTGGCAGCCGTTTGATGTTTGGTTAGGGTTTTGCCGGGGGTATGTAGTCAAAGCATGCCGCTGGGCCACATTTTTTCTGGCTGTTCTTGAATACTGGGTGGAGTATATTTTTCGGGCTAATTGACTGAAAACTGCTTTTCGGTCAGTTATTTTGCATTGCGGCGGCATTGCCAGCACAGCGAGCGCTGTCGCCACTCAAGTCTTGTATTGCCCGTCTTTGCCTTCGCCAATCATAAAATGGGTACCGCAACTCATGGTGAACAAGGGTTCTTAAAATTTATGCTGTCCATTTTGGGGCTAGTTTGAGTGCATATTCGCATGTGATCTGGCAGGGTATAGCGACAAAAGACTGAAATTCGGCCAAAGCTGACGCTTGGTGCTGCCTAGGTGAGTTTCCGCTTCCAGCTAATAGCCGTCCCTTAGCGTCAAATTGGCTGGAAAACTGTTGACATTAAAGAACGTTACATCTTTGCCATTTTCATGCTTTCAGCAAGGAACGCGACAATGACTATTGTGCATATTTGCGTCTTGATTAAATAACCCTGGTGATCTCAACTCTTGTGCTTGTGCTGGATTAAGGAGTGATTGAAATAATGGCGGCTGCAAACGTTCAGCAGCCGCTCATCATTTTAATGGTTCATGCTGTTTTTTCGTGTGGGCCAAAGCCATGCGCGACGATGGCCAGCAAAGCGAGGCACCAGACGATCAGCGCACCGGCAGGCAAATCGTACAGCGTCGACAGGATCAGCCCGGCCGCGTAGCCGCAGGCTGGGAACGATCAGGCTGGCAAAAACCAGATACACGCCGACGAGTTGCACCGATATTGTCACGGCCAGAGCAAACAGCAGGTAAAAGCCGAGCCTGCCGGCACGTTCGCGCAATATGATGAGCGCCACAAGGATGGCCGCTGTCACGATGCTAGGCAAGAGCAACTGTTGGGTGCTGACCCAGAGGATTTGTCCAGCCAACAGGTCGTGCAGATGTTCGCTGCCATGCGGATTATGCGCGACCAGCAGGATGCCCGCAGTTGCGGCCAGTACGAACAGCGCGCCGATTTGCGCTTCCTGCACCTTCGGCCATTTCTTTTCGGTCCAGGTCAGCAGCAAGGCGCCCGACAGCGCTGCGATTCCCGCTGCGGCTTGCACGCTCCACCCTTCCGGGTCGAGTCCCATGAATCCGGCGATGATCACGCCCAGAGCGGCGATTTGCGCAATCGCGAGATCGATGAACACGATGCCACGCTGCAGCACTTGCGCGCCCAATGGGATATGTGTGAGCAGCACGATCACACCGGCCAGTAGCGCCGGCGCGATGATGCTCAGATCGAGTGCGCTGGCATTCATTTCCGCGCCCCCAGCAGCATCTGCACGGTGCTGTCGAACAGGCCGAATAAATCCTTGGCCTGGTCGTTGCCGCCGACAGTGAAGGGCAGTATGACCGCCGGAATTTTGGCGCGTTCAGCCAGCCAGCGCGAGGCGCGTGAATCCTGATATGCGGAGCGCAGCACCATTTTGGCCGGACGATGCTGCAGTTGTCTCAGTAGTTTCGACAGGTGCGCTACGCCGGGTTCGACGCCAGGCTTGGGCTCGAGCGTGCCGACTTCCACCATGCCCAGCCAGTGCAGCAGGTATTCCATGTTTTTGTGGTGCTCGACGATGGCAATGCCACGCAGCGGGGCTGCCTGTTGTTCCCACTTGCGGATCGCCGCTTGCCAGCGTGCGGCAAAATCCCTGTGGCGGGTGCGGTAGTAGTGCGCATTGGCCGGGTCGAGTTCTGCCATGCGTTGGACCAGCGCATGGGCAACGTGGCCGATGTTGTAGGGATTGAGCTGGATGTGCGGATTGCCGGCGGCATGCACGTCGCCTTGGCTGCGATCCACGCTGGCGGGTATGTCGAGCTTGTTGACGTATTGGCCGGCTTCAAAATGGCCGGGCTGACCCGGGGCAATCTTGCCGTTGCCGGATTGCTGGAGCAGAACCGGCAGCCAACCGGCTTCCAGTTCCAGTCCGGTGCAAACCAGCAGATCGGCGTTGCGCGCCCGGGCAATCAGGCTGGGTCGCGCCTCGATCTTGTGCGGGTCCTGAAAGGCGGTGGTGGCGCTGGATGCCTTGACTTTGCTGCCGCCGATTTCGAGCGCCAGCGCGCTCCATTCGGGTTCGCAGGCGAGAATGTTCAATCCGGCGTGCGCCGGCGCCATCAAGAGTGCGGCCAGCGTCAGCAGAATGGTGTGGAGGATGCGTTTCATGGTGTTCTCCTAGTAAGAGTGAGCGCCATGCGCGCCCAGGCTCATGAGGTATTGCAGGAAAATCTGGTTATCCGTGATGCCAGGACGCGACTTGTCCTGTGCCAGCTGCAGGCGGATGCGCGAGAATTCGGACGGCGAATAATCGAGCATCCAGCTGGTGCGTTGCGGCGAATACGGGGCCAGGCTTGGGAATGAGCCCGATTCGATGGTGGGCGTGCCAGAATGCAGTCGATCATGGCGCAAGCCGGTGCGCCAGTTTGGCATGAACTGGTACACGCCCTGGACGTACCAGCCGGATTGCGCACCGCTGCGGTAGTTCCCGCCGCTATCTAGCGCACCGTTTTCCTTTTGCCTGAAGTATTCGCCCTGCAGCTTGAGGCTGGTGCTGCTCGCATTGCCTCCCGGCGCCCATTTGTAGACGGCATCGGCAACCCAGAGGCTGGAGCGCCCGCTGAAGGCGAATTCGCTTCCATCCAGTTCGGTGTGTACCCGATCTTCGGCGCGGGTGCGCAAGTAAGAGATGCCGGCGCGCCAGCTTGATGAAGTGCCAATGTCGCCGCCGGTTCTGGCGAACATCGCAGCGGCATTCGCGCCATTCTTGTTGCGCGTGGTGCCGGGGAAGCTGCCGCCGTTGCCAATTTCAGCGCCGATTTCCACATAGGTATCGGTCGGTGCAATCCACTTTGCCTGCAAACCATCCTGTTTGTACTGTCCGCCGAAAAAGGCCTGATAGGCTAGCGGCGCATCGACAAAATCCCAGGTGTGGGCGTGCTGGCTGTTCATATAGCCGATGCCGGATAGAAAACGCCCGGCCTTCAGGTTGGTGCCACCGGCCAGCCCTTTGGCTTGCACGAAGGCTTCTTCGACGCTGGCTGAGTTGTCCGACCCAAGCGCAAAGGTCAGTTGTCCGGAAAAGATGTGGTCGATGTTGGCGCTAAAGGTCAATTCCGATTCGCCCAGGTTGAAGCTGCGCGAGCCAGGACCGACTTCGCCGCCCGTCATGAAGCCTTGCAGGCGGTATTGTGTCGGGTCCTGTTTGAGGTGTGCATATGTGCCGCCCAGTATCAGCGAAATGGCTGGGTTGAAACCGTTGCCATTGCTGGCGGCAGCTGCGGGCACAGGCGCGACGGCTATAGCTGGTATCTCGACCAGTTGAGATGCTGCGGCAGTTGGCGTGGCAGGAACTTTTTGCTGGCTATGGGCTTCGGCCAGACGTTTTTCGAGTGCCTGAATGCGCGATTCATAGTCATTTTTCATTTGTCGGATCTGTTCGCGGATCTCGGTGAGTTCGCGCGAGTCCGCTGCATAGGCGTGCAGCGGACTCGCGCAAGTGGCAGCGATGGCCGCTGCCAATGCGGTTTTCTTGAGCATGGTTAACCCTCTCTAATTGAGATGCGGTAGGAGAACTCCGCCGTTGGTATCCAGACATCCGCCTCTGGCATCGGCAGAGCAAACGCACTGGGCATGGCCGAGCCGAGTTCGGCGCAGGCATGGCATTGTTCGCAGGGTTGTTTATGCGGAAGTTGATGTTCCTGCCGGTCGTGATTTTGGTCGAGTCCGTGCACGACCGCGTGCGCGACCGTTACTTGTTGCGAGAACAGCAGCAACAAGGCCAACAGGAACGACAAGAAGGGACGATATTGGTTCACGACCGCAAGATTATATGCCAGTTAAATCAAGTATGAACCGGTTAGGTGTAGTAGTTCAGGTTAGGCTAGTCGGTGCAGAAGAAAGTGTTGGGGGGCGCTTTTAGCTAGAAGCGGAAGTTCACCAGCACACAATCGAACTTTCGCTTTGGCCGAACTACGAACACAAGTATTAAAATACTGTTGTGAATTGGAATTCATCGAGGAAAGCCCGTGAGATATAAAAACGCATCTGAAGTCATCGACGCTGTCCAGTGGTTCAAGGAAGGCGATCATCCCGAAGTGATCAGAATTCTGATAACTCCCGAAGGCACGGTCGGGCAAGATTCGATTATCTACGACGCTTGGGAGGCCAGCATTGGCGGTCCTTTGGTTACGCTGGTTCATGCGGTTGAAACCGCTGACGGCCTGATGCCGGTCTCTGCCGGCGACTATATCATTACCCATGCCAGCGGGGAAATGGTCCCATGCAAGCCTGACGTTTTCGAGCAGATGTGGCAGCCCGCGTAGCCGGGCTTGTGCGCCAGCAAGGCCGCTGACTGGCCATGCCGCAACGCGTGGTTGCATGGGGTGCGCGGAGGCGGCCAGAATGAACGCCGCGCCAACGGCACTGGATTCCAGCATGCGCCGGGAGATCACAATCCGCCGGTGGCGTGTAACCTTTCTGCATTGAAGTCGGTCGCGGACTGCCGCGCCGCCAGCGCTTCCCCGACCATCACCAGCACCGGGCCATCCGCATCAGGCAGGCCGTGCAGCAGCGCCGCCAGCGTGGTGTGCCACACGCGCTGTCCGGGTAGGCTGGCGTTCTCGACTACCACCACCGGCGTGCCGGGCTTGCGCCCTTGCGCCAGCAGCCGCTTCGCGGTCAGTGCCGCTTCGCGCCCGCCCATGTACTGTACCAGAGTGTCGCAATCAGGAACGCTGGCCTGCTCCGGCTGATCCGGCGCTGTGCTGGAAGTGAAAAATGCCACGCTGCGCGCCACGCCGCGCTTGGTCAGCGGGCGGGCAATGGCCGAAGCGGCCGCCAGCGCGGCGGTGATGCCGGGCCGCCGATTTTCTGCCGCAACGCTTGCCGACGTTGATTTTTTCCGCCTGCGGGCACAGTTCGAGCATTTCGTCGGTCACCAGCGCGTCGTACAGCACCGCGTCGGCCTGCGCCAACAGGCGTGCGCCGCGCACGGTGATCAAGTCAGCCGCGCCGGGGCCGGCGCCGATCAGGTAAACCTTGCCGTTCTCGTTCATGCTGGTCCTCTCCGGTTTTCGGTTCATGCCGCAATCCGGATCATTCCGGCAGCGACCGTCTGGTGCGTGACCTGATCGATCAGGATGAACGCGCCGGTGGCGCGGTTGTCGCTGTAAGCATCAGCCGCCAGCGATTGCTGCACATTGAGGCTGATGCGTGCGATGTCGTTCAGCCCAATCTGCTCGCCGCTGCGCCGCTGCTGCGTGTTCACGTCCAAGAGCGAGCCGATGGCGGCGATCTTCGCGCCGACTTTGTGCGTGCCGTGCTTGAGCCAGTATTTGCGGCGCGCGTCCAGCGGTTCTTCCGACAGCCAGCAGATGTCGGACTCGACCGTTTTCAGCAGCGCGGCTGGCTGGTCGGCTGCGGCCAGCAGGTCGCCGCGCGAAATGTCGAGGTATTCTTCCAGCAGCAGCGTCACCGACTGTCCGGCCACGGCAAAGTCGAGCGAGCCTTCGAGCGTGACGATGTCCTTGACGGTGGCGAGCTGGTTGCTCGGCTGCACCCACAGCTTGTCGCCCTTTTTGATCGTCCCGGATTCGATTCGCCCCATGTAGCCGCGGAAATCGTTCGCTTCGTGGCCGTTGTGCCGCGCCACCAGTTGCACCGGGAAGCGGAACGGCTGGTGTTGCAGCTCGTCGCCCAGCGGCAGCGTTTCCAGCAGTTCGATCAAGGTCGGCCCGTGGTGCCAGTTCAAGTTGTCGCCTTTTTCGACCACATTGTCGCCCGCCAGCGCCGACAGCGGAATGGCGTGGATGTTTTCCAGCCCGAGTTGCTGCGCGAACTCGCGGTAGGCGGCGACGATGCGGTCGTAAATCTGCCGGTCGTAATGCACCAGATCCATCTTGTTCACCGCCACGATCACATGCCGGATCTGCAGCAGGTGGGCGATGGTCGAGTGGCGCTTGGTCTGCGTCAGCAATTCCACCCTGCCGTCGTCGTGCAGCGTGACTTTCGATACGTCGATCAGGATGATGGCGGCGTCGGCGGTCGAAGCGCCGGTCACCATGTTGCGCGTGTATTGCTCGTGCCCGGGCGTGTCGGCGATGATGAACTTGCGTGCCGGGGTGGCGAAATAGCGGTAGGCGACGTCGATCGTGATGCCCTGCTCGCGCTCGGCTTCCAGGCCGTCGGTCAACAGCGACAGGTCGATCGTGTCGCCGACGGTGCGCTTGTGCTTGGCGCGCGAAATCGCATCGAGCTGGTCGGCGAAAATGCCCTTGCTGTCGAACAGCAGCCGGCCGATCAGCGTGCTTTTGCCGTCATCGACCGACCCGGCGGTGATGAAGCGCAGCACGCCGCGCCCGGCAGTGGCTGGCGCGGCAGCGGTTTGTGCGGAGAGTACGGCGTTCATCAGAAATATCCTTCCTTCTTGCGTTTTTCCATCGAGGCTTCGGACGTCTGGTCGTCCATGCGGGTGGCGCCGCGCTCGGTAATGTCGGTAATCGCGGTTTCGGCGATGATCGCGGCCGGGCTGGCGGCGGTCGAGGCCACCGGGCAGGTGCACGAAATATCGCCCACGGTGCGGAAGCGCACGATTTGCGTTTTCACTGTTTCGCCTTCTTTTGGCGGTGTCAGATCGGTCAGTGGCACCAACAGGCCGTTCCGCGGAATCACCTGTCGTTCGTGTGCGTAATAGATCGACGGCAGCGCCAGTTTTTCGCGCGCAATGTACTGCCAGATGTCGAGTTCGGTCCAGTTCGAGATCGGGAACACGCGCATGTTTTCGCCCGGATGCACCAGCGTGTTGTACAGCGACCAGAGTTCAGGCCGTTGCGCCTTCGGATCCCACTGGCCGAAATCGTCGCGGAACGAAAAGATGCGTTCCTTCGCCCGTGCTTTTTCTTCGTCGCGCCTTGCGCCGCCGATGCAGGCGTCGAAGCCGAATTCCTCGATCGCTTCCAGCAGCGTCACCGCTTGCGCCGCATTCCTTGAATCGGTTTGCGGATTGCGCAGCCGCACCGTGCCGCGCGCAATCGAATCCTCGACCGAACGCACGATCAGCTCTTCGCCCAGCTCGGCTGCGCGCCGGTCGCGGAATTCGATCACTTCGGCAAAGTTGTGGCCGGTGTCGATGTGCATCAGCGGAAATGGGAACTTGCCCGGTCGGAACGCCTTTTCGGCCAGGCGCAGCAGCACCACCGAATCCTTGCCGCCGGAAAACAGCAGCACCGGCTTGGTGCATTCGGCCGCGACTTCGCGCAGGATGTGGATTGCCTCAGATTCCAGCCAGTCCAGGTGGCGGTTGCTGGCGGTATCGAGGATGTGTTGTTCTATCGTTGTGGTCATGATGTTGCAGCTACTTTCTTTTGTTACGCGGTGACTGTCTTGGCGCGGACCAGTTTGCCGTCGACGAAATGCAGTCCGCATTCCTTCGATTCGGGTTGTTCCCACCACCATCGTCCGGCGCGGATGTCTTCGCCCGGCTGAATCGCGCGGGTGCAGGGTTCGCAGCCGATCGACGGGTAGCCGCGGTCATGCAGCGGGTTGTACGGCACATGGCGGCTTTTGAGGTAATGCCACACGTCGTCCTCGCTCCAGTCGGCCAGCGGGTTGAACTTCGCCATGCCGTGCGCGCTATCGAATTCTTCCACCGGCAGTTCGGCCCGGGTGGCTTGCGGATGCGGCAGCATTCCTTGCGCTGTTCGATGCCGTCGTAAAAACCGTTCAGGCCGGATTGCGCCACATAGGCAGCCACGGCTGCGTCGTCCGGGCGGTAGATCTTGATGCCGTAGCCGTAGCGATCCTGCACGCGCTCGATCATTTGCAGCGTTTCGGCGTGCAGCCGGCCGGTGTCGAGCGTGAAAATCGTGATCGGCAGATCTTCGGACAGGATCAAATCCGTCAGCACCATGTCTTCCGCCGCCAGGCTGGAGGCGAACACCGCCGGCGCATGCTCGTGCGCGATGCGCGCCAGCGTGGCTAGCGTCTCGGTCAGATGGGCGGTGTAATTGCTCATTGCGCCGCTCCGTGGCGTTGCACGCGGCGGAACAGCGGCGCCTTTTCATCCGACGAAGTCTGGTATCTGACCGAGAAGTCCGTCAGGCCAGCCAGCGCGTCTTCCAGTTTGCGATCGGCGCGCACGTCAAACGCATTAAAGCCGACGCGGGCGAGGTAAAACAACTGGTCGCGCAGCACGTCGCCAATCGCGCGCAGTTCACCGGCGTAACCCAGCCGCTCGCGCAGCAGAAACGCAATCGAATAGCCGCGGCCGTCGGAAAACTTGGGGAAATCGACCGCGATCAGCGGCAGGCGCGCCAGATCGTCTTTCAATGCTTCCGGCCGTTCGTCGCTCGCCAGCCAGACGCCGATATCGGCGCGGGCGGCCAGTGCTTCTTTTTGCGCCAGCCAGGCCGCCAGCGGCACGATCACCTTGCCTGCCGGGATGCTTACATCACCTGGCAGCGTGTCGGCCAACGCCCCGACATTCGGTCGCAGCAAAAGCCAGTCGTCGGCGATGATGGCGCCGTCCTTGATGATGCGTTTGTTCTGTTCAGCCACGGGTTGGTTCTCCCACTTTGATTGCTTTCGGTTCGATTGGCGTGCCATACACCTGCGCCTTGAATGGCTCGATGCCGAGGCGGCGCACGGTGTCGATGAACTTTTCTTCGTCGTTGCGTTCGCGCAGATAGACTTCTACCAGCCGCTCGACCACATCCGGCATCTGCTCGGCGGAAAAGGCCGGGCCGATGATTTTGCCGATCGTCGTTTGATTGCCTTGCGAGCCGCCAAGCGACACCTGGTACCACTCGCTGCCATCCTTGTCCACGCCGAGGATGCCGATGTTGCCGACATGGTGGTGCGCGCAGGCGTTGATGCAGCCCGACAGGTTCAGTTCGATCTCGCCGATGTCGTGCAGGTAATCGAGATTGTCGAAGCGCTCGGTGATCGCCAGCGCGATCGGGATCGACTTCGCATTCGCCAGCGCGCAATAGTCGCCTCCCGGGCAGCAGACGATGTCGGTTAGCAGGCCAATGTTTGGCGTCGCCAGTCCGGCCGCTTTTACCTGCTGCCACAGCTCGAACAGGTCGCGCTGGCGCACGTCGGCCAAGACCAGATTCTGCTCGTGCGTGACGCGCAGCTCGCCAAAACTGTAACGCTCGGCCAGCGTGGCCACTGTTTCCATCTGTTCGGCGCTGATGTCGCCCGGCGGCACGCCCGGTTTTTTCAGCGACAGCACCACCGCGCGGTAGCCGGGAATGCGGTGCGGCTTGACGTTGCGCGCCAGCCAGTTGGCGAACGCCTTGTTTTCCTGCTGCAGTTGCGCGATCGCGGCATCGTTGTCCGACAGGGTTTCATATGCCGGCGCGGTGAAATGCGCCGCCACACGCTGCAATTCCTCGATCGTCAGCGTGCCGGGGCCGTCCTTCAGGTGCTGCCATTCCTGTTCGACTTCCTGCGCAAATTCCTCGCTGCCGATGGCTTTCACCAGAATCTTGATGCGCGCCTTGTACATGTTGTCGCGTCGGCCGTACTGGTTGTAGACGCGGATGACCGCTTCCAGATAAGTCATCACATGCGGCCATGGCAGGAATTCGCGGATCACGCTGCCGATGATGGGCGTGCGTCCCAGCCCGCCGCCGACCATCACGCGGAAGCCCACTTCGCCGGTCTCGTTCTTGATCACCGTCAGGCCGATGTCGTGCGCCGCAGTCACCGCGCGGTCTTCCTGTGCGCCATTGATCGCGAACTTGAACTTGCGCGGCAGGAAGGCGAACTCTGGTTGGAAGGTGCTCCACTGGCGCAGGATTTCGGCATACGGGCGCGGATCGACGATTTCATCCGCCGCCACGCCGGCATACTGGTCGGAAGTGATGTTGCGGATGCAGTTGCCGGAAGTCTGGATGGCGTGCATCTGCACGCCCGCCAGCCGTTCGAGGATTGCCGGCGTTTCCTCCAGCTTGACCCAGTTGAACTGGATGTTTTGCCGCGTGGTGAAGTGGCCGTAGCCACGGTCGTGTTCGCGCGCGATTTGCGCCAGCGTGCGCAGTTGGGTCGCCGACAGCAGGCCGTACGGAATCGCGATCCGCAGCATGTATGCATGACGCTGGTGGTACAGGCCGTTTTGCAGCCGCAGCGGGCGGAATTCTTCCTCGGTCAGTTCGTCCGCCAGTCGGCGGCGCACCTGATCGCGGAATTGCGCGACGCGTTCGTCGACGATGGTCTGGTCGTATTGGTCGTAGCGATACATTCAAAAATCCTGAAAATTCTGATGCGTGCGGCCTGAGCCGCGTGCCGTAACGAAAATCCGCCTGGATTGGTCGCCCGCCTGGTTGCGGGTGCCTTTTCAGGCGGCGCGTTTGCTATGCATGAATCGTAATAAACTTATGAAGTATTCCAAACTACAATGAATTTATTTGCTTATATTTCGATGGGATATAAAGGAGGGCTGTCCAGCGGGTGCGCCAGGCTGGAAAGCGACGCCGGCAAATGCAGAATCCGAAGATTTGTTGGGGTATATGGCAAAAATACTGCGCCGGGCCAAGTATTTGCTGGCTGTTTTTAAATACAGGGTGGAGTATATTTTTTGGCCTTACTGACCAGAAATTCATTTTAGTCAGTAATTTTTGGCCAAATGGACGGCATTCCGGCTGTCTAATGTCCGGGAGGTCCGAGCGGGCGTCAAGCCCGCCAGCGATGGTCAGTGCGAGATGGTGAGTGCCGGATGATGTGCTGCGACTGTGATGTCAGCACAACGGCGGGGCAGGGGGATTGGAGCAGGGCCGAGGCGCGGCCGGCCCTGCGAGCTCCGGTTTCGGTTCAGCTCTTCGGCGGCGTGCGGTAGCGATGATGGCGCGCCGGGCCTTCTTCCGTTTCGATGCGGCGGTAAATGCCGCCTTCCTCGACGCTGCCATCGGTCGTGCCTTCGCCCTTGATGCGGCGGTAGCATGCGCCGCGCTCGTCGTGGTGCAGCGCCTTGCAGCGGTCGACCGCGTTCTTGTCATACGAATCGCTGCCGTTCAACTGGCCGCGCTTCGCGTCGGCATAGGCCGCAGCCGCTTCCTTCAGACAGGTGGCGCGGTCCTGATTGGTCTGGCCGCTGTTGCATAGCTCGCGGTCCTTCAGGTAGGTCGCCTTGGCGCTTGCGGCATCGTGGCCGGCGGCCAGCGTCGGCTTCGCGTACAGCACGGCGCAGATGGCTATGGTTGTGATGGCCGATAGCTGGAGGAACTTCCGGGTGATATCCGGCAATTTCCGTGCTTGTACCGAGCCTGCTGTGGAAAAGCGCATGATGTTCTCCTTGAAATGGGTTCGTGGCGCGAGTGCATTCATGTCGGCGCGTGGCAAGCGCGCACCGCAACATGCCCATGTTAGGCGCTCTGCGCGCAATGATCAATTCGCAGCGGCAGTCTGGCTGTCGGTTCTGGCCGGTTTGGGCCGATTATGTCCATCAATGTTGCGCTAGATCAGAGGTTGTCGTCGCGGCCCGTTGATATGCATCGAGTGTTTACAAGTGTAAGAGTTTGTTTCGTTGCCTTCCATCTGGCCGGATTGTCATTAAAGTGTAGTCATGAGGCTGCGTGATGGCGCAGGATTCCAGCAAGAATGACATGGAGGCAACTATGAACAACGGCAAAAAACTGGTCGCGGTCGCGGTGATGGCAACCGCCGCTCTGGCAACTTCGGCGCCGGCATCGGCCGACGGTGGCGCAGTTGCCGCTGGTGTGGTGCTGGGCATGATGACCGGCGCGGCGATTGCGAGTTCGCACCCTGGCTATTATGTGTCGGCTCCGCCGGCTTCGGCCTATCAGGATGGCACGGTGACGACGTATTACAGCAGCCCGGCGCCGGTCTATTATGCGCCGCGCCCGGTCTATTACAGTGCGCCGGCCTATTATCCGGTGCCGGTTCCGCTGTATGTCGGCTACGGCCGCCGCGGCGGACACTACTACCGGCACGGTTATCGCCACTATCGCTGAGGAAACGCCGAATAAATAGTTGCGCAGTGTCAGGAATTCGGGCGAACGTTCATGCACAATCCGGTTCCTGCGCCACGGGTGCATTGCATCTCATTCCGCTCACCTTTCTTCAGCGTTTTCCTAAGCCGCACGGCTGATTTTCCTGTGGCGTCCGGTCCTTCTCCTCTCCTTCCGGACGCCGCCTGACGCCGGGAAAAGCAGCAGACTTCCGTCTGCTGCGTTCACGGTCTGCTCCGACAGCGCGCAAACCGACTACAATGCATCGGATGCGCGACACGTTTTATAATGTCCAATTGATTCCCTATTTTGTTCGTATGCTTGCGCGCGGCGCATGGTCGCCGCCGGTTCCAGGCGAGTGCTTGTTTCTATCGAGGATTGACCATGCCAACGATTAACGTACAACTGTTTGAAGGCCGCACGCAGGAGCAGAAGCGCGCGTTTGTGAAGGCGGTGACCGAAGCTGCCTGCAATACCCTTGGCTGCGATCCGGCCGCGGTGGACATCATTTTGCAAGAGGTAAAACGCGAGAACTGGTCCACTGCCGGCAAGCTGTGGAGCGATTGACGCCCGACCGAACCATCCCCTTTTTTGCGCGCGCGGCGCGCCCTTAACCGACCACTGCGACCATCATGCATGACGCCTCCGTACTGCAGGACCTGGATTCCCGGCGCGAGTATTACGGGATATCGATCGATTTGCCGACCGCGATAGCGAAAGAGGCGAAAACCCGTTTCCTTGAGGCCGAGTGGGCGCAGGAAATTCCGAACTATCTGCTGTTGCGCGACGACAATCAGGTCAGCATCTATTTCTACCAGCTCGACGATGAAGCGAAGGAATGGCTGCATGCACAGATGGTCGCCGGCGGGCACCGTGCGTCTGCGGTGCTGTTGGCCGCGCTGCGCGAGGCGGAGCAGAATCCGGTGCATGCCTCCATTTCCAGCCTGGCGATGCTGGCGCAGGCGATCGGCGCTTACATCAAGCAGGGCGCGATCGATGGCTGGGTGTATGCGATCGGCGAATATGGCGAGCAGATGCCGTGGCTGGTGTCGAATATCGCGCTGCAGGAAATGTCGAACGGCCAGAAATGCGTCGCGCTCAGCCTGATGGCGAATACGGTTGCGATGAGCAACAACGATTATTCGCGCCCGGCCAACAGGGTGGTGTTCTTCTTTGCATCGGACTTGGCGGGGCACCAGACGGTGATCGAAATCCTGGCGGCCAAGGGTTTCATGAAGGAAACGCCGGAACTCAAGCGCGCCTATCTGGAGTCGGTCGATCGCTTTGTCGATTTTGTGCAGCAGACCAGCGAGCAGTTCATCGCGTCCGGTTCGGTGCTCGAAGTCAATCTGGCGGAAAAATACCAGACGCCGGAGCGGCTGAACCTGCCGTCGCCGATGCGGGTGGTCAATGACGAAGAACTGATACAGCGCAAGTTTTTCACCCATGCCGATTCCGAATTCTGGCTGCTGCAGGGACGCGATTTCTCCACCATCCCGATGCACCCGATGATCCTGTGCTTCAACCTGGAAACCCACACCAACATGTGGATCCATGTGAACCATCTGGTCGAATATCGCTACGATCCGGGCTTGCGCGAAAAGCTGGTGCTGCCGCAGCACCACCGCGACCTGATCGATATCCTGACGCAGGACATGGATGTGCTGATGGACGACATCGTTGCCGGCAAATCCGGTGGCACGACCATCCTGTGCAAGGGCGCGCCCGGGCTGGGCAAGACGCTGACGGCCGAAGTGTATGCCGAAGTGATTGGCCGGCCGCTGTATCGCGTGCATTCGGGTCAGCTTGGCATTCATTCCGAAGACGTGGAAAAAAACCTGGCGGCGATTCTCAAGCGCGCGCAGCGCTGGGGTGCGGTGCTGCTGTTGGACGAGGCCGATGTTTACATCCGCCGGCGCGGCAACGATATCGATCACAATGCGGTCGTGGCCTCGTTCCTGCGTACGCTCGAATACTTCCACGGCCTGCTGTTCATGACCACCAACCGTTCGCAGGATGTGGACGATGCGATTGCGTCGCGCTGCATCGCCACGATTGTGTACGAAGCACCGAAGGCGGAAGATGCGAAACGCATCTGGGAAGTGCTATCGAAACAGTTTGAATTCGATTTGCAGGCAGGCTTGACCGACCAGCTGGTAGAGCAGTTTCCCGGCGTTTCCGGGCGCGACATCAAGGAATTGCTGAAACTGACCGCCAAATGGTGCCGGCAAAAGCGGATAGCGCCGACGCTGGAAGTATTCAAGTCATGTTCGCAGTTCCGAGGCTTGTAACGCGCATGCCTGTTGCGGCTTTTTTGCTGGGGTATGAGCAAAAATATATGGGTTCGGCCGGAATTTTGGCGGCAGTTTGAAAATACTGGTGGGTGTATATTTTTGGGCTCGCAGGCGGCTGTGAAGCCCGGCCTGTCATTTTGGCTTTGATTTTTTTGCATTGGCATGAAACCGATCGCTCCTGGCACCGTCATCTTCCATCGCTACCGTGGCTATGGCGTGCTCACGGCCGTCAATTTGCTGACCGGTTGGGTATCGGCGCGCTTCGGCAATGAAAGCCGCGTGCTGGATCTGAACCTGTCGACCGATGAAGTGCAGCACGCCGACGGCGAACCGATCCTGTTTCGGCTGGCGTCGCCCGATCGCACGCCGCATGCGCGGCTGATGGCGGTGGTGCGGGCGTTGCACGATGCCGGCTATCAGCGGCTGTACCTGCATTCGTGTCCGCGCCCATCCGGCATGCACTGGCGCTGGCACCTGTTTACCGGCACACGCAACTGGTTACAGCGCCCCTGGCGCGAGGGCTGGTATGGTTCCGGCGCCGATTACATTTTTAATCCGGTGATCGGCTGGGGCGACAGTCCCGGCGCCGGCACCGATGAACTGGTGCGTTGCCTGGCGAAATTCGACCCGGAAGGGCTGGCGCAGGCGCTGGGTGAAGACGAAGAGCACGCGGTCTGGTTCAGGCTGGTGTGCGATGCGCTGTTGCCGGGTTATATGTACAGCCTGGATTTGAACGGCCGCAATCCGCATGCTCCCGGGCCGTTGCCGGTGTTTCCGGTGCGCACCGGGCTGCCGGATTACAGCGGCCCTGAGCTGCCGTGGCCGCCCGGCTGGAGCCGGATGTGGCGTTTCGCCGGCGCACATGGCGCGAAGGCGCTGATATGACAGGGAGGAAAATCATGGCCTTGCGCATCATCGCCACTGGCGGCACGCTCGACAAGCGCTACGACGAAATCGCCGGCACGCTCGGTTTTGCCGCCAGCCATCTGCCGCAGATGCTGGCACAGGCGCGCCTTACGCTGCCGCACGAACTGAAAATCCTGCCGCTGCTCGATTCGCTCGACATGCGCGATGCCGACCGGGCGCGCGTGCTGGTCGCGTGCCGCGCCGCGGATGAAACCGCGATCGTGGTCACGCACGGCACCGACACGATGCGTGAAACGGCGCAGGTGCTGGGACAGGCTTCCTTGGACAAAACCATCGTGCTGACCGGCGCGATGATTCCGTTTTCAGTGGCGAATTCCGATGCGTTGTTCAACCTCGGCTTTGCCTGCGCCGCCGCGCAAACGTTGCCGCATGGCGTGTACGTGGCGATGAACGGGCAAATGTTTGCGTGGGATAGCGTGCGCAAGAACCGCGCCGCTGGCCGGTTCGAGTCTGCATAACGTATCCGCCATCACGCCGCCAGCGGGGTCGTGGCGAGGAAGGAGGACGGCACATTGGCCAGCGCGCTTTCCGGCACGTCCCACAGGTGTCCCTGAACCAATAGCGTCTGGCCAAGTGCGTGGCCGAATTGTCGCAGCCCGCTCAGCAGATGTTGGCTGTCCACGCGCTTGAAAATCACTTGCACGCCACGCTGCTGCGCCAGCCGCAGCAATTTCTCCGTGCTGGCCGCATCGGTCACGCCGCGGACATCAAGTTTCACCACATCCGGTTGCACGCGCTCAAGCAATCCGAGCGCTTCTTTCGCCCGGCTGGAGTTGACCGCAATGCGGAAACCGTTGCCGCGGTAATTCGTGACCACGGAATCCAGCAGCCAGCTCAGGTTTTGCGTGATGGCTGGCAGTTGCAGCACGACGCGCTGGTGCGGCACGTCGATTGATGCCAGAACGCGCCGGAAGGCATGGCCGTGATTGTCCTCGACCGCCGCCAGCAGCCTGGCATGTACATTCAGATAAAGATCGCGCCCGGTTGCTTCCGTTTGGCGAAAGAAATTCAGTGTGTGCAGCAGGCGGCACAAGCGATCGAGCTCGATCGATTCATCGTCGCTGGCAGCGTAGTCGAGCAGACGCCACAACGACAGGCCTGAATCAGTTTCGGAATGGCTGCGCAGGTAACCCTGGAAACCGGCAATCTCGCCCGTGTCCAGCGTGCGAATCGGCTGGAAAACGCTGGTCAGGGTCGAGTTGAAATAGCGCCCCAGCGCCTTGCCATCGGCATCGCGCCATAAATGCGCATTGGTGCTGGGCTTGCGGTCCAGGCCGCTGAGGTAATCGTGCAGTTTGCCGAAGCGGCGTTCGTCCGGCTGGAGGGAATTAACGGCAAATGGCGGCTCGAGATGGGTATCAAGTGTGTTCATGTTCGTTTCCGGGAAACGGGTAAGGAAAGGCAGACGCGGCGCGAGCGCGGATCTGCGGTCATTGGCCGGAATGCCGGCGAGGGCGAAAAGAATCAGGCGCGAACGCCAGACGCCGGACATCGGCGACGCATTCGCTGCCGTGTGCGCAAGACAGCTGCGGCAGAAGCCGGCGCCAGAATAAGGTGGCCGCAAACAGACATCGCGCGCTGTTGCGCGGCAAAGGGCGCAGGCAGCTTGTGGTCGGGATGCGGTTGTGTGGCCATGAGGAAGATGATCGGCTGGTTGCGTTTGTGTTCAGGAATACAGCTTAGTGCAGCAAGCCTTGCGCCCCAACCAAGAATTTATCGATTGCATATGCGCATTTTTGCTATCAGTGGCGCCAGGTACAACTCAGGCTCGGCTGGCGCTGGCAAAGCGTGCTATCGTTCGAGTCTGCAATTTGTACGCAAACGGTGTCAAACATGACCGAAGTTTTCTCCGGCGAGCAACCGGCCGTCGGCAAACGCCGCAACGCTGCCTTGCCATTCATCATGCTGACGGTGCTGATCGACATGGCGGCCATCGGCCTGATCATCCCAGTGTTGCCGGCGCTGGTCGGCAGTTTCACCGGCTCGCAGGAAGATCAGGCATTCTGGTATGGAGGCGTGCTGTTTTCTTTCGGCATCGCCAATTTTTTCGGTTCGCCGATTCTGGGTGCGCTGTCCGATCGCTATGGTCGCCGTCCGGTGCTGCTGCTCGGATTTTGCGGACTGGCGCTGAATTTCTTTGCCACGGCTGTCGCGCCTGAACTGTGGATGCTGCTGGTGGTGCGGCTGTTCGGCGGCGCGATGCAGGCGAACGCGGCGGTGGCGAATGCCTACGTAGCTGACATTACCCCTCCGGAACAGCGCGCGCGGCGCTTCGGCGCACTGGGCGCGATGATTGGGCTGGGATTCATCATCGGCCCGGTGATGGGCGGGCTGCTGGGCGATGTCAGCCTGCGGCTGCCGTTTTACGTCGCGGGCGGGTTGGCGCTGCTGAACCTGCTGTACGGTTATTTCGTGTTGCCGGAATCATTGCCAGTCGAGCGGCGCCGCCCGTTTGCGTGGAGAGCGGCGCATCCGCTGAACGCTTACCGGCAACTGGCGCAATTGTCAGGCATCGGCCAGTTGCTGGCGGTGATTGTTTGCTGCGGGCTGGCGCAGTTCATGATGCATACGTCGTGGGTGCTGTACACCACGTTCAAGTTCGGCTGGGGGCCGCAGCAGAACGGCTGGTCGCTGGCGACGGTTGGCGTGGTGTCGGTCATCGTGCAGGGCGTGCTGCTGGGCAGGCTGCTGAAACGTTTCAGCCCGCGTCGGCTGGCGGTGATGGGGTTGCTGTCATCGGCGATTGCGCATCTGCTGTGGGGGCTGGCGAGCGAAGGCTGGATGATGTACGCAATCATCGCCGGCAATGCGCTCGGTTTTACCGTTACCGCCTGCTTCCAGAGCATCATCTCCAATGCCGCAGGTGCTGTGCGGCAGGGAGAAACGATGGGGGCGGTGAATTCGATCAACAGCCTGATGGCCGTGATCGCGCCGGTGATTGCCGCGCCGCTGCTCGGCATGGTATCGCACCTGCCGAAAGGCGATTGGCGCATCGGCGCGCCGATGTATTTTTGCGCGGCGCTACTGGCTGCCGCGCTGGTGCTGGCGCAGGCGCATTTTCGGCGCGAACGCCAGCAGGTTCAGGGTTAGTGCAGCGTCCTGGAACCGGTTCGGTTTAGAATCGATCCGGCGCGTCGCCTACGCGCTGGCCCGGATTGAGTTGTTCAATCGCGAGCAGCGCCGCCGACTGGTCGGCATTCGGGTGCGCCCCCAGGATGCTGTGATACAACCCGGTCACCAGCTCCGACACCGGCAGCTTCACCCCGGCATTTTTTGCCGCGATCAGGATGTTGTCCATGTCCTTGGCTTGCGTCTTGATCTGCCCGCCGGGCACGAAGGCACGATCCAGCATCCGTTGGCCATGCACTTCGAGCAGCCGGCTTTCGGCAAAGCCGCCGCGAATGGCGGCGCGCATCGCGGCCGGATCGGCGCCGCCTGCCTGCGCCAGCAGCATTGCCTCGGCAATGATGGCCAGCGTGCCGCCGACGATCAACTGGTTGCACAGTTTCGCAATCTGGCCGCAACCCGCCGGGCCGACTAGCGTCGGACGGCCCATCACGGTCAAAACGGGTTTCGCGCGTTCGAAATCCGCCGCGCTGCCGCCGGCCATGATCGCCAGCGTCGCCGCTTCCGCGCCGACTACGCCGCCGGAAACCGGTGCATCGACGAACGCGACTCCTTTCTCCGCCAGCATTTGGTGCAGCGTCAACGCTTCATCCTGTCGAGTCGAACTCATGTCGATCACCAGCGTGCCTGGTTTCAGCGCAGGTAGCGCATCGCGCATGACGTCGATCACGGTCGGGCCATCGGCCAGAATCGTGATCACGATGGACGCCTTCCTGAACGCTTCCTGCGCCGTATCGGCGATCTGCGCGCCATGCGCGGCCAGTGGTTCGGCTTTGGCTCGGGTGCGGTTCCAGGCTGTCAGCGGATAGCCTGCGGCGAGCAGGTTTTTGGCCATCGGCAGGCCCATCAGGCCGATACCGAGGAATGCGATGTGTGGAAAAGGTGAATTCAAGCGAGCTCCAGAAAAGGCGGCAAATTAAAAGGCATAGCTGGCGCGCATGATAGCGAAGTTTGCCCCAGTGTTCGGTTTTTTGATACCGCCATTGGAGAAGTGTTGCAGCTTCAGCCCCAGGTCAAGTCCATTGCCGAATACGTAACCAACACCGAGGTGGTCGCCGAACTGGAAGGCGGTAGACAACTGGTTGCCGGCATTGTCTGACGTGTGTGACATCAGATGTGCGCCAATACCGGCTTCGGCATAAAAGCCCTTTTTGTTGTCCTGCTGCCAGCGGAATACCGGAGTGATGCCAATGCCGTAAATGTTCCGGCGCGCCCCCTCGATGTTGCGGTGTTTTCTTTCCTCGCCACGCGCCAGCGACAGATCCCAGTAACCGCCGATGTGGTTACCGTTCGAGGCAAACCAGCGTTGCGACCAGTTCCATTGCAGTGCGACTCGTTCCAGTCTGGCATTTGAGCCAGAGCCATATTCAAGCGAAACGGAATCGACAGCGTTGGCCGATGTTTGCATGGCGGCCAGCGCGACGCTAGTAACGAGCAACTTCCATTTACAGCAGATTTTCATGATGTATTGTCCTCTGTGATTATTGGGATTGCTGCTATGAATCTTCCGTGGTTTGTGCTGCACGAGTGAGGAGGCGGTGTTAATGGCGGCCGAATTCCTCGCCCAGTTCTTCACTGCGCGCGCGCGCAGCCTTGAGTGCGCGTACGATCGCTCCCTTCACGTCGTACTGTTCCATGCTGGTCAGCGCGGCAAAGGTTGTACCGCCTTTCGACGTGACGCGCTCACGCAATACCGATACCGGTTCGTCCGATTGCGCCGCCAATTGCGCCGCGCCGGTGAAGGTCGCGATTGCCAGCGCACGGCCCTGTTCGGCATTCAATCCGAATTCCGTCGCTGCCTGCTGCATCGCTTCGATGAAATAGAACACATACGCCGGGCCGCTGCCAGACAGCGCAGTGACGGCGTCAATCTGTGATTCTTCGTTCAGCCAGACAGTGGTGCCGGCAGCACGCAGGATCGCGTCCGCCTGCGCCTTTTGTTCCGGCGAAACACCGTCGAGCGCCACCATGCCGGTCACGCCCTGGCCGATCAGCGCCGGCGTGTTCGGCATCGTGCGCACGATCGCGCGGTGCCCGCCCAGCCAGCGCGACAGATCCGCCGCACGGATGCCGGCCGCGATCGATAGCACCAGTTGCTGCGACAGGTGCGGCGCCAGTTCGTGTGCCACTTCACGCAATTGCTGCGGCTTGACCGCGAGCACGATTACGTCACTGGTGGCGATTGCGTCGCCGATGCCGGTGGCAGTCGTTACACCATGCTGGTGTTGCAGCGCATCCAGCGCTTCCGGTTTCGGATCGACCACATGGATGTTACCGCCGTCGGTCAGTTTGCCGGCGATACCGCCGATTAATGCGGTCGCCATGTTGCCGCCGCCGATGAAGCAGATTTTCAGGTTATTTTTCATGGTATTGCCGTTGTCCAAAAATGGCGGTGCCGACGCGCACGATGGTCGCGCCCGCGGCAATCGCCGCGCCCATGTCGTCGGTCATGCCCATCGACAGGGTATCAAGTTCGATTCCTTGCGCGCGCAACTGGTCGAACAGCTGTTTCATTTGCGCAAATGGAATGCGCTGTTTTTCGGGATTGGTTTCCGGTTCCGGAATCGCCATCAGCCCGCGCAGCTTCAGGTGCGGCATGGCCGCGATCGCTCGTGCCAGTGCCGGCACGTCTGCCGGCGACACGCCGCTTTTGCTGTCTTCGCCGCTAATGTTGACCTGAATGCAGACGTTCAAAGACGGCAGCTCTGCCGGGCGTTGATCCGACAGTCGGCGCGCGATCTTTTCGCGGTCGATCGAATGGACCCAGTCGAAGTGTTCGGCGATCGAACGTGTCTTGTTGCTCTGCAGCGGGCCGATGAAGTGCCATTCCAGCGCCAGTTCTGGTTGCGCGGCCTTTACCACCGCCATCTTCGCGACCGCTTCCTGTTCGTAATTTTCGCCGAATGCGCGCTGTCCGGCGCGCGCAGCTTCCAGCACTTCGTCCGCGCCCCAAGTTTTGCTGACGGCCAGCAGGTTGACGTTTTCCGGCGCGCGCGCAGCCGTGTTGGCCGCCGCATAAATTTTGTCGCGGACGGCTTGCAAGTTGTGGGAGATTGCGGACATAATCAGGTTGCGGCAGGTTGCATCAAGGTAACAACCAATTCTTCGAGACTACCCGGGATTATAAATGGACATTTCAGAATTGCTGGCCTTCTCGGTCAAGAATAATGCTTCCGACCTGCATTTATCTTCCGGCATGCCGCCGATGATTCGCGTGCATGGCGACGTGCGCCGCATCAACCTGCCGGTGATGGAGCACCAGCAGGTGCATGGCATGATTTACGACATCATGAGCGATAGCCAGCGCAAGACGTACGAGGAGCGACTGGAGTGCGACTTTTCGTTCGAGATCCCGGGGCTGGCGCGCTTTCGCGTGAATGCGTTCAATCAGGATCGCGGCGCAGCGGCGGTACTGCGGACAATTCCGTCGAAAGTGCTGACGCTGGAACAACTGAACTGCCCGAAAATCTTCGGCGACCTGGCGTTGCGGCCGCGCGGGCTGGTTCTGGTGACCGGCCCGACTGGTTCCGGCAAATCGACCACGCTGGCGGCGATGGTCAACCATGTGAACGAAAATCACAGTTCGCACATCATCACGATTGAAGACCCAATCGAATTTCTGCACGAATCGAAACGCTGCCTGATCAACCAGCGCGAAGTCGGTTCGGACACGCTGTCGTTCGACAATGCATTGCGTTCGGCATTGCGCGAAGACCCGGACGTGATTCTGGTGGGCGAGATGCGCGATCTGGAAACGATCCGCCTGGCGCTGACGGCGGCGGAAACTGGCCACTTGGTTTTCGGCACCGTCCATACGTCATCAGCGGCGAAAACCATTGACCGTCTGGTTGACGTGTTCCCGGCGGAAGAAAAGGAAATGGTGCGCGCGATGCTGTCCGAATCGCTGGCTGCGGTGATCACGCAGACGCTGCTAAAGCGCAAGGATGATTCCGGCCGTGTGGCGGCACATGAAATCATGATCGCAACACCGGCGATTCGCAACCTGATCCGCGAAAACAAGATTGCGCAGATGTATTCGGCCATCCAGACCGGCCAGAATGTCGGTATGCAGACGCTGGATCAGAACCTGACCGAACTGGTGCGGCGCAACATGATTGCCGCTTCGGCGGCGCGTTCGGCCGCCAAGGTGCCGGAAAACTTCCCAGGCTGACATTTCACGAGAGGGGCATATGGAACGGGATCAGGCGACGAAATTCATGTTCGACCTGCTGGGCCTGATGGTCAGCAAGAATGGTTCGGATCTTTTCATTTCGACCGATTTCCCGCCAGCGATGAAAATTGACGGCCGGATCACGCCTATTTCCGGCCAGTCGCTGACGGCGGCGCATACGGTCGAACTGGCGCGCGCGATCATGAGCGACAAGCAGGCGGCAATATTCGAACAGACGAAGGAATGCAACTTTGCCATCAATCCTGGCAGCCTGGGCCGTTTCCGCGTATCGGCGTTCATGCAGATGGGGCGGGTCGGCATGGTGCTACGGACCATCAACACCGAGATTCCGCAGCTCGACGATCTGGGCCTGCCGGATATCCTGAAGGATGTGGCGATGGAAAAGCGCGGGCTGGTGCTGATGGTCGGTGCGACCGGCTCCGGCAAATCGACCACGCTGGCGGCGATGCTGGGGCATCGCAACGAAAACAGCTATGGTCACATCATCACGGTTGAGGATCCGGTCGAATTCGTGCATCCGAACAAGAATTGCCTGATCACGCACCGCGAAGTCGGGGTCGATACCGAAGGTTGGGGCATTGCGCTGAAAAATGCGTTGCGGCAGGCGCCGGACGTAATCCAGATCGGCGAAATCCGGGATCGCGAAACGATGGATTACGCCATCATGTTCGCCGAAACTGGTCACCTGTGCCTGGCAACGCTGCATGCAAACAGCTCGAACCAGGCGCTGGACCGGATCATCAACTTCTTCCCCGAGGAACGCCGGCAGCAGCTGCTGATGGATCTGTCGTTCAACCTTAAAGGCATGATCGCGCAGCGATTGATACCGCTGAAAAACACCAAGGGCCGCTGTGCCGCGGTCGAAATCATGCTGAATTCGCCCTATATTTCCGACCTGATTTTCAGGAACCAGGTGCACGAGATCAAGGAAGTGATGAAGCGTTCGCGTGAACTGGGGATGCAGACTTTCGACCAGTCGCTGTTTGAGCTGTACGAGGCTGACCTGATCACGTATGAGGATGCGCTGCGGAACGCCGATTCGGTCAATGACCTGCGGTTGGCGATCAAGCTGCAGGGCAAGGAATCGAAAAACCGCGATCTGGCGGCTGGCACCAAGCACATGGATCTCGTTTGAGATGTTTTGTGGGGGGGGTATGCGGGAAAAATGTGCATCTCGGCCCCATATTCTGGCGGCCTGAAAATATACGCCGGGCAGTATATTGCCGACCCGGCGGACGCCGGAAATGGTCACGGATAGCGACCCCAAGCCCGGCGGCGCGGATTTGCGTTGATGTAAACTGAGCCGGGTGGATATACCGTAATTCGGAGAAGCAGATGAAGTTATTGATTTGGCTGGCGCTGTTCGGACTGGTTGCCGCAGCGCTGTTCGCCAAAAAATCCGCGACGAAACCACGGCCAACTGTGCCGTTGAGGCGCAAGCAATTCGACAGTACTGGGGCGGAGCTGATGGTGCGCTGCGCTCACTGCGGCGTGTATGTGCCGATTTCCGAAGCCGTGAACGATCTCGGCATCGAGTATTGCTGCGACGAGCATCGCGGCAAACCACCTGCGTTCTAGCCCGTGCCCATTCTGTCAGCCGAATCCAGTGCAAGTTTTTGGCGGTCGCTGCATGCACTGAGCATCACACGCATCCTGATTGCGTCGGTGCTGGTGCTTTTTGGTGGTTTTCGCATCAACAGCACATACTGGTTCGATGGCGGGCTGAGCTATCGCTGGCTGTGTTTAGCCTACTTGCTGCTGGCGCTCGTATTTGCCTTTTTCGCGCTGTATCGGCGGCGGCATTTCATGTTGCAGTTGCTGCTGCAGATTGTGACTGACATCATTCTCATTTCGCTGCTGTATATGGTCGCGGGCGGGATGAAAAGCGGTCTGGCAATTCTCTATCTGTTCCCTTTGGCGAGCGCGGCGATTCTGGTGCCGTTGATGCTGGCGTTGTGTTTCGCCTCGGTCGTTTCCATTTTCTTGCTGCTGCAAAGCTGGTTCCTGCTGATCAGGATGGAGCCGGAAGTCCCCATCATGCAGGCCGGGCTATATGGCGCGGCCTTTCTGTCGGCGGTGTTCGTTGTCAACCGCATGGCGGCGAAGCTGATCAGCCAGGAATCGCTGGCGGTGCGGCGTGGGCATGCATTGGAGATGCAGCGCGCGATCAGCCAGCTGGTGATTGACGATATGGACGACGGCGTCATCGTTGTTGGTGGCGACAGCACGGTCTACGCCAGCAATCCGTCGGCGGTGCGCAAGCTGGGGATTGTGCTGGAAGCAGGCAGTGGCACCAGCAAATTGAGCGATGTGCCGGCGCTAAAGCCCTTGGCGGATGCCTTTTCCGCCTGGCATGAGCATGTCGATACCGGGAGCGCTGGATTCGGTGCGACTGCATATGTGATGCTCAAGCCGGCAGATGAACTGGCTGAACAGGACGGGCAAATCGAGCCATTGCAGGCAAGTTCGCTCGCAGTTCACCTCAGGGCAAGGTTCGTCAGAGTGAATGCCGAAACGCTGCGCGAAGATCGCAGCGTGATTTTCCTGCAGGATATCGCGCAGATCGAAAATCAGGCGCAGCAGTTGAAGCTGGCGTCGATGGGGCGGCTGACGGCCAGCATCGCGCATGAGGTGCGCAATCCGCTGTCAGCGATTGCGCATGCATCGGCGCTGCTGGGCGAGGAAACGGACAATCCGTCGCAGGTCAGGCTGCTGAAGATCATCGCGGACAATGTCGCGCGGATGAATCGGATGGTCGAAGATATTCTCAACCTGTCGCGCAAGGTGCAGTCACAGGAAATGATCGGCCTAGCCGATTTTCTGTCTGAGCTCAAGGCATCCTTTTCCGAAACGCACGGTTTGTCTGGCGACATGATCGTGCTGTCCGTTTCAGATGAACAACAGATCCGGTTCGACCCGCTGCATCTGCGAGAAATCGTGCTGAACCTGCTCGGTAATGCCTTGCGCTATGCCAGCGGCAAGCCGGGCAGTATCCGCATGTTTACCGTTCCCGCCACTGCCAGCCGTCTTGAACTGCATGTGCAGGATGACGGTACCAGCATTTCGCCGGACGTGCGCGCGCATCTGTTTGAGCCGTTTTACACCACATCGAGCAAAGGAACCGGATTGGGGCTTTATCTGGCGCGAGAGCTGTGTTTGAATAACAGCGCGATGCTTGATTACGAATTTCACCCGGACGTCACCGCCGATGGCGTCGCAACAACCAGCGGCCGGTTTGTGATTTCGTTTGCCGTGCAGGATCGATGACAATGAAGGAAACAGTGCCATGAGCGCCTCTCCACGAATTCTGGTGGTCGATGACGAAGCCGATTTGCGCGAGCTGTTCGAAATTACGCTGGTGCGGATGGGGCTGGATGTCGATGTCGCCGATTGCGTTGCAGCGGCGCGAGTTCATCTGGCTAACCATGAGTATGGGCTGGTGATAACCGACATGCGTCTGCCGGATGGCAACGGGATGGAACTGGTGCAGGAAATCGGTGCGCGCATGAACAGCACGCCCGTGGCCGTGATTACCGCGTTCGGCAGCGCGGACAACGCCGTGGCAGCGCTGAAGGCGGGCGCGTTCGATTACATTTCAAAGCCGGTAGCGCTCGATCAATTGCGCACAATGGTGAAGTCGGCATTGCAGCTGAATGTTATGGGCGAAGCGAACGGTAAGGCGGCAAAACAGAAAAACCGGCGCGATGCGGCGGCGCATTCTGTGCTGATTGGCGAATCGGCCGCGATGCGGCATTTGCGCACGCAGATCGAACGGCTGGCGCGCAGTATGGCGCCGATTGCGATTACCGGAGAATCGGGCAGCGGCAAGGAACTGGCGGCGCGGGAAATACATGTACGCAGCCCGCGAGCGGACAAACCGTTTATTGCCGTGAATTGCGGCGCAATTCCCGAGAGCCTGATGGAAGCGGAATTTTTCGGCTATCGCAAGGGCGCTTTTACCGGCGCGAATGAAGATCGTGATGGTTTTTTTCAGGCGGCACATGGCGGCACGCTTATGCTCGACGAGGTGGCCGATCTGCCGCTGGCGATGCAGGTCAAACTGTTGCGTGCGATTCAGGAGCGACGCGTGCGCAAGCTTGGTTCGACGACTGAAGATGCGCTCGATGTGCGCATCATCAGCGCCACGCACCAAAATCTGGCCGAGTGCGTGGCGCAAGGCAGGTTTCGGCAGGATCTGTTTTACCGTCTGAACGTCATTGGCTTGAATCTGCCGCCGTTGCGCGAACGGCGCGATGATATCGGCCTGCTGGCAGAAGTGATTCTGGCGCGCATGGCCGGGCAGGAGGAACCAGAAGTTCGCATGACGCCGAAGGCGCTCGAGGCATTGCGTGCGTACGATTTCCCGGGCAACGTGCGTGAACTGGAAAACATCCTCGAGCGCGCGCTGGCATTTGCCGATGATGGCGTGATCGATGTGGCCGATCTGGCGCTCAATCCGTGCGCCGCTGCGGCGGAAGGCATCAGCGGCGATGTGCCGGAAGCGGAGGAGCCGCAGGAGCGTGCCGCAAACAGCGATGCGCATTTCGAGCTGCGGCTGGAGCTGCCCGATTTGTCCCGGGGAATGCCATTGCCGCTGCCGGAATACCTGAATGCGGTCGAGCGCGAAATCATCGAACGTGCGCTGGCGCAAACGGGATTCAATCGCACGCAGGCGGCGCAATTGCTTGGCATCAGCTTTCGCCAGTTGCGTTACCAGATCCAGCGGCTGAACATTTGCGCGCCGGAGTGATGGATATGTCTGACAGCTGTTTTCTTATTGCCGACGATGGCTGGTGCGCCGCCGCGCAGCAGGTGCCTTCGCCGAACTGTGACGAACGTCCGGCAGGTGTCGCCATCGATTTGCTGCTGATTCATAATATCAGCCTGCCGCCGGGAGAGTTTGGCGGTAGTCAGGTTGCGGAGCTGTTCACCAACACCCTTGATTGCGATGCGCATCCGTATTTCGAACGACTGCGTTCATTGCGGGTGTCGGCGCATTTTTTCATCCGGCGCGATGGCGAATTGCTGCAATTCGTGTCAGCGAATCAGCGAGCATGGCATGCCGGCGTGTCGCAGTTCGGTGCGCGTGAGCGCTGCAATGATTTTTCGATTGGAATTGAGCTCGAAGGAACTGATTTCGAGCCATTCAGTGATCGCCAGTATGAGGTGCTGGCAGGACTGACCGCGGCCTTGCAGCGGCGTTATCCTTTGATGGCGGTGACCGGCCATCAGCATGTGGCGCCGGCGCGCAAGACCGATCCGGGACCGTTCTTCGACTGGGTACGGTATCGCACGCGCCTGACGGCATTGCAGCCGGTCGCATTGCGTTTCCCAGTTTAGATTGGAGACGACGGGCGCTACGCCTGACCGAACGCCTGCCTGACTGCATCCGGCGTCAGGCGGGCGGTACGAATTTCCAGCAGTTTGCGCTTGCTGGTTGTGCCGTGCGTGATGCTGACTGCGCTTTTCGGCACGTCCAGCGTATCCGAGATGAAACGGATCAGCGCTTCATTCGCCTTGCCGTCAACCGGCGGCGCATTCAGCTTCAGTTTCAGCGCATCTTCGACCACGCCCAACACTTCGGTTTTTTTCGCGTTCGGCACGAGTTGTACCGCCAGCCGGATGCCAGCCGGAATGACTGAACACCAGTCGCGGCTCATGCAAGCGCAGCGATGCCGACGCTGAGCAGTTTCAGCGCAACACGCAGCAGAATCAGCGCGACCAGTACCGTCAGATCGATACCGCCAAGCGGCGGGATGATACGGCGCAACGGTGCGAGCAGGGGAGTGTTCATCGCCTGGATGAATGGCGCCAGCGGCGCATGCGGATTGATCCAGCTGAAAATTGCTTCCAGCACCAGCAAGCCCATCAGGCCATAGATCACCCAGTTCGCCAGTTGCTGCAGCGACAGCAGCAGCACGAACTTGGCCGAAAAATAGGGTGTCGTCCATACGGCGGAGATGGCAGCGAGAACGGCCATCAGCATCGCGCCCAGCAGGCAAGGCCAGTCGAGACCGGCAAAGCCGGGGATGATGCGCCGTAGTGGCAGCACCAACCAGTTGGTGGCTTTCAGCGTGAACTTGACCAGCGAATCGGGTGGACGCACGCGAGCAACCTGGCTCCAGAAGCGTAGCAGGAAAACGGCGGCCATCAGCGTGGCGGCAGTATCGATGGTCAGGTTGAGAAAATCAAGCAGCAATGCGTACTCCTGAAAATGCCTGGTTGTCTTTGGAAGGGTGGATGGTAACGTCTTGCACGGGTCAACAGTTGCCGTGCCACATGCATGCATCTGCCGGCAAGATGCGCGAAACATATCGACCAAAAAAAGTCCGCTGGCAACTGACGTTACGCAGCGGACATTGTGCCTGATCTTTCGCAGGCAACCAAGTCAGAGCCTGAATCAGGGGCGCCTGGAAGTGGTTGGAAAAGGCCATGCGGCGGTCGGGCTCAGCGTGGTTTTTACTGCTGGCGTGGCTTCCTCTGCCGGTTTTTCTACGGCTGGCTTTGCTTCCACCGCTGGTTTTGCGACCACAGGTTTTGCCACAGCTGCCTTTTTCGGCGCAGCAGGTTTCTTTACGGCTGGTTTGGCTGCCGGTTTGGCTGCGACTTTTTTCGCTACCGGTTTAGCGGCTGCGGGTTTAGCGGCTGGTTTGGCTGCCGGCTTGGCGGCGACTTTTTTCACTACCGGTTTGGCTGCTGCCTTTGCTGCCGGTTTTGCGGCGACTTTTTTCGCTACCGGTTTGGCTGCTGCCTTTGCTGCCGGTTTGGCCGCGGCTTTTTTCGCTACCGGTTTGGCTGCTGCCTTTGCTGCCGGTTTGGCCGCGGCTTTTTTCGCTACCGGTTTGGCTGCTGCCTTTGCTGCTGGCTTGGCGGCGACTTTTTTCGCTATCGGTTTGGCTGCTGCCTTTGCTGCCGGCTTGGCGGCGACTTTTTTCGCTACTGGTTTGGCTGCTGCCTTTGCTGCCGGTTTGGCGGCGACTTTCTTCGCTACCGGTTTGGCTGCTGCCTTTGCTGCCGGTTTGGCGGCGACTTTCTTCGCTACCGGTTTGGCTGCTGCCTTTGCTGCCGGTTTGGCGGCGACTTTTTTCGCTACTGGTTTGGCTGCTGCCTTTGCTGCCGGTTTGGCGGCGACTTTCTTCGCTACCGGTTTAGCGGCTGCTTTTGCTACCGGTTTGGCCGCGACTTTTTTCGCTACTGGTTTGGCTGCTGCCGGTTTGGCCGCGGCTTTCTTTACAGCCGGCTTGGCAGCGGTTGCCTTTTTCGCTGCTGGCTTGGCTGCTGCTGCAGGTTTCTTTGTTGCCATGGGTTTCTCCTTCGCATGAGATGAAACGCAGGTTGGATATAAAATCCGTCAGCCCCATCGGGTGATGAGCCAGGCGGATTATTCATCGGCGCTGGCACATAGCCTGCACGAATGAATTCGGTTTTGTCTGGGGTGCTGGTGCACACATCCCGGACGTATTCAGCCTCGCGCTGTCATCGTGCCGGTTTCGTTCGTGTGATGCCGGCTGTCTGATACCTGTTGCTGCGCGGTTGCCGCTGAAACTTGTGCTGGCCGACCATAATGCGGCGGCCTGAATCCGATGGTTGCGCAACTGTTACGTTCACCGTGCATGCCTGCAGACTCGTGACGGCTGGTTGCGCAGAACTGTTTGTGCGGCAGACTTTGATCGTTGTTGGTTATCGCTGTCGCACTTTGCCTGCTTGTGCCGCATCTCATTTTCGCGGCGAAACTGAACCCATTGTGTCAATAGTTTTCTTTGAGACATTGTATGCGCTGAACAACGATTATCCAATGCAACAATACATAAAAACAACGCTTTGATTCCATCTGCGCGTTTGCATCGGATGAAAAATGCGCGCGCCACTTTGCCGCAGTGTTTGCGCAAACCGTTTTCTCTGAACTTTAGCTGCCGGTAAAATCTGGTTGAACCATTCAACTGATCGATCATTTTCATGCGACGTCGTTCCTATCTTCCATCGTCCGCTGATGGCGCCGAGCAGCGCAGCGGCTGGCGTACGCTGCAAACCTTCTGGCCCTACCTGTGGGTTTACAAGTGGCGCGTGTTGCTGGCACTGCTGTTCATGATAGGTGCGAAACTGGCGGCAATGGGTGTGCCGCTGGTGCTGAAGGAATTGATTGATGCGATGTCGATCGGCAGCGGCGATTCGCATGCATTGCTGGTGCTGCCGCTTGGTGCGCTGCTGGCATATGGCGCGCTGCGGCTGATGACATCGATGTTCACCGAGCTGCGCGAAATCATGTTCGCGCGCGTCACGCAGCGCGCGTTGCGCACGGTATCGCTGCGCGTGTTCCGTCATCTGCATCAACTGTCGCTGCGCTTTCATCTGAACCGCCAGACCGGCGGCCTGACGCGCGATATCGAGCGTGGTTCGCGCGGCATGCTGTCGCTGATCTCCTACACTTTGTACAACATCCTGCCGACGCTGGTCGAAGTCGGGCTGGTGATTGCGTATCTGCTGTGGCGTTACGACATCTGGTTCGCGCTGATTACGTTGATCACGCTGGTGGTGTATGTCAGTTACACGATTCTGGTGACCGATTGGCGCACGCAATTCCGGCGCAGGATGAATGAACTCGATTCGGAAGCGAACACGCGCGCGATCGATTCGATTCTGAATTATGAAACGGTCAAATATTTCGGCAACGAGAATTATGAGGCGGCGAAATATGACGATGGGCTGATGCGGCTGGAAGCAGCGGCGCTGCAGTCGCAGACGGCGCTGTCGGTGCTGAACGCCGGGCAGACGGTGATCGTCGCCATCGCCGTCACGCTGCTGCTGTGGCGCGCGACGCAAGGCGTGATCGACGGCGGGATGACGCTGGGCGATCTGGTGTTGATCAATGCGCTGCTGATCCAGTTGTACATTCCGCTGAATTATCTGGGCGTGATTTATCGCGAAATACGGCAGAGCATGGCCGACATGGAGCGGCTATTCGGCTTGCTGACGCGGGAGCGGGAAATCACCGATGCGGCCGATGCGCAAGCGCTGCGGGTGGCGGGCGGCGAAGTCAGGTTTTCGCGGGTCGATTTCAGTTACGAACCAAACCGGCAGATTCTGTTTGGCGTCGATTTCACGATCCCGGCAGGCACGACCACCGCCGTGGTCGGCCATAGCGGTTCCGGCAAATCAACGCTGGCGCGGCTGCTGTTCCGCTTCTATGACGCGCAGGGCGGCAGCATCGCCATCGACGGGCAGGACGTGCGCCGCGTGACGCAGGAATCGCTGCGAGCGGCCATCGGCATCGTGCCGCAGGACACGGTGCTGTTCAACGACACCATCGAGTACAACATCGGCTACGGCCGTCCGGGCGCGACGCGAGCCGAAATCGAGGCAGCGGCGCGCGCGGCCTATATCCACGATTTCATCGCCAGCCTGCCGGACGGCTACGCGACCACCGTCGGCGAACGCGGGCTGAAATTGTCCGGCGGCGAAAAACAGCGGGTGGCGATTGCGCGCACGCTGCTGAAGGATCCGGCGATCCTGGTGTTCGATGAAGCGACCTCGGCGCTCGATTCGCAGGCCGAGCAGGCGATACAGGCGCAGCTGGCTGAAATCGCGCGCCATCGCACCACGCTGATGATTGCGCACCGTCTGTCGACCGTGGCCGATGCGGCGCAGATTCTGGTGCTCGATCAGGGCCGCATCGTCGAGCGCGGCACGCATGCCGAACTGATCGCGCGCAGCGGCGCGTATGCGCAGATGTGGGAATTGCAGCAGGCGCGGCATGATGCCGC
Source organism: Burkholderiaceae bacterium (assembly GCA_018261755.1). Taxonomy (GTDB): domain Bacteria; phylum Pseudomonadota; class Gammaproteobacteria; order Burkholderiales; family Burkholderiaceae_D; genus QZKY01. Next base: position 76,120 of record JAGTRJ010000014.1, read on the forward strand.
GGATGGCCGCTAGCGCGGCCTGTGTGTCTTCGATTGACGGCTGACCGGTTGCCCGTTGCTGGCGGCGCCTTGGGTCGTAGCCATCGCAAGCCCAAATAACTGACCAAAATTAATTTTCGGTCAGTAAGGAAGAAAAATATACTCCGGGTAGTATTTTGAAATCGCCAGTAAAATGGTGGCCCAGGCGGTTAATTTGGCAATATACCCCGCCATTTTAGCAAAAACCCCCCTGCGGGCTTGCGCCGGCAGGGGGGCGGGGGAACAGCTAATGCTTATTTCTTTTTGCCAACGGCGCTTTGGCGCATTTTCTGCGCTACCGCCGCGTGCTGCGTGGCATACGACTGGTGTGCCGCTGCTTCGGCTTCGCCAACTTTCACCGGCAGGCCCAGATCGGCCAGTACCGAACCGAGCGCGGACAGGCACAGCATCACGTTGGCCGACTGGGCGGAGTAGCCCATCAGGCCGATGCGCCATACCTTACCAGCGAGCGGGCCCAAGCCAGCGCCGATTTCGAGGTTGAACTCGTTCAGCAGGCGCTGACGGACTTCAGCTTCGTTCTTCACGCCTTCCGGCACGTAGATGGTATTGACTTGCGGCAGGCGGTTTTCTTCTTTCACCAGATAACGCATGCCCATCGATTCCAGACCTGCTTTCAGTGCCTGATAGTGGCGCTGATGACGCGCCCACGCATTCTCGATGCCTTCTTCCTTCAGCAGCAGCAGCGATTCATGCAGGCCAAACAGGCTGTTGATCGGCGCAGTGTGGTGATAGGTACGAACCGTATTGCCCCAATAATTCAGGATCAGGTTCAGATCCATGAACCAGCTTTGCACCTTGGTCTTGCGGTTCTTGACGAAATCGACTGCGCGTTCGGAGAACGTGATCGGCGACAGGCCCGGCGTGCACGACAGGCACTTCTGGCTGCCGGAGTAGACTGCGTCCAGATTCCATTCCTTGACCTTGATCGGCGAACCGCCAAGCGAGGTGACTGCATCGACGATGACCATCGCATCGTGCTTGTGCGCGACTTCGGCAATGGATTTTGCATCCGATGCGCAACCGGTCGAGGTTTCTGCGTGCACGAAAGCGACCAGCTTGGCATCCGGGTTGGCCTTGAAGGCGTCGTCGATCTTGTTCGGATCGACCGGCGTACCCCACTCGTCTTCGACGATGATCGGGATACCGCCACAGCGCTCGACGTTTTCGATCATCCGGCCGCCAAAAACGCCGTTGCGACCGACAATAACCTTGTCGCCCGGCTCTACCAGGTTGACGAAACAGCTTTCCATGCCGACCGAACCAGGGCCGGATACCGGGAAGGTGAGCGCATAGTCCGTCTGGAACGCGTAGCGCAACAACGTCTTGAGCTCTTCCATCATTTCGACGAAGTACGGGTCAAAGTAGCCGATGACCGGCAAACTCATCGCCGCCAGGACGCGCGGATTGATGTTGGATGGGCCAGGCCCGAGCAGAACACGTTGCGGCGGGTGGAAGGAAGTGATTTTTTTACGGGGAGAAGCTGCTGCTGCCATGATGGGTCTCGTTGTGGTTGCTGATTCTGCTGCACCCTGCAGCTACCTGTACGGACGCTGCAGGATTGCGTTATTTTAAATATCAATGCTTATGGTCACTGCCTTCTTCGCCTACCAGCTTGACGTGGCCTTTTTCTTCGTCCATCGTCTTCGCCAGCAGTTTGACCAATGCATATACCGTGTTGATGTGCGGTGTTGCTGTATTGGTGACACGCCCTAATTCTACTACCGAGCCTACCAATGCATCAATCTCGGGCGCGCGGCCGGCTTCAACATCTTGCAACATCGAGGTCTTGTGCTTGCCGACTTTCTCTGCGCCAGCGATGCGTTTTTCCAGCGGCACGCGGAATTCGATGCCAAGTTTGTTCGCGATGCGCTGCGCTTCGATCATCATGTCGCCGGCGAGTTCACGCGACAGCGGATACTGGCAGATGTCGACCAGCGTCGAGTGCGCCAGCGAGCTGATCGGGTTGAACGTCAAGTTGCCCCACAGCTTGAGCCAGATTTCGGAACGGATGTTTTCCAGAATCGGCGCCTTGAAGCCGGCGTTGACGAAGCAGTCGGAAACCTTCTGCGCGCGTTCGGAAATCGTGCCATCGAGTTCGCCGATAGGGAAGCGGTCGCCTTCGATGTGGACTACGACGCCCGGCGCAATCAGTTCGGATGCCGGATAGACGACACAACCCAGCACGCGATCCGGCGAGATTTTTTCCAGGATGCGACCGGTCGGGTCAACGCTCTGCACGCGGCGTCCTTCGTGCGGGCCGCCATGCTTGTGGAAATACCAGTAAGGGATGCCGTTCTGCATCGTGACGACCACGGTGTTCGGGCCAAACAGCTTGGGTACGTCATCGACGATAGCTTCAACTTGATGGGCCTTCATCGCCAGGATAACCATATCCTGCGGACCAGCCTCTTCATAGTTATTGGTTGCCTTGACATTCTTGGCGATATGCTCGGTGCCGTCATGCATGATCAGTTTCATGCCGTTCTTGCTGATCGCCTCAAGGTTGGCGCCGCGAACAATGAATGTCACATCTTCTCCCGCCAGCGCCAGCTTGACACCAACGTAACCGCCGATCGCGCCGGCTCCAATAATCGCTATCTTCATTTTAGTTATCCCTTGTTTAAAATTGTTCGATGCGGTTACTTATGCTGCCAATACAGGTTCCCGATTGCGTCGCACCCGCCGGTTTTCCCCCAAGGGTCGGTTGCGGCACAGCCAGGACAAATTTCTGGAAGTGCAACGAGATCACCACTTTCGGCCAGACAGTTCATCGTTTGCATCGCTGCCTTTGAAGCCTGTCTGTTCATACCTCCGCATAATGTTTGGTCACTGGTTCTCTGAACCAGAAAGGTACATCATAACGTGATTAGGTCATCATGCGCACAAAAAAATCAAAGAAGTGACCCTGCCGGGAAAATTTGCCAGTCATCTGCGCGCCGCTTCGTCGTGCAGATGACTTTTCCCGACAGTTAATTCTAGCCGGATTTTCTGCCGCCCGTCAGGACAGGCCGGTAATCCTGCCATCGGCGTCGACGTCGATGCCGTATGACGACGGAACCTTCGGCAATCCCGGCATCGTCATCACATCGCCGCAGATCATCACGATATATTCGGCGCCGGCTGCCAGACGGACTTCACGCACATTGAGCGAGTGGCCGGATGGCGCGCCGCGCAATGCCGGGTCGGACGAGAACGAATACTGTGTCTTGGCGACGCAGATCGGGAAGTGGCCGTAGCCATCCTGCTGCAACTGTTCGATCTGGTTGCGCACCGCGGTGTCGGTGATGACTTCCTTCGCACCATACAGCTTGGTGGCGATGATATTGATTTTTTCCCACAGCGTGGCGCTGTCCTCGTAAACGAACTTGAAGTTCGAAGGCGTGGTCTCGACCATGTTGACTACGGCTTTCGCCAGATCTTCGGCGCCTCGGCTGCCCTCGGCCCAGTGGCGGGAGACGACGACCGGCGCGCCTTGCGTTGCCATGCGGTCGCGCAGCAGCTTGATCTCGGCGTCGGTGTCGAGCGTGAAGTGGTTGATCGCGACGATGCACGGCAGGCCGTAATGCGTGCGGATGTTGCTGACGTGGCGCTCCAGGTTGGCCATGCCTTTTTCCAGCGCGGCCAGGTTTTCCTTGGTCAATTCATTCAGCGCAACGCCGCCATGGTATTTCAGGCCGCGCACGGTGGTAACGATCACGGCGCAATCCGGACGCAGGCCGGATTTGCGGCACTTGATGTCGACGAACTTTTCCGCGCCCAGATCGGCGCCGAAGCCGCCTTCGGTCACGACGTAGTCGGCCAGTTTCAGCGCGGAAGCAGTCGCGATGACCGAGTTGCAGCCGTGCGCCAGATTCGCAAACGGGCCGCCGTGGATGAAGGCGGGGTTGTTTTCCAGCGTCTGCACCATGTTCGGCTTGATCGCATCCTTGAGCAGCGCGGTCATTGCACCTTGCGCATTCAGATCCTTGGCCAGAATCGGCTTGCGGTCGCGGGTATAGGCGACCACGATGCGGCCGAGCCGCTCCTTCAGATCTTCGATGCTGGTGGCAAGGCAGAAGATCGCCATCACTTCTGATGCAACCGCGATGTCGAAACCATCCGTGCGCGGGAAACCATTACCCGGGCCGCCAAGACCGACCGTGACATTGCGCAGTGCGCGATCGTTCATGTCGATCACGCGACGCCAGACGATGCGGCGTACGTCAATGCCGAGTTCATTGCCATGGTGGACGTGGTTGTCAATCAGCGCTGCCAGCAGGTTGTTGGCCAGTGCAACGGCATTGATGTCGCCGGTGAAATGCAGGTTGATGTCATCCATCGGCACGACTTGCGAATAGCCGCCGCCTGCTGCGCCGCCCTTCATGCCGAATACAGGTCCGAGCGAAGGTTCGCGCAAGCAGATGATCGTTTGCTTGCCGATGCGGTTCAATGCATCGCCCAGGCCGACCGTGGTGGTGGTCTTGCCTTCGCCGGCAGGCGTCGGGTTGATCGCAGTGACCAGAATCAGCTTTCCGTTCGGCTTGTCTTTCAGCGTTTCCAGAAACTCCAGTGAAATCTTGGCTTTCCAGTGGCCGTACGGCTCCATATATTCCTCTTCGACCCCCAGCTTTTGAGCTACTTGGGCGATTCGGAGCATTTTGGCGCTCTGGGCAATTGCGATATCTGTTGTCATTGTTTAATCCTTCCTTCTCTTGGGTAAGGGAGTGTGCGGCCTGGATGGCTACGGAGTGATTTTTGATTATACAAGCTACTTTTGGCAGCAACAAGACATGGTCGGACTAGTGCAAGATGGCTGCGCTGGCGGCGCTTTTCGACGGCGGCGGCGCGTTTGCGGCGGTAACTCTTCGGTTAAAATGAGCGACTCCGAATTTGCCCGATAGCCTATTTATATTGCCATGCTGGATAATCTGACCAACCGTCTGGCGCAAGTCGTCAAGACGCTGCGCGGCGAAGCGCGCCTGACTGAATCGAATACTGCCGACATGCTGCGCGAAGTGCGCCTGGCGCTGCTGGAGGCGGACGTCGCGCTGCCCGCAGTGCGCGAGTTTGTTGCGCAGGTCAAGCAAAAGGCGATGGGCGAAGAAGTCATCACGTCGCTGTCGCCGGGGCAGGCACTGGTTGGCATCGTGCAGCAGGAACTGGCGGCCATCATGGGGGCCGATCTCGGGCCGAAAGCGTCGGAACTCAGTTTCGCCACCCAGCCGCCGGCCATCATCCTGATGGCCGGCTTGCAGGGGGCCGGCAAGACGACCACCGTCGGCAAGCTGGCGCGGTTTCTGCGCGAGACGCAGAAAAAGAAAGTGCTGACCGTTTCGGCCGACGTTTACCGCCCGGCGGCGATTGCGCAGTTGCAGGCGGTGACCGAGCAGGTCGGCGCCGATTTCTTCCCGTCGCAGGCCAGCGACAAGCCAGTTGAGATTGCGCTGGCGGCGCTGGATTTCGCCCGTCGGCACTATCACGACGTGCTGATCGTCGATACCGCCGGCCGGTTGGGCGTCGACGAAGAAATGATGCGCGAGATTTCCGCGCTGCATGCGGCGGTCAAGCCGATCGAAACGCTGTTCGTGGTCGATGCGATGCTGGGCCAGGACGCGATTAATACTGCCAAGGCGTTCAACGATGCGTTGCCGCTGACCGGCGTCGTGCTGACCAAGCTCGATGGCGATTCGCGTGGTGGCGCGGCGTTGTCGGTGCGGCATGTGACCGGCAAGCCGATCAAGTTTGCCGGCGTGTCGGAAAAGCTCGACGGGCTGGAAGCGTTCGATCCGCAGCGGATGGCGAACCGCATCCTCGGTATGGGCGACATCATCGCGCTGGTCGAGGAAGCTAGAAAGAACGTCGATATCCAGAGCGCGCAGGAAATGGCGCAAAAGATCAAGAGTGGCGGCAAGTTCGACCTGAACGACTTCAAGCAGCAGATTGCGCAGATGAGGAAAATGGGCGGGCTGTCCGGCATGCTCGACAAGATGCCGGCGCAGATTCAGCAGCAGGCGGGTGGTGCGAACATGGATCACGCCGAGCGCAATGTGCGCCGGATGGAAGGCATCATCAACTCGATGACGCCGCAGGAACGCGCCAAGCCGGAACTCATCAAGGCGTCGCGCAAGCGGCGGATTGCCGCCGGAGCTGGCGTGCAGGTGCAGGAAGTCAACCGGATGCTGTCCCAGTTCGAGCAGATGCAATCGATGATGAAAAAGCTCAAGGGCGGCGGCATGATGAAGTTGATGCGCGGGCTGAAAGGAATGATGCCGGGAATGCGCTGAAACCGCGCGTTCGGGCCGGTTTTGCTGGCGGAGTCGCCATTCGGGCGCCTTTTCTGTTGCAGAGTGTGATTCGTCGGACACAGATTGTGGTGAAATCACAAAAAATGCTTGCGTGTGCCCGGAAAACGCAACAATATTGACGGTGCATTGACTTTGCGCAATTTCCCACCGTTTTTGTGAATGAGGCTCGAATATGGCGACAACCAAAAAACCTGCAGCAAAAGCAGCACCAGCCAAGAAAGCCGCTCCGGCAAAACCCGCCGCAGCAGCCAAACCAGCAGCAAAAACCGCAGCCAAGAAACCGGCAGCCAAAGCCGCTGCCAAGCCGGCAGCCAAGAAGCCGGTAGCAAAAGCCGCCGCCAAGCCGGCAGCGAAGAAGCCGGCAGTCAAGAAGGCTCCAGCGAAGCCGCGCACCCCGAATGCCGCATTCATGAAACCGCTGACGCCGTCTCCTGCACTGGCCGCTGTGGTCGGTTCCGCTGCACTGCCGCGTACCGAAGTAACCAAGAAAATCTGGGATTACATCAAGAAGAACAAGCTGCAGGATGCAGTCAACAAGCGCAACATCAATGCCGACGACAAGCTGAAGGTCATCTTTGGCGGCAAGGCTCAGGTCACGATGTTCGAATTGGCCAAACTGGTTTCCGGCCACCTGTCCTGATAGACGCGGTTGCTGTAGTGAACGCCTGAGGCTGCGGCTTCAGGCGTGGTCATGCCTTCCATCGATCCCACGCAGAACGCACGGCGTTGGGATATTCTGGTCGTCCGCGGCTGCCGTTGTATCGCCCCAGCGCGAGATACAGGTCGCCGCGTTCCATGTCGATGTACATCCGCAGGATCGAGCAGCCGTAACGCAGATTGGTCTGCATGTGGAACAGCTTGCGCCGATCGCCATCGCCGACGACGCGCGTCCAGAACGGCATAACCTGCATGTAGCCATGCGCCTTCGCGGTTGAAATCGCATATTTGCGAAACGCCGATTCGACCTGGATCAAGCCCAGCACCAGTGCTGGCTCCAGCCCGGCGCGCTTAGCTTCATACCATACCGTTTCCAGGAATTCACGCCGCACCCGCGCGTCCGGCAGGCGTTTCTTCAGCCGTTCCGACATGTGCCCCAGCCAGTGCAGGTACTGGATACGCTGGTTAATGTCGCCGAATTTCGGCCTTGGCGGCGTGGCATCGGCAATGGCATTTGCCAGCGCTAGCCGCACCGAATCACTCATCGCTTCTTCCTTCTGGTTGCCGGCCAGCGCGGGCGGCATCACGCACGCCAGCGCCAGCAGCAAGGCCGGCCATTTCGATTTCGGACGGATGCGATTCATCGTTTGCTCCGTGCGGGGCAGGATGCCTGAAAAAACGATGTTTTCATGGGAGTATCCACCTATTTTTATCACTTCGGCTCGAACTTCTGGGGCGCTCAAAAAATACTGCCCCCAGTATTATTTTTGTCCCGCCAGCTTGTCCAGCACGAATTTTGTCATCTCCGACGCCAGTACGGCAGTCGCTTCCGTATCGCGACGGCCCTGATATTCAAGCTTTCCTTCCTTCAGCCCACGTTCGCCAATCACCACCCGGTGCGGCACGCCAATCAGTTCCCAGTCGGCGAACATCACGCCGGGGCGCTCGCCGCGGTCGTCCAGAATTGCGTCGACGCCGGCAGCCAGCAGTTCGGCCAGCAGCTTGTCGGCCTGTTCCTTCACCGCCGCGCTGCGGTCGTAGCCCATCGGACACAGCACCACCTCAAACGGCGCGATCGCCGCCGGCCAGATGATGCCCTTGTCGTCGAAATTCTGTTCGATCGCCGCACCGAGGATGCGGGTCACACCGATGCCGTAACAGCCCATCTGCATCAGTTGCGGCTTGCCGGCTTCGTCCAGATAGGTTGCCTTCATGTCTTGCGAATAGCGGTCGCCGAGTTGGAACACATGGCCGACTTCGATCCCGCGCTGAATTTCGAGCGTGCCCTTGCCGTCCGGCGACGGATCGCCGGCGACCACGTTGCGGAAATCGGCCACACTGGCGGGCAGCGGCAGGTCGCGCTCCCAGTTCACTCCGGTCAGGTGGAAGCCGGCTTCGTTCGCACCACAGGCAAAGTCGCTTAGCGCCTCGACTGCATGGTCGGCGTAGATCGCCACATTGTTCAAACCGACCGGGCCGAGATAGCCGGGGCGGCAGCCTGTGTGGTGCACGATATCGTCATCACTGGCGAAGCGGAATTCGCCCAAGCGTTTTTGTGTCTTGATTTCGTTCAGATCATGGTCGCCGCGCAGCAGGATGATCGCGAATTGATCTGGCTGGCCCTCTTCGCCGCGGCGCACGATAGCGATCAGTTTCACCAGTTTTTCCAGCGGCAATTGCAGGAATTCAGCTACTTCGTTCATGCTCTTCTTGCCCGGCGTGGCGACTTTTTGCATCGGCTGCGTCGGCACGCCGCGCGCTTGCGGGTGCGGCAACGCTTCGGCTGCCTCGATGTTGGCGGCGTAATCCGAGGTTGGGCAGTACACCAGCGCATCTTCGCCGGTATCGGCGATCACATGGAATTCGTGCGAGCCGGAACCGCCGATGGCGCCATTGTCGGCCGCGACCGGGCGGAACTGCAGGCCGAAGCGGGTGAAGATGCGCACATAGGCATCGAACATCACCTGATACGATTTTTTCATGCCTTCGGCGTCACGGTCGAACGAATAGGCATCTTTCATCGTGAATTCTCGTCCGCGCATCAGGCCAAAACGCGGCCGACGCTCGTCGCGGAACTTGGTCTGGAAGTGGTAGAAATTCACCGGCAGTTGGCGGTAGGACTTGATTTCGGTGCGCGCGATGTCGGTGATGACTTCTTCCGATGTCGGCTGGATGATGAAATCGCGCCCGTGGCGATCCTTCACCCGCATGAGTTCAGGGCCGTATTTTTGCCAGCGGCCGGTTTCCTGCCACAGTTCGGCTGGTTGCACCACCGGCATCAACAGTTCGACCGCGCCGGCGCGGTTCATTTCTTCGCGGATGATCGCTTCGACCTTCTTGATCGAGCGCAGGCCGACTGGCATGTAGGTGTAGATCCCCGAGCTTAGACGCTTGATCATGCCGGCACGCAGCATCAGTTTGTGGCTGACGATTTCGGCGTCGGACGGGGCTTCTTTTAACGTGGAAATAAAAAATTGCGAGGCGCGCATCGGGAGTAATTCTTTTAAAAAAATGAAGGGTATAATCAATGCAATTTTAAAGGATTAGCTTGCCGGTGCGTCCAAACATGAAGCAAATGCCTGAAATTGATGACCGTATGGCAGTGATTGCGTTGCGCAAATGTCGCGCCTGCAGTCCGCCGCCATGCGGTCTTATCTTATTGTGAGGCGCGGCTGGTAGCAGAAAGTTTCGAGGTTAAATATGCTGGATCGGGAAGGGTTTCGCCCCAACGTCGGCATTATCCTGCTGAACCTGCACAATGAGGTTTGGTGGGGCAAGCGGGTGCGCGAGCATTCCTGGCAGTTTCCGCAAGGCGGCATCAAGCATGGGGAAACGCCGGAACAGGCGATGTATCGCGAACTGGAAGAAGAAACTGGCTTGCGGCCTGAGCATGTCAAGGTGGTTGGCAGAACGCGCGACTGGCTGCGCTACGAAGTGCCGGATCATTTCATTCGCCGGGAAATTCGCGGTCACTACCGCGGCCAGAAGCAGATCTGGTTCCTGCTGCGCCTGATTGGGCGCGATTCAGATGTTAATCTCCGCCTCAGCACCAATCCCGAATTTGACGCTTGGCGTTGGCATGACTATTGGGTGCCGCTCGATGTCGTGATTGAGTTCAAGCGCAACGTATATCAAAGCGCGCTGGTGGAATTGTCACGATTTTTGCCACCATCGATACAGCAGGGGGCATTGCGACAGGTAGGAGGAAAAAGACAGCGTCAAGTGGTGATGCCTGTGCTGGCTGGTGTGGGAGCAGAACGTGAATAAATCTCAAGCATGGTTTTGTCGCACGGTATTGGGTGTGGCGTTGTTTTTGCCGTTATCCGGCGCGCAGGCCAATCCGTTCATGAACATGGCTCCCGAAGTGTTGCCCAACCGTAATTACGTGGGTGACGACGAGAACAAGCCGAAACCGGAAGAAAAGACGGTGCTGCCGCCGATGCCGAAGGCGGAAGACATGCTGCCATTTGAGACTGGCCCGAACGCGGCCCAGTCTTTTGCCATCGACGCGAAATCGCTGTCAATCGGCAAGGATGGCATCATTCGCTACACGGTGGTTGCAACCAGCCGCGCTGGCGCGGTCAACATCATCCATGAAGGGGTGAACTGCAAGACCCACGAATACCGGCAATATGCGTATGGCCGCAAGGATGGTCAGTGGGCATGGTCACGCAATGAGCAGTGGCAACGGGTTTCGACCCTGTCCGTCAACCAGTCGCACACAATCCTGGCGCGCAATTTTTTCTGTCTGGCGGGCTTGCCTGCCGGTAGCGCGAGTGAAATTGTGACCAGCATCCGCTACAACCGGCCATTAGAATACTGATGGGAGTATGCAGGGGTTGCCCCGGAATGTTTGGTGCAGGCGAATAATTTTGCTTCATACTCCCTGAGCATCTGTTTCCTGAGGCGCGTTTGCGGCGGTTTCGGCATTTTGTTGCAGCAGCCATTCTTTCAGCGCGCCTTCGAGCGGGATTTTTGAGATTTTTTTCGACACGCTCAAATTGACCGACAGCAAAATCTGGATTTTCGAAAACGGAATGTCCGGGAAATAGTGCAGGAAAGTCGAGAGGAAGGATTTCGAATCGAGCACCCACAGCACCTTTTTGCTGCTCAAATATTGCAGGATGCTGGTGATGCTGTGTCCGCGGCCGATGACGTCGAAAATGAAGTGGTTGAACTTCTTGTCGATCGCCTTGAAATCAAGCGCATCCTCAACCATGATTTTCGACAGGTAATACAGGCCGGTTGCGGCGCGGAAAAAACCGATCGACTGGTTCTTGTTATTGCCGTGCATCGTGATGGCCAGGATTTTTTCCTTGGCTTCATCATCCAGAATTAGGTGCAGATATCGGTTGCTCATCGTCGGCCGCCCATATAGAAGTCATTACCGGTAGATGAGAGGCCATATCATGGATGCGTTATCCGCTTGATGGCCCGTCTGCCGCCGGGTACGTTTTCATTGCTGAGTGAATTGTACCGCCAGCGGCAGACAGTGCTGCATGATTTGGTGTGGGCAGTGTCGGTTTCAGGCGGCGTCTTCTTCCTGTTCCGATCGCTGGTTCGCGTTGGCCAGCACGTCGCCTACCATCATCAGCCGGAACAGGCAGCCGATATCAATCGCCTGAATCAGCAGGCGGCCATTGTTGGCCTTGATCACTTGCGGTACCAGCATTCCGTTCGACATGCTGGCCAGTGGTGTTGGCACGATCTGAGATTCGTCGAATTCCGGCACGCCGTGCAGTTCGCTCACCAGCAGGCCGACGGTAACACCTTCATGATGCACGATCAATACCTGGCTGCTGCTGTCGATCGTTGACGAGGCGCCGCGGATCAGCCAGCCGAGATCGAACACCCAGACGACTTCCTGCGGCAGTGCCAGCATGCCGATGCACGCCTTGCCGTCGCCCATTGACATCGATGTAATCTGCGTGCCGGGATAGGCTTCCATCACATGCTCGGCTGGCAGAGCAAACAGGCTGTCATCGATGAAGAAGGTGGCAAATTCGCGGCCGATATTCGCCGGTGAGCCGCCTTCAAGTGCGACTTGCTGCCGCTGGTTGTGACCAGCACCGTCACCGTCTAGCGCCTGGCCGAATGATTTGAACACGACCGCGATGATGTCATCGCTGTAACCGTCGCTGACCTTGAATTCCCTGTAGCCGCTGGAAACGGTGCAGCCCATGATGGCGTAATTGCCGTCGTGCAGCATGATGCGTGATGCACTGGCATCGTTTGGCAGGCGCAAGAACTCATCATCGATTTCCAGCGTTGAGCCGACTGGGCGCGAGGCATCGGTGCTGGCAACGATGCGGCCACTGCGATCGATGAAAAAGGCATTCATGTTGGCGCGTTCGCCGAGGCCGCCTCTCAGCATCGCGGCAAATTCCGGTTCGGAATCGAATACGATGCCGATGCCGCCGACCACGGCGGACGGGTTATCCAGATGGCGGATGGCGGCATGGTAAACATAGGTTGGCCGACCACGATACAGCGAGCTAGGGCTGAATGGCGTCACGTGGTAATCCTGCTCTGTTGGCAAGGACAGCACGGCGGCCAGCGTATCGCCATCGACCATGTTGCCGACGATCGAAGGTTCGTCGTTCAGTCCGGTCAGTTCGGTGCTGGCAATGATGCGGCCGCTACGGTCATAGATGAACAGTCGCGTATAAACGGTATAAAGCTGGTTGATGTAGGCGAGGATTGCGGTCAGCCGTTCGACCGTGGCGCGATCCTGTTTTTGTTCGGCTAGCGCAAGGCGCAATTCCGGTGTCAGCGCCCACCAGCGGCAATCGTTCGCGCGTTCATACAGATTGCGGTCGAGCAGATCGACCAGCAGATGCGATGCAAATTCGCTATCGCGCAGGCTGGAACTCAGTACGGTTTCATACAGATCTCGGATCGAATTTGAAAACAGTTCGTTGCTGCGGTTGCCGGTTTCGCTGATCTGGTCGAGCACTGTCTTCAGCTTGAGCAGGTCGCCGCACTGTCCGGCGGTCATCACCTGACCATTCCAGACGACGCGACATCAAGCGGCACCATCACCTGCCCCTGCCAGCCAGGTGGTCCCTTGTATGCCTGGTAGCCTTCGGCGAAGAACGTGCGCACCAGGTACTGCCTGCCGCCAAACATCATCAGTTCTGAATTGCCGTGACGGTTGACCGGTACCGTTGCGCCGGGCGGCATCCAAAGCGGATCACTGCTGGCGATCACGCGGTTGTCGCCATCGAGCAGCAGCATGTTCGTGCGTTCGGCCGGGTCGCGATGCGAATGGAAAATGCCGGCCATTTCTTCCTCGAAGTTGAAACACAGGCACAGCAGGCCGATGACGCTGCCATTATCCGGATGTTGCATCTTGCGCGAATAGATCAGTGCCTGTTGTTTTGTTGGTCGCAGATCGGTTGCGCGGAAGGTTTCGACGTAATCGTCTGATGCCAGCGTTTGTGCGATCAGCGGATCGCGGCTGCCTTCTATCTGCATCTGGTCGTCGATTTGCATCAGCACGTTGCCGGCGGTGTCGAGCAGCAGGATTTCGTCGTACACTGTGTATTTGCTGCGATATTCGAGCAGTCGCTGGTGAATCGCTTGCGGGTTGTCGTGCAATCCGGCGACGAAGGTGCACAGTTCGCGGTCGGTTGCCAGAAAGCCGACGTCGGCCGTACGCTCATACAGGTTGCGCACGACGATATCGATCACGTTTTGCGCTTTTGTGCCCGTTTCGGCCAGTACATTCGCAACTTTCTCGCGCACCAGACTGGTGACCAGATCGGCTTCAAGGCGATCAAAACCAGCGCGGGTGGCGGCCATGGTCGGAATGATCGCTCTTGCTTCGACCGGGCAGTTCATTTTGGCCGAGGCTTCGATCATGCGCCAGGTCAGGCTGAGTTCGCGCAGCGACTGTTCGCAGCGTGTGACGTCGCGCATATAGGGAAGGAATGTGTCCAGGCTGAGGGTGCTAGAAGTATCCATGGTGGTTGGTCGGGTTCATGATCGCAGGTGGATGACAGCATTGGTTGCAATCGCTTGCCGTCATCGCGAGGCATATGCATGACGTTGTCCGATCGCATTGCTATTGGTCTTGCAAGTTCCAGGCCATGCAAATCTAGGTGGATGCGCATCATATTGATGCGTGGAAACAGTTGGTGCGTGATGCAATGCTGTGCATGCGGACGGTTTTGCACCATCGGCGTGCGAAACAGAACGGAGGGAGAAAATCAGGGCGCGATCAGGCCAGCAGCAATATTGATCGACAGACCGATGATGGCCATGTTGAACACAAAGCTCAACAGTGATTGTGCCGTGACGGCCTTACGCATCTGGCGGTTGTGGACGGTCACGTCCGAGGTTTGAGCGGCAATCGCAATCGTGAAGGTGAAGTAAAGGAAATCCCAGTAATCCGGTTGCTGTTCCAGATCCGGGAATTCGAGCGGGCGCTCATCCGCTGGTGAACGGTAAAACATGTGCGCATAATGGAACGTGAACATTACTACCAGCAGCAGCCATGAGCCGCCTACGGTCGAGGTGGTGAATGCATAGCGCAGCAGGCGTTCATGCAGCGGCAGTTCCTTGATGCCGGCCAGAACGAAGATGATGGCGCTGAGGCTGCATACTGCTGCGATTGACATCACCGTCAGCACCACCGGCGCGCTGTTGTCCTGCTGCTCCGACATCGTGCGCACACGCGCATGGCTGGCGCGCGCCATCATCCAGCCCATTGCTAGCAGATAAAACCAGACGCCGACATTCCAGCCTGCGAGCGTTTTTATCACTGTCGCCCATTCATCCGGTAACGCCAGCGTGGACAGGCCGCCAATCGCCAATGCCAGCAGCAGACGTGGTCGGCTATGCGCAAGATGACGCAGCCAGAAACTTGGTTTTTGTTCGTGGACGACAGGTTCGTTCACGCTTATTCACTCATCAATTTTTCAGCCACCATCGCCGCTTTCACTGCAGGCCGTTCGGCGATCCGGGTCAGATATGCCGGTAGCGCCGGCCATGGTGCTAGATCAATGGCAACATATTGCGCCCAGTTCAGCACTGCGAACAGCAGTGCATCGGCTACAGTGAAGCGATCGCCAGCAATAAAGGCGGATTTTTCCAGCTGCGATTCGATGATATCGAAATGCCGCGCCAAGTTTGCATGCACGGTCATGCGGGTGTCATCGCTGGTGGCCGGGTTGAACAGCGGAGCGAATCCCTTCTGCAGGTCGGTTGCAATATAGTTCATCCATTCCATCACGCGGTAGCGCGCGATGCTGCCCGCGAGCGGCACGAGATTTTTGTCCGGTACTTGATCGGCCAGATACTGGACGATCACTGGTCCTTCAGTCAGCACCAGTCCGTTATCGAGCAGCAGCGCGGGCACAAAGCCTTTCGGATTGATGGTCAGGAAGTCATCACCGCTTTCAGTTACCTTGTTGGCCAGATCGACGCGTTCGAGTTCGAATGGCAAGCCGAGTTCGTGCAGCACGATATGGGGCGACAGGGAGCATGCGCCGGGGAAATAATAAAGTTTCATCGGGATAGCCTTTCGTGGCAGTTCGCGTCATGCATATGGATCGCAGCCAGGAGCTGTGTGCCTTTCTGTCGGTATCATAGCCTTCTTTCAAGCGGTTGGGCGGCGTAGACGTGCAACAGGCAGCGAATTTGCCGTTGGCGTGCTGGCCGATGTTATCATTGTCGTTTGCATAAAGGACATCATCAGGCAACCGTCATTTTTGTGGAAGGATAACCATGCCAGTCATCGTGATAGCCAATCCGAAAGGCGGCGTCGGCAAGAGCACGATCGCCACCAATCTCGCAGGATACTTCGCCTCCAGAGGGGCCAAGGTCATGCTGGGCGATATCGATGCGCAGCAATCCTCCGTGGCCTGGCTGGGGCTGCGTTCGCCTGAATTGCCGGCCATCTGCTCGTGGAATATCGACGAGGACAGGGTGGCAAAGCCACCGAAAGGCGCAACGCATATTGTGCTTGATACGCCGGCTGGTTTGAAAGGCAAGCGGCTCGATGCAGTGTTGAAGCATGCCGACAAGGTGGTCGTGCCGTTGCAGGCGTCGATGTTCGATATTCTCGCGACCGCGGATTTTTTGCGGAAACTGGCCAAACGCGAAGGCAGATTCGATGTCGGCATTGTTGGCATGAAAGTGCACGCCAGAACGCTGGCAGCCGATCAGCTGGCGCGGTATGTCGGCGACCTTGGTTTGCCTGTGCTTGGCTTTTTGCGTGATACGCAGAATTACGTCCAGCTGGCAGCGCATGGCGCCACGTTGTGGGATGTCGCGCAGTCACGCGTGGAAAGGGATCTGGAACAGTGGACGAACCTGCTGAACTGGCTGGAAAAGTGATGGATGGCAACCCTATTAAGCTGGTTTGAATCCTGGTTCGTTCAACCCAAGCCGGTACATCAGCGTTTCGTGATTGATGTTCAGCAATTGCTCGATGGCGTTGAAGTCGTCCGGTAATGCTGCATTGTCCCAGCCTTTGGCGGAATGACGCGCCAGATCAATCGCCAGTTTGACGTTCAGGAAGTTGGGCTTGTGCTGGCGTTCGGGGTGGAAGCGGCACAGCGCCAGCTCAGGCAATTGCCAGACCTTGCATAGCATTTGCTGCAGTTCCGTGAAATGAAAACCGAAGACGTTTTGCTGCGCAACCGCGCTGCGCAGAGTGGAATCGGCTTTCTGCATTGCCAGGATATGCGCTGATTCCTGCGGTGCATGAATCCACATCATGATTTCTGCCAGGTCGTACAGCAAAGCGGAAGTGTAGATTTCCTCGATTTGCGCGCTACGCCGCCAGACAGCCCATTCATAGGCGAAGCGTGCGGCACGTTGTGCGCGGCGAACAATAAATAGCAGACCAATCAACGCTTGCGGGAACGGCTTGAGCAGATCCTCAACGATGTCAAGCTGTTCAAAATATCTGAAGAATGGCTCAACTCCCATCATCATTACTGCTTGATCGATGGTTGTGACTTCTTTCATCTGCCGTTTGGCATGCATCGGCTGGACCGCAGTCAGCACCCGCACGGCCATTAGCGGATCACGCTGCACGATGTCGGCTACTTCGCGACCGTTGATGTTGTCGATGCGCTGACGCACGTCCTCCAGGCTACGCACGGTCTGGCGCAACACCGGAATTGGGCGTTCGCCCATTAACTTTACCCAGGTAGCAAGATCGCGTTTGGCGTTTTCCATACCTGATCCTTTCTCGGGGTTCCTTCAAGCGCCATTCAGTCCGCGCCTCAAGTCAGCCGAATAGTATCAGCGTTTTGTTTGTCGCTATTGCCTGCCGTCAAATGTGCCTGGTTCCGCTTGTGCGGCTAGCCTCATTTTCCCCACGAATCGCGCAGAGTCACGATGCGGTTGAACACTGGCTTGCCAGGTTTCGAATCTTCGCGGTCGGCAACGAAATAGCCATGCCGTTCGAACTGGTATCGATCTTCCGGCTGCGCCCTGTCCATGCCGGCTTCCAGATAGGCCGTGATGACTTCCTTCGATTGCGGGTTGATAGCTTCGCGGAAATCCTTGCCGCCGGCATCCGGGTGCGGGTCGGTGAACAGTCGGTCATACAACCGCACTTCTGCTTCGACCGCATGCTTGGCACTGACCCAATGGATGTTGCCCTTGACCTTGTAGTTCGCGCTGCCTTCGGTACCGCTTTTGCTGTCGGCGAAGTAGTTCGCATGTACGGCGATCACGTTGCCATTCGCATCCTTGTCCACTCCGGTGCATTCGATTACGTAGCCGTAGCGCAGTCGCACGCGGTTGCCGGGGAACAGACGGAAATAGCCTTTAACCGGGCTTTCCATGAAGTCTTCCTGCTCGATCCACAATTCGCGGCTGATCGGGAACGTGCGGTTGCCTCGCTCCGGGAAATGCGGATGCACCGGTGCGCTGCATTCAACCGTTTCGTCAGCGGGGAAATTATCGAGTATCAGTTTCAGCGGTCGCAGCACGGCCACGGCGCGCGGTGCTTTGGGATCGAGGTCGTCGCGCAGGCTGCCTTCGAGGACGCTCATGTCGATCCAGCCGTCGGCTTTCGCTACGCCGATGCGTTCGCAGAAAAGTTGCACTGATTCCGGCGTGAAGCCGCGGCGGCGGATGCCGACGATGGTCGCCAGACGCGGGTCGTCCCAGCCGTCGACGATGCCTTCCTCGACCATTTGCAGCAGACGGCGCTTGCTGGTGATCGCATACGTCAGGTTCAGCCGTGCAAATTCATGCTGGTGCGGCAGCGTCGGCTGATCGAAATAACCACCTTCTGCCAGCCGCGCCAGAATCCAGTCATAGAACGGCCGGTGATCCTGAAATTCCAGCGTGCAGATTGAATGGGTGATTTTTTCCAGTGCATCCGAGATCGGGTGCGTGTAGTCGTACATCGGATAGACGCACCATTTGTCGCCTGTGCGGTGGTGATGCGCGTGGCGGATGCGGAAAATGGCCGGGTCGCGCATGTTCATGTTCGGCGATGCCATGTCGATTTTCGCACGCAGCACATGCTCGCCATCCTTGAATTCGCCGGCTTTCATTCGGCGGAACAAATCGAGCGATTCGGCTGCCGGGCGGTCGCGGAATGGCGAGTTCTTTCCCGGTTCGGAAAAGTTGCCGCGATTTTTCGCCATATCTTCCGCGCTCTGGCTGTCAACATATGCATGGCCAGCCGTGATCAGATATTCTGCCATCTCGTACAGCCGGTCGAAGTAGTCGCTGGCGTAATGCAGATGCGCTTCGCCCTGATGTTCCCACGTGAACCCCAGCCAGCGCACGCTGTCGAGGATTGTATCGACGAATTCCTGCTCTTCCTTGGTCGGGTTTGTGTCGTCGAAGCGCATGTGACAGCGGCCGGCATAGTCGCGCGCCAGGCCGAAATTCAGGCAGATCGATTTCGCATGGCCGATGTGCAGATAGCCATTGGGTTCCGGCGGAAAGCGGGTGATGACTGGCGGCAGTCCTTCGCGCTGATAAGCGCCGGTCTTCAGATCGGATTCGATGATCGCGCGCAGGAAATTGGACGATGATGGCGCATTCGCGCTTTTGGTTTGCTCGTTGCTCATGGGATGAATATCGGATGCGATAACAAATATCGGGACATTCTACCGTAGCGAGTCTGGCGGAATGCACGGATTTCGCATTTTGCCGTCATTGTCGGTATAAAATTCTGGCAAAAGCCGGTGTTGCATTCCCAACCTTCCTTTTCGGGTAGCGCCAATGATACGAATTATCATCGCAGACGATCACACCATCATGCGCGAAGGCCTGAAGCGCATTCTTGAAGGCGCGGAAGACATTACGGTCGTGGGTGAGGCGACCAATGGTTTCGAAGTGATCGACTGCGTGCGCAGAGGCGATTTCGACTTGCTGCTGCTGGATTTGTCGATGCCGGGCAGAAACGGAATCGATTTGATTCGCCAGGTCAAGACCGAGGCGCCAAAGCTGCCGGTGTTGATCCTGACAATGCATGACGAGGAACAGTACGCCGTTCGCACGATTCGCGCTGGCGCGCAAGGTTATCTGACCAAGGAAAGCGCTGGTACGCAACTGGTGAGTGCGATTCGCCGTGTTGCATCGGGTAGGCCGTACATCAGTGCGCAAGTGGCCGAGCAGTTGGCGCTGAACATTATGTCGCCGACCAAGGAGTTGCCGCACAAGCAGTTGTCCGACCGCGAGTTCGAAGTGTTCACGCTGCTGGTCAACGGCAGGACACTGACCGAAATCGGCGAGCAGTTGCATCTGTCTGTCAAAACCGTCAGCACGCACAAGACACGCATTCAGCAAAAGATGCAGATGCAATCACTGTCCGAAATCATTCAGTACGCAGTGGCGCACAATCTGCTGAATCCAGCATCGGGGAGCGGGACTGCCGGTTAGGCCGTATGTCTAGAGCGCGAATAGCCGCGTTGGCGGCTGTCAGAAATGCTTCAGATATTCGACCGGTTTGCGCAGCGGTTCAAGATGTGAGGCTTCACCCCAGGCCAGCAGCGTGATTTCGCCATCGGTGGTGACGGCGAACCGGTTGACGCTGGTGTTTAGCACCGGCATTCGTACCCGTTCGCCGAGTGGGATACGGTTCGCCGCGCGATATGCCGATTCGACGATGCCGAAGTGCGCGACCATCGCTACCTTTTGCCCAGGATGCTGTTGGGCGCAGCGCGTCAGTGCCGACATTACGCGGTGGTAGAACTGTCTGATGCTTTCGGCGATGCGCTCACCGGGTGGGAACACGTGATCCGGGTCGGCCGCATGCCATGCGGCGTGTGATGCCGGATATTGCTGTTCGATCTCGTCCGGATGCATGCCTTCGAAGACGCCGTAACAGCGCTCGCGCAAGTTGTGATCAACCTGAACCGGCAGTTCATGCCACCGCGCGATTTCTTCGGCGGTCTTCAGTGCCCGTTGCATGTCGCTGGAAAGAATCGCATTTAGTGGTTCGTGTTTCAGCGCTTCGCCCAAGGCAAGCGCCTGCTGCATTCCCCGTTCATTCAGCGGGATGTCGCTGTGTCCTTGCAGGCGCTTTTCCTTGTTCCAGGCTGTTTGCCCATGGCGGATGATCAGGATTTCGGTTGCTTCGCTCACTGCCTGTGCCTCGTGTGGGTGCTACTTTGCCAGCGCTGGATTCAGCGTGTAGCTGCCGGTGATCTTGGCTTCCGCCAGAACATGCCCGTTGATCGCATCGCGCACTTGCTGTCCGGTGAACGTGCCTTCGAGCGCCAGTTTGGGCACGTCA
This sequence comes from Burkholderiaceae bacterium, assembly GCA_018261755.1. GTDB lineage: Bacteria > Pseudomonadota > Gammaproteobacteria > Burkholderiales > Burkholderiaceae_D > QZKY01. Next base: position 96,820 of record JAGTRJ010000014.1, read on the forward strand.
AGCGCATACAGTGTGAAGACATAATGATGGATGATGCTGTCATTCCACGGCGGGCAAGGGCCGTCATAGCCGAAATAATCACCCTTCATCTCAGGGTCGCCAGCGAACCACGGCGTATAGTCATTGATGCCTTGGCGCGCGCCGCGTGCTGCAGCCGGGCCGGACTTGCCGCGCGCGGTCACGCCGCTGGAAAATTCACCTTCGGTAATCGAAGTCAGCGTCGGTGGCAGGTCGATCAGCGTCCAGTGGAAGAAATCGACCCGCGGCAGGTCGGACGGGATCATGCGCCCTTCTTGGTTCACGTCATCGCCCTTCGAAGGGACATCGACATCGTGACAGATCAGCGCGAACGACTGGGTACCCGCTGGTATATCGCTCCACGCCAGATGCGGGTTCCTGTTATCAGATAGCGTTACACGCGTGGCCGGGTCGATTACGCAGAATGCGTATTTGCCGGGAATCTTGCCGTTGTCGGCAAAGGAATCGCTCCACAGTTTCATTTCGTCCTCCCACAATAATGGTTTTTCAATTCTGCCATTTTGCCAGAGGCCAGACCGCTTGGGCAGTTCAGCGGCAACAAATCGTTGCGGCGGCAAACGCGGGCGTCGACAGCGTGACGTGGATGTCGAAGAATGTCGAAAAATGTCGAGGGGATCGAGTGCATGACAGATTTGCCGGCCATTTCTGTGGCTGAAGTGGTAGTCAATCGTCGAATTGGCGTTGTTTGGGGCAAGTTTTTATCATTTCCAACCGTTTCCCCACTTCCTGATGGTTGCCCGATGGCTGGCATTGTATTTGCTCATTAGTTGATGCGTCATGGGCGCCACAAGCGATCATGGCAGGTTTGTTCTATTTTTCTTAGGAGCTAAAAATGCACGACAGCAAAGGCACACTACTTGAGCGTGCGCACCTGTACATCATGGCGGCAACCTTGATCATCACGGTTGTCGGATGGAGTCTTTATCTTTCTCCGGCCCAATCGAAGAGCCCGAGGGAGTGGTTCGGTTATGCGCCCGCAAGCATCCAGCAGCCTGCTCTGGCTGCGGTTGAGCTGAACGATTCGTTCTATCCGCAAGACAAGATGGATACGCTGCACGCAGTAGCTGAAGCTGCTGCAAAGCCGGGTCAGGGTTCCTGATCCTGCCTAGGCTGACCGGAGAGTATTCTCCGGTGCTTGACTGGCGATCGGTTTAACGGTTGCCAGCGGTAGTTTTGGCAAAAGCCGCCGCCATGGCATTGGTCACTGGCGGCGTTTTTGTGTGCGCCGGGCGTCTGATTGAATGTGGCGCACCCTTGTCTTTCATCGGCGCGGCTTGATCGCCTAGCCGCATCGTCAGGCTGATGCGCTGGCGCTTGATATCAACTTCAAGCACCTTGACCTTCACCACTTGGCCAGCCTTCACCACCTGGTGCGGATCCTTGACGAACTTGTCCGACAGCGCAGATACATGCACCAGTCCGTCCTGATGCACGCCGATATCGACGAACGCGCCGAATGCGGCGACATTCGTTACCACGCCTTCAAGGATCATGTCTGGCCGCAGATCCTTGATGTCGGTCACTCCTTCCTTGAAGTTTGCTGCCTTGAATTCCGGCCGAGGGTCACGCCCGGGTTTTTCCAGTTCGGTCAGGATGTCGGTCACGGTCGGCACGCCGAAGCGGTCGTCTGCATATTTGGCCGGATTTAGCGATTTGAGCAGCTTGCCGTCGCCAATCACTTGCTGCACTTTTTTCCCCAAGTCGGCCAAGATTTTTTCAACCAGTGGGTATGATTCCGGATGCACTGCGGATGCATCGAGCGGATTGGCGCCGCCAGTGATGCGCAAGAAGCCTGCAGCCTGTTCAAAAGTCTTGTCGCCCAGGCGAGGCACTTTTTTCAGATCGGCGCGGCTGGCAAATGGCCCCATCTGGTCGCGGTAGCGGACGATGTTGGCAGCGACGCTGGCATTCAAGCCAGATACTCGCGCCAGCAGCGGTGCCGAAGCGGTATTCACATCGACGCCGACTGCATTCACGCAATCCTCGACTACCGCATCAAGCGAGTCGGCCAGCTTGGTCTGTGCGACATCGTGCTGGTACTGGCCGACGCCGATCGATTTCGGGTCGATCTTGACCAGTTCTGCCAGCGGATCCTGCAGGCGGCGCGCAATCGATACCGCGCCGCGCAACGACACATCCAGTTCTGGCAATTCCTGCGATGCAAATTCGGAGGCGGAATAGACGGATGCGCCAGCTTCGGACACGACAATCTTGTTGAGCTTGAGTTCCGGATGCAGGCGAATTAGGTCCTGTGCCAGCTTGTCGGTTTCGCGCGAAGCGGTGCCGTTGCCGATGGCGATCAATGTGGCGTGATTTGCGTTTGCCAGGGCAGCCAGACGATGCAGCGACCCATCCCAGTCATCGCGTGGTGCGTGCGGGTAAATCGTGTCGGTAGCAACCACCTTGCCGGTGGCGTCGGTCACCGCCACCTTGACGCCAGTACGCAAGCCGGGATCCAGGCCGATGGTCACGCGTTGTCCGGCAGGGGCGGCCAGCAGCAAGTCTTTCAGATTGCGGGCAAACACATGGATTGCGTCCAGTTCTGCGCGTTCGCGCAATGCGCTCATCAGTTCGGTTTCGAGGTGCATTGAAATGCGCACGCGCCAGGCCCAGCGTACCGTGTCCAGAAGCCACGGATCGGCCGCGCGCTGCTGGTTGCGGATGTCGAAGCGCGCTGCGATGCGCCCTTCGCATGGGTTGTGCGGCGCATTCCATTTCGGTTTTTCTTGCTCACTGTCGAGCCTCAGCGTGACGTTCAGCACTTCTTCGCGCCGACCGCGGAACAGCGCCAGCGCACGGTGTGACGGGATGGCGGCAATGTTTTCCGCAAAATCGAAATAGTCTGCGAATTTCGCTCCCGCATCTTCCTTGCCGGCGGCAACTTTGGCTTCGATTACGCCGTGTTCATTCAGGTAATCGCGCAGGCTGTGCAGCAATTCGGCATCTTCGGCGAAGCGCTCGATCAGGATTTGCCGCGCACCATCGAGCGCTGCTTTCGCATCCGGCACACCAGGGTTATCGCCGTTTTCGGAGGTGAAGGCGGGTTTCAGGTATTTTGCCGCTTCGGTTTCGGGTTCCAGCGTCGGCGCTGTTAGTAGCGCATCGGCCAGTGGCATCAGGCCGGCTTCGATTGCAATTTGCGCGCGTGTGCGGCGCTTGGGCCGGTATGGCAGGTACAGATCTTCGAGCCGCACCTTGTCTTCCGCCAAAAGGATGGCTTCGCGCAGCGCGGGCGTCAGTTTGCCCTGTTCGTCGATCGATTTCAGCACTGCCGCGCGACGGTCCTCTAGTTCGCGCAAATAGCGCAGCCGCTCTTCCAGCAGGCGCAGTTGGATGTCATCCAGTCCGCCGGTAGCCTCTTTGCGGTAGCGGGCAATGAAGGGCACGGTGGCGCCATCATCGAGCAGAGAGATCGCGGCCGCGATCTGGTTCGGGCGGGCGGCCAGTTCAATGGCCAGGCGTTGTTCGATGGTTGGCAGCATGACAAGTCCTTGCTGAAAAAATCAAGGGTGCAGATGATACGCAATTTGTGCGAATTCGCCAGCGGTGAACCGTGTTTTTTGGTATTTTTAGGATTAATGCTGGGGTATGTGCCAAAAATGATGTTATTGGCCTCGATTTTGCTGGCTGTTTAAAAATACAGGTGGGAGTATATTGGGTGGTGCGATATGGTAGAAGTGCAACAAAAAAATCGCGGAACCGCATTTTTCCCGTTTTGCTGGCGTGGATTTTGGTGGATAATAGGCACTTTTGGTCGCCTTTGTTCGCTACAAATTCGATTCAACGGGATCATGTATTTCACGATTGATGACATCCGCAAGCATTTCGAAGCCGCGATTATTCAGCGCGGCAGCGAGTTCGTGCGCAACGGCAATGTGTGCGAAATCAGCCTGGTGGGCAATTCGATCAAATCCAGCGTGCGCGGCGATGGCGACAAGCTGTTCCAGCAGGACATCCTGTTGTATCCGACGCGCAAGGGCATCAATTTCGATGGCGTGTGCAATTGCGCGGTAGGACACAATTGCCGCCATGTCGCGGCAGCGCTAATTGCATTCATGGAGCAGGAAAGCGCGGCCGCGGCTTCGACCGGGTTGTCGGATGCGCTGCAAAATTTGCCGACCGGCGTTGCCAGTTGGTTGCAGCGGGTTGAGCGCGCTGCACAGACCCAGCGTCAGGTAACCGAAGAAGGGGATGCTGCAGCTTCCGCCTACCGTTTGCTGTTTGTGTTGTCGCCTGACAGGAGCGGCCGGCATGTGCTGCTGGCTGTGTGCAAGGGACGTTTGCGGCCGAATGGCGAAATTTCGATGGCCAGCCCCGTCAGCGAACTGCACACCCTGCTGACCAACACGCCTGCTTACGTCAAGCCGGAAGATCTCGATCTGGTGCGGCTGTTCATCGCGATGCGCAGCGGGGTCGCGTCGCAGGCGACCAGCGCGTCAGAGCCGCGCGGCAAAATTGGCGCACAATTGCTACGAATGCTGATTGGCGAGCAGCGGCTGCTATGGACGAATTCATACGCCGACATGGCCAAGGGTTTGCTGTTTCCGCTGAAAGAGGCGCCGACGCGCGCCGCGGGTCTAGTCTGGCGCGAAGAGGGCGCGTCGCTGCGTCTGTCGTGGCAGTTCGAGCCGCCGGTTTCCGGCAATGGCTTGATGGATTACATCCTGCCAACCAGTCCGCCGTGGTATGTGGACAACCTGTCGTGTGGCGAATTGCGCCAGCAGGACGGCATCGCTGCGGTGCCGGTGAAGGAATTGCAGGAACTGGTTGCGCAAGCGCCGGTACTGTCGGCTGACGACAAGCCGGTGGTGTCGCATCTGTTATTGGCGCAGGGGTTGAATGCGATTGTGCCGCTGCCGGAGCAGGTGCAGGAAACCGTACGCGAAGACATTAGGCCGGTGCCATGTCTGACGTTGGGCAGCGTGGCGCAGCCGACGCGGCATGGCGAGCGCTGGCATGATTATGCGGTACTGGCGTTTGATTACGATGGCGAAATGGTGCTGCCGGGACAGATTGGTCCGATCGTGCGCGAACGCAACGACAGCATCGAACGTATCGTGCGCCAGCAGCAGGTGGAAAACGATGCCAGCCAAGTGTTGGTTGCGCTCGGTTTCGCCGCGCCGCGCAAGCCGGCTTCGCTGCTGCGCGCGATCGCTGGCGCACTTGAACTGCCGTCGCAGGCGGAATGGATGCGTTTCATTGGTGACGGACTTGCTGGCTTGGTGGTGCGCGGCTGGCGCATCGACAAGACGCCAGAATATCGTTACGAACTGACTGAAATCGACGACTGGTATGCTGCCGTCGAGGACAACACCAATGAGCCGGGCAAGAACTGGTTCGAGCTAGAACTCGGCATTGTCGTCAACGGCGTGCGTGTGTCGTTGCTGCCAGTATTGGTGACGCTGATTCGCAATGCGCCATTCGATTTTGATCCGCAGGCATTGGCGGCGCATGCCGACAACGATCAATTGCTGGCGACGCTGCCGGATGGCCGGCGCGTGGCGCTGCCATGGAAGCGCGTGAAACCGATTCTCGGCACACTGGGTGAACTGTATTTCAGCGATCGATTGGAAACCGATAGGCTGCGGTTGTCAAAACTCGATGCGGCGCGGCTGGCAGAGCTGGCGGCGGCAACGCAGTTGCGCTGGTCAGGCGGCGAAAATTTGTTGGAAATCGGTCAGAAGCTGAATGAATTTGGCGGTGTCGTTCGGGTCGAAGCGCCGAAAGGCTTGACCGCGTCGTTGCGCGATTACCAGGTCGATGGCCTGTCATGGATGCAGTTTCTGCGCGAATACGGTTTTGCCGGCATTCTGGCCGACGACATGGGGCTGGGTAAGACGATCCAGACGTTGTCGCACATCCTGACCGAAAAGGAAGCCGGGCGGCTGGACAAGCCGGTGCTGGTGATTGCGCCGACCAGTCTGATGAGCAACTGGCAGGATGAGGCCGCGCGCTTCGCGCCAGATTTGCGCGTGCTGCTGTTGCAGGGCAAAGAGCGAATGCCGCGCTTCGATCTGATCGGTCAGCACGATCTGGTACTGACGACCTATGCGCTTTTGCCGCGTGACGAGGAGATGCTGCAGGCGCACGAATACCACATGATCATTCTCGACGAGTCGCAATACATCAAGAACATGCGCTCGAAATCGGCGCAGGCGGCAGGCATGCTGCGTGCGCGCCACCGGCTGTGCCTGACGGGCACGCCGCTGGAAAACCATCTGGGCGAACTCTGGTCGCAATACCATTTCCTGCTGCCGAGTCTGTTGGGAGACGAAAAGAGTTTTAATACCGATTTTCGCAACCCGATTGAAAAGCTTGGCGACGAGGCGCGCCGCAATCTGCTGACGCGACGCATCAAGCCATTTTTGCTGCGCCGCACGAAAGACAAGGTGGCGAAGGAATTGCCGCCGAAGACCGAGGTCATCCGCAGTGTCGAACTCACTGGCGCACAGCGCGACCTGTACGAAACTGTGCGGCTGGCGATGGATACCAAGATTCGTAGCGAAATTGCTAAAAAGGGCGTTGCACGCAGCCAGATCGTGATTCTGGAAGCGCTGTTGAAATTACGGCAGGTCTGTTGCGATCCGCGGCTGGTGAAAGGTGGGCACGGCCGCATCAACGCTGCTGCATCGGCCAAGCTGGCTGAGCTGATGGAGATGCTGGAAGAGTTGCTGGCGGAAAAACGCAACATTCTGGTGTTTTCGCAGTTCACCAGCATGCTGACGTTGATCGAGGCTGAGCTGAAGGCGCGCGACATTCCGTATGCACTCCTGACTGGCGATACGGTCGATCGCGCTGCCGCCATCCGTTCGTTCCAGCAGGGCGAAGTACCGTTGTTCCTGATCAGCCTGAAGGCTGGCGGCGTCGGCCTGAACCTGACCGCGGCAGATACGGTGATTCATTACGATCCGTGGTGGAATCCAGCAACTGAGACGCAGGCGACCGATCGCGCCTGGCGCATTGGTCAGGACAAGCCGGTATTCGTCTACAAATTGATTGCCAACGGCACGCTGGAACAGAAGATTCAGGAGCTGCAGCAGAAAAAAGCGGATCTGGCGCGCGCAATGCTTGCTGCCGGCGAAACGCAGAACGTACAGATTACGCCGGAAGATCTGGAAGCGATTTTCGCGCCGCTGGAAGAGTGACAGTCAAGGCCGGTGCAATGATGCACCGGCCAATTCCTTAGGGCTTTACTTTTTCCTGCCTTTGACGGCCTTGACCGGGGCCGACGGACTTGCGTCGAGCAGGCTTCTGAGCATCCACGCATTTTTTTCATGGATTTGCAGGCGCTGCACCATGATATCGACCGAAGGCTGGTCGTCCGCCTTGTCGGCTACAGCCAGTGCTGCACGGCAGGAGCGGGTGACAGCCTCCTGTCCGGCAATCAATTCGCGGATCATGCTATCTGCGCTCAATGTACCCTCGACTTCCTTGATGGACGACAGTTTCAGGAATTCCCTGAACGTGCCAGGTGCCGGATAACCGAGCGAGCGGATGCGTTCGGCAATGGCATCCAGTGCATTCCATAGTTCAGTGTATTGATCCATGAACATCAGGTGCAGCGTCTGGAACATCGGACCAGTCACGTTCCAGTGGTAATTGTGTGTTTTCAGGTACAGCACGAAGCTGTCGGCGAGCACCTTGGATAACGCGTCGCTGATGGCCGCGCGATCCTTGGCCGAAATGCCGATGTCAATCGCAGGTACATTGCTCATGTTAATTCCCTCTCATCGTTAAAAAGAAGAAGCAGCGCTTCCATTCTACTCATATTCGCCAGAGTCGTGTTTTGATGCATCACAGCAAATTCTGACCGGTTTCGGAAGCATGCAGGATTTATGCCTTAATTCAAGCGACAAGGCCGTTATAATGCAATCCAACATTATTCTGCAAATTTCGACGAGCGCATGATTGATCTGTCCAAATTGGGGCTTGAGGGCCTTGATCTTTCCTTTCTTCCTCCGTCGATTCTTGGGCGGCTGTCTTTTTCGCCTACAGCACCGGTCAAGCCGCCGTTCCCGCCGGGACGGCACCGGCTTGGCCTGTCGGCAGAGCGCGATACAATCTTGGTCGTGCCGGAAGGGATGGAAGCCAGCAAGCCAGTACGGTTGCTGGTGATGTTTCATGGTGCGAATGGAAGCGCTGAAAAGGTGCTCCCATTTTTTGAGCACCATGCACACCAGCGCAATTTCCTGTTGCTGGTGCCTCAGTCCACTTTCGCGACCTGGGATCTGACCATCGCAGGCAATGGCCCCGATTTGGAGCGGCTCGACCAGGCGCTGGCTGAAATCGCTTCTCGCTACGAAATTGACCGCAATCATTTTGGATTTTGCGGGTTTTCCGATGGCGCTAGCTACTCGCTTTCGATAGGTGTTTCCAATGGCGACCGGCTTAGCCATGTGATCGCGCTGTCCGGCGGTTTTATGAATGCCTATCAGCCCATTGGCAAGCCGCTCATTTTCATCGCTCACAGCCCTGAAGACGAGCAATTGCCGATCGATGCCAGCGGACGAAAACACGTCAGGCAACTCAAGGAAGCCGGCTACGAAGTCGAGTACTTCGAATTCAATGGCCGGCATGTCATTCACCCGCACGTGGTGGAAAGGGCTGTGGATTTTTTCCTCAATCGGAGCAAATCCTCCGACCATTAAGCATCCCTCAAGTAAGTTATCGCGCTTGGCAACGAATGGCATGTGCCGCGCCGGTTCTATGCGATAACAAACAGGACGCCAGCAAAACTTCAGATCGAGCCCGCTTCACGAATACGAATCGCGTAAAATCGCATTCACTTGTCGACAGCTTGGATTAATATGGAATTTGATATCGCCATACCTTTTGCCACAAAACTGATTCCTCACCTTTTGCCTGACACCCCCCTGGTCGAACGATTGTCTTCGCACGGGCTAACCTCAGGCAAAATCGTGGTGCCTTCCCGCCTTTTCAGTGAGCATGATCTTGAGCAGTTGGACAAGCTGGCCAAGCAAGATAAAGACTTGTCTTTGCAGTTTCAGATTATCGCCTTGAGAAATATTCTGCAGGACAATGGTGCTCAGGTGGTGGATGATCTGCTGCAATTAGTGCCGGCGATTGTGGCATACCTGTCGCGGCATGCGATTGACGGCTGGCTGTATCGTCGTAACCGGGATGGCATCCTGTTGCCGTGGCTGGTTGATTCGATTGAATACATTGAACCCCCTGAGGGGACCGGGTTGCCATTCGTTGCCATCAGCCTGCTGGCCAATACGATGCAGTCGGCCAATCGGCAAGAAGAGGATGCGGACAATGCTGAAATGTGGCGTTCTGGCATGACCAATGCGATTCTGTTTCGGCGTCGCGAAATGGGGCAATGGACAGTCCCGGAACTGCTGGCACGCAAAGGTTTTTTCCGGGAGTGCCCTGAATTTAAGGCCGAATACGAAGCACAGGTTGCGCGCTTTCAACGGTTTCAGCCTCAGTCGGGCAAGCAATTCTATGCGCGTAATCATGCTTTCCTGCTGAGTCCGGAAAAGCGCCTAGATGGACTTGAGTTCTATCGCTTCGAGAAAGACATTCCCGTCAAATGCATTAATGACGAGGAAATGATTAGCCGACGAATTGAAGTTAATACAGACCGTCGCGCGGGTTGTGTTCATGGTCTCGACTTCACCCGCATTCCGTTGCATTGCTACCTCCACATGTTCCATCTGGAGCTGCATGAAAACATCTGGGTCCATGTGCAGAATCTGGAGGAGTATTCGTACCGTCCTGGTTTGCGCGACAAGCTGGTTTTGCCGCAGCAGCACCGCATTCTGATTGATATTCTGACGTCGCGCATGGACATGCTGATGGACGACATCATCGAGGGAAAATCGGGCGGCACGACCATCCTCTGCATGGGCGCTCCCGGCCTGGGCAAAACCCTTACCGCAGAAGTGTATTCTGAAGTCGTGGGTAAGCCGCTATATCGCGTACATTCCGGTCAGCTCGGCACATCTGCTGAATCGGTTGAATCTTCGCTCGCTGCAATTTTGCGCCGCGCCGCCCGCTGGGAATGCATCCTGCTGCTGGACGAGGCCGACGTTTACATCCGCAAGCGTGACAATGACATGCAGCACAATGCCATCGTTGCTGAATTTTTGCGCACGCTGGAATATTTTAACGGTTTGCTCTTCATGACGACCAACCGCATGGACGATGTCGACGATGCCATTCTTTCCCGTTGCATTGCGGTCATTCGCTATGAAATTCCCCCACGCGAAGACGCCATCCGTCTGTGGCGTACGCTTGCCGATCAATTCCGCATCCCCATCTCCGACAGCCTCGTTCAGGAACTGGTCGAAACATTCCCGAACTCAAGTGGGCGCGACATCAAGGAGTTGCTAAAGCTGACCAGTCGTTTCTGTGCAGGTGTCAATGAGGCTGTTTCCCTGCCTGCCTTCAAGCAGTGTGCAGCCTTCCGTGGGAAGAGCGGTTATCGGGATGGAGCACATTTGTCCTGAAGCGGTATTGCAACAGAAGCACGTACACGAAAAGCGCGCTCGCCTTGAGCAGTGGCGATGCGCGTAAGGGATTCAAACAGCATATATAAATAAAAACGGCGCCCGAAGGCGCCGTTTTTATTTCTGCCGAAAGACAGAGATTACTTGCCGTACAGAGCGGTGGTGCCGTTAGCAACCATCGCTGCGATTTCTGCGTCGGAGTAACCCAGCGACTTCAGAACTTCTTCGCTGTGCTCGCCCAGCATCGGGGAGCGGGTGATTTCGACTTCGGACTCCGAGAACTTGATCGGGGAACCGATGGTCAGGTACTTGCCACGGACCGGGTGATCAACTTCAACGATGGTCTTGACCTTGCGCAGGGACGGATCGTGTGCCAGTTCCTTGAAGGAGTTAACCGGACCGCAAGGAATGTCGTACTCAGCTGCCCAACGGGTAACTTCGTGCTTGTCCTTGTCTTGGAACTTGGACTCGATGTACTTGATAACTTGGAAGAACTTGTCGCGGCGAGCTTCGAACGTGTTGTAGTTCGGATCGTCTTTCCATTCCGGCTTGTCAACCATGTCGCAAATCTTGGCCCATGCGGAAGCTTGAACCGTGAAGTACACGTAGTTGTTGGTGTCGTCCGGCGAGGTCGGCTTACATTTCAGAACCCAGCCCGGCTGACCGCCGCCGCCTGCGTTACCGCCGCGCGGGGTGGAATCGCCCAGCGGCAATTTCAGTTCGTTGTGCGGATATTCGTCCAGCTTGCCGGTGCGTTCCAGACGTTGCTGATCGCGCAGCTTGACGCGGCACAGGTTCAGCACGGAGTCTTGCATTGCAACGTTAACCTTCTGGCCACGGCCAGTGCGGTTCTTGTATTGCAGTGCTGCCAGAATACCGATACACAGGTGCATACCGGAGTTGGAGTCACCCAGAGCTGCGCCGGAAACCGTCGGCGGGCCGTCCCAGAAACCGGTGGTGGAAGCTGCACCGCCGGTGCACTGTGCCACGTTTTCGTATACTTTGAACGACTCGTTGGCGTGGCCTTCAGCATAGCCCTTGACCGAAGCCAGGACGATGCCAGGATTGATCTTCTGGATGTTTTCCCAGGAGAAGCCCATGCGGTCCAGAGCGCCCGGCGCGAAGTTTTCGACCATCACGTCGCTTTGCTTGATCAGGCGGGTCAGGATGTCCTTGCCTTCAGCGGTACGTGCGTTCAGGCACATCGCGCGCTTGTTGCCGTTGAACATTGTGAAGTACAGCGAGTCTGCACCTTCGACGTCACGCAGCCAGTCGCGGGTGGCGTCGCCGGAACCCGGCATTTCGCACTTGATAACGTCTGCACCCAATTGGCCCAGCAGCTGGGTACATGCAGGACCAGCTTGCACGTGCGTGAAGTCCAGCACTTTGATACCTTCTAATGCTTTAGTCGACATAATCTCAAAATTCCTTTTGATTTAGTTGTTCCTGTAACAGACCACAAGGGTTCTGCCCAGCTGGTAAAAATCGCCTTGGTAAAGCGAGTTGGTTTATAGCTTTCAAGCCCCTAAAACCCCATTTATTCAATGGAATAGGGCCAGTCTGCTTAGAAGCACCTGGCATTTTACCCAATACCTGATATTTATCAATAGCGTGTCAACCCGAATAGTGAATTAAAACGAAGGTAGAAATGACTGCCGAGGCCGCTTTTTTGGCGGGGTAGTCATTCCTACCAGAAGTGAGGAGGTAATTACGTTAGGCGTGCAGCGAACTTGTCACGATGTGTATTGTTATATCTCCTTGGTCATTGAAGGCGGTGTACGGTGCTTTGCTTGGTATTCACTATCCAAGAAACATGCCTGCCGGTTCTGTTTTGGAAAACACAAAATAATCAAAGAGTTGCGATGTGGTGATTATTTATTTGAACATGATTGCCGCCATTTTGTGCTGTTTGGCGGTATTGTGGCAGTATTTGGCGGTGTTTGGCAGTGTTCGGGGCTGCCGTCTATAAACTATGCTCAAGCGTAGGGGTTTTATTGTGCAGTCTTTACTTTTCGTGGGTCTTTTGTACAATTAAGAAAAATATATAATGTTTGCTTAATCGAACGGAGGGCGCATGAAACTCAGGACTAAAGACGGGGGCTGGAATCCTTACGTTGCTGGTGGTCTGCTGGGTGTGCTGGCGGTATTGTCGGCTTATGCCACTACCATCTGGCTAGGCAAAACCAGTTATCTGGGTGCATCAACCACATTCGTGCGGGTTGCTGGCTTTATAGAAAAACTATTTTCGACCACTCATGTGGCAGCAAATGCTTATTTCATCAAGGAAAAAATCGCGGTCGACTGGCAGTTCATGCTGCTGATCGGCATTTTTATTGGTGCGCTAATTTCTTCACTGACAGACAAAAGTTTCAAGCTGGAAAGTGTACCGCCTGCATGGGTTGAGCGCTTTGGCCCTTCAGTTGCGCGCAGGGCAATCGCGGCCGTCCTTGGCGGTGCCATTGCGATGATAGGTGCGCGCATGGCAGATGGATGTCCTAGCGGTCATGGTTTGAGTGGTTCGATGCAGATGTCGGTCAGTGCGTTTGTTGCGCTGGCGATGTTCTTTGGCGTTGGCATTCTTGTGGCTAACCTTGTTTACCGGAGGAAATCATGAGTACAGCACAGTGGTTGGGGTTGATTGCCGGCATCGCATTCGGATTTCTGTTGCAAAAGGGACGTGCCTTGCGTTTTGATAAACAGATTGGGGCGATGCTGCTGAAAGACATGACCATCGTGAAGTTCATGCTGTCGGCGATTCTGGTGGGCATGGTTGGCATTGTCGCGTTATCCAGCGCAGGCGTCATACAGCTTGGACACAAACCGATGAACGTCGGCGCCGTGGTGGTAGGGGGCGCACTGTTTGGTGGCGGCTGGGCCATCATGGGATTCTGCCCCGGCACGTCGGTGGGGGCTCTCGCAGAAGGCCGCTGGCATGCAATTTTTGCGATTGCTGGGATGATTGCCGGAGCCGCGATTTACGCCGAACTGTATCCGTTCTTCAAATCGACCGTGCTGGCCTGGGCCGACTACGGCAAGATCGGTTTACCCGATGTGCTGGGCGTTCCCCCCTGGGCTATCGTGGCTGCATTCTGGTTGGTCTGCATCCCGCTGTTTGTCTGGTTTGAGCGCAAGGGGCTGTAACGAAAGGACGGGGCGGTTGGGCGGACATGCAGGACGCTATCGCATGACTGACGATGAATGGATGGCGGGGGTATTTCGATTCCATTTGGCAGAGTTGGAGTACTGAACCCGCCGAGGCTAAGCATGCAGTTGGTTTCTCGTATGGTAGTCGTGGCACCAATGGCGGTACAATCGCGAAATGGATCAATTTACCGAACTTGCCTGTTTTCTCGAAGCACAGGCCGATCCGCATCTATTGTTTGACCGCCAGTATCGCATTCTGGCGGCGAATGCTGCTTTCCGCGCATATGCGCACACTGACGCGTCCGTGATCGGGCGCACATGTTATGAAGTGTCGCACCATTACGCGGCGCCTTGCGATCAGTCTGGCGAAACTTGCCCGCTGGCGCGCAGCATCATATCCGGCCGGCAGGAATCCGACGTACATTTGCATCACACGCCGCATGGTGAAGAATATGTCAGCATCGAACTGACGCCAATCCGCAACCGTCAAGGAGAGGTCGTTTGCTTTGTCGAGCGAATGAAGCCCGTCAGTGAAACCAAGGCGTTCAATGACGAGCAGGGGTTGGTCGGCCGGGCGGAAGCGTTCAAGAAAATGCAGGCAATGGCAACCAGAGTGGCGCCATCCGATGCCGTGGTGCTGCTGCTGGGCGAGTCAGGCACCGGCAAGGAACTGGTGGCACAGGCGATCCATCAGGCCAGCCGTCGTGCCGCAGAGCCATTTATTGTCGTCGATTGCTCCGGCATTCCCGAAACACTGTTCGAGAGCGAATTGTTCGGGCATGAGCGCGGGGCATTTACTGGAGCCGTAGCGCGCAAACATGGGCTGGTCGAAGCCGCGGCCGGCGGTACATTGTTTCTTGATGAGGTTGGCGAAATACCGCTGGCGATGCAGGTCAAGCTGTTGCGTCTGCTCGAAACCGGCACATTCCGCCGCGTCGGCTCGACCGAACTGCAATACGCGAACATTCGCGTGATTTCAGCCACGCATCGTGATTTGCTGCAGATGGTCAAGGCGGGCAGTTTCCGCGCAGACTTGTATTATCGCTTGAATATTTTCCCAATTCATGTGCCTGCGTTGCGCGAACGCATTGGTGATGTGCCCATGCTGGCAAAAACACTGCTGGCGCGCGTTGCCCCTGAACGCCAGCTGTCGCTTTCCCCACCAGCGCTGCAACAATTGCTGGGCTATTCGTTTCCGGGGAATGTGCGTGAGTTGCGCAACATGCTTGAGCGTGCAGCGCTGTTGTGCGATGGCGAACGCATCATGCCGGAGCATTTGCCGCAGCCTGAAACCGCCGTGCAGGATTCGGCGGTTGAGGCGGCGGATATTGATGACGTGATGCTGCGACAGTGGTTGGCAGATTTTCGCGGCAGTCGGCGGGAATTGGCGCGTGCGCTTGGGATGAGCGAGCGCACGCTGTATCGCCGCATCAAGCAACTGGGGTAATGCCTTCGGACAGCGCGAATATGCTAGCGAGTGGTGCTGTCCCAATCACTATTGCAAATGGTTTTCTGCCGCTGCCTCAGCCGTTTGAAGGCTGGCAAGTGCGAGTGCGCAGTTAATGTCGCCTGCTTCGGCGCCTTGTCCATACCAGAATGCCGCCTGAGCAAGATCGCGTTCGACCCCGTGCCCGTCGCGATAGAGGCTGCCAAGCCACAGATGGGCGGTTACAAAGCCATGCGAGAGCGCGGAAGCGAACAGCTTCATGCCGCTTTCGTAATCCTGTTTGCCGCGGCTGCCGCTGATCAGATGATGTCCGAGGATGGCCATTGAGCGCGCATCGCCTTTTTGCGCCACGCGCAGCAGCCACTCATGCCCCATTTCTACATCTTGCGGCACATGAACGCCAGCAAAAAACAGGTCGGACAAGTGATTGCCTGCATTCAGGTAACCGGCATCGAACGCATGTTCCAATTTTTGCAGGCCGGTGACGATGTCGCGCGAACAGCCTTCGCCGGTGACTAGCATCACGCCAACTGACGCCAGGGCGACCACCATGCCGTTTTCCGCGCCGGCAGACAGCAGTCTGAAAGCTTTTTCCTTGTCTGCCGCGACACCATCGCCAGACTGGTACAGCCAGCCGAGATTGCAGCTTGCGCGGATGTCGCCTCGATCTGTTGCTTGTTGATACCAGCCGATCGCAGCAGACAAATCTCGTTCCGTGGCGATACCGAAGGCATAAACTTTCCCCATATGAAACATGGCGGTCGCATTGCCGTTTTGCGCCAATGTGCGGATGCGCTCGATAGCCTGTGGATAGTGAATCGGGGATGGATCGGCATCATTGCCTGTCGCGGCAGTGCGCGACTGCGCTTCAGCGCGGTGTTTCGCATGTGACAGATTGTGAACCAGATAGCAGACGAAATCGCCCATCGACGGGCTGGCTGCGATTTCAGACCAGATGATGTCGTCGATTTCACTGTCGTCGTAGTCGTACTCCCAAGTGCGTTCGTTCAGGATTTTCTGGATATTAAGCATGGAATGGCAGATTCGTTATGCGGGTCTTCATAAAAAAAACAGCGGCCCGAAGGCCGCTGTTTTCATGCTACATGCAGTTTAGGTGATTAGGCTTTTGCTGCAGCTGCTGCCATTTCATCGACCTTCTTGTTGTTTTCTTCGATGAAACGTTTACGCCACGGTTTCAGAACGAAGAACGACAGGAAGGAGCAGGTGAAGGCGATACATGCGGACAGGATGAAGGTACGATCCCAGTTGCCGCCTGCGGACAGTGCTGCTGCGAACGGAACCAGCAGCGAGGACGTGCCTTTTGCGGTGTACAGGGTACCTGCATTACCTGCAGCGTTCTTCACGCCAAAGGTGTCTGCGCACATGGACGGGAACAGCGAGAAGATCTCACCCCAGAACGCGAACGTCAGAGCAGCGAAGAGCATGAAGCCCATCGGTGTACGACCCCAGAAGACCAGACCCAGCAGGGACAGGCCTTCGCAACCGAACACGATCAGCATCGTGTTTTCACGGCCGATACGGTCAGAGATGAAGCCGCACAGCGGACGGGTTGCACCGTTGGCGATGTTGTCGATCGACATTGCCATCGTCAACAGCGGCAGGGTTACGCCCAGAACCGTGACCGGGATTTTCGCCAGACCGTAGTCGCGAGAAACCGGGCCGAACGATGCCGTTGCCATGATACCGCCGGATGCCACACCCACGAAGCAGACGTAGATCAGCCAGAAAATTGGCTCACGAATGATTTGCGTCGGCGTGAAGTCCATCTTGCTCGAAATAACGCGAGCAACCGGCTTGATGTGCGGCGGCAGTTTTGCTTTCGGCATGAAGAAGCCAACGATGGCGATCACGATGCCCTGGCCGATACCGAAGGTGAAGAACGCGGACTGGTAGCCAGAGGAGTTGATCATGTTAGCGACCGGGATAACGGTAAATGCCGCGCCAGCACCGAAGCCTGCTGCCGTTGCACCTGCCGCGAGACCGCGCTTGTCCGGGAACCATTTAACAGCGTTACCCACAGCGGTACCATAAACAGCGCCAGCGCCCATACCGGAAACGACTGCTGCTGCGTACAGGAAGGTGAGGGAGTCAGCCCAGGAGTTCATCATCCAGCCGAGAGCTGCCAGAACAGCGCCGCCGATAATGGTCGGCCCAGGACCGAATTTGTCTGCGCACCAACCTTCAACCGGAACCAGCCAGGTTTCGAAGAAAATGAAGATGGTGAATGCAAGCTGAACCGAGGTACGCGACCAGCCCCACTTGTCTTGAATTGGCTGCACGAACAGCGTCCAGCCATACTGCAGGTTTGCTACCGTTGCCATACAGATGATACCAAGTACCAGCTGTACCCATCGGTTTGCATACTTCTCCTCTGTAGCCATATGTCTACTCTCCTTAAGTGTGTTTGAAACAACTACCACGGAAATATGCTTCTCCGTTTTTTTGCCTGACTTCGCACCAAAAAACTGCCGCGCATTTAGCAAACATCCACTACAAACACATGACAGCTTTAGGGATTGCATCTCAATTGTGCGAGAACATTATTACCCGCACCATGACCACGGTCAAGATTAAGGTTATTTGTTTTTATCTTTCTGTTTGCGCTTTTCATTCATTTGTGCCGGAATTTGCGCGGCCGGAATCGGCTGCATTTGCCATGGCGGCGGTTTTCCGGCGCAGCAGTCGTTCGAATGCGAGCGTGCCGGTAACGACGCGTACATGCTGCGCTTCGCCGATCTGTTCGTCTGCGTCGTGCGCGATGATATGAAACGTCAGGTTGCGGCCGTCGATGGCGGTCAGTTCGGCGGTTGTGCGCACATGCATGCCGACCGGTGTGGCGCCATGGTGCCGCAGATCGATGCGAGTGCCGATGGTTTGCTGTTCCGGCGGCAGATGCGCATCGATTGCCTGCTGCGCCGCTGCTTCCATCAATGCCGCTAGCGCGGGCGTGGCTAGCACCGGCATCCGGCCGCTGCCGAGCTGGCGCGCGGTGTGCTGTTCGGCCACGATGATTGCGGCCGTGCCGGTCAGGCCGGGGATGAGTGCGGTTGGCTGGACGGCCATCGGAAATCCTCGACAATATTTGGGAAATATGGGGAGTATAAGGTCATTTTCTCCCCTGGGACACGTAAATGCTGGTGATGTAAAAATACTCATACCAGTATATTTTTGGCGTCGCTGGCGCAGAAACGGCGTCCAAAGCCTTGCTCTGGGCTGTCGTCAATGCCTTGCAACGTCGATGTATTGCCAGTCCGATTGCAGGATCGGATGCTTCTTGAAGCCCTGCACCCATGGCCGCACCAGCCAGTTGCGCACGCGCGAAACATGCAGTGACCACGCGGTATCCGCTTCCATCTGCCGGTTCATCTGCGCATACAACTTGTGTCGCGCCGCGCCAGGCGGCAGTGCCATTGCCTTGCGGTATAGCGCATCGAATGCCGGTGAGGCATAGCAGCCGTGGTTGCCGCGGCCGGCATTCGGGCCATACAGCAGTTGCAGGAAATTTTCACCTTCAGGGAAATCGGCATGCCAGGCGCCGCCCCACATCATCAGCCGGCATTCGGTTGCTGCCTTCAAATTGTCGGCGAAATTGCTGATCGGGAATTCGGCGCGGAGACTGATTCGATCCAGTCCGCGTTTCCAGATTTCCGCCATCGTTTTTGAGCTGGTGCCGGGCTCGCCGTGGATTTTCAGCGTCAGCGGTTTGCCGTCCGGCAGAGTGCGATAACCGTCCGCGCCCCGCTGGTAACCGAAATGATCGAGTAGCCGGTTTGCCAGTTCCGGCTCGTAAGCGATGCTGCTGCGGTAGCCCGGATCATGCCCAGCCACGCCTGCTGGCACGATCATGTGCGCGCGACTGGCCTGGCCGTTGCGCAGCAGCGTGATTTCATCCTGCACGCTGTAGGCCATGGCGATGGCGCGCCGTAGCGCGATTTTTTCCTTGCTGTAGCCACCGGTGACCGGATCGTTGAAATTGAAAATCGTATAGGTGACTTCTGGTTCGATCGCGCGCGCCAGCCGGATGCCTTGCGCCGCGAATTCCGGTTTTAGCTGCTCGCCGGCCAGCACTTTCGGCGCGGCCACCTGCGGCAGTTTGTCGAAATCGATTTTTCCTTCCTGAAACGCGAGCCAGCGCGACTGTTCTTCTTCGATGATCGCGATCTCAACCCGCCCGATTTGCGGCATTTTCTTGCCCTGCATTTCCTTCACGATTTGCTCGTCGTATGGATCGGCTGATGGCTTGAAATGCCAGACGAAGCCACGGTAATCGGGATTCGCTTCGAGCACGATCTTGCTGCGCGGCACATACTGTTTCAGCCGGTACGGACCTGTGCCGACCGGATGCTGGCCGCTTTGCGCGCCATAGGTTTCGACCACTTCGCGCGCAACCGCCGCCAGCCCGCCATAGGCCAGCACGTACAGGAAATTCGGATCGGGCCGGTTCAGGCGAATCACCAGCGTGTAACGATCCGGCGTTTGCAGGCCGGCGACCGGCGCATCGTAATCGAAGCGGCCTGATTTTTTCGCCCTGGCGGCCAGTGCACCCAGCCCGACGATCTTGCCTTCGACAAACCCGGCCGACGGCGAGCGGTTGGCTGGATCCATCAGCCGCTTGATCGAGTAGGCGAAATCGCGCGCGGTCAGCTCGCGTCTTTTTCCGTGGAATGCAGGGTCGGGCGTGAAGTGGATGCCTTTCCTGATGCGGAAGGTGTAAACCTTGCCGTGGTCGGACTGCTTCGGCATCGCCTCGGCCGCGTTCGGCACCAGTTTCGCCGGCCGCGCGAGGTAATCGTAAGTCAGCAGCGTTTCGAAAATCGCATCGGCAACCCAGCCGGAATAATAATTCTGCGTGCGCACCATGTCGAAACCGTCGTCCGCTGCTTCGAACACGGTATGCACGATCTTCGATGGATCGGCTGGGCTGGCGGCGTGTGCGCCAGCAGTCAGAAGCAGAATGAAGGTCAGGCAAAGCCGGCATCGATGCCACATGTCGTATCCTTTAATTGCGTCCATTTGCAAAGCGGTTCCCATTATTATGCTGTGCTCGGCCGCGATTGCAAAAGCCTTTATAATCACCCGTTTGCAACAGCATTCCTGTTTGGTATGAAAGTTTTTCGCGGCATTCCCGCCGCCGATGCGCGCAGGCCCTGCGCGCTGGCGATCGGCAATTTCGATGGCGTGCACTGTGGCCACCGCCAGTTGCTGGCGCGGGTGCGCGCGGCGGCGACGCTGCGTGGCATCGACGCTGCCGTGATGACTTTCCAGCCGCATCCGCGTGAATACTTTGCCCGGCTGTGCGGTGATTTGTCGAAGGTGCCGCCGACGATTGCCAACCTGCGCGACAAGCTGCTCGGTTTTGCCGAAGCCGGCATGGACCGGGCCATTGTCGAGCATTTCTCTGCCCATTTCGCCGCCTTGCCGCACCAGCAGTTCATCGAGCATGTGCTGGTGCAGGGGTTGCAGGTCAAGTGGCTGATCGTGGGCGAGGATTTCCGTTACGGCGCGAACCGCGCCGGCAATGTCGCGCATCTGCGCCAAGCGGGAAAACACCATGGGTTCGAGGTCGAGGTGTTGCCCGATGTCGATGTCAATGGCTTGCGGATTTCATCTTCCGCCATACGTGAAGCATTGCTCAACAGCGATTTCGGGCGTGCGGCAGAATTGCTCGGTCATCCATACGCGATTTCCGGGCGCGTGATTCACGGCAAGAAACTGGGGCGCGATCTGGGGTTTCCGACGCTCAATCTGCGCATGGAGCAGCAGTTGCCGGCGCTGACCGGCATTTTCGTCACGCGTGTTCACGGGCTAGCGGATGCGCCGCTGCCGTCGGTATCGTGCATCGGTACGCGCCCGACCGTGGACGACAGCGGCCGCCGGCTGCTGGAAACGCATGTCCTTGATTATCAGGGCGATTGTTACGGCAGGCTGGTGAAGGTCGAGTTCCTGCAAAAGCTGCGCGACAACCGCAAGTTCGGCGGTCTGGCCGAGTTGACGGCGGCGATTGCCGGTGATGTCGAGCAATCGCGCGCTTATTTCCGCCGCTGAAGAAACGTCGAGCCAGTAAAACGCCGAAAAACCGTTTCTGCCTCGTTCTCGCGGTAAAATGACAGGTTTTAGTGCAGCACAGCTTTTCCATACAAAATTATGTCCAAGAAGCAAGACAAAGGCCAATCCGCCAAGCCGAACAAGGATTATCCGGTCAACATGCTGGATACGCCATTCCCGATGCGCGGCGACCTCGCCAAGCGCGAACCGCAATGGGTCAAACAATGGCAGGAAAAGAAAATCTATGAGCGTGTTCGCAAGGCGGCCAAGGGGCGGCCGCAGTTCACGCTGCACGATGGCCCGCCGTATGCGAACGGCGACATTCACATCGGCCATGCGGTCAACAAGATTCTGAAAGACATCGTCATCAAGAGCCGGACGATGGCTGGCTACGATGCGCATTACGTGCCGGGCTGGGATTGCCACGGCATGCCGATCGAAATCCAGATTGAAAAATTGCACGGCAAGAACCTGCCGGTGGCCGAAGTGCAGGCCAAGGCGCGCGCGTATGCGGCCGAACAGGTCGAGCGGCAAAAGAAGGATTTTGTCCGTCTGGGCGTATTGGGCGAATGGGACAACCCGTACCTGACGATGAATTTCAGCAATGAAGCCAACGAATTGCGCGCGCTGGGCAAACTGCTGGAAAAGGGGTATGTCTATCGCGGGCTGAAGCCGGTCAACTGGTGTTTCGATTGTGGTTCGGCACTGGCCGAGGCGGAAGTCGAATATCAGGACAAGCGCGACCCGGAAATCGATGTTGGTTTTGCCTTTGCCGAGCCGGAAAAGATTGCGGCCGCGTTCGGGCTGCCGAAACTGCCGACCGACGAAGGCAAAATTGTTATCTGGACCACCACGCCGTGGACGATTCCGTCGAACCAGGCGCTGAACGTGCATCCGGAATTCGACTATGCGCTGATCGAAACCGAAAATGGTTTGCTGATCCTGGCGGACGAGCGCGCGATGCGCGCCGCCGCTGGCGATGCGCACAACTGCCATCTGCAAAAGGCGTACGGCCTGACGACATGGAACAAGCTGGCGACCTGCAAGGGTGAGGCGCTGGCCGGCATCAAGTTCAAGCATCCGTTCTACGACGTGCATGAAGGCTACCGCCGTTTTTCGCCGGTTTATCCAGAAGAATACGTGACGCTCGATACCGGTACCGGTATCGTGCATTCCGCGCCGGCTTACGGCGTGGACGACTTTATCTCATGCAAGAAAAATGGCATGAAGGATGGCGACATCCTGAACCCGGTGATGGGTGATGGCCGCTATGCGTCGTGGCTGCCGCTGTTTGCCGGCATGACGATCTGGGAAGCATCGAAGCCGATTTGCGACAAGCTGCGTGAAGTCGGCGCGCTGCTGAATTTCGGCATGTCGTCGCACAGCTACATGCACTGCTGGCGGCACAAGACACCGATCGTTTATCGCGCCACCTCGCAATGGTTCGCCGGCATGGACCTCAAGCCGAAAGATGGCGGCCCGACGCTGCGCGAAGCGGCATTGAACGGCGTGGAAGAAACGGCATTCTTCCCGAACTGGGGCAAGGTGCGGCTGCAGAATATGATTGCCAACCGGCCGGACTGGACTCTGTCGCGCCAGCGGCAGTGGGGCGTGCCGATGGCGTTCTTCCTGCACAAGGAAACCGGCCAACTGCATCCGCGCACGCCTGAACTGCTGGAGCAGATCGCACAGCGGATCGAACAGCAGGGCATCGAAGCCTGGCAGGCACTCGACCCGAAAGAATTGCTGGGCGACGAAGCCGCGATATATGAGAAGAACCGCGACACGCTCGACGTCTGGTTCGATTCCGGTATCACGCACCTGACGGTGATGCGCGGTTCGCACGACCAGCAGCACACATTCCCGGCCGACCTGTATCTCGAAGGTTCGGATCAGCACCGCGGCTGGTTCCATTCATCGCTGCTGACTGCATCGATGCTCGATGGTCGCGCGCCGTACAAGGCGCTGTTGACGCACGGTTTCGTGGTCGATGGCGAAGGCAAGAAGATGTCGAAATCGGCCGGCAACGTGATCGCGCCGCAGCAGGTGTTCGACAAGCTAGGGGCCGACATTCTGCGCCTTTGGGTCGCATCGACTGATTACTCCGGCGAACTGAACATCTCGAATGAAATCCTGACGCGCGTGACCGATGCGTACCGCCGCATCCGCAACACGCTGCGTTTCCTGCTGGCGAATGTGTCCGATTTCGATCCGGCCAGGGATGCGCTGCCGATCGAACAACTGCTGGAACTGGATCGGCATGCGATTGCCAACATGGCGGCGCTGCAGGCGGAGTTGCTCAAGCATTACGAGGCATACGAATTCCATCCGGTGGTGGCGAAGCTGCAAACCTACTGCTCGGAAGATCTCGGCAGCTTCCATCTAGACATCCTGAAAGACCGGCTGTACACCTCGGCCGCGGGGTCGAACGCGCGCCGTTCGGCGCAGACCGCGCTGTGGCACATCACGCAGGCGTTGCTGCGGCTGATGGCGCCGATCCTGTCGTTCACGATCGAGGAGGCATGGTCGGTGTTCGCATCGAAAGCGGAATATACCGCCAGCGATGAAACCATCTTTACCCAACTGTTCTATCCGCTGCCGGCAATCGCCGATGGTGCGGCGCTGCTGGAAAAATATGCGGCGCTGCGCGAAGTGCGCGCGCAGATTACGAAGCAGCTGGAAGAAGTGCGGATTGAAGGCAAGATCGGTTCGTCGCTGCAGGCCGAAGTCGAAATCAAGGCCAGTGGCGCGAAGTACGATGCGCTGGCCAGCCTAGGCGACGATCTGAAATTCGTGTTCATCACCTCGGCGGCAAAGCTGGAAAAAGTGGTGAGCGAGGCGGATGAAGCGATCAGCGTCGTGCCGTCGGCGTTCGAGAAGTGCGACCGCTGCTGGCATTACCGCGACGACGTTGGCAGTGATCCGGCGCATCCGCACCTCTGCGGCCGCTGCGCCAGCAACCTGTTTGGCGCGGGCGAACCGCGCAAATTTGCCTGACCGAGTGCGCGCAAGATGGCAACCAAAAAACGTTTGCAGGCAGTTGGTGGCGCAAGCCTGATCCCGTGGCTGGGAATTGCCGCGATCATCATCTTGCTCGATCAGCTGACGAAGATCACCATTACCAAGCTGTTTGTCTATGGCGAATCGCTGCGCGTGATGCCGGGTTTCAATCTGGTGCTGGTGTATAACCAGGGTGCGGCGTTCAGCTTCCTCGCGGCCGAATCGGGCTGGCAGCGGTATTTCTTCACCGTGATCGGCATTGTCGCGGTCGGCTTCATTTTGTATCTGCTGAAAAAACACGCCGGACAAAAACTGTTTTGCTGGGCGCTGGCGCTGGTGCTCGGCGGCGCGGTCGGCAACCTGATCGACCGCGTGCTGTATGGCCACGTGATCGATTTTCTCGATTTCCACGTCGGCGGCTGGCATTGGCCGGCATTCAACGTGGCCGACAGCGCGATCTGCGTCGGCGCGCTGATGTTCATACTGGACGAATTGCGCCGCGTCGGGAAATAATGCGGGCTGAAATGTATGGGAGAACCGGAATGGAACTCGCTGGCAAGAAAATCGTTCTCGGGCTGACAGGCGGCATTGCCTGCTACAAAAGCGCCGAATTCTGCCGCGCGCTGATCAAGGCGGGCGCTTCGGTCAATGTGGTGATGACACCGAACGCGACCCAGTTCATCACGCCGGTCACGATGCAGGCGCTGTCCGGCAATCCGGTGTATGTCGAGCAGTGGGACGGGCGCGTGACCAACAACATGGCGCACATCGCGGTCACGCGCAGTGCTGATGCGTTCGTGGTGGTGCCTTGCACCGCGAATTTCGCCGCCAAGCTGGCGCATGGCATCGCCGACGATCTGCTGTCGTCGCTATGCCTGGCGCGGCCGGCGCATGTGCCGTTCATGGTTGCGCCGGCGATGAATGTCGAGATGTGGCAAAAACCGGCCACGCAACGGAACATCGCGCAACTGCGCGCCGATGGCGTCGGCATTCTTGGTCCGGCCGCGGGCGAGCAGGCGTGTGGCGATGTTGGCATGGGGCGGATGCTGGAGCCGGACGAATTGCTGCAGGAAGTGGTGGCGGCCTTGCAGCCGAAAGTGCTGGCGGGCAAGCGCGTGCTGATCACCGCCGGGCCGACATTCGAGCCGATCGATCCGGTGCGCGGCATCACCAACCTGTCGTCGGGCAAGATGGGGTACGCGGTCGCGCGCGCGGCGCGCGAGGCTGGTGCGGAGGTGCTGCTGATATCCGGCCCGACCGCGCTGGCGACACCGTATGGCGTGAAGCGCATCGACGTGCAGACTGCGCAGCAAATGCACGAAGCGGTGATGGCGCAAGTGAACGGACAGGACGTGTTCATCGGGGTGGCTGCGGTGGCCGACTGGCGCGTGGCGAACGCGAGCGGGCAGAAACTGAAGAAGGATGGCAGCGGCGATGCGCCGCAGCTTGCTTTCGAACAGAATCCGGACATCCTGGCGTCGGTCGCGGCGCTGCCGCAACGGCCGTATTGCGTTGGTTTCGCGGCCGAATCGGAAAAACTGCTTGAGTATGGCGAGCAAAAACGGCAGAAAAAGCGGATTCCGCTCTTGGTTGGCAACATCGGCCATGAAACTTTCGGCCTGGATCAAAACAGGCTGGTGCTGTTTGATGATGACGGTCATGTCGAACTGCCGCAGGCCGACAAGCAGGCGCTGGCGCGGCAATTGATCGCGAACATCGCCCAACGGCTGGTATAGTTTTTCGCCGTCGCTCTAGCCCGCGCTGGAATGACAAAATCAGGATTCAATTTGTTTGGCCGGAGTTGTAACCGAATGAAAACCATCGACGTCAAAATTCTCGATTCGCGGATGAAGGAACAGTTGCCCGCGTATGCAACGCCGGGCAGCGCCGGGCTGGACTTGCGCGCCTGCCTCGATGCACCGCTGGAAATCGCGCCGGGGCAAACGCAGTTGGTGCCAACCGGGATTGCGATTCACATCGCTGATCCCGGCTATGCGGCGCTGATCCTGCCGCGCAGCGGGCTGGGGCACAAGCACGGCATCGTGCTCGGCAATCTGGTTGGTTTGATCGATTCGGATTATCAGGGGCAGCTGATGGTATCGACCTGGAATCGCGGCAGCACGCCATTTACGCTGAACCCGATGGAGCGCCTGGCGCAACTGGTGATCGTGCCGGTGGCGCAGGTTGGATTCAATCTTGTCGACGAATTCGGCAGCAGCGAGCGCGGCGCCGACGGTTTTGGCAGTACCGGAAAGATTTGATCATGACTGGACAACCGATTTTCAGACGTTGGCGCTGGCTGGCCGTGTTGCCCGCGCTACTGCTGGCCGCCTGTGCGGCGCTGGAACCGCTGCAGGTGGGAACGTCAGCCGAACAGCCGCAAACTGCCGCGAGCGCGGCGGCGAACAGTGCTGTGGCGGTTGCGCCGACCGCACCGACCAGCAGTGGCAATGCCTCGTATGACAAGTTGCGCGCGATTGCGGCGATGCAAGAACGGCTCGATCATGTTGCCGGCCCGTTGTTGCTGAAGAATGCGACCATCTGCAAAAAACAGGCGCGCAACCTGCTCGGTTTTACCGCCAAGAACCGTTATTCATATTCCGATGCGATGGCCGATTCCGCACGGGATGCGCTGGGCCTGGGCGAGCCGCTGCAGGTGATGGCGGTGATGGCGGGCAGCGGGGCGGAACGCGTTGGCCTGCGCAAGGGCGATAACCTGATCGCGGTCGCCAACAAGCCGATGCCGCAAGGGAGGAATGCCGAATATGATGCGCCGGCGGTGCTGGCGCCGTTTGTCGTCGGTCAGAACAGCGTCAAGCTGACCGTGCAGCGCGACGGCAGGAACCAGACCCTGAGCGTGCCGCTGACGTCTGCGTGCGCGTTCCGCATCGAACTGGGCAATACCGACAGCGTGGATATGTACGCCGATGGTCGCCGTGTGCTGGTGACGCGCGGGATGATGAATTTTGTGCGCTCGGATGAAGAACTGGCATATGTAATTGCCAAGGGGATGGTGCACAACCTGCTTGGTCATCCGCAGAAAATGCAGACCGCCAAGGCAACGGCCGACATCATCAACAACCTGATGCAGGTGCAGCCAGATGCCGGCAAGGTGACCGCGCTCAAGCCTGTGCCGCAGGCGATGGATACTCTGGCCGACCGGCTGTCGATGGTGGTGGTGGCGCGTGCCGGGCTGAGGGTCGATGGCGCACCGGCGTTCTGGCAGCGGTTGGCCTCGCAGCATCCGGCCAGCGAAGCGCCGGACAGCTTTACCGCCCGTCATCCGGCGATGACGCAGCGCATTGCCGCGATGGAAAAGGCGATTAGCCAGATTAATTCGGTTCGCGTCAGCAAGAAACTGGTGAAGAAGGCGCAGGCGAAACCGGTGGCGCAGGCTGATGAGCAGACTGAAGAAGCATCGTCGGAACAGTCTGCGGGGCAGGCAACCGAAACGGCAGCCGAGTCGGCGGCAGAATCTGTGCCGGCTGTTGCAGGCCGGGTAGGATCTGCTGCCGTGGCTGAGCGGGCAACGGTACGCAAAGGCAAGCGTGGCAAATCGTCCAGCCGCAAGGCCGAGAAGAAATCGGTGAAGAAAGCCGCAGATAAAAAAGCCGCAGGCAAGAAGTCGAAGAAAGCGGACAAGGGCGCCGGCAAGCCGTCGAAAAAAGGCAAGAAATCGAAAAAATAATCTGACGGCTATTTCCGCGCGGAGGCAAAATTTGAGCGACAACCTGTTCTCGCCCGTGCCGCCGTCAGCCGACGAAGTCTATACCGAATTGCTGGCGCGACCCGGTGTCCGGATTGAACGTATCGTTTCAACCGGCCAGGCCAGCCCGCCAGGATTCTGGTACGACCAGCCGGAGGCGGAGTGGGTGCTGTTGCTGGCGGGCGAGGCGCTGCTGCGCTTTGAGGATGAGCCGCAACCGCGCCGGCTGCGCGCTGGCGATTTCGTCGATATCGCGTCGCACCGGCGCCATCGGGTCGAGTGGACCGACCCGCTTCAGCCGACCATCTGGCTGGCAGTGTTTTACTCCGCAGCCTGAGCGCTGTCCAGACCGCAAATCCGGTTTCTGCCCTGTTCCTTGGCGCGGTACAGCATCGTATCGGCCAGCTTCAGCAGCGTTTCGGCGCCGCCGCCGCTGGCGGGCGTGAGGGTGGCGAAGCCGACGCTGATGGTGACATGGCTGGCCGCGCGCGACAGCGGGTGCGGCAGCGCCAGCAATTCGACCGTTTCCCGGAACCGCGCCGCGACTTCGCGCGCGCCGTCAGCATCGGTATCCGGCAACAGCGCGATGAATTCCTCACCGCCATAACGCGCGACCAGATCGCCGGCGCGGTTGACTCCCTGCGCCAGTGCCTCGGCCACCTTCGTCAGGCAGCGGTCGCCGCCGGCATGGCCGAAATGGTCGTTGTATTCCTTGAAGTGATCGATGTCGAGGATGAGCAGCGACAGCCGCTCGCCATCGCGCCGTGCGCGCAGCCATTCATCCGCCAGCGTTTGGTCAAATCGCCGCCGGTTGGGAATGCCGGTCAGGCCGTCGAGCATGGCCAGCGATTCGAGCAGATCGGTTTTCTGTTTCAGTTCGATGTGGTTGCGCACGCGCGCGGTCACGATCGGCAGATGGAATGGCTTGACGATGTAATCGACCGCGCCGAGCTTCAGCCCGTATTCCTCGTCTGCCGCTTCGGCGCGCGCGGTGACGAAAATCACTGGCACGTTGCGTGTTTCCGGCGCGGATTTCAGCCGGCGGCAGATTTCGTAGCCATCCATTTCTGGCATCATCACGTCCAGCAGGAGCAGATCGGGTGGGCCGACGTGAGCGATCAGATCAAGCGCTTCCCTGCCGCTGGTGGCGACGCGGATACGGTAATCGCGCCGCAGCGATTCTGCCAGCACGCGGATATTGGCCGGCGTATCGTCCACGATCATCACCGATGGCTTGTTGGGCTTTTTGATCATGTGGCCTCCACGGACAGTTGCAGGCTGGATAGCGCGGCTTTGGCGCGGGCATAGTCGAAATTGTCGATGTGGCGCTCCATTTCCTCGAGCTGCTTTTGCAGCGGCTGGCCGGCCATCGCCTGTTTCAGTTCAAGCAGCAGTTCGTTCGGCACGAATTCATTGTTCGCCAGCAGGGTGTCCAGATGCGTTGCCAGCGCAGCTGCTTTTTTCGGGTCGCCAGCGGTCGCGATTACGGCCGGGTTGTCATTGTCGCCCGCTTCGATGGCGGTCGGCAGGCTGATGGCCGGTTGGGCAATGGTTGCTTGTTGCTGTCGTTCCGGCAGCGCGAAGCGCAGATCGAAGTGGAAGGTGCTGCCTTGGCCTGGCGTGCTTTCGACGACCAGTTTGCCGCCCATCATGCCGACCAGCTTGTCGCTGATACTCAAGCCCAGGCCGGTGCCGGCGAAACGGCGCGTGATCGATCCATCGGCCTGGCTGAACGGTTCGAAAATTTGCTCGATCCGATCCGGCGCGATGCCGATGCCGGTATCGCGGATGACGAAGCGCAGTAGCGCGGATCCCGCTTCGGCCGCCAGCGGCGTGATGGCGACATGCACCCCGCCGGCTTCGGTGAATTTGAGCGCATTGCCGACCAGATTGTTCAGCACCTGCCCCAGACGTAGCGGATCGCCTTGCAGTTGGCGCGGCACGCCGGGTGCTACGTCAATCGCAAAATCGACTCCCTTGTTGTCGGCGCTGGTGGCAAACAGCACCGCGACGTTGTCGAGCACGGTATCGAGCGAGAACGGCACCGATTCGAGCTGCATCCGGCCAGCCTCGAATTTCGAATAATCGAGAATGTCATTCAGCATCGTCAGCAGCGAGTGCGAGGCGGCATTGATTTTCGACAGGTGATCGCGCAGGACGGGTGAAATCTCCTGTTGCAGCGCCAGCGTGGACAGGCCGATGATGGCGTTCATCGGCGTGCGTACTTCGTGGCTCATGTTGGCCAGGAATTCCCCTTTGGCGCGGCTGGCGTGCTCGGCCGCCGTTTTCGCTTCCAGCAGCCGCTGCCCGGCCAGTTTCTGCTCGGTGATGTCGCGGATGACCGAGCGCTGGCCGATGAAGCTGCCGTTGGCATCGAACAGGTTGCGCCAGCTGCGTTCGCCCCAGCGGATTTCGCCATCCTTGCGCACGAAGCGGGATTCAACCCGGCCGACACCATCTTCATCGCAACGCTCGCTTTCCAAGTCGGCGCGAATACGGGTGGCATTAGCCAGATCGTCCGGATGCGCCATTGGCAGCGGGTAATCCGGCATCGCCATGCATTCGGCCGCGGTATAGCCGGTAACATGTTCGACCGCCGGGCTGACCCACAGCAGCTTGCAGTCGCGGTCGAGCCAGCTCTCCCAGTTGAAGGTGTAATCGGCGATGGTGCGGAATTTTTCTTCCTGCGCCGCCAGCGCCGCCAGTGATTCCATCTGCCGCCGTCCGCTGCGGTGAAATGCTATGGCGGCAGCAATCGACAGCGCCATGAACAGCAGCGCCAGTCCGCCTTCCTTCAGCGCCTGTTCGCGCCAGCTGTTCATGATTTCATCGGATGACAGACCTACGCCGACCACATGCTGGTATTGCCGGATACGGCGCACCGCGATCACTCTGGCTGCCTGATCATGTGTGGAGGTGATTTCCAGTTCGGCGCTGTCCTCGTTGCCGCGCAGAAATTCCAGCAACTGTGGTGCGGGCGTGATACTGCCAAGCACGTTTTTGTCGCCGATAACGTCTGGTTGGCGTGCAATCAGCGGAAAGTCGCCGTCTGTTCGGCGGATGAAAACGGATCCTCGGTGGCCAACATCAAGCGACAGGAAAATCTGACCCAACTGGCTCAAGTCAATTGGCGCATACACGATGCCGGCAAAGCTGCCATCGGGTCCATTCAGACGGCGCGCGACCACGATGATTCGCCGTTGGCTGATTGCGCCATCAACCGGTTCCGACACGAGCATGTCGATGTTGTTGTTGTCTCGCAATTGCCGGAAATAGGAACGATCGGCAATGTTGATGTTGGCAGCCTGCGCTATTCTCGTGCCGTACAGGATGTTGCCGTGCGCGTCGGTGGCGCGTAGGGCGACGGCTTCTGGCAGATTCGTTTGCAGTCGGGTGAAATAGGCATCGACTTGCTCTGGCTGCATTTTATGGCTTTGCAGCCGGTATTCCAGCCCGATTTCAGCGGCGAACAGTACCGCGTTGATCTTTTCGAACATGCCGGTGATGTTGCGCTCTAGTACCTGCGCCAGGTTGCGCGTGGTCACGTGCGCCTTTTCCTTGTGCTGCTGGTAGCTGCTGCCTAACGATTCGACCACCAGTGTGCCGACAAACAGGTTCAGTAGCAGCACGATGCCTGCCAGCAGCCAGAAGCGGCGGCGGACTTGCCGGTTCAGTTCGGATACGGCGGGGTTTTTCATTGGCGTTGGTGCATGTGATTCTTGCTGCTATCGTAACGCATCAGCCCGCCGGCACGAGGGTTGTGGTGAAAAGCAGGGGGTATATGCTGAAAAAGCCACACTGGGCCGCATATTTGCTGGTTGTTTATAAATACTGCGCCCAGTATATTTTTCAGGCTTGTTGAACGGAAGTTGCTTTTTGGTCAGTTATTTTATCGCTATGGCGGGCCGGGCGCCAGCTATACGATTTGTGCCGACGTGACTTTCAGCACTTCTTCCGCCGTGGTGACACCATCGATGATTTTCAGCGCGCCGGCGATTCTCAGCGGTTTCATGCCATCCTTGATCCCTTGCCGCCGCAGCGCGAACTGGTCGGTATCCTCGCGAATCAGGCTAGCGAATGCCTGCGTGATCGCCACCAGTTCGTAAATGCCGGTGCGGCCGCGGTAGCCGGTCTGCCGGCATTCTGGGCAGCCGACCGGTCGATACACGGTTTTCGGTTTCTGGATGTCCCAGCCTTCGGTCAGGCTGTGCCACACTTCGTCCAGCAGTTCGCCGCCGGGCTGCTTGCATTCGGGGCACAGCGTGCGCACCAGCCGCTGCGCCATGATGCCTGACAGCGTCGCTTCCAGCAGGTAGAACGGCACGCCGAGTTCGAGCAGGCGCATCACCGACGAGGGCGCATCGTTGGTGTGCAGCGTCGACAGCACCAGATGGCCGGTCAGCGCTGCCTGAATCGCCATTTCAGCCGTGGTCAGATCGCGGATCTCGCCCACCATGATGATGTCCGGATCCTGCCGCATCAGCGCGCGCACGCCGTCGGCGAAGTCCAGTTCGATGCCGTGCTGCACCTGCATCTGGTTGAAGCTCGGCTCGACCATTTCGATCGGATCTTCGACCGTGCAGACATTGACTTCGGAGGTCGCCAGCGCCTTCAGCGTGGTGTACAGCGTGGTGGTTTTGCCGGAACCGGTCGGGCCGGTGACCAGGATAATGCCGTGCGAGCGCTTTGTGAGCGCATCCCAGCGCGCGGCGTCTTCGGTCGGGAAGCCGAGTTCCGGCAGCGTCTTGACCACCACGTCAGGGTCGAAAATCCGCATCACCAGCTTTTCGCCGAAAGCGGTCGGCAGCGTGGACAGCCGCAATTCGATTTCCTGTCCGCCGCCAGTGCGGGTCTTGATGCGGCCATCCTGCGGCCGGCGTTTTTCGATCACGTCCATCCGGCCCAGCAGCTTGACGCGCGCGGTCATCGCAATCATCACCACCGCCGGCACCTGATACACCTGATGCAGCACGCCGTCGATGCGGAAGCGGATCACGCCCACGTCGCGCTTCGGTTCCAGATGGATGTCGGACGCGCGCTGCTCGAATGCGTATTGCCACAGCCAGTCAACGATGTTGATGATGTGCTGGTCATTCGCATCCATCTGCCGGTTGCTCTTGCCCAGCTCGACCAGTTGCTCGAAATTGTTGCGCAGCGTCGCGTCCTGGCCGCTGCGCTTGTGCGCGTCCTTGATCGATTTCGCCAGACTGAAAAACTGCGAAATGTATTGCGCGATTTCGAGCGGATTGGCGACCACCAGTTTGATCTGGCGGCGCGAAATGCGCGCGATTTCATCCACCCACTCGGTCGAGAACGGCTCGGCGGTGGCGACGGTCAGTTCGGTCGGCGTGAGTTCGACCGGCAGGATGTTGAAGCGCGTGGCGTAGGTGGCCGACATCACGTCAGCCACGCGGGTAAAGTCAATCTTCAATGGATCGATGCGGAAAAACGGCAGGTTGGCACGCTTGGCCAGCCATTCGGTCAGCAGGTCGAGCGTTTGCTGCTTGTGCGGCGCCTGCGCCGATTTCAGCTTGCACTGCGCGACCGCGGTCAGCGGATGCATCGGGCCGGTCGTGTTCCTGAAAATCGCCTGCGCCTGGTTGTATTGCGCCTTGGCGTCATCCTTTTTCACGATGCCGTCGGCGATCAGCCAGGTAAAAATCTGTTGCAGATCCAGCGTCTTGTGCGGCGTTGTCTTCATCGTCGGCGAATCTCCGTGTGGCCGCCCGGCGGCGCTGGGTTGAGGGGCGCGAAACGGGTTTCCATCAACCCTGTTTCGCCGCTTTCAGGCCGCTGACCCATTGCCGCGCCGGCAGGCCGGTGACATCGGCCACCGTCAGCGCGCGTTCGTACAGTTGCGGAAAATCGAGTTTGGGCGCGGTCTTGAACGCCAGCGCGACCACGTTGCCGGCATCGACCTCGGGCAGGCACAGCACGCGCTCGAAAAACGGTTTGAGCGCCTTTAAATTTTTATCGTAGCTCGGATGGTCGCCGAACAGGTTTAGCGTCATGATGCCGTGCGGCTTCAGGCAAGCTGCGCAGGCGGCATAGAATTCGGGCGTATCCAGCACCGGCCCCTGCGCCGTCGCATCGTACAGATCGGCCTGCAGCACGTCGAGCATGCCGTGGTGCTCGTCATCCAGCACGAAATCCATCGCATCCATTTCGACCACGTGCAGCCGCTCGTCGTTCGGTGGCAGCTTGAACATTGCCCGGCACACCGAAATCACCATCGGGTTGAGTTCGATCGCGGTCACATGCGCGTCGGTGAAATGGCGGTAGCACGCCTTGGTCAGCGCGGCGGTGCCCAGCCCGAGCTGAACAATCTGTTCCGGTTGTTCGATGAACAGCATCCACGCCATCATCTGCTGCACGTATTCCAGCTCGATCCAGTCGGGCCTACGGATGCGCATCGCGCCCTGAATCCAGTGCGTGCCGAAGTGCAGATAGCGTACGCCGCCCGATTCGGACAGGTTGACCGGCGCGTATTTTGGCTTGCGCCGTCCCGGGCGCAGCAGTTGCAGTTCGCTGGGTGTGGGTTTGTTCGACATGGTGATCAATTATGCTGCCTGCAACGCATTTCGCGCAACCCGCTTTTCGTGCCGTTTCGGGCAGTATAATCCGGTGGCATGAACCTGCTGAAAACCCTCGCCACCATTTCAGGCATGACGATGCTGTCGCGCATCACCGGCCTGATCCGCGAGCTTTTGATTGCGCGCGCGTTTGGCGCATCGGCGCTGACTGACGCCTTTTTCGTCGCCTTCCGCATCCCGAACCTGCTGCGGCGGCTGTTTGCCGAGGGCGCGTTTTCCCAGGCGTTCGTGCCGATTCTGGCGGAATACAAGAACCGGCAGGGCGATGAAGCGACCAAAACGCTGGTCGATCAGGTTGCGTCGGCACTGGTTTGGACCTTGTTGCTTACCTGCGTCATCGGCATCGTTGCCGCGCCGGCGGTGGTGTACGTGATTGCGGCCGGGCTGAAGTCGAATCCGGCCGCGTTCGATGCCTCGGTGTGGATGACGCGCATCATGTTCCCGTACATTCTGTTCATGTCGCTGGTCGCGCTCGCTGGCGGCATCCTGAATACCTGGCGCGAATTCCGCATCCCGGCCTTCACGCCGGTGCTGTTGAACGTGTCCTTCATCGTTGCCGCGCTGTTCGTTGCGCCGCGCATGGCGCAGCCGGTGTATGCACTGGCGTTCGCGGTGCTGGCCGGCGGCGTGCTGCAACTGGCGATTCAGGTGCCGGCACTGATGAAAATCGGCATGTTGCCGAAAATCGCATTCAATCCGGTCGCGCCATTTCGCAACGCAGGTGTGCAGCGCGTGCTGAAGCAGATGGTGCCGGCGACCTTTGCAGTGTCGGTGGCGCAGATCAGCCTGATGATCAATACCAACATCGCGTCGCACCTGGACAAGGGCAGCGTGTCCTGGCTGTCGTATGCCGACCGGCTGATGGAATTTCCGTCGGCGCTGCTGGGCGTGGCGCTTGGCACCATCCTGTTGCCCAGCCTGTCGAAAGCGAATGCCGACGGCAATGCGCGCGAGTATTCGTCGCTGCTCGACTGGGGCTTGCGGCTGACCTTCCTGCTGGCGCTGCCGGCGGCGGTGATGCTGCTGACGATTCCGATGCCGATGACGGCGGTATTGTTTCATTACGGCAAGTTCAGCGCGCATGACGCGGCAATGACCAGCAATGCGCTGATTGCCTATGGCGTCGGGCTGATTGGCCTGATTCTGGTGCGCATTCTCGCGCCCGGGTTTTACGCCAAACAGGACATCAAGACGCCGGTGAAAATTGCGATTCTGGTGTTGGTGGCAACGCAGTTGATGAACCTGCTGTTCGTGCCGCTGCTGGACCATGCCGGGTTGGCGCTGGCTATCGGTCTGGGCGCGTGCATCAACGCTGTTTTCCTGTTCTGGGGCTTGCGCCAGCGCGGCATTTACGCGCCGCAGCCGGGGTGGGAAATGTTTTTCATCAAGCTGACGGGCGCACTTTTCTTGCTGGCCGGCGTGGCGCTGTGGGTCGCAGGTCATTTCGACTGGATCGCCTTGCAGGCGCAGCCGCTGCATCGCGTCGGCGCGTTGTGTGCGGTGATGGCCGCGTGCGGCGTCACCTATTTCGGCGCCTTGCTGGCGATGGGGTTCCGCCTCAGGGATTTCCGGCGTATCAGCGTTTAAGCTTTCACCGGTTTCGCTGGCTTCAGATTGCCAGCGTCACGGCCACGTCACATTTTCCAGCTACGCTCTCCGGGTTATTTCTAACCGTGGGGGAGACAATGTTGGAATTCATGAGAAGGAACCGCCGCATTACCGCGGCGTTGATCGCCGGCAGCATGGCCAGCACGATGCTGGTCGGTTGCGGCGGCAGTGATGCCGTTGTTTCATCGCAACCGGCGAAGAATGTCATTCTGATCGTCGGCGACGGTTTTCAGAATGAGCACGAGCGCGCCTACAATAATTACCTGACCGGCTCGTATGACAGCGGCCTGCGCCACCAGACTTACGGCTACAAGGGGTATGCGACCACTTGGGACGTAACCACCTATAACCGTTACGCCTACACCGCAGGCGCAGCAACGATCACGAACGACAAGTTCGACCCGTTTTCGTCCAGCTATACCGTGACCTTCGGCTACGATCCGGCCAAGGGCGGCGCATTGCCGTATCCGCAATCGACGCTGGCGGCGGTGAATTCCGATGCGGCGCTGAATTATTTCGGCAAAAAGATGCTGATGAGCAGCACTGATACCAGCGCAAAGATTCCTGCAACCGACTCCGCTTCCGCCGCGACTGCGCTTTCGACCGGCTTCAAGACCGATGACGGCAATCTCGCCTGGCGCACGACAGACAAGAGCGACGGCAAGCTGAAGACCATCGCTGAAATGTTCCGTTCGCAAAAGAATGGCGCCATCGGCGTCGTAACCACGGTACCGTTCAGCCATGCAACGCCGGCCGGCTTCGTCAGCCACAACGTCAGCCGCAACAATTACAAGGCCATCGCGAAGGAAATCATCACCGAGGTCAAGCCTGAGGTCGTGATTGGTGGCGGCCATCCTGACTTCAACAGCGCGACTGTCAAGCCGGATAACACCTATGTTGATGCGCCGGAATATACCGCGCTGAAGAACTCGACCGACTACGTGTTCGCCGAGCGCAAGGCAGGCGTTGACGGCGGCACCACGCTGCTGGCGAAAGCGACTGAGGCGGCCAATGCAGGCAAGAAACTGTTTGGTCTGTTCGGCGGTGCGGGTGGCAACTTCGAATATCACACACCGTCCAACGATGGTACGGCTACCGTGACTCGAGGCTCGACCGAAAATCCGACGCTGGCCGATGCATCGACCGCGGCACTGAAAGTGCTGAGCAAGAACAAGAACGGTTTCTTCCTGATGATCGAGCAGGGCGACATCGACTGGGCCAACCATGCGAACGACTTCAAAGGCATGATTGGCGGCTTCTGGGATCTGGATCAAACGATCAAGGCGGTCGAGGCTTTCATCGACCAGCCGGGTGACGACATCGACTGGAACAATACCATCGTGATTGTGACGTCCGACCATGGCAACAGCTTCATGCGCATCGACATGTCGAAGAAACTGGGCAAGGGCAAATTGCCTGATCAGCAGCCGAAGCCAGCAGGCAGCACCTACGGTAGCAACAATTATTATCCGAACCGTGAAATCACCTACGGTGTGGATGGCAATGGCGTGGACAGCCACTTTAACGAGCTGGTAACGGTTTACGCTAAAGGTCCGTCGGCTGCGGTATCGCTGCTGCAATCGTGGGAAGGAAAATGGTATTCGGGCACGAAGCTGATCGACAACACGCACATCTTCAAGGCGATGATGAGCGCGCTGTCGCTGAAGGATGAAAACCGGCCGTAAGCGGTTTCAATTTTTCTGACCCCTCAGGGCCGGCGCAATTGCGCCGGCCTTTTCATTTTGTGGCACGGATTTTCGGGGCTCACCAGTGTGGTGCGTTGGCATCGTCATGGATGCGTGCCTGGCTGGGATGAACAGCTGATTGCCGTGCTTGCTGGCTTCAGAATTGGATGCGAGCAATTTAAAAATGTGGAGTATGTGATGAAATTAATGTGCTATGCCATATTTTTCGAGGCTTCCAAAAAAATACTACAGGGTAGTATGTTGATATCGCATTTCCTTGTGGCAATGCCTGGCATGGTTTCTGCACTGTTGATGGTGCCTGTGCCTGAAGGAAATTGCGCTGGCAGAAATTGTTGCTGGAACCGTTTTTTTGATGCACCGCTGGTGTGTCATTCGCATGAAACATCGAGCGTGCAATACCTAGTGCGATAAGACGTATTTCATTATTTTTTGCCTTGCTTCACCAATGGAGGAAGCCATGAAATCACCAAGAAGATCCAGAATGTCGTATTCGGCCGCGACAAATCTTTTTTTCGTACTGGCAGCCATTATTGTCGCGCTTGCAGGTTTGCTGCCGCCCAAATATGCGGCTGCAGCCACTCGCGAAGCGACGGCAAATTCCGCTTCTGCCGCGCAGGACAAGGGGCGTGAAACGGCGTCGCTGAAGCTGGAAGAGTGGCGCCGGCTGACCAAATCGCTGTGATTTGCCAGGCTGCACAGCGGCCGTAACGCGCGCTGTCTTCAGCCGCGCGCGATAAACCTCGCGCTATGGTGTAAAAACGCCGGCCGCTTGACGCCATCGCAGATGGCGTGCCGGTTTCCTGATTGCAATTGGTGGCGCTGACCGCCCTGTTTTGCTCGCTCCAATCCAGATTTCCGCCTAGCAGGACTAGGAAATGCACCTATTCTGTCCGGCAAGGCGGTGAACAACAATGAATGCAATCGTGGCTACGATTTTCCCGTCGGGAACGCGGCCTGTTCTCCGCCTGGTGCGACTTTGTATTCGTGGCATCAGTTCGGATTTGTTGAGTGGAGGAAATATGAAACCACCAAAAGTCACCTACCAAGCCATCGCTGGCGCGATTTTCCTGCTGGTTGCGATTGCACTCGGCAGTATGTTGCCGGCCAAACCCAGTGTCGCTTCTTCTGCTGAACAGGCCACGAAAAAGGAAGTCAGCACCAAGCGTTCTGGTGAGCGGCAATCGGTTTCCCTCACGCCTGGCGAATGGGCGCGGCTGGTCAAATCCCTATGACGCAGCGGTTGACTGTTGGCGGCTGTCCGCCGTTTGCCAGGGTATGTGCTGAAAGCGGTCGATTCCGCCAGCATTTTGGTGGTTTCGCAAAATACAGGCGAGAGTATATTTTCTGGCCGTGGGCGTGCACATGGCGCTGACGCGGTTCAGTTTTTCACTTTCGTTTCTATCGCTTCCCAGCGTTCCAGGCTTGCCAGCAGCAGTTCGTCGATTTCAGTGAAGCGTTCGTTCAGTCGCTTGATTTCGTCTGGCTGTGTGCGGTACAGCTCCGGATCGGCCAGCCGTTCGCCGATAGCCTTTTGCTCGGCTTCGAGTTGCGCGATTCTGCCCGGCAGTTCGTCCAGTTCGCGCTGTTCCTTGTAGCTTAGCTTCTTGCGCTGGCTGGTTGCTGGCGCGGTTTCTTTCGGCTTGGGCGGCGTAGCTTCGGCCTTCGGCTGCGCGGTGGCAGCCGGCGTTGTTGCCGGTCGCTGGCGTTCCCAGTCGCTGTAGCCGCCGACATATTCGCGCCACCGTCCATTGCCTTCGGACGCGATCACCTGCGTCACCACATCGTCGAGGAACATCCGGTCATGGCTGACCAGAAACACGGTGCCTGCGTAATCTTCCAGCAATTCTTCCAGCAGTTCGAGCGTGTCGATGTCCAGATCGTTGGTCGGTTCGTCCAGCACCAGCACGTTTGCCGGTTTGGCGAACAGCCGCGCTAGCAGCAGCCGGTTGCGCTCGCCGCCGGACAGTGATTTCACTGGCGAGCGTGCGCGCTCGGGTGAAAACAGGAAATCACCGAGATAGCTCATCACGTGCTTTTTCTGGCCGTTGACTTCGATCCATTCGCTGCCGGGTGAAATCGTGTCGAGCAGGCTGGCATTATCGTCGAGTTGCGCACGCATCTGGTCGAAATAGGCGATTTGCAGGTTCGCGCCCTGGCGGATGTTGCCGGAATCCGGCTGCAGTTCGCCAAGGATCAGTTTCAGCAGCGTGGTTTTGCCGGTGCCGTTGGCGCCGATGAAACCGATCTTGTCGCCGCGCTGGATAATGGCGGAAAAATCGCGCACGATGGTTTTGTCGCCGAACGATTTGTCGACCTGTTCGAGTTCGGCCACGATGCGCCCGGAGCGTTCGCCGGTGGACACGTCCATCCTCACCTGCCCCTGATGTTCGCGCCGTGTCGCGCGTTCGACACGCAAGGATTCCAGACGTCGCACGCGGCCCTCGTTGCGCGTTCGACGCGCTTCGACGCCCTTGCGGATCCACACTTCTTCCTGCGCCAGGAATTTATCGAACTTCGCGTTCTCGACCGCCTCGATGGCCAGCTGTTCCGTTTTCAACCGCTTGTAGGCGCTGAAGTTGCCCGGATATGACAGCAATCGTCCGCGATCGAGTTCGACGATGCGGGTGGCAACGTGGTCGAGGAAACTCCGGTCATGCGTGATCAACAGCACGCTGCCGCGGAATTCGCGCAGCAAGCCTTCGAGCCAGATGATCGATTCGACATCGAGATGGTTGGTCGGTTCGTCCAGCAGCAGTACGTCAGGCGCACCGACCAGCCCGCAAGCGAGCGCAACGCGTTTTTGCATGCCGCCGGACAGTGCGCCGATGGTCGCGTCTCTGCTTAGCCCCAGCCGGTCGAGCGTGGTTTCGACGCGGTTGGCCATATTCCATGCATCCGCGGCATCGAGTCGGGTTTGCAGTTCGTGCAGCCGCGCGAGCGTGTCGGCATCATCCGCGCCGCCAAGCATCGCGGTCAGCCGGTCGAATTCGGTCAGCATCGCCCGCACGTCAGTCAGACTGCCGGCAACCGCGTCAAATACCGTCATGTCGGGCATGAATTGCGGTTCCTGCTCGACGTAGGCGATCTTCAATCCCTGCTGCACCACCAGCAGGCCATCGTCGAGCTTCGCCTGTCCGGCCAGAATTTTCAGCAGCGACGATTTGCCACTGCCGTTGCGGCCGATCAAGCCGACACGTTCGCCAGTTTCGAGCGAGAAATCGGCGTGGTCTAGCATCGCATGATGGCCGAAGGCGAGTTGCGCATCGGCAAGGGAGAGGACAGCCATTGGAAAATAAATGCAAAAATGAACAAAGCAGGATTGTAACTGCTGGCGGACACATTCAGGTTTGCTGGCGCTTGTCATATTCCGGCGGCCAGTGTCGGCTATAATGGCGGACTTCAAATGTCTCGCCGTAGCACAATGGATAGTGCACGCGCCTCCTAAGCGTGAGATACAGGTTCGATTCCTGTCGGCGAGGCCAGTTTCCATTCAGGCGCGCAGTGGTGCGCTACAGAATCAGGCCTTCACATGCGCATCACTATCATCGGTTCCGGTTACGTTGGTTTGGTTACAGGAGCCTGTCTGGCTGAATACGGTAACGACGTCATGTGCCTTGACATCGACCAGCAGAAAATATCCGGCCTGCAGCAAGGCAAGGTACCGATTTTCGAACCCGGGCTGACCGAACTGATCCAGAAAAACATGGCTGCTGGACGCTTGCAGTTCACCACCAATGTTGAGGAATCGGTAACTTTCGGTACTGTGCAATTCATCGCGGTCGGTACGCCGCCGGGCGAGGATGGCTCGGCCGACGTGAAGGCTGTATTAGCGGCTGCGGCAAACATCGGTCGCCATATGAGCGAGCACCGCGTGATCGTCAACAAATCGACGGTGCCGGTTGGAACGGCTGATCGCGTGCGCGCAGCCGTGCAGACAGAACTGGATAAGCGGCAGCAGCAGATAGATTTCGGCGTGGTGTCGAATCCGGAATTCCTGAAGGAAGGCGCTGCAATCGATGATTTCATGCGGCCGGATCGGGTGGTCATCGGCAGCGAAGACCAGAATGCGCTGGATATCATGCAAACGATTTACGCGCCTTGCGTGCGCAAAAATGATCGCATCCTGCGCATGGATACGCGCTCGGCCGAGCTGACCAAGTATGCGGCGAATGCGATGCTGGCCACACGCATCTCGTTCATGAATGAACTGGCGAATCTGGCCGAACTGGTTGGCGCTGACATTGAACTGGTGCGCGAAGGCATCGGTTCCGACCCGCGCATTGGTTTCCACTTCCTTTATCCCGGCCTGGGTTACGGCGGTTCATGCTTTCCGAAGGATTTGCGTGCACTCGGCAGCACCGCGCGGCAGCATGGGCGCGAACTGCATATTCTGGATGCGGTGGAGCGGGTCAACCAGCATCAGAAAAATGTCCTGTTTGCGAAGATAACTCGCCGTTTCGGCAAGGATTTGTCCGGTCGGCGCTTTGCACTCTGGGGGCTGGCATTCAAACCGAACACGGATGACATGCGGGAAGCGCCGAGTCTGGTGCTGATCCAGAGCCTGCTTGATGCGGGCGCAATCGTTCATGCCCATGATCCGGTTTCCGGCATTGAGGCAAAACGCATTCTGGGTGACAGGATTCACTATGCCGCAACGCCGCTCGATGCGCTGGACGCGGCGGATGCGCTGGTGATTGCGACCGAATGGAAGGTGTTCCGCAGCCCGGATTTCGACATCGTCAAGGCGCGCCTGAAACAGCCGGTGATTTTCGATGGCCGCAACATGTACGATGTGCGGCGCATGCACAAGGCCGGCATCGAATACCATTCGATTGGCAGGCGCCAGCCGAAGCACACACTGCCGAATGATCTTGCCGACGAGGGGGCTCTGCGGCGTTAATCCGCCGGCAGTGCCAGCTTCCCGCTGCGGCCAGGAATCTCGCCCATCGTGACGCGCCTGCGCGGCAGCGCCTCGTCGTTCAGGGTGGCAAAGGCGTCGGCGCAACTGACCAGCCGGTAGCCTTGCCGCTGCCAGCCATGCAGCAGACGCTCGAACGTAGTGGCCAGCCGCATCCCTTCTAGTTCCGCGTGCAGCGTGTACACGTGCAGCTTGTCCGCAGGTGGCTGTTGCGTGAGCTGCAGTAAGCATTGATCGACGTTGTCCGCATTCCAGCCATCGAGCCCGATCAATTCGTCCAGCGTTGGCAGCGTGGTCGGCAATTGCGGCACGCCCAGCTTTCCGCCTTTGGCATCTACCGGCTGGAAAGGCACGGTGCCGCGTGTGTCGGACGCATAATGCAATCCGAGTTCCGCTTCACATGCATACGCGGCTTCATTCATCTGCCAGCCAGCGGCGCCGTGGGTCTGTGCCGGCTGACCGAAAATTTCAATGAAACGGTCGGCTGCGCGCCGCATTTCGCACTTCGTCCAGGCAGCATCCTTGCCGGCAACGTAATCCTGCCAGCGGATGTGATCCCAGCAATGGATGCCGACTTCGAACCCGGCGTCGCGCACGGAACGTAGCAGCGCCGCTTCGCGCCGGCCAATGTCCGGGCCGGGCAGCAGTGTGCCGTACAGCAGCGTGCGGATGCCGTAATGCTCGACCACTGAAGTGCGCGATACCTTGTTCAGGAAGCCGGGGCGGAACACGCGCTTGATCGCGCGGCCGGTGTGATCCGGGCCGAGGCTGAACAGGAAGGTTGCGCCTGCCTGATGTTTCTGCAGCAGCGTCACCAGGCGTGGCACGCCCTCGCGTGTACCGCGCCAGGTATCGACATCGATTTTCAGCGCCAGCAGCGGCATGGTTCAGTTTTCCGCCAGATCGCGGATCGCGGCGGCTTGATCACGGTAAAACTCGAAGATGTGCTTGAGCGCATCCTGCATCGTCGTCTCCGGCGCCCAGCCGAGATCGGCCATCGTGTTGTCGATCTTCGGCACGCGGTTCTGCACGTCCTGATAGCCCTTGCCATAGTAGGCGCCGGATGTGGTTTCGACCACGTTCACTTTCGCCAGTCCATCCGCATAT
Organism: Burkholderiaceae bacterium; assembly: GCA_018261755.1. GTDB lineage: Bacteria > Pseudomonadota > Gammaproteobacteria > Burkholderiales > Burkholderiaceae_D > QZKY01. The sequence goes on from JAGTRJ010000014.1 coordinate 140,629, forward strand.
TCCGGATACTGGCGCGCGAGTTCGAGCATCATGCTGGCCAGATCGCGGATGGAGAAATTGTTTTTCGGGTTGCCGATGTTGTAGATCTGGCCGCGCGCCTTGCCGTCGGCATTGTCGATGATTTTGACCAGCGCATCGATGCCGTCATCGACGTAGGTAAATGCACGTTTCTGGTGGCCGCCATCGACCAGCTTGATCGTTTCGCCGCGCACGATGTGGCCGAGGAATTGCGTGATCACACGGCTCGAACCTTCCTTCGGCGTCTGGATGTTGTCCAGACCGGCGCCGATCCAGTTGAATGGGCGGAACAGCGTGTAATCCAGCCCTTCCTGCTGGCCGTAGGCGGCGATGACGCGATCCATCAACTGCTTCGAGCAGGCGTAGATCCAGCGCGGCTTGTTGATCGGGCCGTACACCAGTTCCGAATTTTCCGGATCGAATTCCTCGTCCTTGCACATGCCATACACTTCGGACGTGGACGGGAAAACCACCCGTTTCTTGTACTTCACGCACCACTTGATGATCGGCAGGTTGGCTTCGAAATCGAGTTCAAACACGCGCAGCGGCGCCTGCACATAGGTGGCAGGCGTGGCGATCGCGACCAGCGGCAGCACCACGTCGCACTTCTTGACGTGGTATTCGATCCACTCGCGGTTGATCGTGATGTCACCTTCGAAGAAATTGAAGCGCGGGTTATCCAGGAATTCGCCCACGCGGTCGGAATGCATGTCCATGCCAAACACTTCCCAGTCGGTCGTGTTCAGGATGCGCTTGGTCAGATGATGGCCGATGAAGCCATTGACGCCGAGGATCAGTACTTTTTTCATGTCAATTCAAATTCAAAGGGAAAATAGGGGAAGCGGCCGTCAGCGGCTGGCCGTTCAGTTCTGCATCCAGAATGTGCAGGATGCCGCCGCCTGCCGGATGCAGCAGCAGGCGGCCGTGGTCGGATTCGATGCGGGACGTGGCAGGAGCGACGGTGTCAGGCGCGAGAACGCGGCTGCGCCAGATCAGCAGCTTGCCGGCGGCTGTTTCCAGAAACGCCCCCGGATAAGGACGGCTGACCGCGCGCACCAGATTGTGAATTTGCCGTGCGTTTTGAGCCAGAACGATGCGTCCGTCGGCTGCGCCGCGGCCGCCGAAATAGGCGCCCTGTTTCAGGTCTTGTGGCAGCATTTTCGCCGTGCCGTCGAGCAGCGCCGGCAGCGCGCGGTCGAGGCAGACCTCTGCCGCCACCGTGACCTTGGCGAACACATCGTGCGAGGTATCGTTCGGCAGGATCGGCACCGCCACCTGATCGACTAACGCGCCATTGTCCGGCTTCAGATTCATCGCATGCAGGCTGGCGCCGGTTTCGCGCTCGCCGTGCAGCACGGCCCAGTTGACCGGCGCGCGGCCGCGGTATTTTGGCAGCAGCGAGCCATGCATGTTGAATGCGCCCCGCTGCGCAATCGCCAGCAGCGGCGCTTGCAGCATGTGCCGGTAGTAAAAGCTGAACACGAAATCCGGCGCCAGGGCAGCCAGCTGCTGTTCGATTTCCGGCACGTTCGGGTCGGCTGGTGATATGCACGGTATGCCGTAATCGTCGCAAACCGCCTGTACCGATTCGAACCAGATGTTTTCCTGCGGGTTGTCCGGATGCGTCAGCACCAGTTTGACCTCGACTCCATGCGCCAGCAACACTTTCAGGCAGCGCACACCGACGTTGTGGTAGGCGAAGACGATGGCGCTGCTCATGCCTGCGCCTCGCTTTCGGCCGGTTTCTGTTCCAGCACAGCAGCGATCAGATAAGTTGGGCGCTTGCGCACTTCCTGATAGATCCGGCCGACATATTCGCCCAGCAGGCCGATGCCGAACAGCGCGATGCCGATCAGGAAAAACTCGATCGCGAACAGAGTGAACAGCCCGCCTTCTTCCGGCCCGATAATCAGCCGGCGCGCGAACAGATAAACCACCAGCAGGCTGGAGCCGAAAGAAATCAGCATGCCGAGCATCGAGAACATCTGCAGCGGCACCAGCGAGAAGCCGGTCAGCAAATCGAAGTTCAACCGGATCAGGCTGTAGAGCGAATACTTCGATTCGCCGGCATGACGCTCCTCGTGGCCGATCGTGACTTCGGTCGGCCGTTGCGCGAACGAATACGCCAGCGCCGGAATGAAAGTGTACAGCTCGTTGCACTGGTTGATGGTGTCGATGATCTGGCGGCTGTAGGCGCGCATCATGCAGCCCTGATCAGTCATCTTGATGCGGGTGACGCGTTCGCGCAGCAGGTTCATCGCGCGGCTCGCGATATGCCGCCACCAGCTGTCGTTGCGCTGGCGGCGAATTGAGCCGACGTAGTCGTGCCCCTGTTCCATCGCATCGAGCAGCAGGCGGATATCTTCCGGCGGGTTTTGCAGGTCGGCATCCAGCGTCACGATTTGCTGGCCACGCACATGCGCAAAGCCTGCCAGAATCGCCCGGTGTTGGCCGAAATTGCCATTCAGCAGCACCACGCGCGTGACATCCGGCCGTGCATGAAACTGTTCGGACAGAATCGCGGCCGAGCGATCGACGCTGCCATCGTTGATGAAAATGATTTCGTACGGCTTGTTCAGCGCATCGAGTGCCGGGTAAAGGCGCGTAAACAGCGCAGCCAGAGTGGCTTCCTCGTTATAAACGGGGATGACGACGGAAAGAATCGGGTTGTTCATGCGGTGAGTTGAAGCAGTGATTGCCGGATGGCATTGCAGACGCGAATGACGTCGACATCGTTCATGCGGGGAAACAGCGGAATGGTGACGGTACGTGCGGCAACGCTTTCAGTGTGCGCCAGCATGCCTTCGCGCCAGCCATGCTGGCGGTACAGACTGGTGGTGTGGATGGCCGGGTAGTGCACGCCTGTGCCGATGCCGGCTTCCGCCATCAGCTTGAGAAAAGTGCTGCGTTGCGTGGCGAGGGATTTCGGCAGCAGGATCTGGAACATGTGCCAGTTGCTTTGCTTGAAATCCGCCAGCGGCAAGCCCAGTTCCGGAGCGGACAGATGTTCGAAATACAGCCGTGCCAGTTGCCGCCGTTTCTGGTTGAATGCGTCGAGCCGCTTCAGCTGCCCCAGACCGATTGCGGCCGCGATGTCGGTCAGATTCGCTTTGCCGCCCAGCACGTCGCAATCGTAAGTGCCGTCGGCAAACCGCGTTACCCCCTGCAGCCGCAGCTTTTCGAACAGCCGGGCCTCGTCGTCGCTGTTCATCACTAGGCAGCCGCCTTCGCCGGTGGTCATGTTCTTGTTAGGGTGAAAGCTGAAAATAATCAGATCACCGAAGGTGCCGAGTTCCTTGCCGCGCCAGTTCGCGCCTTGCGATTGCGCCGCATCTTCGATTACGCGCAGCCGGTATTTTTCGGCTATCGCATAAATCCGGTCGCGGTCAACAGGCAATCCAGCCAGATCTACCGGGATGATGGCGCGGGTGCGCGGTGTGATTGCTGCCTCGATCAGGGCGGGATCGATTAAGCGCGTGGCCGGGTCGATATCGACGAACACCGGTTTGGCGCCGACTTCGAGGATTACGTTCGCCGTAGCGACCCAGCTCATCGCAGTGGTGATGACTTCGTCGCCAGCGCCGATGCCGGCGATCCGTAGTGCGAATTCAAGCGCGGCGGTGGCTGAATTCACCAGCCGGACAGGTCGTCCGCCTGCGCGTTGTGATAGTGCCGCTTCAAGTTCGCGGCAGCGCGGGCCGGTGGTCAGCCAGCCGGAGCGCAGCACATCCGCCACCGAGGCGATCGTTTCTTCATCGACTTCTGGCCGGGTAAAGGGAAGAAACTCCATCTGTGTCATGTTGTCAGCTCCTAGCCACGATGACGACGCCGATGATGATGACCGCGATGCCGATCAGGCGCTGCGGGCCGACGGCTTCACCGAACAGCCACCATGCGAGCAAGGCATTGACCAGATAGCCGATTGACAGCATTGGGTAAGCGATGCTGACTTCGACCCGCGACAAGGCCATGATCCAGACCACGACGCTGACGACGTAACAGCTTAGACCGCCGATGATCGGCAGGTTGGTGGCCAATTGAGTTGAAATTGGCCATACGTTTGCCAGGCTGAAATCAAATTGACCGATCTGGCGCACGCCTGCTTTCAACAGCAATTGGGCGGCGGCGTTCAGCAGCACGCCAAGAAGAATCAGACTGAATTCGAGAATTTTCATGGTTTTGCCACCACCATCCGGCGCACATCCTGATAAATGATTTTCATCGGCAGACCGCGCTGCGCTAATTCCTGATAAATATCCATGCGCAGCATCGCCACGGCGCTAGGCGATGCTTGCCATCGGGAAACAAAGTCATCCATGTTGCCAATCCAGCGCTCAGGCTCGGTTTTCTGGCCGAAATTGAATTCGCCAACGTATTCGACCAGCGTCACGGGTCGGCGCAGATAATACGGAAAAGTCTGATCGTACATCCTAACCGAGAAAATTTGTGTTTCTGGTGCCAGATAGGGGCGGATGGTTTCGGCTGCATTCCTGCTGCTCTTGACCTGGCCGAATGCTTCATGCCCGGCAGTTCCGGTGGTGACGGCTAGCAACGAAGTCATCGTCACTGCCATCATGCCTGCTTCGAGGCGACCCTGGCTCAGCCACCGCCAAGCGACGAACGCGCCAGCCAGGAAGATGATTGCGCCTGAGGCCAGATACCAGCCGAAGTGGGTGTACATCTCGGCCGGCGATGCGCTGGAAGCAAAACGCCCGATGAATGGTATCGCCATCAGGGCCAGTGCCCAGATGGCCGCCGGCAGGCAGAGATGAAGCCGGAGCTGACGCGCTTCAAGTCTGGCTATCGAATAGCCGAGTAGCAGCGCCAGCGCGGGGAACATTGGCAGGATGTATGACGGCAGTTTCGAGCTTGATTTGCTGAAAAAAACGAAAATGAAAACGCACCAGATCAGCAGAAAACGTCCTTGATCGAAGTTGACGTTTTTTTTCTGCCACCCGTCGCGCACGAGTCTGGGCAGCAGCGTGGTCCAGGGCAGGAAACCGGCCAGCAGCACCGGCACGAAATACCAGAACGGGCCCGGACGGCTGTGCCCGGGGTTCAGAAAGCGTTCGAAGTGTTCATGAATGAAAAAAAAGTGCGCGAAGCCGGGGTTGCGTTCGGATACCAGCCAGAACCACGGTACTGTGAGCAGCAGAAACAGCGCGCAACCCGCCAGCCATTGCATCCGGCGCCACGGTGCGAATTGGCGCTGAACCAGCGTGTAGATGAACAGTGTTGCGCCCGGGATCAGCAAGCCAATCAGTCCTTTCGACAGCGTCGCGCCGGCCATCGCCGCCCAAGCGAGCAGCATCATGTTGCGCCGCTCGGCCGCCGAGGCATCATCGTGCTGCGCCAGCAGGAAAGCACACAGTGACAGCGTCAAAAAGAAAGTGACGCCCATGTCCAGTGTCAGGAAATGGCTGTTGCCGATGATCCAGGTCGTGCCGGCGCAGATGATGGCGGCCAGATGTCCGCTGCGTTCATCCCACAGCCGGCGGCCGGTCAGGCCAACGGTCAGGATGGTCAGCAGGCCGGTCAGCCCCGGCCAGAAGCGAGCTGCGAATTCGCTGAATCCGAACAATAGAAAAGCCATGCTGCTGGCCCAGTATTGCAGGATGGGCTTTTCGAAATACAGGATGTCGTTCAGCCGCGGAGAAATCCAGTCCCCTGTTTGCAGCATCCCCATGGAGATCGAAGCGTAGCGCCCCTCGTCGGCGTGAATCAGCGCGCGGAAGTTCAGGGAAACCAGCCAGATGGCCGTGATCGCCAGCCAGAACCAGAATGCGGGCTGGCGGATTTTCCGGGCCAGATATGTTGACATGCGATTGTAAAAATTTTGCAGGCAGAATCAGAAATCATCGCGTATTGCCCATGCCGCCGGATAAATTGGCGGTGGTGACGCGCTGGCGGTAAAAGATGTCCTGACGCATGAAACCGGTCAGTGCCACGACAAGTCGCACAGTTTAGGGTATTTTTCGTTAATTTTCTGTTAAAGACGAGGTAAATGGCGAACTGCGCGCATTTCTGGCTGGCAGTGTCAGGCGGAAGATACAATGTAGGGCGATTGATGGTTCGTTGAGGCGACAGGCAAGATCGCTTATGCTGCCGGTTTTTCGCATTGATGCTTTTTTGATTGAGGGGCTGTACGATGAGCGCTGATGGAATGGTTTGTCCGGAATGCGGTCGGCATGAGGGCGTGCCGCTGATTTGGGGCAAACCGCCCGCCGACGCCGCCGACAAGATCGAGCGCGGCGAACTTGTTTGCGGTGGTTGCGACATTTGGTCATCGGTGTGCGGCGTGGTGATGAACCGTGAGTGCCGCGCTTGCGGTCACCAGTGGCACATACGAGAAAATGCCTGATTGCTATCTTGCGCTTTTGCGCTGGCGTTCAAGCATTGCCTTGAGCCATGGAGCGCTTTCTACCGGCGCCGCGCCGGAACAGCGTACTTGATAGGGTTTGCCGCTGATGCTGCTGGCTGTGGCTGCGCGCGCAATGAAGGCATTCGCATCCGGAACCAGATCGCGTTGTTGCAGATAACGATATTTTTTGCGCAGATGCGTGCTCGCATCTGTGGCCGTGTGCCATTCGCCATTGCGATAAAATTCGCAGCCCGAGCGCTCGACGTACGTCAGCAGCGCGTCGATTTCAGCTTCGGCCCGCGTTTCGGCGCCGAGGGCGGTTGATGCGATCAACAGCAGTATCAACAGGGGCGTGAGTCTGGTTGCCATGGGTGGTTGAGCATTGCGGGAACAGATTGTTACACTTTAACACGGTGCTCGGCTTGTTTTCGGTGATGAACGGGCTACCATATCAGCACGAATTTTTTATTTGAGGTCAGCCATGAAGATGCAAACCAAAATCATCGCTTCGCTGCTTTGCCTGAGCGCGCTGCCGCTGGCGAATGCGCAGGAATTTGAAGACAACGCGCGCGTGACGCGGGTGGTGCCGCGTACCGAGCAGGTCAACCAGCCACGGCAGGAATGCCGCACCGTGTATGTGCCGGTGCAGCAGGAGCGCAGTGCTGCCGGCGCGATCATCGGTGGCATTGCTGGCGGCATTCTGGGTAACCAGGTTGGACGTGGCTCGGGCCGTGCGGTGGCCACCGGCGTCGGCGCGGTAGCGGGCGCGATGGTCGGTGACAATCTGGACAATCGCGATCGGCCGCCAGCCGGCCAGGTGGCGCAGCAGGAATGCCGGATGGTCGATAGCTGGCAGGCGCGCGCGACCGGATATGAAGTGACCTACACCTACGGCGGGCGCTCCTTCACTACCGTGCTGCCTTTCGACCCGGGTCGGCATGTGCGAGTGCGGGTTTCCGTGTTGCCGGTTCAGTAACGCATCCGACGGAAAATACCGGTTCCTGCCGCCTGCGGTGCTGGTGGCGCGCAGCGGCAGGATTTTTTATTGTCAGGCCCTTTGACGGCAAAGCCAAGTGCCTGTATAATTTGGGGTTTTCCCGATTCCGTCAGGTTCTGGCAGGTGCTTCGGGGAAGAAATTCCTTTCATTTTTTTGATGAGGTTTCTCATGTACGCGGTCATAAAAACCGGCGGCAAACAATATAAAGTTGCTGCTGGCGAAAAATTAAAAGTAGAACAGATACCGGCAGACATCGGATCCGAAATCACGCTCGACCAAGTGCTCGCAGTGGGCGCTGGTTGCTACGGTACGTGCTACGGTATTGGCGCAAGGTCGCCACGACAAGGTAAAGATTTTCAAGATGCGTCGTCGCAAGCACTATCAGAAGCGTCAGGGCCATCGCCAAAACTATACCGAATTGCAAATTGTTTCGATCAACGCGTAAGCGCTGGCCGAACTGATACCAGGAGTCTGAAATGGCACACAAAAAAGGCGGCGGCACTACGCGTAACGGCCGTGATTCCGAGTCGAAACGACTGGGCGTGAAGGTTTATGGCGGTCAAGCAATCAAGGCTGGCAGCATCATCGTACGCCAGCGCGGCACGGCAATTCATGCTGGTGAAAACGTTGGTTGCGGCAAGGACCACACGCTGTTCGCGCTGATCGACGGCAAGGTGGCTTTTGTCACCAAAGGCGCGGCGCAAAAACACTATGCAACGGTGGTTTCCGCCTGAAATGGCGTAAAATCCGCGAGGCGCAAGCCTGCATTGCATCACAAAAGGCTCTGCCCACGGTAGGGCCTTTTTAATTTTTGGCATTCCAATATGAAATTCATCGACGAAGCACGCATCGAAGTGATAGCCGGCGACGGCGGCAATGGCGTCGCTTCGTTCAATCGCGAGAAATTCCGCCCGTTCGGCGGCCCGGATGGCGGTGACGGCGGCAAGGGCGGCAGCGTCTGGGCCGTGGCCGATCGCAATATCAATACACTGGTTGATTACCGTTTTTCGAAGCGGCACGAAGCGAGGCGCGGCGAGCATGGACGCGGGTCGGACTGCTATGGTAAGGGCGCGGACGACATCCTGTTGCGGATGCCGGTCGGCACCATCATCACCGACCGCAACAGCGGCGAGATCATCGCTGACTTGACCGAGCATGGGCAGTTGGAATTGCTGGCCAAGGGCGGCGAAGGCGGTTGGGGCAACATCCACTTCAAGAGTTCGACCAACCGCGCACCGCGGCAGAAGACTGATGGCAAGCCGGGTGACCGGCGCGAACTGCAGTTGGAGTTAAAGGTGCTGGCCGATGTTGGCTTGCTCGGCATGCCCAATGCCGGCAAATCGACCTTCATCACCGCCGTTTCGAATGCCAAGCCGAAAATCGCCGACTACCCGTTTACGACCCTGGTGCCAAACCTCGGCGTGGTGCGGGTCGGGAGTGAAAAGAGTTTCGTCATCGCCGACATTCCAGGGCTGATCGAAGGCGCGGCTGAAGGGGCCGGTCTCGGCCATCAGTTTCTGCGCCACTTGCAGCGCACAGGCCTGCTGCTGCATATCGTCGATTTGGCGCCATTCGAGGAAACGGTCGATCCGGTCAAGGAAGCGAAGGCGCTGGTCAAGGAACTGGAAAAATACGATCCGGCGCTGGCCGACAAGCCGCGCTGGCTGGTACTGAACAAGCTCGACATCGTGCCGGAAGAAGAACGCAAGAAGCGCGTCGCCAGCTTCATCCGGCGGATGAAATGGAAGGGGCCGGTATTTGAAATTTCGGCGCTCAATCGAGAAGGCTGCGAAGAACTAATCGTCGAGATTTTCCGCCATATCGAACAGCAAAAGCAGGCGGAATTGCGTGCGCAGGAAGTGCGCGTGGCCGAGGACGCGCGCGCGATCGAAACGATTGATCCGGACGATCCGCGCTTCAAGGTCATCGAATAACAACCACCATCCTTTCACCGTCAGCCCATCATGAATTCCCTGATTCAACATGCAAAGCGCCTGGTCATCAAAGTCGGTTCGACGCTGGTGACGAACGATGGCAGTGGGCTGGACAAGGTGGCGATTGCCAAATGGGCGGCGCAGATTGCCGAGTTGCGGCTGGGCGGCAAGGAAGTGGTGCTGGTCAGTTCCGGCGCGATTGCCGAGGGAATGCAGCGGCTGGGTTTCGACAAGCGGCCGACCGGCATCGACGAACTTCAGGCGTGCGCGGCGGTCGGGCAGATGGGGCTGGTGCAGATTTATGAAACCAGCTTTCGCACGCATCAACTCGATACCGCGCAGGTGTTGCTGACGCACGCCGACCTGGCTGATCGTGAGCGCTACCTGAATGCGCGCTCGACGCTGCTGACGCTGCTGCGCCTGGGCGTGGTGCCGATCATCAATGAAAACGACACCGTTGTGACCGATGAAATCAAGTTCGGCGACAACGATACGCTCGGCGCGTTGGTGGCGAACCTGATCGAAGCCGATGCACTGGTGATCCTGACCGATCAAAAGGGACTGTACAGCGCCGATCCGCGCAAGGACCCGGAAGCGGAATTCATCCACCATGCGCGTGCCGGCGAGCCGGCGCTGGAAGCGATGGCCGGCGGCGCAGGTTCCGCCATCGGGCGCGGCGGCATGCTGACCAAGGTGTTGGCGGCCAAGCGCGCGGCCAGTTCCGGCGCGCATACGGTGATTGCCTGGGGGCGCGAGGAAAACGTGCTGACGCGGCTGGCGGCCGGCGAAGCGATTGGCACGCATCTGGAAGCCGAAACCGGCCACCTGACCGCGCGCAAGCAGTGGATGGCCGATCACTTGCGCATTGCCGGCAAGGTCACGCTCGACACTGGCGCGGTGCAGAAGGTGCGCGACGAAGGCAAGTCGCTGTTGCCGATAGGCGTGGCGGCGATTGAGGGTGAATTCGGCCGTGGCGAAGTGATTGCCTGCGTCGATAATGACGGCAGCGAAATCGCCCGTGGCCTGAGCAACTATTCCAGCGCCGAGGCGCGGCTGATCGCCCGCCGGCAATCAGCCGAGATTGCCGACATTCTTGGCTACGCTGGCGAGCCGGAACTGATCCATCGCGACAACCTGCTGCTGCGCTGATTCGCTGGCACAGCAGCTGAGGCAGGCATTACTTCCCGACATTGATTGGCTTGACGCTGCCGCAGTTCGCGCCCAGCCATTTGCCGCTGGTCTTGCGCTGATGGTTCGCCGGTTGGCCCATCGCCGTGCCCTTGAAGCTGTAGTTCGAGTCAAAGCTGGTGGCGTAATGCGTACCCTTGACGGTGCCGCTGCCCTTCATGTTCGGGCCGTTGCAGACGATGTCGGCCGAATAGTTGCTGCCGCTGCGGCTCATGTTTTTCGTCTGGCACTCGCGTTCCTTCTGGCCAGGCATTTCGTCGCGCGACAGCAGCTCCTTCGTATAGCAGACCTTCATCACCATCGCGCCATTGCGCATTTCCGGCACGTTGATGCCCATCTGGCGCATCCGTGCTGCCTGCTCTGGCGAAATTTGCGGACGGTTTTTCATCGAATCCGATTGCGTTGTGATTTCCCACAGGCCGGGATTCATTGGTGACGCGGCTTGCGTCAGCGCGGGAACGGAAATGGCGGTGCACAGCAGGATGGAAAATGTGATCTTGCGCATGGGTGCTCCTGGAAAATGGCATTTGCCAGAAACGGCATCTGCCGACGTTGATGGAATGAAACAGCGCAGATTCTGCACCGATATAGGCATTCAGGCAATATTTCAAGCAATGTCTTGGTGGCCGATGGTTGATGCGCTACACTAGTTCCATAGAGCAATCGACTATTCAGAAGGGTGGCGTTGGAGCAATTGACGAATTTTCAGGCTTCCGGCTACGAGATTGGCGAACTGCAGCTGTTTCGTAACGTGGAGCAGAAATCAGTCGTCCGCATGCTGGCAGATTGCCCGGTGATACGGGTTGCTGCCGGACAGACGGTCACTGATCCGCCGCGGCGCGGGGCGCATCTGTATGTCGTCCTGCGCGGGGAGCTGGGGGTGGCTTCCGGTCAGCAGTGGGGAATGGAAGAGGGCGCGGTGATTACGGTCTTGCCGGGCGAATGCGTGGGCGAACTGTCGGTGTTCGACGAGCAGGCTGCGGCGCCGACGATCACCGCGATGCAGGAAACGGAATTGCTGGCGATCGAGGCTGGCAAGCTGTGGCAGATGATCGATGAATCCAATGGCGTGGCGCGCAACCTGCTGCACCTGCTGTCATTCCGGATACAGGCGACCAATGCCCGCTTGCGGCAGCGGCAAAAGGTAGGCAAGTTCTACCAGCAGTTGTCGATGCTGGACGGGCTGACCAGCCTGCACAATCGGGCTTGGCTGGACGACAGGCTGCCGGCGCTGGTCGAGGAAGCGCGCTCGTCGGCCCGGCCGTTGACCGTCATCATGCTCGATATCGATCATTTCAAGCAGTTTAATGATGTGCATGGTCATCAGGCGGGGGATGACGCCCTGCGCGCTGCGGCCAGAGTGTTCGGCGAGGCGCTGCGGCCGACCGATCATTCGGCCCGTTATGGCGGCGAGGAATTTTGCGTGATCCTGCCCGGCAGCGATAGCCGGGCTGGTGCGATGGTGGCGCAGCGTTTGTGCGAACGGATGCGGCAGGCGGTCGTGTTTGGCGACATGCGCCAGCCACTGCCGCACATGACGGCCTCGTTCGGCGTGGCCACGCTGGAAAACGGGCAGGATGCCTTGGGGCTGCTGGCATGCGCGGATCAGGCGCTGTACCGCGCGAAGGATGCCGGGCGCGATCGAGTCGTGCTGCATGGCGGGGAGGAGTGAAGTTCCTGTTTCAGGGGGGATGCTATGACGCGAGGTTACAAACTGATTCCGCTGGGAGAAGTCGAGCCTGGCATGGTGCTGTCCGACGACTACCTTGATCGCCATGGCAAGGTGCTGCTGCCGAAGGGGAGCGTGCTGAGCGAAAAACTGCTCGCGTCGCTGCAACGCTATGAAATGGAACTGGTACCGATTGTGGTTGACGATACGCCGCCGCAGGACAAGGTGCTGCGGCGCGAATACCACCGTGGCCGGCTGGAAACGCTGTTCCGCAAGCACGATTACGGTCAGCCGGAACAGAATGCGAACGACATCCTGCAGCAGCACATGCGATATTTCCGTCTGGGGGAGGGGGCATGACTATCGAGATTGACGACGTCATCAAACGCATCGAGGAATTGCCGTCGCTGCCGGCGGTGGTGATGGAAGTGCTGGAATCGATCGATCAGGAAGCGGTCAACCTGTCGCAACTGACGCGCAAGATCATTCTCGATCAGGCGTTGACGGCGAAGATCCTGCGCTGCGCCAATTCCTCGTTCTACAACACGCAATCGCAGGTTACGACCATCCAGCAGGCGATCAACCTGATCGGCATTTCCGGCGTGCGCAATCTGGTGGTGGCGGCCGCGCTCAAGGGCAGTTTCCCTGAATGCCACTGCCGCGGTTTCGATTTCAATGTATTCTGGCGGCATTCGATAGCGGTTGCGGTGTGCGCGAAGGTGCTGGCGCGGCACATGCAGTTGAACCAGGATTACGCCTACACCGCCGGTCTGCTGCATGACATCGGCCGACTGGTACTGGTGACGCAATTCACCGCCCAATACGAGCAGGCGATCGCCTGGCGCGCGGCGCAGGATTGCCATATCGTGCAAGCCGAGCGAGAAGTGCTCGGTATCGACCACGTGCAGGTTGGCGAAGCGCTGGCGGCGCACTGGCACTTTTCAAAGGGCATCGTGAACGCGATTGCCAAGCACCATGATCCCGATTTGACTGGTGGCGACACGGTGGCGGCGATTGTGCACGTGGCCGACGCGATTGCGCACGCGCTCGATTTTTCCGAGGATGAAGACGACCTGGTGCCGCCGGTATCGCTGCCGGTATGGAGCGCGCTCGGGCTGTCGGACGAAGACTGGGTACGCGTGTTCCGTGAAACCGAACTGCGGTACGAATCGGCGCGCCTGGGGCTGGCGGCATGACGCCAGTTCCATTGCCGGAGTAAGCGATGCACAGCTTTCTCTGGCACGACTACGAAACCTTCGGCGTTTCACCGCGCAGCGACCGGCCGGCGCAATTCGCCGCCATTCGCACTGATGCCGAACTGAACGAAACGGGGAAGCCGCTGATGCTGTACTGTCAGCCGGCGCCGGACTACCTGCCCGATGCGCAAGCCTGCCTGATCACTGGCATCACGCCGCAGCTTTGCCTCGAACGCGGGCTGGCCGAACACCGTTTCGCGGCTGATATCGAACGCGAATTTTCGCAGCCGAACACGATTGGCGTCGGCTACAACTCGATCCGCTTCGACGACGAAGTCACGCGCTTTCTGTTCTGGCGCAACCTGATCGACCCGTACGCGCGCGAATGGCAAAACGGCTGCGGCCGCTGGGATATTCTTGATCTCGCCCGCACCGCGCACGCGCTGCGGCCGGAAGGGATAGTTTGGCCGACGGACGACGACGGCCGTCCCAGCTTCCGGCTGGAAAAGCTCACCAGCGCCAACGGCATCGGGCACGACGCGGCGCACGATGCATTGTCCGACGTGCGCGCCACCATCGGGCTGGCGCGGTTGATCCGCCAGCGCCAGCCGCGGCTGTTCGACTACTGCCTTGGCCTGCGCGACAAGACGCGCGCCGCCGACGAAATCGGCCTGCAGCGCGCGCCCGAACTGCGCACGCCGTTCCTGCACGTATCCGGCATGTTCTCCGCCGAGCGCGGCTGCATCGCGCTGATGCTGCCGCTGGCGCAGCACCCGCGAAACAAGAATGAAATCATCGCCTGGGATTTGTCGGCCGACCCGGAACAGTTGCTGTCGCTCGATGCCGAAACCATCCGCCAGCGGCTGTTTACCAAGACGGACGAACTGCCGGACAGCGTGTCGCGCCTGCCGGTCAAAACCATCCACCTCAACCGCGCGCCGGTGGTGATCGGCAACCTGCGCACGCTGTCACCAGCGATGGCCGAACGCTGGCAACTGGATCTGGACGCGGCGCAGCGGCGCAGCGCGATGGCCGCCAAACCGGCATTCGCGGCCAAAATGGCCAGCCTGTGGCAGGACGTTTACCGACGGCCGGAAAACGACGGCGTGGCCGAGGTCGATCAAGATTTGTACGGCGGTTTCATCGGCAACGCCGACCGGCGCCAGCTCAACCGGCTGCGCACGCTCGCGCCGGAAGCGCTGGCGGCGGCACGGGTGTCGTTCGACGACCGGCGGCTGGACGAACTGCTGTTCCGCTACCGTGCGCGCAACTTCCCGCACACGCTATCCGCCGACGAAGCGCAGCGCTGGCGCGAACACTGCGCGGCGCGGCTGGGTATGGGGGCCGACGGGGCCGATGGGGAGAATGGTGCTGATGGCGTTCGTTCCCGGGCTGCGCTGCTGGCGCAAATCGGCCAACTGCTACCGGCGGCCGACGCCCGCGGCCAGGCCGTGCTGACCGCGCTGCGCGACTATGCCGATGCGCTTGCCTTGGGTATCAGGCCAAAATAACTGACTTAAATGGCTTTTGGGTCAATAAGCCCCAAAAATATACTCCGGGCAGTATCTAAAAACAGCCAGCAAAACTGTGGCCTGGCGTAGTGTTTTGGCTATATACCCCGCCGATTTCCTCGCCAATTTCCCGCCAATATTCCAGCGACCACACCCGCTTCGCCCACGCTGATCACGCGCGGGTATGAAAACGGCGAGCCGCTGACGCGCGGTTTGGCTAAACAGGCTGCGGGGCGGGAATGAAAATTCGTTGTTTGGGCGAGTCAATGTAGGGGAAAACCCTCTCAGTGCGGCGGCAGGATAGGAATACACTCAATGCGTGCCCGCCATGCATGGCACGCGCAAGCTGCAAGTGATTCCTGCCGCACCTCCATTTTGTAAACATGAAGTCATTTATCTTGGGCAAAGTTGATGTTGTCTATTGGGGAAATTTGCTTCGGATGCCAGTTTGGCGCCGCTGTAGCTCAATATGCAATCCCCCGCGCCGCGCTGACGGCCGGAATCAGACCGATGCCAGGGCATGGAAATTGCCAGATAAAACCAGAACACGCGCTTTCGCCAATCCGGAGCAATCGCATCAATCGCACCATTCAGAACCATTACCGCCATTTGGAGTTTCACCATGCCCGCCGCTTCGCCCGCTTCCACCGCCAAGAACCATGTTGTCTTCATTGACAGCGCCGTCTCCGAACTTGACACCCTGATCGCTTCCCTGCCGGCCGGCACCGAAACCGTGCTGCTCAAAGCAGGCAGCGATGGTTTCGAGCAGATGGCGGCTTACCTGCAAGGCAAAACCGGCCTCGATTCGGTGCAGTTGATCTCGCATGGTGCATCAGGTCAGATCACGGCCGGCAGCAGCACGCTGAACGCGGACACCATCGCCAGCCACGGCGCGCAACTGACGGCGATCGGCGCGGCGTTGAAAGACAGCGGCGATTTCTTGATCTACGGCTGCAACGTGGCGCAAGGCGCGGCTGGCGAGGCGCTGGTGCAGCAGATTGCCAGCATCACGCAGGCGGATGTGGCGGCGTCAACCAACCTGACGGGCGCGACGGCGAAGGGCGGGGATTGGGTGCTGGAGTATCAGGCTGGGCATGTCGAATCGCAGGCCGTACTCGAACTGCCAAGCCAGTCAGCATTCAGTGGCACGCTGGCGCTTCCCTCTGGAATGCAAACCTGCAACATCTACGACATGACGGATGCGGGTAATACCCTGACCAGCACGTATTTCGTCGCCAGTGCCACCACCACCGCGAACAACCCGGCCAGCATGGAGGTCACCGCAGGCGCTTCCGGTTATGTCAACGACAACTCGACTGCCGGATCGACTGTGACAGTCCGGATTGGCAGCAACAATCCCGGGCTGGCATCGTTTGAACTGGCCAACATCAACATCTCCGATTTTGTTAATGCGTTGTCCGCACAAAACCTCCATGTTGTTGGGCACAAGGCGGATGGCAGCGGCACTGTCAGCACCGTCAGTGTCAGCGGCACCGTAGGTGACGATACCTATACCTCGGCCAACTTCAGCAACTGGTCGGTGTTTTCCGGCGTGCAACTGGATTATTTCGAGATTGCTTGGAACCTGACAGCCGCAGCCGATCAGGCGCCATTCAACATGGATCTGGTGTCGTTCAGCGTCAACAATATGACCGCGCCGGCGGTGATCCCTGCGCCCAAGGTCACCAATGTCACGTCGACGAACGCCAATGACATTTACTTGCCCGGCGACACGATCGCGATCACCGTGAAGTTCGATCAGGTCGTCAATGTTACCGGCACGCCGCAGCTCACGCTGGAAACCGGCGCGACCGATCACGTTGCCAGCTTTGTCAGCGGCAGCGGCACGGATACACTGACCTTCAACTACACCGTGCAAAGCGGCGACGTGTCGAGCGACCTCGATTACACCGGCACGACCGCGCTCGCCCTGAATGGCGGCACCATCAAGAATGGTTCGGCCACCAGCGCTGACCTGACCCTGTCTGCACCCGGCGCAGCCGGTTCGCTGGGTGCCAACAAGGGCATCGTTATCGATACCAACGAAGGCACGCTGCCGGCAGGCGCGCAGTCTTACAATCTGACCGCGCTCACCGATTATGGCGACAAGCTGAAAAACGATTATTTCGTCGTCAGCGCCACTTTCGACGGCAGCAGCGTGGCGATGAACAATGATGGCGGATCGGGATATGCCAATACAAGCCGGGGCGCAAGCGGCACCAGCACCGTTTCGATCAAGGTGGCCGCAGATGCACTCGATGTCGGATCGTTCGAGCTGACCAACATCAACCTGTCCGATTTTGCGGGTCGGGACACCAATGTCATGTCCAACCTCCATGTCGTCGGTCACAAGGCCGATGGTAGCGGCACCGTCAGCACCGTCAACGTCACCGGCACGGTAGGCGATGACACTTTTACCGCCGCGGGTTTCAGCAACTGGTCGGTATTCTCCGGCGTCAAGCTCGATTATTTCGAAGTAATCTGGGACATCGACAACAGCAGCTCGAACAACGCCGCCAACAATGTCGATTTCTTTTCCTTCGATGTCACCAACCTGACTGCTCCGGGCGCGGTGGCAGAACCCGTCATCACCAATATCACCTCAAGCGCCGCCAACGACATCTACGCACCAGGCGACACCATTGCGATAACGGTCGAGTTCAGCCAGTCCGTTACCGTCACCGGCACGCCGCAACTCACGCTGGAAACTGGCACGACCGATCGCGTCATCGATTATGTTAGCGGCAGCGGCGGCCGGACGCTGACTTTCAATTACACGGTACAGAGTGGCGACGTATCGGGTGACCTCGATTACATCGGCACCACCGCACTGACGCTCAACGGTGGCACCATCCGCAATAGCTCCAGCATTGATGCCGTTCTGACGCTGCCCGCAGCAGGCGCGGCCGGTTCGCTGGGCGCCAACAAGGGCATCGTCATCGATACCAATGAAGGCACGTTGCCGGCAGGCGCGCAGTCTTACAATCTGACCGCCCTCACCGATTATGGCGACAAGCTGAAAAACGATTATTTCGTGGTCAGCGCCAGCTTCGACGGCAGTAGCGCTCCCATGGACAACAATGGCGGATCGGGATATGTCAATAAGACCAAGGGCGCAAGCGGCACCAGCACCGTCTCGATCAAGGTGGCCGCGGACGCCCTCGACGTCGGATCGTTCGAGCTGACCAACGTCAACCTGTCCGATTACAGCGGTCAGCCCACCAATGTCATGTCCAACCTCCATGTCGTCGGGCACAAGGCCGACGGCAGCGGCACTGTCAGCACCGTCAACGTCACCGGCACTGCAGCCGATGACACTTTTACCGCCGCGAGTTTCAGCAACTGGTCGGTATTCTCCGGCGTCAAGATCGATTACTTCGAAGTGAGCTGGGACATCGACAACAGCAGCTCGAACAACGCCGCCAGCTATGTCGATTTCCTGTCATTCTCCGTCACCAATCTGAGCCAGCCGGCCAGCGGCAACCGCCCGGTTACCACTCTTCCCGCCGTGCCGACGATTGCCGAAGACAGCGTCGCCAATGCCATTACCGGCATTTCGATCGCGGATGCGGATGGTGACGCCCAGACCGTGACGCTGACTGCCACGCATGGCACATTCAGCGTTGGCACCACCACCGGTCTGACGCTGGTGTCGGGCAATTACAGCAGCGGTACGGTATCGTTCAGCGGCTCGCTGGCGGACATCAACACCGCGCTCGCCAGCCTGAAGTTCACGCCGACGGCCGATTTCTCCGGCACGGCCACGCTGCAGGTCAAGACCGACGATGGTCACTACAACAGCGACAACGACACACTGAACATCACTGTCAGCGCAGTCAATGATGCGCCGACGATGACCGGGCTGCCATCCGACATTACGGTCACTGAGGACGTTGCTGGCAATGTCGACCTGTCGTCGGTCACGTTCGGCGATGTCGATGCCGGAGCGAACAGCATCACGCTGACGATAGCCGCTGGCGCTGGCACGCTGACGGCATCCAGTGGCGGCAGCGTAACCGTCGGCGGGTCGGGCACCGGCACGCTGACGCTAAGCGGTACGGCATCGAATATCGACACCTACCTGAACACGGCAAGCAACATCAAGTACACGGGTACGGCCAACACCAATGGTGACAATGCCACCACACTGACTTTGACCGCGAATGACAATGGCAACACCGGTGCTGGCGGCGGCAATAATGTTGCTCTTGGCACGGTCAATATCGACATCACGGCCGTCAACGATGCTCCCGCGATCACGGCGGGAGCCAGCGCCAGCTATACCGAGAATGGCAGCGCCGTGGCTGTGGACAACACGATCAGCGTTACCGATGTGGATTCGGCCAACCTTGCCGGCGCGACTGCCGTGATTTCTTCGGGTTACACCAGCGGTGATACGCTGAACTTTATCAATCAAAACGGTATTGCCGGAGCATGGAATGCGGCCACGCATACGCTGACGCTTAGCGGATCGGCCAGCATCGCGCAGTATCAGGCCGCCTTGCGCTCGATCACGTTCAATTCCGGCAGCGACAATCCTGGCAACGGTACGCGCACGGTTACTTGGCAGGTGGACGATGGCGCCGCCTCGGCGCACGCCAGCAATACGGCAACCAGCACGGTGACCGTTACGCCGTTCAACGATGCGCCGACCAGCATTGCGATATCCGGCAGCATGGTATCCACCTACGACACGGCCAACACCACGGTGGGCACGCTGACCACGACCGATGCCGACAGTTCGGCCTGGACGTATTCGATCCAGTCCATTTCGCGGAACGGCATACTCAGAAGCAACGATGGTTCTCTGTTTTCACTGGCGGATGCCGGTTCGGTCGCCAGCACCGCGCTGCGCGCGACCGCGCCGGGCACGACGACGGCGGGTGCTTACACGGTGGTGGTGCGGGCAACCGATGCGGACGGGCTGTATTACGACCAGACGCTGACGGTCAATGTCAGCAATGCGATGACCGTCACCACGCATTTCGATGAAACGTATGACAACAAGTCTTACACCGACGAACTGGCCGACGGTCTCGGCCTCAGCCTGGACGAAGCGGTCGGGCTGGTCAATGCGGCCGGCGGCGGCGCCATCCGTTTTGGCGCGGGGGTGTCAGTTGCCAATGCGTGTTTATCGCCACTCGCCATCAATACCGATATCACGCTGGTGCATGATGCGGTATCCACGGTCGAAATCAACACCCTTGGCAAGCTCATCACCATTGCCGCCGGCAAGACGCTGACCGTCCAGGCCGATAGCGGCGCTTATCTGTCTTTTGACGCTAGCCCGATCGCCGGTTCGGGCAACCTGACCAAGACCGGCAACGGTCTATTGTCCATGCAAACCGATGCCGGCTACAACGGCACCATCACCATTTCCGCTGGTACGCTGGCTACTGCCGGCGCTGAAACGATCGGCGATGCGGCTAGCGTGATGGTCAATAGCGGCGGCACGCTGACGCTGAATGGCAATGAAACTATCGGCAAGCTGGAGGGTGCGGGTGCGGTTAATCTGCTGGGGTACACCCTGACCGTCGGCAATGCGGGTAATTCGGCATTCATTGGCGCGATCAGCGGCTCTGGCGGGCTAATCAAGCTTGGCGGCGGCATACTGGATCTGTCCGGCACCAACACCTATACCGGCGCGACCACGGTCAATGCCGGCACGCTGGCGCTGGCGAACGGCTCGGCGTTGTCCGATAGCAGTGCCGTGACGGTCGCCACGGGCGCCGGCATGACGCTGTATGCTTCGGAAACTATTGGCTCGCTGGCTGGTTCAGGCAATGTTTCCATTACTGCTAGCCATACGCTGACAACCGGCGGCAATAACGCCTCGACCGTCTTTTCCGGCCAGATCAGCAGCCCCTTCGGCGGTCTGGTCAAGGCCGGCACCGGCACGCTGATGCTTTCCGGAACCAACACCTACGCTGGCGCGACCACCATCAACGGCGGCACGCTGGAACTGTCTGGCGGCCAGGCCGTGGCTAACAGCAGTGCGGTCACGGTGGCAGCCGGCGCCACGCTGCAACTGGATTCGTCGGAAACCATCGGTTCGCTCGCGGGCAGCGGCGGCACGGTTTCGCTGGGTGCCAGCGCATTGACGCTTGGCGGCGACAATAGTTCAACCGTTTTTATCGGCGCGATTAACGGATCGGGTGAGCTGACCAAGGTGGGCACGGGCACGCTGACCTTGTACGGCGCGAATACCTATACCGGCGCGACCGTGATTTCTTTTGGCAAGCTGATGCTCAATGGTTCGCTGAACAGCGCGATCAGGGTCGATGGTGGCGCCGTGCTCGATGGCAGCGGCAGCACCAGCGGCGCGGTCACGGTGCAAAATGGCGCCACGCTGGAGGTTGGCAGCAGCGGGGTCGAAGATCTCGCCACCGGCGACCTGACGCTGGCCAGCGGCGCCACCTTCGTCGCACAGATCGGCGGCACCACCGCCCGCACCGGCTACGACCAGATCAAGGTGACCGGCGCGGTCGATCTCACCGGTGCCACGCTGAACGCTTCGCTCATCAACAGTTTCGTGCCTACCACGGGCAACAGCTTCACCCTGATCGACAATGATGGCACGGATGCCGTCACCGGCACGTTTGCCGGGTTGGCCGAGGGTTCGACGGTGACGATAGGTGGCCGGCAGTTCACCATCAGCTATGCCGGTGGCACTGGCAACGACGTGGTGCTGACGGTAGCCAACGCCGCGCCGGTCATCAGCAGCAATGGCGGCGGCGCCACGGCAACGGTCAGCATGGCCGAAAACACCACCGCTGTCACCACCGTCACCGCGACCGATGCCAACGCCGCCGATGTGCTGGCCTACAGCATCAGCGGCGGCGCGGATATGGCCAAATTTGCCATCAACGCATCCACCGGCGCGCTCAGCTTCAAATCCGCGCCGGATTACGAAACGCCGGCCGATGCCGATGGCAACAACAGCTATGTCGTTGAAATCACCGCATCGGATGGCAATGGCGGCAGCGATGTGCAAACGATCACGGTCAACGTCACTGACGTGGCTGAAACACCGCCCGCGCCACCCGCGCCTCCTGCTCCGCCTCCGTTGACAGGCACCGTCGATGGCGTGTCCATTTCGCAGCAGACGACGACCAACAGCCAGACCGGGCAGGCCGAGCAGACGATCACGGTGCCGACCATCACCACTGGCCGGGTGGACGACCCGACGACCGCGCACACCGCGCTGGCCGACATCCCAGTCGGTCCGACAGGCGCCACGAATGC
>JAGTRJ010000015.1 GCA_018261755.1 Burkholderiaceae bacterium
CAAGGACACGATGGATTACCGCGTGCGCCCGGAGCCGACGAGCGACGTGGAGAACTACAAGTTCGTTTGCGATGCCACCGGCGAAACACGCGAAGTGCCGCTTGGTCCGCTGCACATCACGTCAGACGAGCCGGGCCACTTCCGCCTGTTTGTCGATGGCGAGGATATTGTCGATGCCGATTACCGCATGTTTTATGTCCATCGCGGCATGGAAAAGGTGGCCGAAACCCGCATGGGCTACGACGAGGTGCCGTTCCTCGCGGATCGCGTGTGCGGCATTTGCGGTTTTGCCCACAGCGTCGCCTACACAACCTCGGTTGAAAATGCGCTCGGCATTGTCGTGCCGGAGCGTGCGCAGGTGATTCGCAGCATATTTCTTGAAGTCGAGCGCCTTCACAGCCACTTGCTGAACCTGGGGCTGGCGTGCCACTTTGTCGGTTTCGATACCGGTTTCATGCAGTTCTTCCGCGTGCGCGAGAAATCCATGACTCTGGCAGAGTTGCTGACCGGTGCGCGCAAAACGTATGGCATGAATCTTATCGGCGGTATCCGGCGCGATATCCAGAAGGCGGAACGGCTGGCAACGCTGAAACTCGTTGGCGAGCTGAAAAAGGAAGTCACCGAACTGGTCGAAATGCTGCTCGAAACGCCCAACCTCGCGCAGCGCACTTCCGGCATAGGATTGCTCGACCGGAAGATTGCGCGGGATTACAGCCCTGTCGGCCCGCATGTGCGTGCCAGCGGCTTTGCCCGCGACACGCGTGCCGACCATCCGTTTTGCGGCTACAAGCTCTTTCCGATGCCGGTGCGCACCAAGGATACCTGCGATGTTCTCGGCCGCGTGCTGAACCGGGTGGAAGAATTTTTCGACTCGATCGATTTTCTCGAGCGCGCGATTGCAGGTATGCCAAACGGCCCGATCCTGGTGGAAGGCTTCAAATACACGCCGCACAAGTTCGCGCTCGGTTTCACTGAAGCGCCACGGGGGGAAGACATTCACTGGAGCATGCTGGGTGACAACCAGAAACTCTATCGCTGGCGCGCACGAGCGTCGACCTACGCCAACTGGCCGCCGCTCCGGTATATGTTGCGCGGCAACACGGTTTCAGATGCGCCGTTGATCGTGGCCAGCATCGACCCCTGCTATTCCTGTACCGATCGGGTTACCATGATCGATGTGAGAAAGGGCAAATCGACCACGGTTCCATATTCGGAAATCGAACGTTACGGCCGCGAACGCAAGGACTCGCCGCTCAAATAAGGGACTGAAAGATGCTCAAGTTATTCAAGACCATCCTCAAGGCCGGCGAAGCGACGCTGAAATATCCCTTCGCCCCGTTGCCGGTGTGCGACAACTTCCGCGGCAAGCCGGAGCACCAGCCGGAGCAATGCATTGCCTGCGCTGCCTGCGCCGTCGCCTGTCCGGCCAATGCGCTGACGATGAGCACCGATGCGGAGGCGGGCACCATTACCTGGTCGTTCTTCGTCGGCCGCTGCATATTCTGCGGACGTTGCGAAGAAGTGTGCCCGACCAAGGCCATCGTACTTTCGCCCGAATTCGAACTGGCGGTAGCCAATGCGGCCGACATGTACCAGCATGCCACCTTCAAGCTGGCGCAGTGCTCCGAGTGCGGGGAATACTTTGCACCGAAGAAAGAAGTCGAATACACGGCTGACTTGCTCAAACAGGCCGGCATGACAGCAGAGGCGGTCGAATCGATTGACCACTTGCTGCATACCTGCACGGATTGCAAGCGCAAGCAGAATGTACCCGAAGCACACCAGGTCGAATTTACTCGTTATCTGAAGGGGAACGAAGCATGAGCGGGCACGAAAAAATCATCATGCCAGGCGCCGGCAGCGGCATGCCCACGCCGATCAAGCAGAGCGAGGAATTTCAGAAACTCAAGGGCACCCTGCTCAAGGATATTCAGCGTTCTGCCTACGTGTATCGCGTTGACTGCGGTGGCTGCAATGGATGCGAAATCGAAATTTTCGCGGCCATAACGCCGCTGTTTGATGCCGAGCGTTTCGGCATCAAGGTGGTCGCATCCCCGCGCCATGCCGATATTCTGCTGTTTACCGGTGCCGTGACGCGCGCGATGCGCATGCCTGCCATCCGTTCGTATGAAGCCGCGCCCGATCCGAAGATTTGCGTTTCCTATGGCGCTTGCGGTTGCAGCGGCGGGATTTTTCATGATCTGTATTGCGTCTGGGGTGGTTCCGACAAGATCGTGCCGATCGATGTCTATATTCCGGGCTGTCCGCCGACGCCGGCGGCAACCATCCATGGGTTTGCGCTGGCTTTGGGTCTTCTCGGCCAGAAATTGAAGGCATCCCATCATGTCGAGGGCGAGGGCGAGCGCGCAGCGATGCGCCATCCGGGTGTGCCGGCAGAATTGCGGGTGCTGATCGAACGCGAGGCGCGGCGCATGGCCGGATATCGGATGGGAGCCGACATTGCCGACGATTTTCTCGGTATTCTTGGCACCAAGTCCAGCGAAAGCCTGGAAGCGCGCATTCAGGAGTATCTGACGAAAGAGGATGACCCGCGCCTGAGCGAAATCGTGGCCAGCCTGTGCGATATTTCGAACAAGGCGATGGCTGCTATCTGATTGGTGTAAAAGAGTGAAAGCGGAAAAAGTACTTTTCTATACGCTGAACCAGAAGTTCATGGACAGCGATGACGATGTGCCCAATGATGCCGCCTTGCGGCAAGTCATGTATTACTCGCTGGCGATTGGCCATCATGTCGGCGTGATCGATTGCTTCAAGGCGATCATCGATTGCCCGTTTGAGGCATATCGCGAATGGATTGCGCACTTGCCGGCAGGAGAAGCGCGGCGCAAGATGGAGGGCTTGTTCAAGTTTGGCGAGATCACCATCGACCAGACGCACATCAGCATGCTGGGCGAAGCCTTCGACAGGATCAAGTCGCAGCTGACTGGGCAGGCTGCCGAGTGGACGGCAAAATTGATGCAGGCGCTGGCCAGCATCGAACAGGAGCCTGCCATTTACCTGATGGTGAAGACACGCTGATGGCCAATGTCATATTCACGGTCGGCAACAGCATGATGGGCGACGATGGCGCCGGTCCGTTGCTGGCCGATTTGTTGGCACGCACGCCGGCACAAGACTGGGCCGTGATTGATGGCGGCTCTGCGCCGGAAAATCACGTCGATCAGGTTTTGGCGCATCAACCCCGGCGCGTCATTGTTTTCGACGCAGCGGAAATGGGTGTGGCTCATGGTGCGGTGCACACGGTGGATACCAGTACGATCGCCGACATGTTTTTCATGACAACGCACAACATGCCGCTGAGTTTCATGATCGATCGCATTCGTGAAACGGGTGTCGAGGTTGATTTCGTTGGTATACAACCGGCGGTGGTCGCATTTTCCTTTCCGATGATGGATGTGGTGCGTCGTGGGGTCGAAGCGGTTCATGCGCACTTGTGTTCCGGCACCCCATTGCCGGAGTTTGCGCCGCTGTTGACCGAGGATGCATTGATTTGAACAGCGGCGGAAGGACAATGATGAATGTCATTCCGATACGTTCCGCGCCTCCACGGATTCCCAATGCCCATTTGCCGCTGCAAGGCGAGTTGCGGGATGCATTAGGACGCCAGATTCGCGATTTGCGCATTTCCGTCACGGACCGCTGCAATTTCCGTTGTGCATACTGCATGCCAAATTCCGTATTCAATCACGGCTTCAAGTTTCTGCCGCATGATGCGCTGTTGAGCCTCGAGGAAATCGAGCGTCTGGCGCGTCTGTTCGTGGAATTTGGCGTGCGCAAGATTCGGATTACCGGTGGTGAGCCATTGCTCCGGCGCAATGTCGAACAATTGATCGAAAAGCTGGCCGCCTTGCCTGAGGTTGAAATTACGCTGACCACCAACGGCTCAAGGCTGAAGCAGATGGCGGAAACGTTGAAGAAGGCGGGGCTTCACCGGATTACGGTCAGCCTGGACGCGCTCGACGAAACCATTTTCCGCCAGATGGCAGGCGTTGATTTTTCGGTCAGGGACGTGCTTGCCGGCATTGACGCTGCGGCAGCGGCCGGGCTTGATCCGGTCAAGGTCAACATGGTGGTCAGGCGCGGTACCAATGACGACCAGATTCTGCCCATGGTCAGGCATTTTCGGAGCAGCGGCCATATCCTGCGCTTCATTGAATTCATGGATGTAGGTACGGCCAATGGCTGGAACCTCGATGAGGTTTTGCCCTCGCGCGACATCATTCGTCTGGTTGATGATGAATATCCGGTTGAGCCGGTCAACCCTAGGCATTTTGGCGAAGTTGCCAAACGCTGGCGCTACAAGGACGGAGCTGGCGAAATCGGCGTGATTTCTTCGGTGACTCAGGCCTTCTGTTCAAGCTGCACCCGCTTGCGCCTGTCGCCGGAAGGCGGCCTGTTTACCTGTTTGTTCGCACAGGAAGGTTATCCCATGCGCGAGTTGTTACGTCATGGCGGCAGCGATACCGAGATTCGCGCCGCTATTGCCGGCGTGTGGCAACAACGCAGTGACCGATATTCGGAAATTCGAACCGAAAATACCCTGCGGCAAGGCAAGGTCGAGATGCATTATATCGGAGGTTGAAACTGCCTTTTGTCACAGCGTCTGTCAAGGCAAGATTCGCGTGTTTCACCTGTGAATGCACGTCACAATTTTCTGATTCTGTTTTGTGGAAATTGATGATAGTATCGTAAATGGCCGGCCGGTATTGAGTGGCTAACAGGTTCACGCGAGAGAATGTTTTTCACATTCGAGGTTTGCTACGATGCTTGAATCGACTTCCGCGAAAGTAGCGAAAACCGCTCCCGCCAGGCAAGATGCACTGCTGCCATTGTTGCAGACAGTGTTGGCCCAGCGGGATGTTGCAGGGGTTTTGCAGCTGCTGGAAAACAGTGGTGGAGCCATTACTGGCTTCGACCGGGTCAATTTGTTGTTGCCGGATCCTCATACCGCGCAACCCTGTCTGCATTACCGCCCTGGTCCCGGTGCGGGTGCAGCCAGTCTTGAATTCGTGCAGCTCGGTGATTCCCCGGCGACGCAAATCTTCAACACACCCAAAAATCTGCAATGCAGCGGTGCCGCTTTTCGGCGCAACTATCCCAAGAGCGCAGGCTTGTCGCCTTATCTGGGATTGAGCGCCTATTGCATGTTGCCGCTGCAGATGAATGGCCAACTGCTTGGCGGGATCGAATTCATCAAATCGATAGACAAGAATTTCAAGGATGTCGAGTTGCTTCAGGTGCGGCAAATCGCAGATGTTGTTGCTGTTGCGGTGGATGGCATACTTGAGCGCGAGAAGCTGCAGGCCAGAGAGGAACAAACCAGAAAGGAGCGGGAAGATTTTCGCATTCTGGTTGAAGTCACCAACACGGCGCTGTCCAAGCTGAAAATGAATGAGTTGGCGAAGGAAGTATCCGATGCGATTCGCCGCTATTTCGGCTTCGATTACGTCAGTCTGGATGTGTGCGATTTATCGACGCAACAGTTGCGCACGCATTCGGTGCTGTATCAGACATCAGGTGAGCCAGGATTCGAGTCGATAGAAATGCCGATGAACGAATCGCTTTCCGGTCAGGTGGTAATGAGCCAACGCAAGGCTTTGCTCGAACAGCGGGAAATCGAAAGAACTGCAGGCAAATACAGCCAGATCCGGATGCTGGCGCAAAAGGGCTTTCAGATGATCCTGGCCTTGCCGCTGATATCCGGTGACAAGGCTCGAGGCGCGCTCAAGCTCGGGCACAAGAAGCCTTACACATTCACACAAGACAAGTTCGATTTGCTCGATCAGATTGCGGCGCGTCTGGCGATGGTGTTCGATAACGCACTGGCGTATCAGGAAATCTCGACGTTGAAAGACAAGTTGACGCGCGAGAATCTTTACCTGAGCGAAGAAATCCGGAATTACGCGGATTTTGATGAGATTGTTAGCGTCAGTCTGTCGATGAAAACCGTGTTACAGCAAGTCGAAATGGTGGCCGCAAGCGACGTGACGGTGCTGATACTGGGGGAAACCGGTACCGGCAAGGAATTGATTGCCAGGGCGATTCACAACCTGAGCGCACGCAATGCGCATACGATGGTGAAGATGAATTGTGCTGCGGTGCCGTCAGGGCTGCTCGAGAGCGACCTGTTCGGCCATGAAAAAGGTGCTTACACCGGCGCGCAATCGCAGCGCATCGGGCGGTTCGAGCTGGCCGACAAGGGTACGCTGTTCCTCGATGAAGTTGGTGACATTCCGCTCGATCTGCAACCGAAACTGCTGCGCGTACTGCAGGAGCGCGAGATTGAACGGCTGGGTGGTTCCAGAGTGATTCCAGTCGATGTGCGCGTGATTGCTGCCACTAATTGTGATTTGCGCCAGATGGTGATCGATCGCCAGTATCGCAGCGATTTGTATTATCGGCTCAACGTCTTTCCCATCATCCTGGCCCCACTGCGTGAGCGGCCGGAAGATATTCCGGTGCTGGTGAAATTCTTCACGCAGAAGCATGCGCGGCGCATGAACCGGCATATCGAAAGCATTCCTTCCGATATCATTGCGCGCCTGGTTCAGATGCCATGGCCAGGCAATGTACGCGAACTGGAAAACGTCATTGAGCGCGCCATCATTCTGACGCGGGGCACGGTGCTGGAGTTGCCGCTGAATGAATTGCAATACCAGCCTGCGCCGTCGTCATGGCAGCCCGCTCCCTTGTCGCCGGTGGCTTCGCTGGTACCTCCTGCCGCCCAAGCAGCGCGCTCAGCTCCGCTGGAAGATGATGGCAATGACGACGATCGGGCGCGTATTCTTCGCGTGCTGCGCGAAACCAATGGTATCGTCGCCGGTCCCAAGGGCGCGGCGATGCGCCTTGGAATGAAGCGCACCACATTGCTTTCGCGCATGCAGCGGCTTGGAATCTCCACCAAGAACTTTGACGAAACAGATTGGGGCGGACAGTCCTGCTGACGTTGCAGTCCTGGCGCCAGTGGGTGCTAGCCCTTGCCACAGTTATGTACGTGAACATGGGTGTGAAGCGCGCCATCATGACGGTGGCGATGACGATGCGCGAGTCCGGCGCGTTCGAGCAATGAAATGTCGGACAGCGCGATTTGCACCGGACCGTCGAACAGGATTTCTCCTCCCCTTCCCAAGATAAGGCAGCGCTCGCCAAGTTCGGCCGCCATCGAAAGATTGTGCGTGCTGGCGATGATGGTTTTGTCCGAATGCACCAGAGTATCCACCAGCCAGCCTGCGGTGGCCGGATCCAGGCTGGCGGAAGGCTCGTCGAGTAGCATCACTTGCGGCTCGAGCACGAGCAGGCAGGCAAGCGCGACTTTCTGTTTCTGCCCGCCGGAAAGATTGAATGGGGCTTGTTCAAGCACGTTCGACAGACCAAGTTCAGCCGCCCAGTGTGCGACCCGGGCGGTCATGTCTGCTTCCGTGCAAGAACCAAGCTGGCGCAATCCGTAGGCGATTTCATCCTGCACGGTCGGGTTGAACAGCATCGCTTCCGGATGCTGGAACAGCAGCACGTTTTGCTGGCGGAAGCTGCGCGCAAATTCGCGTTGCCTGAAACATGCGCCGGATAGCGCGCGGCCTTGCCAGCGCACTTCGCCGCTGTCGGCAAAGATCAGGCCGTTCATCAATTTCAGCAAGGTCGATTTACCGCAGCCGTTCGCCCCCAGCAGCACGACTTTTTCCCCTGCTCCAATGGTGAGTGAAAGATCGCCAATGCGAGAGTCGGCTTCGGGCCAGCGGTAGCACAGGTTTTTTAATTCAATCATCGAATACTCCGCGAGAACGCATGGCCTGCGCGGCTTCATTGCTGGCGGCAAACGATTTGTCCAGCAGCGTTTGTGCTTGCGCGGCTGTGTGCCTGCTGCGTGCCAGCCAGCTCGGACGGGCCAGATTCCTGCTTTCGAACGCGGCGCGAAAATCTGCCAGAATGCGCTCGAAGGTCTTGATTTGGCCAATCGCCAATGTGGCCAGCAGGCTGGCTATGTTCCAGCCTGCAAGCGCGTCGAGCAGCGGGATCCGGGCAGTGAACCAGAAACCCAGAAACACCATCAGGATCGTGCGCAGATTGACTAGCAGCAGGTAACTGGCGGAGAAAGTTCCCTGCCATAGCGCAACGGCAGCATAGCCGACG
This sequence comes from Burkholderiaceae bacterium, assembly GCA_018261755.1. Taxonomy (GTDB): domain Bacteria; phylum Pseudomonadota; class Gammaproteobacteria; order Burkholderiales; family Burkholderiaceae_D; genus QZKY01. Next base: position 8,149 of record JAGTRJ010000015.1, read on the forward strand.
CTGATAGTGAGATTGAACGCAAGGATGGCCAGCATCGTGCGCCGCAAGTGGCGCCATCGGTTGTTGCCGCTGAACAGCAGCGCGCTAGCAAGCAGGATTGCCAGTATCGCGGGATGATGAATGAAAGTGATGATGACGACACTTGCCAGATACAGCAGCAGCCAGTTTCGTGCCGCCGGCCATTGCCGGCTGGCAGGAGAATTGACGGTCGGCTTGGCATTGTTCATTTGAGCAAGCTTAGTCCGCCGGGCTTATTTCGGCAACCACTTGCGCGTGCGCGCATAGCGCCATACCAGCACGGTCAGCACCGCTTCGCCAAAGCCGATGACGCAGTGCGGAATCAGCACCGCCGGCATCGTGATCGACAGGCCGAACGGGAAGAACAGCGGCGAACCATCAGCGTTATGCGCGATCAACGGCTGAATGCCGAGTATAAGAGCCACGATGATGCCGGGCAGCATGACAGAAACCCAGGCGGCGGTCGCCACCGCAAAGGTTTCATTGACGCGCGCAAGCAGTTTGCGCACGCCGATGGCGCCTGCGGCGCCGATCAGCCCCATCGCCAGCGCATTCACGGCCAGCGCCGTGATGCCGCCGGCGCCGAACAGCAGCGCCTGCAGCACCAGCACGATGCTGTAGGCGATGAAAGCGGCGCGCAGGCCGAACACCAGCGCGAGAATGGCAACGCCAAGCGCATGGCCGGAGGTGCCACCCGGTATCGGCACCATGATGATGCCCAATGCATAGGCCAGCGCGGTCAGCACCGCCAGACGCGGCACCGTGGTTTCATTGAGCTGGGCTTTCAGCCCCTTTGCCGCCCACGCCCAGCCGCCGGCGGCGATGGCGTAAGCGGGCAGGTAGGTTTGCGGGGAGAGGAAGCCGTCAGGGATATGCATGGTTGCCGGTATTCGTTCAGAATATGCCAGAGGCGGAAAGAATCAAGCGATATTTTTCCTTGCCTTCGGAACCCTGCTGCAGCGCATCTTCATTCAGCCGTTTCCAAGCCACTTTTTTCACGCCAAAAGCGAAGCTCATGTTGTCCTTGTACACGCGTATGCCCGGCAGCAAATAAAGGATCTTGCCGCCGGTTGCTTCCTGCCCGATGCCGTTTTCCCTGTCGCGCGCTATCTTCAGGAATTGCGTTTCAAGACTGAAATCCACCCGCAGCTTTTGCGCCGGATTGGTATAGACGCGGTAGGCCAGGCCAAGGTTCAGCCTGTCTTCGGCGCCGAATTGCGCATCGAAGCCGTTCGGATGCGCGGTATCGGCACGATAGCGGTATTTGAGAAAGCGGATGGTCGAAAGTTCGGTGTTGAAAGTCAGATTCGACGACAGCATTTTGGTGGCGGTGAAACCGACCGACCAGTCCGGCTTGCCGAAACTGGTCGATTTGCCTGGGTCGATGTTACCTTCGCGGTTTTTCAGGTTCGGATTGCCGCTTGGCAGGCTGCCGCCGCCATATACGGTGAAATGCCAGTCTTCGAGGTCGTCCAGGCTTTCATTCGCTGGCACCAGCCTGAATCCCTTGTCATATTTGAAGCCGATCTGCCCCATCAGCGACATGTCGGCCAAGCCGCTAGTGTTGAATTTCGGTGTGGCGGCGCCGGCCGGTTCAGCCGTGTCGATCTTGCGGTTATAGGGTGCGAAGGCGTAGGCCGAAAACCATGGGGTGAAACCGTAACCGACGCCAGCCATCCAGAACTGGTTGTAATTGACCTGCGTGTCGGACGGGTTGACCGATTTGAACCTGGCATGGTCGAGTTTGGCGTAGAGCAGCACTTTTCCTTCCGGCAGCACGGCGGAGCTGGCTGATTCGACTGGCGCGCCAGGTCCTTCAAGTGCGGCGGCGCCCACGCCGGCGACACCGTGATGTGCATAAGCTGCAGGAGCGACAAAGAGGGCAATCCAGGCCGCCATGTACATGCAATTCCTGGACGATGGGTTCATTTTTTTCTTATCCACAATTGGTACAGGCCGAAACCGCCAAGCAGCAGCGACAGGCCGAGCAGCAACAGGCTGGAGCGCGCAGGCGCATCAGCGGGAGCGGGGCCGGCAGCGGCGATGGCTGGCGTGTCGAAAGTCAGGCTGACGCCGTGGCCGTCTGGGGTGTAAGCCTTAAACTTCCATCGTTTTGCCTCGCCAGGGATGAAGACGGCGCGTCCCTGTGCATCGGTGCGGCCGACTTGCGCCGGGATTTCCGCGCCTTCCGGCGTGGCTTCGAACGCTTCAAAGGCGAACGGGTTGCCGTCGGCATATTTGAGCTGGACGATCACGGCGCCGCCCGTTGCTACGGTGGGCTGCACTTCATGCGCGCTTGCTGGCATGACTGCGAGCATCAACCACAGTAGTAAAAATCCCGAAAGTATCTGCCGCCTCATTTCGGCAACTCAAACTGAAGCGCCGTGGCGCGGAGCAGTGTGTCGGCCTTGCCATCGTTCAGCGGCGTTTCCAGACTGGCGGCAATCAGTTGCACGCCGCCGTGGCGGATGCGCACGGAAGCTGTGCCATCCGCGCCACTGGTACCGCGCGTGTCGCCTTGATAGGCCACCGGCACGCCCGCTTTGGGTTTGCCGTTTTCTGTCACCAGTACAGTGATTTTGTCATTGATGCCCAGCTTGAACGGATCGCTTTGCGGCGTGATTTCCAGCCCCTTGCCCAAAGGTTTGGCGCTGGCGGCGGTCCATTTGTCGATGCGCTTGACGGTTTCTTCCGATTTCCAGCTTTTCAGCACGCCGGCCACTCCGGTCTTGGGCGTATTTTTTGTTTCCCAGGTAGTTTTGGTCCAGTAGCCGCTGGAAAGTGCTACCAGCACCGCCGCGCAATCGCCAGAAAACTTAACCGGGTACGTCTTGCTGGTTGAAACTGGTTTCACGCCGCCGGCCGGCCTGACACACAGTGCGCTTTTGACGATGGCGGCATCATAAGGCACGACTGCCGCGCCGGCATGGGCGGAGTGGGCGTGTCCCTGATACAGCACATGGTTGCTGCCTTGCTTGCTGAGCCATAAATCGTGCGCCAGTGCTTGACATGCATACAGCCCAAGCAGCAGTGGAATGGTGTGTCGCATGATGAACGATGGATTCAGTTGGACAACCGTATGAAGAAAATTGAATTGATATTACGCTTGTGGCGTGGCGGGCGCAATGCAATTCGAGGCCGGTGTTGTGAGCAAACAAAAAAAATCACACGGACGGTAACGTCAATCCAGCGGGTGGTGAACTGAGCGGGAGGGTAAAGATCGCTCGATCAGACGGGCTATGCCGTAGCTCGAATCGGCCGCAGCGCGTGGATGATTGCAGCGGCTCAGCTGTGCGGATGGACGTGCTTATGTCCGGCATGGGTGGCTTTGTTCGACTTGATGTCTGCCGGCACGATGTGCACGTTGCCATGACGGACGCCGGTTTGCGCCACGATGGCATCGGCGCAGACGCGGACGATATCGATCCTGCCTCTCAAAAACAGCATTTCCATGCAGTTGTCGTGATCGAGATGTATGTGCTGGGACGAAATGATCACATCGTGGTGATCGTGCTGTATTTTCGTCAGACGGTTCGCCAGTTGTCGCTCATGGTGATTGTAGATATAGGTCACCGTTGCCACGCACCACGTGGCCTTGCCGTGGCTCATAACCGCCTGGCCCAGTTCCTTGCGCACCAGATCGCGGAATGCCTCCGATCGGTTCAGGTAGCCTTTTTGCTGCACCAGCTGGTCAAACGCAGCCGCCAGGTCATCTTCAACGGAAATGGTTATGCGTCGCATGGTAGCTCCAAGGGGCAAGAAAATTCAATGACGATGATAATGACACTGCCGGATTCAGTTGTCACCCTCAAGCGTTGGATTTCTTGCATATCGCTGTTGCCGAGAGAAGTTGGTGCTCTGTATCGAAATTTATACAGGTCTCACATACACCAGATACAGTATTCGGTCAGGCTGTTATGCTTTCTTCTGGATGCCGGATGTGGATGGGGCAGCATTGCGATTCAAGGCCATCTTCACCGCGCGCAGAAAATGGCTGCCAGCAACCGGCTGGCGCCAGTCGAAATCCGTTCATGGTGCCAGTTTTGATGACATACGATCCCGGCCATCCCCGGCAAGAAGATGCCGAAGTTTTATTTTTGCTAGGCAACAGCCGTCTGGAAAATGGCGATTACGGCGGGGCGGAAGCCTGTTTTCGCGAGGCGCTCCAGCTTGAGCCTCAGTGCGCCGAGGCGTGCGCCAATCTGGCTCTGATGCTGGAACGGCGCGGTACGATCGATGAGGCCGAAGCCTGTTACCGGCAGGCGCTGGCGCTTAACCCCGAAATGGCAGGGTGCCTGAGCAATCTGGGGAATCTGCTGGTGAACCAGAAACGCCTGGGCGAGGCCGAGCAGGCGTATCTGCGGACGCTGGAATTTGCGCCAGAATGGCCGGTGGCGTGGACGCATCTGGGCGCGCTATATGCTTCGATGCAGCGGGAGAACGAGGCGGAACGCTGCCATCGCCGCGCGATCGAGATTGACCCGGGCTATGCTACCGCGCGCTTCAACCTGAGCTATCTGCTGCTGCGGCAGGGACGTTTCGACGAAGGGTGGCAATGCCTGGACGCGCGCGACTGGTATGCGAAGCTGGCTGCGTTGGTGCCATGTCCGCGCTGGCAGGGCGAGGCGCTGGCGGGCAAGTCGCTGCTGATCGGTTTTGAAGCCGGGCATGGCGACATGATCCAGCTTTGCCGCTATGTGCCGTTGCTGAAGGCGCAGGGCGCGGCGCGGGTCGATCTGCTTTGTCATCCCGGTCTGGTGAGGCTGTTTGAAACGCTGGACGGCGTTGATGATGTCCGTTCCTGCGCCGAGGATTTGCCGGCTGCCGGCTGGCATTTCTGGACGCCGCCGTTCAGCATCCCGTTTCATCTCAAGACACGGCTGGAGACCATTCCGGCGAAGCTGCCTTATCTGCACGCCGATGCGGCGCGTGCCGAACAATGGCGCCAGCGGCTGCCGGCAGGCGGTCTGCGGGTCGGTCTCGCATGGAAAGGCAATCCGCTATACGAAAATGATGCCGACCGTTCATTGCCGAATTTGAATCTGCTGTCGCCGTTGCGCGACGTGCCCGGAATGCAATTCATCAGCCTGCAAAAGGGCGCCGGCGAAGGCGAGACGGAACAATTCGCGGCTGAATGGCCACTGTGCAATTTCGGTCCCGAGCTTGAGGATTTCGCCGATACCGCCGGGTTGATAGCGAATCTGGATCTGGTGATCAGTGTCGATACGGCGGTGGCGCATCTGGCGGGCGCGCTGGGCAAACGCTGCTGGCTGCTGCTGCCGGATTACATGACCGACTGGCGCTGGCTGACCGGTCGTGACGATACGCCATGGTATCCGGGCGTGACGCGGCTTTTTCGCCAGTCGCAGAAGCGCGACTGGGCGGAAACGATCGCGCAGGTCAAGTTGGCGCTCGAACGTCTTCCACCCTAAATTTGCGGGGGGTATATGGCAAAAATACCCGGCTGGGCCACATATTCTCCGGCGGCATGAAATACAGGTGGGTGTATTTTCATGCCGGAAAACAGGCGTTTACAGCACGTAGCGCGACAGATCCTCGTTCACCGCCAGCGCATCCAGCCGTTCGTTCACATAGGCGGCGTCGATCACGATCGTCTTGCCCTGCGATTCGGTGGCCGAAAATGAAATTTCTTCCAGCAGCTTTTCCATCACCGTGTACAGCCGGCGCGCGCCGATGTTTTCGGTGCGCTCGTTGACCGAATACGCGATTTCCGCCAGCCGCTGGATGCCATCGTCGGCAAACTCGATTGTCACCTCTTCGGTCGACAGCAGCGCTTCGTACTGCGTGGTCAGACAGGCATCGGTGCTGGTCAGGATGCGCTTGAAATCGTCGATCGACAGCGATTCCAGTTCGACCCGGATCGGGAAGCGCCCCTGCAGTTCCGGAATCAGATCGGACGGTTTCGACAGGTGGAACGCGCCCGAGGCGATGAACAGGATGTGGTCGGTTTTGACCATGCCGTACTTGGTATTGACCGTCGTGCCCTCGACCAGCGGCAGCAGATCGCGCTGCACGCCGGCGCGCGACACATCGGCACCGCTGGTTTCAGCGCGGCCGGTGATCTTGTCTACTTCATCCAGAAACACGATCCCGTTCTGTTCGACATTCGCGATTGCCTTCTGCTTCAGCTCATCTTCGTTCACCAGCTTCGCCGCTTCCTCGTCGATCAGGATTTTCATCGCGTCGGCAATCTTCATCTTGCGCGATTTCTTGCGTCCGCTGCCCAGTCCGGAAAACATCGATTTGATTTGCTCGGTCATTTCTTCCATGCCCGGCGGCGCCATGATTTCCATCGTCGGCGCAGCTTCGGCCACTTCGATTTCAATTTCCTTGTCGTCGAGCGATCCTTCGCGCAGGCGCTTGCGGAAAGTCTGGCGCGCGACGTTGCCGGACGTTTCGGCCGGCGTCGGGCTGGCATTGAAGCCGAAGTCGCGCGGTTGCGGCACCAGTATATCCAGCACGCGCTCCTCGGCCGCGTCGACCGCCTTGGCGCGCACCTTCTTCATTTCCGCTTCGCGCGTCTGCTTGATGCCGATTTCGGCCAGATCGCGGATGATGGTATCGACATCGCGGCCGACATAGCCGACCTCGGTAAACTTGGTCGCTTCGATCTTGATGAATGGCGCATCGGCCAGCCGCGCCAGACGGCGCGCGATCTCGGTTTTGCCGACGCCGGTCGGGCCGATCATCAGGATATTCTTCGGCGTGATTTCATGCCGCAGCGGTTCGGCCACCTGCTGGCGGCGCCAGCGGTTGCGCAAGGCGATCGCCACCGCGCGCTTGGCCTTGCCCTGGCCGACCACATGCTTGTCCAGTTCAACGACGATTTCTTTCGGAGTCAGGTTCATGGCATTCAATCCAGGGTTTCGATGATGTGGGACATGTTGGTGTAAATGCACAATTCGCCCGCAATCGCCAGCGATTTGGCCACGATCTCGGCCGGCGCCATGTCGGTATTGCGCTGCAAGGCCAGCGCGGCCGATTGCGCGTACGAACCGCCGGAGCCGATGGCGCCGACGCCTTCTTCCGGCTCCAGCACGTCGCCGTTGCCGGTAATCACCAGCGTGCAGGTCTTGTCCGCCACCAGCAGCATCGCTTCGAGGCGGCGCAGCATGCGGTCGGTGCGCCAGTCCTTCGCCAGCTCGACCGAGGCGCGCATCAGGTTGCCCTGGTGTTTTTCCAGCTTGGCCTCGAACCGTTCAAGCAGCGTGAACGCATCCGCCGTGCCGCCGGCAAAACCGGCCAGCACGCGGCCGTGATACAGCTTCCTGACCTTGCGCGCGCTGCCTTTCATCACGATGTTGCCGAGCGTGACCTGGCCATCGCCGCCGAGCGCGACCGTTTCGCCGCGCCGCACCGACAGGATGGTCGTGCCGTGAAATTGTTCCATGGGTTCCCCGGAAAAGAGTTTTTTGAAGAAGTAATCCTACCTTAATGGGGGCGGTGCGGCCAAATGCAAGGGCCAGATGGTTGTCATGCCGTGCTGCTACAATGCCCACCTTTGTTTCTGCCGTACCCGCCATGCCGCATTCGTCCATCATGAACCAACCGCAACGCGAAGCCGTGCGCTACATCGACGGCCCCTGTCTGGTGCTGGCGGGCGCGGGTTCGGGCAAGACGCGGGTGATCACGCAGAAAATCACGCATCTGATCGAGCAGTGCGGCTACGACCCGAAAAACATCGCCGCGCTGACCTTCACCAACAAGGCGGCGGCCGAGATGCAGGAGCGGGTGGGCAAGCTGCTGAAGGAACCGAAGCAGGCGAAGGCGCTGACGGTGTCGACCTTCCATTCGCTCGGGGTGAAAATCCTGCGACAGGAAGCGAAGGAGCTGGGGCTGAAGAACAGCTTTTCGATCATGGACAGCGCCGACTGCTTCGCGCTGGTGCAGGATCTGGCGGTCACTACCGACAAGCAACTGATCCGGCGCATCCAGAACGCGATTTCGCTGTGGAAGAATGCGCTCGCGTCGCCCGATGCGGCGCTGAAGGCGGCGGTTGATGACGACGAAGCGCAGGCGGCGCGCATCTACCGCAATTACCTCGCCACCCTGTCCGCTTACCAGGCGGTCGATTTCGACGACCTGATCCGGCTGCCGGTCGAGCTGTTCCGCGCGCATGAAGCGGTGCGCGACCGCTGGCAGCGCCGCTTGCGCTACCTGCTGATCGACGAATATCAGGATACCAATACCTGCCAGTACGAACTGGTGAAACTGCTGGCGACCGGCCCGGGCAAGAAGCCGATGTTCACCGCCGTCGGCGACGACGATCAGGCGATTTACGCCTGGCGCGGCGCGACGATCGAAAACCTGAAGCAGTTGCAGACCGATTTCCCCGACTTGCAGGTGATCAAGCTGGAACAGAACTACCGTTCCAGCACGCGTATTCTGCAGGCGGCCAATGCCGTCATCGGCAATAACCCGAAGCTGTTCGAAAAAACGCTGTGGTCCGAGCATGGGCTGGGCGACCCGGTGACGGTGGTGGCGATGAACGACGATGAGCACGAGGCCGAGCAGGTGGCGATGCTGCTGTCGGCGCACCGGTTCGAGCGGCGGGCGAAATTTTCCGACTACGCGGTGCTGTACCGCGGCAACCATCAGGCGCGCATGGTCGAGCAGGCGCTGCGGCGCGAGCGGATTCCGTACACGGTCTCAGGCGGGCAGAGCTTTTTCGACCGGGCCGAGATTAAGGATCTGGTCAGCTACCTGCGGCTGATCGCCAATGGTGACGACGATCCGGCTTTCATCCGCGCCATCACCACGCCCAAGCGCGGCGTCGGGCAGGCGACACTGGAAGCGCTCGGCACCGTCGCCGGCCAGTGGCAATGCTCGCTGTTCGAAGCGGTGTACAAGGGCGGAATCGAAGCCAAGTTGCCGGAGCGGCAATTGCGGCCGCTGCGCGAGTTCTGCGATTTCATCAACCAGATCGAGGCGCGCGCCAGCCGTCCGTCCGGCCGGGGCGATGATGCGGCCGAACTGCTGGACGAGATGATGAAAGAGATCCAGTACGAAGCGCACCTGTACAACACCTTCGACGAGCGGCAGGCGAAGGAAAAATGGCAGAACGTGCTGGAATTCACCGGTTGGCTGAAGGAAAAGGCCAAAGGCGGCAAGGCGGGCGACGGCGAGGAAAAGAACCTGCTGGAGCTGACGCAGATGGTGGCGCTGATGACGATGCTCGAAGGGCGCGACGAGGAGCCGGACGCGGTGCGGCTGTCCACCTTGCACGCATCGAAGGGGCTGGAATATCCGCACGTGTTCCTGATCGGGGTCGAGGAAGGCATCCTGCCGCACAAGGGTGATCCGGATGCGCCGGTGGAAACGCTGGCGGCGCGGATACAGGAAGAGCGGCGGCTGATGTACGTCGGCATCACGCGCGCGCAGCGCAGCCTGCATGTGAGCTGGTGCAAGAAGCGCAAGCGCGCGCGCGATACGGTGGTGTGCGAACCGTCGCGCTTCATCGCCGAAATGAAACTGGATGAAGGCGACGCGCGGCCGAAGGAAGAGGAAAAGATCACGCCGCAAAACCGGCTGGCGAACCTGAAGGCGCTGCTGAACCGGCCAAAAACCTGAAAGTGTTGTGGGTATATAGCCAAAACATGCCGCCAGGCCACAGATTTGCTGGCTGTTTTTGAATACTGGGCGGAGTATATTTTTTTGGCCTTATTGACCGGAAGTTCATTTTGGTCAGTTATTTGGCGGCTACCTACGCCTGCAAGCGGCCGCGAGTGGTTGCCGGGCGCGGGCAGGCCTGCGTGGCGGCCGCGCAAACTCCGGGATGTCAGGCGCATCAATGGCCGGATGGCCAGTTTTTGTCGGCCTGTGTGCGGCGTCAGCCGGCTTCGCGGCTACAATAAGCGTTTTCAGATGTGGCGGAGGCAGCGATGCACGAAGAACGGCTGATCGAAATCGAAATCAAGCTGACGCGGCAGGAAGATCTGGTGGACGAACTGAACAAGACGGTTTTCCGGCAGCAGCAGCGCATCGACGACTTGTCGGCCATCATCGCCGAGTTGGCGCGGCGGCTGGCCGAAGCGGGCATCCAGGGCAACGAGATGATGCCAATCAACGAAAAACCGCCGCATTATTGAGCGGAAAGATGGCGAAGCACGATGGATAAACAGAAAAAACTGGATGAAGTTCTGCACGCGAAGCTGAACCTGGAAACGGCGCAGATGAAATGGAGCGAGCTGGAGCGGTTTTTCGCTTCCGGCTCGTTGGTGACCGTCAGCAGCCAGCTCGATCTGGTCGAGGTCGCGGTGCGCTTTGCCAACGACGACAAGGAACTGGTGGTGCAATGGCTGACGCAAGGCCAGATCGCGAAGGTGAGCGATGCGCAGGCGCAAGCCTGGCAGGCGGCGGATGAAGCCCTGTGGACGGTGGTGGTCAAGCCGTGGATTCTGGTGCAGGAACAGCAGCGCCAGGTGCATTGATTTGCCTGCATGATGGAAGGCTTCCAGCTCAGAAACATGCGCGATGCGGATATTGCCGCAATCTCCCTGATTCAGCGCCAGCAATACACGGACGGGTTCATTGAGCCTGATCACGTGCTGCGCGCGCGGCTGGCGGCTTTTCCGCAAACCGCCTGGGTGGCAACCGATGTTCACGGCGTATGCGCCTATCTGGTGGGCTATCCGTCAGTGGTCGGTCATGTGACGCCGCTGTGCGGCACATTTGCCTCGCATCAAACCCCCGACACCATCTATCTGCACGATTTGGCCGTTGCGCGCAGGGTTGCTGGCGCGGGCGTGGCTGGCGCGTTGGTTCATCTCGCGTGGCGCACAGGCATTGGCATGGGAATTTACCGCTCGTCGCTGGTTTCGGTGCAGGATTCGCAGCCCTTCTGGCACCGCCATGGTTATGGTGCTCTTGGCCTGATGGATCAAATGCAACAGACGCACCTTGCAACTTACGGCAGCGCGGCAAACTATATGGTTCGCACGCTCGGATAGCAGCGAAAAATTGCAGGATTTCAGGCTGTTGGTGTACGCTAGAGCGTTTTAGGCGCAGATGCGGCCTTGATCAGGAATTTGCAGCAAACAGAATGGGGAAAGCAATGGGCGGATCAGTAGGCGGGAAGTCAGGCGGTCAGTTGGTGAAGCGGCGAGGCATGCTGGCCGGCGTGGCGCTGGTGTTGTGCGGCATGATGCTAACCGGTTGTTCGCGTCCGGGTGAGGATGAGTTCAAGCGCCGGGTCGATGAAGCCTTCGTCTGCAAGGGGATGGAAGTGGCGGATATCAACCGGCTCGATTCGATGCCGGGTATCTATTCCTACGTTGCCAGATACAATTTCCAGTACCGGCTTACTGATGGCGACAAGGCAGCGCAGGATTTCTATGCAAAATTGCTGGAACTGGCCGAAGTGAAGGGCGACGACTGGAAGGCCGCGGTCAATGCGCCTAAGGTGCAGGCTTACCTGCTGGACGAGTGCACCGAAGGGGCGCAGCCCATCGTTGAAAGCATGTTTGAGGATGTGCTGACGCAACTGGGTGAGAAAAAGACGGCGGTTCGCCTGCCGGTGGCTATTCCGGTGAGTGGCTGGGCGGAATTCATGCCGGGCAAGCGCGGCTGGGACATCACGATGCACCGTGAGCGGCTTGGCGAGGAGCTTGTTTACAGCCAGCAGCCGGTGAAGCGCGATGTGCTGGTGAAAAAGGCGGCAGGCTCAGCCAAGTCGGGTAAAAAAGGCGGCAAGAAATAATTTGGCCGCTTTGTTGGCTATTTGCCGTCGGCCGTTGCGGTACAGTTCGCTACTTCGGTCGCATTGGCCGAATTGGGGTCGCAGGTGCGCGCTCGCCCCATCAGGTTCAGTTTGATGCGCTTTTTGGCTGCGCCGTTTTGTGTGAACGACAGCGTACCCATCTGCGCCTGCTGCGGATTGGCATTGGTGCGGGTGCGGCCGGTGCCGTTGTACGCAATGTACTGCGTGGTTTCGTCGGTGAATGCGGTCGAGATCGTAATCCCGTCAGCCACTGGGCCGGTCGAGTAAACGATGGTGTCCTGACTGAAATCCGGCACCTGCGTCTTCGTGGCCTTGGTTTCGACGAACACCGCATAGCCTTTGGTCCAGTCGGCGCCATCGAGCGGCGCCAGGTCAACCCGTCCGCCACGTTGTACCGCTTCCGCCCGGGCCAGCAGAATGGCGGCATACAGGTCGTTTACGGCGGTGGTCATGCGCTGGTTGTCGATCAGTGAACGGAAACTGGGTATGCCGATCGACAGCAGGATGGCGGCGATGACCACCGTGATCATCAGTTCGATGGCGGTGAATCCACGCGCCGCCTGCCGGGTTGTCGGGGGCGTGTTCATGTTATTTCCAGCAGAAATCAGTACCGCCTGTGCCGGACGCGCCTTTCGTGCCTTCGCTGGTCAGGGTCAGATTGCCGCATTTTGCATCGGTGAAATTCGGGGTGGCCGTCAGCAGCACGCAGGTGGAGATGGTCTTGGTTGTGCTGCAGGCTTCCGCCTTGATCTTGTACGCTGCAGACGAAGCGCCGCTGTCGCCCGAAAAGCCCTTGTAATTGCCGGGTGATGTGTCGGTAAACGCGGTATAGCTGTTGGTGCGCGAAAAATCGCGCTCCTGCTGCTGCATGTCACGCATCAGCGCCGTCTTCCCTTCAGCTCGCTTGGTTTTGCGCACCGATTCCTGATATGACGGATAGACGACCGCGGCCAGAATCGCCACGACTGCGACCACAATCATCAGCTCGATCAGCGAAAAACCGCGTTGGCAAAATGTTTTCACGTTTTCTCCCGTGCCTTTGTTAATGTTGACGATCCTGACAGGATGTTTGCCCGCGCGCATCATCAGTTCCCGGTGGTCTTGCGCATTTCATCGTAATTCAGCACTTCGCGCCAGCTGATTCGACCGGCTGGTGTCGAGAAGCTGCCAGTAAAGTCTTTCCCGTCCGACGCTTTTGCCGCTGCCGCAGTACCGGCGGAACCGCCGGTGCCGAAGTTGAACACCGCGTATTTCTTTTGTACATCGCGCTGACCAATCGAATCACGGTCGCCGATGGTTGTGCCGATGTCGAACAGCACCGGCGAACTCAGCATCCCGACTTCGGAAATGAAGCCAGTGACGCCGGAGCCATCGGTAATGCAATTGCCGCTGGAGTTGAACGGGAAGCCGGACAGCACGCATACGCCGTAGGTGCGTCCGCCGCCTTTCGCGCATGGGTTGCTGCCGGTGACCAGTGTGTTGAAGAACAGGTTGCTGTAGGCGGTCAAGGCATTGGTTACGCTGCGCTCGCCCGTGCCGCAGTTGGTCGCGTTGCTGGCGCAATTGGTGGCGCTGGCGGTGCCGGAGTTGCTGAAATCCATGTACCAGCCCATCTTGTTGTTCGGCTTGGAGGCGGATGGCACGCCATAGGCGAAAACATCACCCGAAATCTTGAATGCGTCATTGGTGCCGGTGATAGCGCTGGCGCCGGTACCGATGGTGTAGCCGGTGTTGTAGGCCGTCAGCGTGCGTTGCGCCAACTGGCTGCGGCCACTGACGGTATCGTAGGTGTTGTCAAAAATCGCATAGAAGCTTTGCGTTTGGAACTTGGTCGGATCCTTGTCGGCATCTTCGACGAATTTACCGGTGCCAAACAGCACCACGTAGCCGCCACCGGGCGCGAACACCACCTTCGGTTCTTGGGTGATCGGCTGGCGCTTGCTACTGGTGTCCTTGGCGACGAACAATGGCGTGGTCGGCGCCGTCCAAGCGGATGCATTGCCGGTGAAATCGAAGCGCCACAGGTTACCCTGCAGATCGCCGCTATAGGCATAGCGCACCGCGCCATCGTTGCCGACCACCAGCGCCGGCGTGCTCAGGCCGTTCGGCAGTGTGCTATCGGAAACCGGGGTTTTCAGACGGTAATAATTGGTGCCGAGCGTCCAGGCATCGCCCGGGGCCTTGTCCAGCGACAGCAGGAATAGCGCTCCCTTGCCTTCATCGCCGGCGATGGTGGCGGTGCCGTTGCTGTCAGAGCTGTAATTGTTATAGCCGCTGGCGACGACGACGAAGTTCTTGTACACAGCGTTGCCATCCGTATCGGTGCCGGTCTTGAATTTGGCCACGACCGGCGGACTCATCAGGTTGCCGATGTAGGCGTCATTGGCGTCGGTGAACTCCCAGATGGCGCCGGAACCGCTGGAAAAGCTGTCCGGATTGGTGACGTCAAGCACGAACAGGCCCTGCGCGCCGCCGCCAAAGCCAGAAACCAGAATGGTTTTCCAGTTGCCGCCGACCTTTGCCTCCAGGATATTCATCTGGCCGTCGACATAGGAACGGTGCGAGTAGGCCGGGTCGGTCAGTTGGGTCAGATACGGGAACAACGCATTGGGCGCGTAGGCGAACAGTTCGACCCCGTCGCTGGCCCTAAATGCATGCAGCATGCCGTCGTTGGCGCCGACATATACCGCTGGTGTGCGCCCCTTGTTGTTCTCATAGAAGGTCGAATAATTGTCGCCGCGGACATAGGCCGCCGGCGGCCCGACCCAGGTCGGGTTGCTGTTGATGATGTCGCCCAGCACGCGGTCGCGCGCGCGGAAAATGCCGTTGGTGAAGCCGATTTCATCGGCACGCGAACCGCGCAGGTAGTTCAGCCGTTTTTCGCCCATGGTCGCACCTTCATCCGTATAAGGTGAAACCGGCGATTTTTGCAGATAGGTTTTTTGTCCGGCGTCGATGGTGCTCCACTTGAATTCAACCGTCGTCAGCGAACCATCCGCATTCACCTTGGCGGTATATATCTTGCGATTGGCGTCGGTCGGACTGGCCGCGACCGCAGGCGAAACCGGGTTGGTCGTCGCCGCCTTGCCGGTCAGCACCACGCCGGCATCCCAGCAACTGGTACCGCAATTGGTGGTGATGGTGACCTTGTTGGTGCCGGAGTCGTACGACATTCTCTGTTTCAGCAAGGTGCCGCCCCACTTGGCGGTGTCGAACCCCGGCTGGTACACATAGGAACTGTCGGTCGAAATCCGGGTCGAGGTCAGCGTCACGCCGGAAATCGTGCCACTGTTGCTGGCGACCACGGTGAAGATGTTGTTGATGGCAGAGATCAGCTTGTCCGGCTGGCTGGCGAGGAAGTAGTTGGTCGGGTCGGTGCCGGTCGGCGTGCCTGTCCATTCTGTGTTGTTGGTCAGTACCGTCTTGCCGTCGGTATCAAAGGTCTTGAACGGGTTGCCATCCGGGCGCAGCGTCGTATCGCTGGCGGTCGAGTCGCCCCGATCGACGAAGCCGCCGTATTTCGCTGCCAGATAGAAAGCGCTGTTGCGCGGCTTGATCCCGCGCGGGTTCGTGTCCTCAATCGAGCCGTTGCCGCCTTCATCGACGTCGATGGTGAAAGTCCGGACGCGGGTTGGTTTGTCCAGCCGGATGTCGGTGGTGTTGGCCCAGTAGGCCAGGCCGGCCATATAGTAGTTCGAGCTGCTGCCGGCGCCGGTATTCAGCGTTTGCAGGTTGGCCAAACCGGTGCGTGGGGCGGAATTGCCGTAAGTGGAGCCAGACTCCATGTTGCCCACGGTTTGTGTTTGCGTTACCGCATTCAGCGCCGGCCATTGGGTGCTGGCGGTATCGGCCGCCCTGGCTACGTCATTGCCGCGCGCGCCGCTGCCGGGGATATACGAGTCGTTCCAGGTATTCACGTCGCCAATGACCAGCACATAGTTGTTCTGGCAGGCGGCGATGATCGGGTCCGGTGCCGCGGTGCCGGTGAGTGAAGTGGCCGCCCAGGTTTTGTAGACCGGGAAGTTGTCGTCGGTGGTGGCTGTTCCCATGGCCTTGATCGCACTGGTGCCATTGGTGCTGCCATTGGTCGGTGTCCGGCCTTGCAGGTAGCGCAGGCTTTCGTAATACAGTTCTGTCACCGGATCATTGCCTTTGTATCGCCCCTTGGCGGCGTTGTTGGTGCGGCCGAATTTGTTCAGGTAATTGATCACGCCGCTGTTGCTGCTGCTGCTCGTGGTTTTCGGGCTGCCGATGGGGTCGGGGTAGAACACGCCGGTATCCTTGTCCCATTCCGGCATGTCATTGTTCGCTTCGGCAAAGCCGGGCGCTTCGAATTTTTTGGCGCCGACATATTTGACTGGCGCACGCAGCACGCCGCCATACACGGTGCTGTCGCCGGTGTCGTATTCAGTCAGGTAGCCGAATGCGCCGGCGCGGATTTTGTCCGCATGGCGCTGCAGGTTGCCTTCTGGCTTGTAGTTGCTGCCGTATTTGCTGCATAGCGCCGTGCGGGTGGAGCCCTCATTGCTGTCGCATACCTGCACGCGCGCCAGATATTCACCGAATTTCTTGTCTGTGGTTAGCAGTGTCGCTGATGAGCCGCTGCCGCTGACGCGTGCGG
The DNA here is from genome assembly GCA_018261755.1 of Burkholderiaceae bacterium. GTDB lineage: Bacteria > Pseudomonadota > Gammaproteobacteria > Burkholderiales > Burkholderiaceae_D > QZKY01. The sequence goes on from JAGTRJ010000015.1 coordinate 24,528, forward strand.
TATCGCAGTTATTGCCGGAATTGCTGCTGTCGCTGAACAGCACGCGGTTTCTGCAAGACACGACATACAGCGTGGTGGTGTTGAAAGGCGTGACAGTATTCGGCGCAACGTTAACAGAAGTATCGATCTTCTTGCGCGGGAAATAGGAACTGCTGGCATAAAACGTGCCGCCAATATCGCGCAGGTAGGCGCGCTGCAGCACCGTGTTGGATGTGGTGTCTACCACGCGGTCGCCACCAGTCAGCGCATAGCGCAGCATGTCAATCGACGATGAGGTGGCCCAGTTCAGGAAGTTGCCGCTGAAGGCACCGCTGCACGCGTGATTCGCATCGGCATCGCCGCTGATGTAGAAGCGCGCGTCGGCATCCGTTTCGTCAATGTTCGGATAATGAATACCGATAGCGGTGACGGTTCGGCTCTGCGGTTGATGGGCGTAGGTGGCGGCCGTCGCGGTTTGCGGATATTTCCAGTATGTCAGGCCGGCGGACACCGATGTGCCTGTTGTTCCGCAAGTGGTGGTGTTCCCGGCGCAATAGTACGTAAGTCCACCTAATGCGCCGGTTGCTGAATTGAAAGTTGTGTAATATTGAATCCAAGTTCCTTTTGAACCCGGCGTACTGTTTTTTCTACCAGACACAGTGGTATATGTTGTGGCCGAATAGGAGGCGGTGGTGACAACATCCTGCCACTCGGTGGTGGTTGTTACCGGCATGTCGCCGATGGTTGACGTGGTGCTGGACGAACTCCAGCTGCGCGGGGTCGAACTGGTATTGGTCGTGGTTGTATGTGAGCCGTCAGTGCTATTCGACCATGAGCCGGTTGAGCTGGTATCGGTTGTGGTCGTCGGGTAGTTGTAACACTTGTCCGGATTAAAGTAACCGGTGTATTCGGTTGCGCTTGAGTAGGTCGTATCCAGACTGACCGATTTGTTGCCGTAGGCCATGCCGACTGTCGGGAATTCGACCGACAGATCGAGCACCAGGTTCGGATGCACGTTGCCGCGGCCGCTGAACAATGGCTGTTGCGAAATGTTGACCGTTGGCGGTACGGTGCCGGCGAATGCGCCTGACAGCGAACACAGACCGGTTGCCACTATCAGGGTCGCTGTGGCCAGCCGTTGGGTGAGGTGGTTCATGTTTGCCTCCGCGTGTCAGGTCTTTTCGATTTTCCGGTAAAACGTTTGCAGCACGACCTTGGTCGTATCCTTCATGCCGTAGCCAACGGCGGTGATGCGGAAGAAAAAGGTCGAATCCTGGCCGCCGGTACCGGAACCTGCCTGGTTGTACTTGAATACTTCAATGATGTAGCGCGGCAGCCTGGCGGGCGTCGAGCCAACGCCGACCTGCATTTCCTGCCCGGTGAAGGCACCATAGGCGACCGATTTGGCGGTTGATGCGCCGGTATCGGTAAAGTCCACCGTCAGCCAGACTGGCGTCTGTCCTGCTGGCGCAGGCTGGCACAGACCGAGCGATTTGCCGCCATTGTCGCCAGTTGTGCCGCAGCCGGTGATGAAATAGTGATCGAGCACGTCCTTTTCCTTGAACAGGCTGCTGCGCGAATTGCTGGCGGTCGATTTTTCGATGTCGATTTCGGCATCCGCCAGCGCGGCTTCCGCAGCCTGAAATGCCATCTGCCGATCACGATCGCCACGCGAAGCCTTTTCACCCTGCAGCGCGATTTGTGCCGCCGAGATGCCAAGCAGCAGCACCGCCACCAGCATCAAGAGCGATACGACCAGCGATGCGCCCTGCTGGTGCAAGGTCGGCCGAGGACGAGATATTTGCCGGTTGGTTTTCATAGGATGTCGGTCGCCTTTCCGCTGCCTTCGGCTGCGTTGCGGTACTGGATTGTGGCCTCGAACACTTTTCTCACCCGCTGACGGACGCCGGCATCCAGATCGATGACCTTGATTTGCGAGCCGGTATCGTTCGAGGCATTGGCGCTGCTGTAATCCGGTCCGAACAGGTTATAGGTGATGCCGCTGGTGTCGCCCTGGACGTTTTGCATGCCGCGCACCAGCAGTGCGACCTTGACCACCAGCACTTTTTTCCAGTAAGTCTTGCGGTTGAATTCCAGTTTTTTCTTGGCAGCATCGGTTTCAGTGTAGGTGATGGTGCCATCCAGCGCGTCGATTTCAGTCGCGGTCAGAAATTTGTTCGGTGTCCGATCGCCGTTGGTATCAACGCCATACAGCACCTGGAACGATTCGACGCCGCGCGCAATCGCCACGGTCGACCAGGTGCTTCCGCCATCGGCGCGGTATTTGCAGCGCAGTTCCGGTTCGCCGTTCGCATCCTTGGCGACATAGTAGATGCTCCAGCCACGGTCGTCTTCGGCCGTGTCCTGCGAGGTCGGCTGCTGGATGGCAAAACCGGCGCAATCAATGACCGAACCGTAACCCTTCTTGATCGAATCTGACGTGACCTTGACCGTGCCGCTGTCCGGCGTGCCCACGCCAAAAAAACGCACCGCCAGCACGTCGCTGCCGTTGACCACGCCGGTTGTTGTTTTGTCGCCGATGCCGGCAGTGCTGGTGCTGCCGGTCAGCGTGTTGGCATCCAGGCCGGCCAGATTGGCCGTCATGTTCGGTATGCTGACGATCGGTGATTGCGGCAGGCCTGTGGTGTTGGTGATTTCGGTGTCCCAATTCTCGAATGCGGCCTGGCGAACCGAGCGCGTGATGTTTTCAATCGCATAGCGCGATGTGTCGCGCACCAGTGCATCGTCGTCCTGCGAGGTGTAGGTCGATTTGCTCGATACCAAGAGCGCGGTCGAGGCCAGTACGACCAGCAGGCCGAGCGCCATTGACACCATCAGTTCGACCAGCGTCAGGCCGCGCTGGTGTGTCCGGCGATGTGTTCGCGCCGGTCGCGGTTTTCGGTTTTGTGCGCTTGTGTTCATTGGGTCGGATTCACGTAGGATTCAACGGTGATGGCAACGCTTGGCGGGTAACTGCCGTCGGTGTTGGCGCTGCCGTCCGGATTGGTGCCGCGGCCCTGCCAGCCGACCTTGATCACCATGGGCGAATTCACGCCGCCGGTCAACGGCGCGGTGCAGTCCCAAGTGAGGGAGCCGCTGGCGTAAGGTTTCTTGTCGCGGCAGACCTTGACGCGACCGCCGGGCAGGCCGGTCGCGCCGACCACCTTGCCGCCGGCATCCTTGATTTGCCCGGTAAGGCGCAGCTTCCACAGATAGATGTCGAATTCAGCCAGTTCGCTGGCCGAGCAATCGGTCGTGGTGTAGCACTTCTTGGCCGGTGCGGTCGGTGCGGAATCGGTGGCGGCGTTGTAGTCGAAAATGAAAGGGTTGCTGCTGTCGTCCTGGTTCATCGCGGCCGCGTTGCTGCGCATGTTGTCGGCCAGTTCGGTCGCCAGTTGAACCGCGATGGTCTGGTAGTTCGAGGTCTGGCTGTTGCGCATCGCCATCACCTGCATGCCGGCGACACCAATCACGCCCAGCGCCAGCACGAAGATCGATACCAGCACCTCTACCAGCGTGAAGCCTAATTGTTTTGTTGTGTGCATGGCAAACCCAACCGGATCGATTTATGGTGTCTGAAGTGTAATGGATGGGGCTGCAAGCGCAATGCCGCTGGTCGGCGCAATGTTGCCGTTCATCGGCCGACGTCGATTTGCAGGTCAATTCGGTGGGGTATGTATGCTAATCCAGCCACCAGGCCACGGTTTTACTGGCTGTTTTTAAATACTGGTGGGAGTATATTTTTGGGTCTTGCTGACCCAAATTGGGCTTTTGGTCAGTTATTTTGGGTGTCGCACGAAGCAGACAGGGTGAACAGGGCGGGGCAGCCGCGCAGTTTAACCAGCGTTGGTCGGATCGACGGGGTTATTGCGGTTCGGCCTGATCCTGCTCGACTTCCTCGATCGCATCGTGGAATTCGGATACATCCTCGAAGCTGCGATAGACGGAAGCAAAGCGGATGTAGGCGATCTTGTCGAGCTGCTGCAGTTCGCGCATCACCATTTCACCAATATGGGTCGATGCGATTTCACGTTTGCCGGAAGTCAGCAATTTGGTGTTGATGTGCTGGATGGCGCTATCGACCGAATCGGCCGAAACAGGCCGCTTCCGCAGCGCGAGCATCATGCTGCTGCGCAGTTTGGACGGGTCGAATTCGGAACGGTTGCCGTTTTTCTTCACCACCACCGGCATGTTGAGTTCGACCCGCTCGTAGGTGGTGAAGCGCTGGTCGCAGCCGACGCAGCGGCGGCGCCGGCGGATGCTGTCCCCTTCGTCAGACACGCGGGTGTCGATGACTTGTGTTTCCTCGTGCTGGCAGAAGGGGCATTTCATGCGGTGGCTGGCGTTTTATGAGGCGTAGACCGGAAACGCATCGGTCAGCTGCTTGACCTCGGCGCGCACGCGCTCCAGCACGGCAGGATTTTCCGGTGCGTCGAGCACGTCGGCCAGCAGGTTGGCAACCTTGAGCGCTTCCGCTTCCTTGAAGCCGCGCGTAGTCATCGCCGGGCTGCCGAGGCGGATGCCGGAGGTGACGAACGGTGATTGCGGATCGTTCGGGATCGCGTTTTTGTTGCAGGTCAGATGGCCGGAATTGAGGATGGTTTCGGCGGCACGGCCGGTGATGTTCTTGCCTTGCAGGTCAACCAGCATCACGTGCGATTCGGTGCGGCCGGAAACGATGCGCAGACCGCGGGCGATCAGCGTTTCCGCCATTACCTTCGCGTTCTTGACCACTTGTTGCTGATAAACCTTGAATTCCGGTTGCAGCGCTTCCTTGAACGCGACCGCCTTGCCGGCGATGACGTGCATCAGCGGGCCGCCCTGCAGGCCGGGGAATACGGCCGAATTGATTGCGCGCTCGAATTCCGGCTTCATCAGGATGAAACCGCCGCGCGGGCCGCGCAGCGATTTGTGCGTGGTCGAAGTGACGAAATCCGCATGCGGCACCGGGTTCGGATAGACGCCGGCAGCGATCAGGCCGGCATAGTGCGCCATGTCGACCATGAAGTACGCGCCGACATCCTTCGCTACCTTGGCGAAGCGCTCGAAGTCGATCCGCAGCGAATAGGCGGAGGCGCCGGCGATGATCAGCTTCGGCTTTTTCTCGTGCGCCAAGCGTTCCATCGCGTCGTAATCGATTTCTTCCTTCTCGTTCAAGCCGTAGGAAACGACGTTGAACCATTTGCCGGACATATTCAGCGCCATGCCGTGCGTCAGGTGGCCGCCTTCGGCCAGCGACATGCCCATCACGGTATCGCCCGGCTTGAGCATCGCCAGGAAAATCGCCTGATTTGCCTGCGAACCGGAATTCGGCTGCACGTTGGCAGCTTCGGCACCATAAATCTGCTTGATGCGATCGAGCGCCAGTTGCTCGGCCATGTCAACGAATTCGCAGCCGCCGTAATAGCGTTTGCCCGGATAGCCTTCCGCGTATTTGTTCGTCAGTTGCGAACCCTGCGCCTGCATCACCGCCGGGGAACAGTAGTTTTCGGACGCGATCAGTTCGATGTGATCCTGCTGGCGCTGATTTTCGCGCTGAATCGCGGCCCACAGTTCCGGGTCTACATTGGCAATGGTGTGGTCTTTGGCAAACATGGGTTTATGAACTCCAAACAAAAATGTGCGGCACTTGTAAAGCCCGGTGCTGGCGCTTGTCGCAACGACGGAAAACAGGCGGCAAACCGCGCGCAGGCGCGCGTCAACGCCAAGAAAAATAGTCAAAGATTGTAATGGAAGCGTCAGGTTTCGGCAACTTTGTGGCAATTTCTGCCACGGAATGCCTTCTATATACAGCCCCCAGTATTTTTAAATAGCCGGCAAATATTTGGCCCGGGCCATGGTTTTTTGCACATACCCCGTCCGGATCATGATTTTGCCGTGGCGGCCGCTGTTGGGATGACATCCGGCGCGTCGCGACTGGAAAAATCACGCTCATACATTCAGGTATGTATGTATAATAGGATCCCTTTGTGTAAATTGATACTGCTATTTTGGCCGTGCATAACCTTGTCGAAATCCGCGCGCTGCATTTCAGCTATGGCGACCGCCCGATTCTGTCGGATTTGCGGATGGATTTCCCGCGCGGCAAGGTGATTGCGGTGATGGGCGGTTCTGGCTCGGGCAAGACGACCATCCTGCGCCTGATAGGCGGGCAACTGGCGCCGCAGTCGGGCGAAGTCAGCGTCGATGGTCAGAGCGTGCATGCACTCGATACTGCCGGCCTGTATGAGTTGCGGCGCAAGATGGGGATGCTGTTTCAGCATGGCGCGTTGTTTACCGATTTGACCGTATTCGAAAACGTCGCCTTTCCGCTGCGCGAGCACACGCAGTTGCCGGAGGAATTGCTGCGCGACCTGGTGCTGATGAAATTGCATGCGGTTGGCCTGCGCAATGCGGCGCAGTTGAAGCCGGCAGAGATTTCCGGCGGCATGGCGCGCCGCGTCGCGCTGGCGCGGGCGATTGCGCTCGATCCACAGCTGATCATGTATGACGAACCGTTTGCCGGCCTCGATCCGATTTCGATGGGTGTGACCGCGAACCTGATCCGCCGGTTAAACGATGCGCTCGGCTCGACCTCGATTCTGGTGTCGCACGATGTGCATGAATCGTTTTCGATCGCCGATTACGTTTATTTTCTGTCGAACGGCGCGATTGTGGCCGAAGGCACGCCGGACGAGATGCGCACGTCGGCAGATCCGTATGTCAGGCAGTTCGTGCAGGCGGAAAGCGACGGCCCGGTGCCGTTTCATTATCCGGGGCGGACATTGGCCGACGATCTGGGACTGGAGGCGCCGTGATGCCAAATCCGCTGGCAACGCTCGGAGGCTGGATGCGCGCATCGATCGCGGGCACCGGTTATGCGGCACGCACCTTTGTCGCCGTGCTGCGCGCATCGGGCGGCCTGTGGCGCCGGCCGCGGCTGATAAGCGACCAGATCCATTTCATCGGCAATTATTCGCTGGTAATCATCGCGGTGTCCGGCCTGTTCGTCGGCTTCGTGCTCGGCTTGCAGGGTTACAACATCCTGAACCGCTACGGTTCCGAGCAGGTGCTGGGCGTGATGGTGGCGCTGTCGCTGGTACGTGAACTCGGCCCGGTGGTGACCGCGCTGCTGTTCGCCGGCCGCGCGGGCACGTCGCTGACGGCCGAGATCGGCCTGATGAAGGCGGGCGAGCAACTGGCGGCGATGGAAATGATGGCGGTCAACCCGCTTGAGCGAGTGCTGGCGCCGCGTTTCTGGGCCGGCGTGATTGCGATGCCGGTGCTGGCGGCGGTGTTCAGCGCGGTCGGCGTGGTCGGTGGCTACATCGTCGGCGTGCAGTTGATAGGCGTCGATGATGGCGCGTTCTGGTCGCAGATGCAAAATGGCGTTGACCTTTGGGATGATATTGCCAACGGCGTGATCAAGAGCGTGGTATTCGGTTTTGCGGTGACGTTCACCGCGCTGTTTCAGGGGTACGAGGCGCAACCGACGCCGGAAGGTGTGGCACGGGCGACGACACGCACGGTGGTGATTGCGTCGCTGCTGGTGTTGTGGCTGGACTTCGTGCTGACGGCATTCATGTTTAAATAGGTTCAGGATCTGAATCAGGTAGCGGGCATGTTGCCCGTAGTAAAATAATTGGTTCCACTGCGTTTTTTGACATTGGTCATCGCGCACTGGGAGATAGGCATTGATCATGCAACGTAAATCACTCGATATCTGGGTCGGTCTGTTCGTGCTGCTGGGCGCAGCGGCGCTGATGTTTCTGGCGTTGAAAGCCGGCAACATGAGCGCGATGTCGTTCGAAAAGACTTATCCGGTACAGACCCGTTTTGACAATATCGGCGGATTGAAGCCGCGCGCGCCGGTGAAAAGCGCAGGCGTCGTTGTTGGCCGCGTGGGTGAAATTCGTTTTGACGACAAAGGTTTCCAGGCGCTGGTGACGCTGAATCTGGAGGCGCGGTACAAATTTCCGAAAGACAGCACGGCCAAGATTCTGACGTCCGGCCTGCTGGGCGAGCAATACATCGGCCTCGAGGCGGGCGGCGACAGCAACCAGCTGGCAGCGGGCGATACCATCAGCATGACCCAGTCGGCCATCGTGCTGGAAAACCTGATTAGCCAGTTCCTGTTTTCAAAAGCGGCTGAAGGTTCAAAGACGGCCGAAGGAAAGGATTCCAAATGATGTTCAATAAACGCGTGACCCGGCTGGTGCTGGTGGCGGCTGCGGCCGCGGCGATCAGCGGCTGTGCCTCGACAGGTGGCAATCCGAAAGACCCGTACGAGGGCTTCAACCGTGCAATGTTCAGCTTCAACGATACGGTTGACCGCGTGGCGCTGAAACCGGCTGCGACCGCTTACCGTGACGCGCTGCCCGGATTTGTGCAGACCGGGATCGGCAATTTTTTTGGCAACATCGGCGATGTCTGGACGGCGGTGAACAACTTGCTGCAGGGCAAGGTCGAGGATGGCATGTCCGATGTCGCGCGCGTGGCGCTGAACAGCACTTTCGGCTTGCTCGGTCTGATTGATGTGGCGTCGGATGCAGGCTTGCCGAAGCATCGCGAGGATTTCGGCCAGACGCTCGGCCACTGGGGCGGCGAAGCGGGGCCGTATGTGGTGCTGCCGTTCCTCGGCTCGTCCACGGTGCGCGACACATTTGCCTTGCCGTTCGATTTCTATGGCGATCCGTGGGGTTACAAGGACCCGGTATCGGTGCGTAACATCGGTCGTGGCGTGCGCGTGATTGACAAACGCGCCGGGGCGCTCGAGGCGGGCGATCTGGTCGAGGAAGCGGCGCTCGACAAATATGAATTCGTGCGCGATGCGTACCTGCAACGTCGTCAGAACCAAATTGACGACGATGGTGAGAAACACGTGCCCGACTATGACAGCGAATCGGGCGTGAAGCCGCAGGAGGGTGCAAAGCCGCCTGCGTCATCCGCCGCCCAACGTTAACCGTTAAACTTTTATTGAACCAATTGCGGGCGCGACGATAGTCCGTTAAGCCCGCTGAAATACCATGAAAACTCTGAACCGATTATTTGCCGCCTTTTTCATTTTTGCCGCGCTGTGCGCCGGCAATGCCATCGCGCAGGAAGCTCCGGACGCGCTGATTAAACGCATCAGCCAGGACGTGCTCGACAGCGCGAAAGCCGACAGGGCGATCCAGGCTGGCAACCAGAAACGCATCCAGAAGCTGGTTGAAACGAAAATCCTGCCGCATGTCGATTTTCAGCGGATGACTTCGCTTGCGGCCGGTCGCTACTGGCACGATGCCACGCCGGCGCAAAAGCAGCGGCTGACGAAGGAATTCCGCGACTTGCTGGTGCACACCTATTCCGGCGCGATTGCGCAGATCAAGGATCAGACGTTGCAGTTCCGGCCCTTCCGTGCCAGCCCGTCGGCAACCGACGTGATCGTCTATTCGCAAGTGCTGCAGACGCGCGGCCGCGAACCGATCCAGCTGAACTACCGGCTGGAAAAGCAGGCCGGTGGCTGGAAGGTGTATGACATCAACGTGCTGGGCGCCTGGCTGGTGCAAACCTACAAGGGCACGTTCGCAACCGAGATCGGCAAGGGCGGCATCGATGGTCTGATCAAGACGCTGGCCGACAAGAATCGCGCGCTGGCGGCCACTCCGATCAAGAAAGCGCGTTAACAATGTTTGACGCCGGTCTTTCGCTGACGATGGCAGACGCGCCACGCGCGCTGGCGGAAGGCTTGCGCGCGCTGGAGGCGGGAGAAACGATGTTCGATCTGGCTCGGGTCGAAACGCTCGATTCCGCCGCCGTGGCGCTGCTGCTGGCGTGGCAGCGGGCCGCGCGCGCGCGCGGCGCCGTGATCGAATTCCACCGTCTTCCGCCGGCACTGTGCAGTCTGGCCGGGCTGTATGGCGTGACGGAGTTGCTGACGCTCATTTCTGCGGCGCAGCAAAATCAAGAGCGACATTGACCGTCAGCCCGCTTTCCGGCCGCGTTGCGGCTTTCCTGTAACAAATCCAATATAATCAAACGTTTCCAGCCTCGCGACGATGCGGGCCGCCACTGCCATTTTTGCATGACCGCCATCCAGATTACCGGTGTTGAAAAAAGCTACCCGTCGCTCAAGGCGCTGGATGGCGTCTCGCTGTCGATCGGGCAAGGTGAATTTTTCGGCCTGCTCGGGCCGAATGGCGCCGGCAAGACGACGCTGATTTCGATCATGGCCGGGCTGGCGCGCGCCGACCGCGGCAGCGTGCAAATCCTTGGTCACGACGTGGTGACCGATTTCCGCGCGGCGCGGCTGAATCTGGGCGTGGTGCCGCAGGAAATCGTGTTCGACCCGTTTTTCACCGTGCGCGAAACCTTGCGGCTGCAATCCGGCTATTTCGGCCTGAAAAACAATGATGCCTGGATCGATGAAGTGATGGCGAATCTCGATCTGACGGCGAAGGCGGACGCGAACATGCGCGAACTCTCCGGCGGGATGAAGCGCCGCGTGCTGGTGGCGCAGGCGCTGGTGCACAAGCCGCCGGTGATCGTGCTGGATGAGCCGACCGCCGGGGTCGATGTCGAACTGCGTCAGGCGCTGTGGCAATTTATTTCGCGCCTGAACCGCGAAGGGCACACGATTTTGCTGACCACGCACTACCTGGAAGAAGCGGAGGCGCTGTGCCACCGCATTGCGATGCTGAAAAGCGGCCGCGTGGTGGCGCTGGATACGACCGACGCGCTGTTGAAGCGCATCTCCGGTTCCAGCCTGATGCTGCAACTGGCGCAAGGCGCGCTGCCGCCGGCGCTGCTGCCGCTGGTGTCGCAGCAGGAAGCGGCGCCGGCCGGGACGAAATATCTGCTGCGCATCAACCATGCATCCGAAGTCGAACCAATCCTGGCGCAGGTGCGCGCCAGCGGCGTGGCGATTGCCGACATCGCCTTGCAGCAGGCAAGCCTGGAAGACGTGTTCCTGCAGGTGATGGATGGCCGGACGGAGGCGGCATGATGTCGATCGGATTCCGCACCTTGCTGTTCAAGGAAGTGCTGCGCTTCTGGAAAGTGGCGGCGCAGACGATCACCGCGCCGGTGCTGACTGCGCTGCTGTACCTGCTGGTGTTCGGCCATGCGCTGGAATCGCATGTGCAGGTCTATCCGGGAGTGAGCTACATCGGATTCCTGATTCCCGGGCTGGTGATGATGAGCGTGCTGCAGAATGCGTTCGCCAATTCGTCGTCGTCGCTGATCCAGTCGAAGATCAATGGCAGCATGGTGTTTCTGCTGCTGTCGCCGGTATCGCACCGCGAAACCTTTTTTGCCTATCTGCTGGCGGCGGTGGTGCGCGGCGTGGCGGTTGGCTGCGGTGTGTTCGCGGTCACGCTCTGGTTTGCGCCGCTGCAGTTCGCCGCGCCCGGATGGATACTCGTGTTCGCGTTGCTCGGTTCGGCCGTGCTCGGTACGCTCGGCCTGATCGCCGGCATCTGGGCGGAAAAATACGACCAGATTGCAACCTTCCAGAACTTCCTGATCATGCCGGCCACCTTCCTGTCCGGTGTGTTCTATTCGATCGGCTCGCTGCCGCCGTTCTGGCAAAAAGTGTCGCACTTCAACCCGTTTTTTTACATCATCGACGGCTTCCGCCACGGTTTCTTCGGCCAGTCGGACGTGGCGCCGACGACCAGTCTGGCCATTGTTGCCGTGTTTTTCCTGCTGCTGGCGGCGCTGGCGATGCGGATGCTGAAAAGCGGTTACAAGTTGCGTCATTAGCAACTCTGGCGCCGGCACTATTTTGCGGCAGGGGTATTTTGACGTCGCCGATTGAAGGATAATGGAGCACCTTGCAGTTCTGAAATATTTTGGCATCAATGGATAAACTGATTATTAACGGCGGCAAACGCCTCGTGGGCGAAATCCCGATTTCCGGCGCGAAGAACGCCGCGCTGCCAATCCTGTGCGCCGGCCTGCTGACTGCTGGCACGCTCGAACTGGACAACGTGCCGCGGCTGCACGATGTGAGCACGATGCTGCGGCTGCTGCGGCAGATGGGGCTATCGATCGAGCAGCAGGATGAACAGGTCACGCTCAATGGCAGTCAGGTAAACAATTTCGACGCGCCGTATGAAATGGTGAAAACGATGCGGGCGGCGATCCTGGTGCTGGGGCCGCTGGTGGCGCGTTTCGGCCAAGCGAGGGTGTCGCTGCCGGGCGGGTGCGCGATCGGCTCGCGCCCGGTCGAGCAGCACATCAAGGGGTTGCAGGCGATGGGGGCCGAAATCACGATCGAGGCCGGTTACATCCATGCGAAGGCGAAGCGGCTGAAAGGCACGCGCATCGTGACCGACATGATCACCGTCACCGGCACTGAAAACCTGCTGATGGCAGCGACGCTGGCCGAAGGTGAAACCGTGCTGGAAAACGCTGCGCGCGAACCGGAGGTGACCGATCTGGCCAATCTGCTGGTCAAGATGGGGGCGAAGATCGAAGGCATCGGCACCGACCGGTTGGTGATTCAGGGCGTGGAAGCGCTGCATGGCGCGGCGCATACGGTGATTGCCGACCGGATCGAGGCTGGCACCTTCCTGTGCGCGGTCGCGGCTACTGGCGGCGATGTGACGCTGACCCGTACGCGCTGCGACATTCTCGATGCGGTGGTCGACAAGTTGCGCGAAGCAGGCGTGACGCTGACCAAGGGCGTGGACACGATTCGCATTCAAATGGATGGCCGGCCGAAGGGGGTGAGCTTCCGCACCACCGAATACCCTGGTTTTCCGACCGACATGCAGGCGCAGTTCATGGCGGTCAACTGTCTGGCGGACGAGCCGAGCCATGTGATCGAGACGATTTTCGAAAACCGCTTCATGCATGTGCAGGAACTGAACCGGCTGGGCGCGGCCATCCGCACCGAAGGCAATACCGCTTTCGTCAAAGGCGTGGATCGGCTGGTCGGCGCGCAGGTGATGGCGACCGATCTGCGCGCTTCGGCGTCGCTGGTGATCGCCGGACTGGCGGCTCAGGGCGAAACGGTGGTCAACCGGATTTACCATCTGGATCGCGGTTACGACCGGATGGAACAGAAACTGTCGGCCGTCGGGGCTGACATCAGGCGAGAAAAATGATGAACGCAACAGCAAACAATCAATCGCAAAACCAGCCGCAGCAGCTGATCCTGGCGCTGTCGAAGGGACGCATTTTCGAAGAAACGCAGCCGCTGCTGGAAGCGGCCGGCATTACCGTGACCGAGGATCCGGAAACTTCGCGCAAGCTGATTCTGCCGACCAATCATGACAACATCAAGGTCATTGTCGTGCGTGCGACCGACGTGCCGACCTACGTCCAGTATGGCGCGGCCGACTTCGGCGTCGCCGGCAAGGACGTATTGCAGGAACATGGCGGCGCGGGGCTGTACCAGCCGGTCGATCTGCACATCGCGAAATGCCATCTGTCTGTGGCGGCGCCGAAGGGTTTCGACTATGCGAATGCAGTCAAGAAAGGCGCGCGGCTGCGGGTGGCGACCAAGTATGCGCAGGCGGCGCGCGAGCATTTCGCCGCCAAGGGGGTGCATGTCGACATCATCAAGCTGTATGGCTCGATTGAACTGGCGCCGCTGGTCGGGCTGTCGGAAGCGATTGTCGATCTGGTCAGCACCGGCAACACGCTGCGCGCGAACGATCTGGTCGAAGTCGAGCACATTGCCGACATTTCGTCGCGGCTGGTGGTGAACCAGGCGGCGCTGAAGCTCAAGCGCGACCAGCTGCAGCCGATTCTCGACGCGTTCTACAAGGCTTCGGCCGAATAACATAACTCAAAGCTTCTTTCGACGGAGGAAGATTATGTCCATCACCATGCGCCGGCTGGATACGGCCAACCCGGAATTCAAGACGCAACTGGCGGCGGTGCTGGCGTTCGACAGCGGCACCGACGATGCGATCGACCAGGCGGCGGCGGCCATTCTGGCCGACGTGAAAGCGCGCGGCGATGCGGCCGTGCTCGAATACACCAACCGCTTCGACCGCACCAACGCGCCGAGCATCGCTGCGCTGGAAATTAGCCTGGAAGAATGCCGCGACATGCTGCACTCGCTGCCGCAAAAACGCCGCGCCGCGCTGGAAGCGGCGGCCGAGCGCGTGCGCGCCTATCACCAGCGCCAGTTCAAGGAATGCGGCTCGGACGGTTTTAGCTACACCGAAGCCGACGGCACCGTGCTGGGACAAAAAGTCACGCCGCTCGATCGCGTCGGCATCTACGTGCCGGGCGGCAAGGCGGCCTATCCGTCATCGGTGCTGATGAATGCGATTCCAGCCAAGGTGGCCGGCGTGCAGGAAATCATCATGGTGGTGCCGACGCCGGATGGCGTGCGCAATGAACTGGTGCTGGCGGCGGCGGCGATTGCCGGCGTGGATCGCGTGTTCGCCATTGGCGGCGCGCAGGCGGTGGGTGCGCTGGCGTATGGCACGCAGACGGTGCCGCAGGTGGACAAGATTGTCGGCCCCGGCAACGCGTATGTGGCGGCGGCCAAGCGCCGGGTGTTCGGCACGGTCGGCATCGACATGATCGCCGGGCCGTCCGAAATCCTGGTGCTGTGCGACGGCACGACCGACCCGGACTGGATCGCGATGGATTTGTTTTCGCAAGCCGAGCACGACGAACTGGCGCAATCGATCCTGGTCTGCCCGGACGAGGCTTACCTGAACCGGGTCGAAGCCAGCATCAACCTGCTGTTGCCGCCGATGTCGCGCGCCGGCATCATCCGCACGTCGCTGACGAATCGCGGCGCGATGGTCAAGGTGCGCGACATGGATGAGGCGTGCACGATTGCCAACCTGATCGCGCCCGAGCATCTGGAAATTTCGGCCGAGAAGCCGCAGCAGTGGGCGGATCTGATCCGCCATGCCGGCGCGATTTTCATGGGGCGCTATTCGTCCGAATCGCTGGGCGACTATTGCGCCGGGCCGAACCACGTGCTGCCGACCTCGCGCACCGCGCGGTTTTCGTCGCCGCTGGGCGTGTACGATTTCCAGAAGCGCTCCAGCCTGATTTTCGCCAGCGAAGCCGGCGCGCAAACGCTGGGCAAAATCGCGGCCGAACTGGCTTACGGCGAAGGGCTGGAAGCGCATGCGCGCAGCGCCGAGTTGCGGCTGAAATGAACCCGGCGCGCTGAGCGAAAAATTAAAAACGGCGGGGTATGTGCCAAAAGTACCCCGCCGGGCCACAACTTCCGCGGTGGTTTTGAAATACTGCCGCCAGTATATTTTTGGCGAAAAACGAAGAAAAATCATGTCACTGATTGAAAACATCATCCGTCCGGACGTGCGCGCCCTGGCTGCTTACCACGTCGGCGCGTCCGAGGGCTTCGTCAAGCTCGACGCGATGGAAAACCCGTACCTGCTGCCGGAAGAGCTGCGGCTTGAACTGGGCCGCCGGCTGGCCGACGTGGCGCTGAACCGTTACCCGATTCCGTCGTACTCGGGCCTGAAGGCGATCATCCGCGACAAGATGGGCGTGCCGGCCGGGTTCGACGTGATGCTCGGTAATGGCTCGGATGAACTGATTTCGCTGATGTCGGTCGCCTGCGCGCGGCGCGACCTGGCGGCGCCGGTGAAGGTGATGGCGCCAGTGCCGACTTTCGTCATGTACCAGATGTTCGCGCAGTTCGCCGGGATGGAATTCGCCGGCGTGCCGTTGAAGGCGGATTTTTCGCTTGACCTGCCGGCGATGCTGGCGGCGATTGCGCAGCACAAGCCGGCGATCGTCTATCTGGCTTACCCGAACAATCCGACCGGCAACCTGTTCGCGGCCGAAGATATTGTCGCCATCCTGCGCGCCGTGGGCGATTCCGGCATCGTGGTGGTGGATGAGGCGTACCAGCCATTTTCGCCGACCAGTTTCATGCCGCGGCTGCCGGAATTTCCGAATCTGGTGGTGATGCGCACTGTATCGAAGCTCGGGCTGGCCGGTGTGCGCCTTGGTTACATGTCGGCCAGCGCGGCCTTGCTGGAGCAGTTCGAAAAGGTGCGGCCGCCGTACAACGTCAACGTGCTGACCGAAGCGGCGGTCGAATTCACGCTGGAAAACGTGTCGGTGCTTGATTATCAGGCAGCGCTGCTGCGCGGTGAGCGCGAACAGCAGGCGGCGGCGCTGGCGGCTTTGCCGGGGGTAGAAGTGTTTCCATCCAGCGCCAATTTCCTGCTGCTGCGGGTCGCCAACGCGCAGCGGGTGTTCGAAAAACTGATAGAGCGCAAGGTTTTGATCCGAAATGTGGGTAAAATGCATCCGTTGCTGACCGATTGCCTGCGGGTGAACGTCAGCACGCCGGAAGAAAACCGCCAGTTCCTTGACGCCTTCAAGGCCTGCATAGCCGAATAATTCATATCATGTCTTCGCCCAGAACCGCAGAAATTAGCCGCAATACCAGCGAAACGCAGATCCGCGTCGCCGTCAATCTCGATGGCAGCGGCAAGCAACAGCTGGATACAGGCGTGCCGTTCTTTGACCACATGCTCGATCAGATTGCGCGCCATGGCTTGATCGATCTCGATATCGCCGCCAAAGGCGATTTGCACATCGACGCGCATCACACGGTCGAGGATGTCGGCATTGCGCTCGGACAGGCGGTGGCGAAGGCAATGGGCGACAAGGCGGGCATCCGCCGCTACGGCCACGCCTATGTGCCGCTGGATGAATCGCTGTCGCGCGTGGTGATCGATTTTTCCGGTCGCCCCGGGCTGGTATTCAACGTGCCGTTCGCGCGCGCGCTGACCGGCACGTTCGATCTGGATCTGACGCGAGAATTCTTCCAGGGTTTCGTGAATCACGCGCTGGTGACGCTGCACATCGACAACCTGCGCGGCGACAACGCGCATCACCAGTGCGAAACCGTGTTCAAGGCGTTCGGCCGCGCATTGCGCATGGCGACCGAGCACGATCCGCGCGCCGCCGGGACGATCCCGTCGACCAAGGGCAGCCTGTAATTTTCCGCACTCTCATGGTTTTATGAAAAAAATCGTTGTTGTCGATTACGGGATGGGCAATCTGCGCTCGGTAGCCCAGGCGCTACGCTTTGTTGCGCCGGAAATGGAAGTGAAGATTTCCGGCGAAGTGGCCGACCTGAAAAGCGCCGACCGCGTGGTGTTGCCCGGACAGGGCGCGATGCCGGATTGCATGGCGAGCCTGCGCGAATCCGGCCTGCTGGAAGCGCTGCTGGATGCGGCGCGCAACAAGCCGCTGTTTGGCGTATGCGTGGGCGAGCAGATGCTGTTCGATACCAGCGAGGAAGGCAATGCCGCCTGCCTCGGCCTGATGCCGGGCAAGGTGGTCCGGTTCCAGCTCGACGGCCAGTTGCAGGCCGACGGCTCGCGTTTCAAGGTGCCGCAGATGGGCTGGAACCAGGTACGGCAAGTGGCGCCGCATCCGCTGTGGGACGGCATCGCCGACAACAGTTATTTTTACTTCGTGCACAGCTTTTATGCGCAGCCGGCCAATCCGGCGCATATGGTCGGCGAAACCGTTTATGGTGCGCCGTTTTGCAGCGCGGTGGCGAAAGACAACCTGTTCGCGACCCAGTTTCACCCGGAGAAAAGTGCGGCGGCCGGTTTGCGGCTGTATCGCAATTTCGTGCACTGGAAGCCGTGATTTGTCGCACAATATGCAGTACTAGGCATTTTCATCTGCTTCAATCGATATCAACCCTTAACATCCGATTTACGCCATGTTGCTCATTCCTGCCATCGATCTCAAGGACGGTCTCTGCGTACGCCTCAAGCAAGGCGATATGGAACAGGCTACCGTGTTTTCCGACGAACCCGCCGATATGGCGCGGCACTGGCTGGCGCAAGGCGCGCGCCGCCTGCATCTGGTCGATCTCAACGGCGCCTTTGCCGGCACGCCGAAGAACCGCGCCGCGATCAAATCGATCGTTGCCGCGGTGAGGGCGTTCGAACAGGCGAACAAGACCGGGCCTATTCCGGTGCAGCTTGGCGGCGGCATCCGCGATCTGGATACGATCGAGCAATATCTGGACGAAGGCATTTCGTACATCATCGTCGGCACGGCCGCGGTCAAGAATCCCGGCTTCCTGCAGGATGCGTGCGGCGCGTTTCCCGGCCACATCATTGTCGGGCTGGATGCCAAGGACGGCAAGGTCGCGACCGACGGCTGGAGCAAACTGTCCAAGCACGACGTGATCGCGCTCGGACAGAAGTTCGAGGGCTACGGGGTCGAATCGATCATCTACACCGACATCGGCCGCGACGGCATGATGGGCGGGGTCAACGTCGAAGCGACGGTCAAGCTGGCGCAATCGGTCAAGATTCCGGTGATCGCTTCCGGCGGCGTTCACGACATCAAGGACGTCGAGGCACTGTGTGCGGTGCGTGACGAAGGCATCGAAGGCGTGATCTGCGGCCGCTCGATTTACGAAGGCTCGCTCGACCTGAAGGCGGCGCAGGCGCGCGCGGATGAGCTGACCGGCGCCAAGCGCTGAAACGGACGGAACATGCTCGCCAAACGCATTATCCCCTGTCTGGACGTGACCGCCGGCCGCGTGGTTAAGGGCGTCAATTTCGTCGAATTGCGCGATGCCGGCGATCCGGTCGAAATCGCGCGCCGCTACGACGAACAGGGCGCGGACGAACTGACCTTTCTCGACATCACCGCTTCCAGCGACGGGCGCGACCTGATCCTGCACATCATCGAGGATGTTGCATCGCAGGTGTTCATTCCGCTGACTGTCGGCGGCGGAGTGCGCACGGTCGAGGATGTGCGCCGGTTGCTGAACGCGGGCGCGGACAAGGTCAGCATCAACACCTCGGCCGTGACCAATCCGCAACTGGTGGCCGATGCTGCCAACCGCTACGGCTCGCAATGCATCGTGGTGGCGATTGACGCCAAGCAGACCGGGCCGGAAAAATGGGAAGTGTTCACCCACGGCGGACGCAATAATACCGGGCTGGACGCGATCGAATGGGCGCAAAAAATGCAGCAGCTCGGCGCGGGCGAAATCCTGCTGACCAGCATGGATCGCGACGGCACCAAGAGCGGCTTCGATCTGGCGCTGACGCGCCGCATTTCCGATGCGATCACTATTCCGGTGATCGCCTCCGGTGGCGTCGGCAACCTGCAGCATCTGGCCGACGGCATCAAACAAGGGCACGCCGATGCTGTGCTGGCGGCCAGCATTTTCCACTATGGCGAACACACGGTACAGGAGGCGAAGCAGTTCATGGCAAAGCAGGGTATTGCAGTGAGGCTGGCATGAGCACGGCGCACAAGTGGCTAAACAGGATTCGCTGGGACGAGCACGGGCTGGTGCCGGTGATTGCGCAGGAAGCCGGCAGCGGCCGGGTGCTGATGTTCGCCTGGATGAACCGCGATGCGCTGGCTGAAACCGCCCAAACCGGCGTGGCGGTGTACTGGAGCCGTTCGCGCAAGAAACTGTGGCGCAAGGGCGAGGAATCCGGCCATGTGCAAAAGGTGCAGGACATCCGCCTCGCTGCTTCTACCAGCAACTGGCAGCAGGCGCCGACGGGTACGAATGGAAAGTGACCGAGCCGGTGCTGAAAGACCCGAAGGACATCTACAAATGAGCGAAATCCTGAACCGGCTGGCCGGCATCATCGAAACACGCAAGCTGGCCAACGGCGGCGACCCGGAAAAATCCTACGTCGCGCGGCTGTTCGCCAAGGGCGACGACGCCATCCTGAAAAAAATTGGCGAGGAAGCGACCGAAACCGTGATGGCGGCGAAGGACGTGCGCGCCGGCGGCGACGCCTCGAAGGTGCTGTACGAATGCGCCGACCTGTGGTTCCACTCGATGATCATGCTGGCGCAGTTCGGCCTGACGCCGGATGACGTGCTGAACGAACTGGCGCGGCGCGAAGGCATTTCCGGCATCGAGGAAAAGGCGGCGCGCAAGGACGTGCTGCGCGACGCGGCCGAGCAGCAGAAACGCTGAAAAACCTGCTGCGCGGCCGGATGGCGGCGCAGCAAACCGTCTGGCCGCGGCTGTTTGACGCTGGTGGCAGATTTGGCTTGCCGGGGGTAGCCCGGCGGCTACTTTCCTTTCTTGTCTCGCCAAGAAAGGAAAGCCAAAGAATACGACCGCAAGACGCTGCCCTTCGGGTTCCCGCTGCCATGAAGGCCAAAGCGGGAAACCCTCGCTGCGCTAAACAACTTTTGTTTCTGATCCGCCTGGGCCTCGCTGTCAGCGGCAGCGCCCAAGCGGATGAAACCCTGCGCCAACGCAGCGAGCGGCCAAACCAGACATGCGCGCGACAGGCATCAAAGGCCAAAATAACTGACTTAAATGATTTTTTGGTTAGTAAGGCCTAAAAATATACTCCGGTCAGTATCTGAAAATAGCCAGTAAAATCCTGGCCAAGCGGCTGGTTTTGACTATATACCCCCGGTAAATGTCGGGTGATCAGCCCAGCCAGTGCAGTAGATACGGTGTCAGCAACCCGGTCAGCGTGCCATTGACGATCAAGCCGAGGCTGGAATACGCGCCCAATTTCCGGTTCATTTGCATCGCGTGCGAGGTGCCGACCGCGTGCGCGGCCGCGCCCAGCGCCAGTCCGCGCGCGATCGGGCTTTTGACCGCCAGCCAGCGCAGCACGGTCAGGCCGCAGACGGCACCGAAAATGCCGGTCAGGATGACGATGATGGCCGACAGCGCCGGAATGCCGCCCATCAGGCGCGTGACTTCGATCGCAATCGGCGTGGTGGCTGATTTCGGCGCGAGCGAGATCGCGACCGCGTTTGATGCGCCCAGCCAGCGGGCAATCAGCACGGCCGAAACCACGCCAATGACGCAGGCGGCCAGTTGCGAAATCAGGATCAGCACCGCCTGTTTCTTGATTTGTTCCAGTTGCAGATACAGTGGCACGCCGAGCGCGACGATGGCCGGCTTGAGCAGGAATTCGAGGTATTGCGCCCCTTCGTGGTAGCTTTCGTACGGGATGCCGGCCAGTTGCAGCAGCAGGATGATGGCGGCCGTCGCCACCAGAATCGGGTTCAGCAGCACCAGCTTCAACTGTTGCTGCAATGCCTGCGCGGCCCAGAACGCGCCTATCGTGAGCGAGATCGGGATGGCGGGGTTGCCGGACAGGGCGTTCGATAGCGCGCTCATTTGCAGCGCCTCGCGAGTTGATACGCCCAGCCGGTGAACGCCAGCACCGCGACCGTGCTGACGATCGTGGCCACCGCGATCGGCAGCCATTCGGCCCGGATCAGCTCAAAATGCAGCATCAGCGCCACGCCCGGCGGCACGAAAAACAGGCCGAGATGGCCGAGCAGGAAATCGGCGATGCCTTGTACCCAGTCGAGCTTGACCCAGCCGAGTTTCAGCAGCAGCGTCAGCAGCAGCATGCCGATCAGGGCCGACGGGAAGCGGATGCCGGTCAGGGAAACAAACAGTTCGGCCACGGCCAGACAACCGAATACGATCACGCACTGGCGCAGTGTGGATTTGAGGTCATTCATTGCGTTGAAACGGCTTTTCGATTGGCCAGTCAAAGGGGAAAGCTGATGGTAGCACCATATGAAGTACAAACACTGTCTGGCGGGTCATTTGACAACGCAATTGCGTATACAATGGCGAAACTTACCGGTTCTTAACTTGAACAATAATGGAGGCTGCTTTGGATAACTGTATTTTCTGCAAGATCGCGGCGAAACAACTTCCGGCGAACATCGTGTATGAAGACGACGAGCTGATGGCGTTCAAGGACATCAAGCCAGCCGCGCCGATACACCTGCTGGTTATCCCGAAGAAGCACATTGGTTCGCTGTCGGATTGTGAAGCCGGCGATCACGAACTGCTGGGCAAGATGCTGGCGCTGGTGCCGAAACTGGCGGCCGAGCACGGGGTTGCACCGGTCGGTGACGAAACCGGCCCGTTCAGCGGCGGTTACAAGACGCTGATCAACACCGGCCCGGAAGGCGGGCAGGAAGTGTATCACCTGCATGCGCATCTGCTGGCCGGCCCGCGTCCGTGGACGCTGGACCGTTAACCTGATGGCTCACGGCTTTCGATAACGATGTCGCGTCGGGACTGACAAGGAGAAAACATGGGCGGTTTAAGCATCTGGCACTGGTTGATCGTGCTGATTGTCGTGTTATTGATTTTCGGCACGAAAAAGCTCGCGAATATCGGTTCCGATCTGGGCAAGGCAGTCAAGGGCTTCAAGGATGGCATGAACGGCGTCGAGGACAAGCCGGCGGCGGGCACTGAGCCGCAGCAGCAGAACAAGAGCAACGCCATCACGCAGGACAAGCCCAGGGAGTAGCGCGCCGCATGTTCGATTTCGGCCTGTCGAAGCTGGTGCTGATTGGCGTGATCGCGCTGGTGGTCATCGGCCCGGAGAAATTGCCTAAGGTAGCGCGCATGGCCGGCGCACTGTTCGGCCGGGCGCAGCGTTATATCAACGATGTGAGAGCTGAAGTCAGCCGCGAAATGGCGTTCGACGAACTGCACCGGTTGCATGGCGAAGTGCGGGTCGCGGCGCAAGAGATTGGCGACAGCCTGTCGAATCTGCAGTCCCAGGCAGGCGCAACGCCCGCTGCCAGTGAACGCAAGGCAGGCGCCTTTTCCTCGAAGGCGCGTGAATTCCGTCGCAACAAGGTGGCGCGTGCTTCGCAGCGGGCAGCGCGCCGCAGCCGCGGTAAGCCCTTTTCGACTTTCAGGTAACAGGCCATGACAGAACAGCCGGATACCGGTTTCGTGCAGGGCCTGATGCCGCATTTGCTCGAATTGCGCCAGCGACTGATTCGTTCGGCCGCGGCGGTGGTAGTGGTGTTCTTTTGCTTGATGCCGTTTGCGGCCAGGCTGTTCGACCTGCTGGCGGCGCCGATGATGAATGCCTTGCCGGCCGGCACCAAAATGATCGCTACCGGCGTCATCACGCCATTCATGGTGCCGGTAAAGGTGGTGCTGCTGCTGGCTTTCCTGATCGCGTTGCCGTATGTGCTGCATCAGGCGTGGGGGTTCATCGCGCCGGGGTTGTATGCGCATGAAAAGCGGCTGGTGGTGCCGTTGATCGTATCCTCCACGCTGCTGTTTCTCGCCGGCGTTGCGTTCTGCTATCTGTTCGTGTTTGGCGTGGTGTTCGCGTTCATCCAGCAGTTTGCTCCGGCTTCGATCTCGGTCGCGCCTGACATCGAAAGCTATTACGGTTTCGTGATCACGATGTTTCTCGCCTTCGGCGTGACGTTCGAGGTGCCGGTGGTGGTGGTGGTGCTGGCGCGCGTCGGGCTGGTGACGGTGGCGCAACTGAAGCGGGCGCGCCCCTATGTGATTGTCGGCGCGTTCGTCGTTGCCGCCATCGTTACCCCGCCGGACGTGATGAGCCAGTTGCTGCTGGCGATTCCGCTATGCCTGCTGTACGAGCTTGGACTGCTGGTGGCGCCGCATTTCGTGCCGGCGGCCGAGCCGGACTGAGTGCTAGTTTTCCTGCTGCAGTCTGGGCCGCTTGGCCACGGTCACTTCCACCGTCGCTTCGCCTTCATTTCTCTGCACGGTCATCTTGGCGCGGCTGCCAGGCGCGATTTGTGCGATGCGGTTGAACAGTTCGCTGGTGTTCGGAATCTGCGTACCCTCGATCGCCACCAGAATGTCGCCCGGCTTGATGCCGGCTTTGTCCGCCGGGCCATTTTTCAGCACGCCGGCGATGATCACGCCTTCCTTTTGCTTCAGGTTGAACGTGTCGGCCAGTTCGGGCGTGATGTCCTGCGGTTCGATGCCGATCCAGCCGCGCACCACATGGCCGTTGGAAATGATCGCTTCCATCACCGTTTTCACGGTCGAAACCGGAATCGCGAAGCCGATGCCGAGCGAGCCGCCGCTGCGCGAATAGATGGCGGAATTGATGCCGAGCAGGTTGCCGGCGGTGTCGATCAGCGCTCCGCCCGAATTGCCCGGATTGATGGCGGCATCGGTCTGGATGAAATTCTCGAACGTGTTGATGCCGAGGTGGGTGCGGCCCAATGCCGAGATGATGCCCATCGTTACCGTCTGGCCGACGCCGAACGGGTTGCCGATCGCCAGCACGACATCGCCCACCCGCGCCTGTTCGACCCGGCCGAGCGTGATCGCCGGCAGGTTTTTCAGGTCGATCTTGATCACAGCCAGGTCGGTTTCCGGGTCGGTGCCAACCAGTTTTGCCCTTGCCTTGCGGCCATCGACCAGCGCGACTTCGATTTCATCGGCGCTGGCGACCACGTGGTTGTTGGTCAGGATATAGCCTTCCGGGCTGACGATCACGCCAGAGCCGAGGCTGGACTGCTTTTGCGTGCCGCTGGGGCGGTCGCCGAAGAATTTGCGGAAGAACGGATCGTCCAGCAGCGGATTCTGTTGCCGTACTTCTTTCGCGGTGTAGATATTGACCACCGACGGCATCGCCTTCCTGGCCGCTTCGCGGTAGGAGCCGGCGGCCGGCACTTCGCTCGGCGCGGCTTCCTGCACGGTGGCATTCGAGGTCACGAAGGCGGTTTTGCGCGAACCGCTCGCGCCGCCTACCCATTCGGGTTTGAGCGAGATTACAATGAACCAGATCGCCAGGCCAACCGTAATGGTTTGTGCAAACAATAACCAGAGTCGTCGCATCTGGACCGGAAAACAGTAGATAGGGACGATCTTGCACAATATCTAGCGCAGCTGCTGGAAATTGCCCGTTTTCGGGATTATTGCCCAAATGGGCTGCAGGTGGAAGGGAAACCGCAAATCCGTTCGATCGTCAGCGGCGTGACGGCCAGTCGGGCGCTGATTGAGGCCGCGCTTGAGCATCGGGCCGATGCGCTGTTGGTGCATCACGGCTATTTCTGGCGCGACGAAAACCCGTGCGTGGTCGGCATAAAGCATCACCGGCTGAAGCTGTTGCTGCAAAACGACATCAGTCTGTTCGCCTATCATCTGCCGCTCGACCACCATCCGGAACTGGGCAACAACGCGCAACTGGCGGCTTTGCTGGGGTTGCAGCCGGACGGGCGTTTCGGTGAAAACGAACTGGGCTGGCTGGGCACGGTGCCGGCCGCGCTGGCACGCAATGCTGGCGAACTGGCGGCGCTGGTCGAGCTGCGGCTGGGGCGCAAGCCGTTGCTGGTGGGTGACCCAGCACAGCCTTTGCGTCGGGTTGGCTGGTGCAGCGGCGCGGCGCAGGGCTTGCTGGCCGAAGCGGCGGCGGCCGGGGCGGACGTTTTCCTCAGCGGCGAAATATCGGAGCAGACCGCGCATGTCGCGCGCGAGGCAGGCATCGCCTACCTCGCCTGTGGTCATCATGCGACCGAGCGCCTTGGCGTACAAGCGCTGGGCGAGCGTGTTGCGGCCGAATTCGGCATCCGGCACCGCTTCATCGATATCGACAATCCGGCGTAAGCGCCTATTTCTTCAGCGAATCGCGGATTTCGCGCAGCAGCAGGATATCTTCCGGCGTGACCGCCGGCGGCGGTTCTGGCGCCGGCTCGGTGCGCCGCGCCTTGTTAATCAGCCGCACCATCTGGAAAATGATGAACGCCAGAATGATGAAATTGATCACGATGGTGATGAAGCTGCCATAGGCCAGCACCGCGCCGGCTTTTTGCGCTTCCGCCAGCGGCAGGTTCGTGCCCTGGTTGTTGAGCGGGATGTAATAGTTCGAAAAGTCGAGTCCGCCGAGAAACTTGCCGATCACCGGCATGATCACGTCCTTCACCAGCGAATCGACAATCTTGCCGAACGCGCCGCCGATGATCACGCCGACGGCCAGGTCAACGACGCTGCCCTTGACCGCAAATTCCCTGAATTCCTTCATCATGGACATATTTTCCTCCTTCTTGTTTCGCGCAGCTGGATGACAGCAGCACAGCTGCAGGATATGGCATTGTCCGCCGTAGCGGTTTGTACTATAGCAAGCCTGGTGAAAATGAATGCGTTGCGTTGCAGCCACTTCAAATTGGCGCAAGCTTCCGATATAATGAAAGGTTGCAAAACTTGCGTCCGGAATATCCGGGCGGGCGATCGGGACGAGCCGTTGCTGGTCCCATTCTCTCTAAGGAACGACAACCATGATGGTTCTGTATTCAGGCACTACCTGCCCATTTTCGCAACGCTGCCGTCTCGTGCTGTTCGAGAAGGGCATGGATTTCGAAATCCGCGATGTTGATCTGTTCAACAAGCCGGAAGATATTTCGATTATGAATCCGTACGGACAGGTGCCGATTCTGGTCGAGCGCGACCTGGTGCTGTACGAATCCAATATCATCAACGAATACATCGACGAGCGTTTTCCGCATCCGCAACTGATGCCGGCCGATCCGCTGATGCGCGCGCGCGCGCGGCTGATGCTGTTCAATTTCGAGCGTGAGCTGTTCGTGCATGTGCATACGCTTGAAAACGAAAAGGGCAAGGCGAGCGAAAAGGCGATGGAAAAAGCGCGCAGCGAAATTCGCGATCGCTTGGCGCAGATCGTGCCGCTGTTCCTCAAGAACAAGTACATGCTGGGCGATGAATTTTCGATGCTCGACGTGGCGATTGCGCCGCTGTTGTGGCGCCTGGATTACTACGGCATCGAACTGTCGAAAACCGCCGCGCCGCTGATGAAATACGCTGAGCGCATTTTCTCGCGCCCGGCCTACATCGAAGCATTGACGCCGCCGGAAAAAATCATGCGTCGCTGACGCGAACAGTCCATGCCAGAACTGTCTACCAGACCCTATCTGCTGCGCGCCATTTTCGAGTGGTGCAACGACAGCGGCTTCACGCCCTACATTTCCGTGGTGGTGGACGGATACACGCGCGTGCCGCCGCAGTTTGTCCGCAATGGCCAGATCGTGCTCAACATCAGCCATGGCGCGACCAGCGGGCTGATGATGGGCAACGATGCCATTAGCTTCAAGGCGCGCTTCGGCGGCGTTTCGCGCGATATCTACATCCCGGTGGAAAACGTGGTCGCGATCTACGCCAGTGAAAACGGCGAAGGCATGGCGTTCGAGGCGCCGCAGCCGGATGCACGCCGTGCAGAAGCCAGTCCGCCGCCGGTGCTGCGACCGGTTTCTTCGACGGATGACGAAGGCGCGACAGCATCGTCGTCCGAACCGCCGGATGACGCGCCAGAGCCGCCGGAACCGTCGGGGTCGCCACGAGGTAACGGCCGACCATCGCTGACGAGGGTCAAGTAGGGTAGAATACGCGGTTTAGCGTGCCGGCTTAGCTCATCAGGTAGAGCACCTGATTTGTAATCAGGGGGTGGCGGGTTCGAGTCCTGCAGCCGGCACCAGATATGCAAAGCCCGACCGAGTGGTCGGGCTTTTTTTATGCCGGTGCGCGGTTGCCCGCAGTTGCCCTCAGTTGTCTATTGCCGGCGCAGATGCGGACGGGACAGCACGCGCAACGCCACATCCATCTTCACACCGCGGTTGCTCATGTAGGCGGCGGCGAAATCGGTGCCGAGTTTTTTCTGATACAGGATGCCCTGGCTGACAATTTTTGCGGTTTCGAGATCCTGGCGGCGAGAATGGGGCGCGGTGACCGTCCGGATACCGTCATTGAAATAATGCTGCTGGTTCATCGCTGTGCCTCCTTGTCGATGCCGCCGGATTCAAGCCATCGCTACCGATGACGATTGCCTGATATTCACTATTGTAACTGCTGAGCGGGTGCTGTTGCCAAAAAAACAGTTGGCTTTGAGCTATCGATGATGGCGGCGAAGGCAGGACGGCAGTTTGATTTATGTCAATGCCTGTACCGACGTTCAGCGCGGCATCCCGCTCCAGTGCGGCGTGAGCGCATTCGGCAATGCCAGCAGCGCCAGCGCATGGCCAATGGTGTGAGTGACCATCTCATCGATTGTCTGCGGTTTCTGGTACAGCGCCGGCAAGGGCGGGAAGATGATGCCGCCGGCTTCGGTCACCGCCACCATGTTGCGCAGATGGATTAGGCTCAACGGCGTTTCGCGCGCCATCAGCACCACCCGGCGCCGCTCCTTCAGCATCACGTCGGCGGCACGGGTGATCAGGTTGTCGGCCAGCCCATGTGCGATGGCCGCCAGCGTGCGCATCGAACACGGCGCGACAATCATGCCGGCGGCGCCGAACGAACCGCTGGCCGGTGGCGCGCCGATGTCGGCCACGTCATGCATCACGTCTGCCAGCGCGGCGGCATCTGTGCGCGACAGCCCGAGTTCATGCTTCAGGTTCAGCTCGCCCGCGTCTGACACCAGCAGATGCGTTTCGACTTGCGGCAATTCGCGCAATGCCTTTAGCAGGCGCACGCCATACAGCGCGCCGGACGCGCCGGTGATGGCGACGATCAGTTTTTGCTGCTTGCCAGGCTCGTTTGGTGGGGATGCTTGGTTCATCGCTGCCTTTCAATCGTGTGCCTGCATTATAGGGAAATCGAGCGGCAAATCCCAACCGGCGGCCTGTGGCGGTCAAAATAACTGACTAACTGTTCATTTCTGGTCAGTAAGCGCCAAAAATATACTCCGTCCAGTATTTTAAAGCGGCCAGCAAATATGCGGCCTGGCGCCATGTTTTGCTTATATACCCCCAGTAATTTCAAGCGTGAGCACACGCGGTGTCCGCCGACGTGAAAGAAACGCCGGCTTGCCGTTGGCAGGCCTGTGTTGGCGCCACGCCAGCATACAGGCCTGCCGCTTTCTGCGACAATACCGGCCATCATGCAAGCATCCGCCAGAAAACGCACTTCCGGCAGCCAGCGCCGCGCCGCGAACCGGCCAGAGCTGCCGATGATCGACGGTGTCAGCCCGAGCGCGGTCGCGCTGCCGCCCGGCGGCTGGCCGACGGTGCTGGATTTTCTGGTCGAGCGTTTTCCCCGCTTTGCGCGCGATGACTGGCGCGAGCGGATGCTGGCGGGCGAGGTGCGCGACGCCGCCGGCGCACCGCTGGCGCCGCAGGCGCGCTACCAGCCGAACAGCCGCCTGTTTTATTATCGCCGCCTGCCGCCAGAATTGCCGGTTCCGTTCGAGGAAACGGTGCTGTTTCAGGATGACTGGCTGGTGGTGGCGGACAAACCGCATTTCCTGCCGGTGACGCCATCCGGCCGCTATCTGCAGCAAACGCTGCTGGTGCGGCTCAAGCGCAAGCTGGGAATCGACACTTTGACGCCGATGCACCGCATCGACCGCGAAACCGCCGGGCTGGTGCTGTTCACCATTCAGCCTCCGACGCGCAATGCGTACCAGACGCTGTTCCGCCAGCGCGATGTGGCGAAATATTACGAGGCGATTGCGCCGCGCAACGACAAGGTAAACCTGCCGCTGGTGTACCGCAGCCGGCTGCAGGAAAGCCCGGCCTTCATGCAGATGCACGAAGTGGCGGGCGAGCCGAATGCCGAAACCGACATCGCGCTGCTGGAGACGAAGGGCGAGCTGGCGCGCTATGCGCTGCGTCCCGCCACCGGGCAAAAGCACCAGCTGCGGGCGCAGATGGCGGCTCTCGGGATGCCCATCATCAACGACCTGATTTACCCGGTGTTGCAGCCGGATCTGCCGCCAGGCGTGGCGCCGGACTATGGCCAGCCGCTGCAGTTGCTGGCGAAATCGGTCGAATTCACCGACCCGGTCACCGGGCAGAAACGCTATTTTGAAAGCCGACAATGTCTGAAGCTGTAAACCCACTGAACCCTTTGCCGCCGGTCACGCTGTCGGAGGAAAACGGCGTGCGTTACCTGCATTTTGGCACCAGTTGGATTCAGGGCGCGATGCGGATCGATGATCCGGAGGCGGTCGAACTCGAATACGTGCGGCAGATGATGGCGTGGCTGCTGTTCATCGGCCAGCCGCAGCATATCGTTCAGTTCGGGCTGGGCAGCGGCGCGCTGGCGAAGTGCTGTTACCGCCATCTGCCGGAATCGCGGTTGACCGTGGTCGAACTCAATCCGGCCGTAATCGACATTTGCCGCGCGCAATTCTTGCTGCCGCCGGACGATGCGCGCTTTGCAGTCAAGGCGCAGGATGCGCTCGCATGGCTGGCTGATGCGGCCAACCATGGCAGTGCCGACGTGTTGCAGGTCGATCTGTACGATGACAAGGCCGAAGGACCGGTGTTTTCGTCGCCGGAGTTTTATCAGGCCTGCGCCCGCTGCCTGACGCCGCGCGGGATGCTGACGGTGAACTTGTACGGCGACGAGGAAATCCATCTGGAAAACATCGCCGCGTTGACGGAAGCGTTCGATGCAGTGGTGTGGTTGCCGCTGGTGGATGAAGAAAATCTGGTTGCGCTGGCGTTCAAGGATTCGCCGTCAATGGATTTTGCCGAACTGCGCGCGCGCGCGCTGGCGATCCGACAGCAAACCGGGCTGGAGGCGGACAAGTGGGTCGATGGCTTGCAGCAGTGGATGTATTGCTGAAATGGGGGGGGGACAATGCGGGGAAGTATTATTGCGTACATTGAAATGTGTCAGAAGGAAGGCGTCAGCTTGCAGCGCGGAATGAACTTTCGGCTCAAGGGAAGGCACTCCGTGATTCTTATGTCTGTCAGGCCGAATGCGCCGTATAGAGACGAAGTACTGGAGGATGGTGCGGTCTTGATCTATGAGGGGCATGATGCGCCTAAGAGAAAAAACTATCCTGACCCAAAATTTATAGACCAACCAGAAACAAGTCCCAACGGGTCGATAACTGAGAATGGGAAATTTCATCGTGCAGCTCAAGGATACAAGGACGGTGTCAAAGGGCCGGATATTGTTCGTGTTTATGAAAAAATTAAAACGGGTATTTGGTCTGACAATGGTTTTTTTCACTTAGTTGATTCTTGGGTTGAGCACGATGGGAAAAGAAAAGTGTTCAAATTTAAGTTGCTAGCGGTAGATGGCGTTGTGGACGAGCAGCTAGCGGAGGACAGTATCGATAAGATACCTGAGCGAAGCAGAATTATTCCGACGAGTGTCAAACTTGAAGTTTGGGCGCGCGATAATGGGCGTTGCGTGTTGTGTGGCGCAGAAGTTGAATTGCATTTTGACCATATTGTGCCTTACTCAAAAGGTGGAACCTCGCTAAAGGCGGATAATGTGCAATTACTTTGCGCGCGCCATAATTTGTCGAAAAGCGACAAAATCCAATGAACCCAATGACATCCGTAACGACATTATCAATTGCCCGCCTGGCACAACTGCGTCTTGCGATGCAGCGCCACGGGCTTGACGCCTGGATCGTGCCGTCGGCCGACCCGCATCTGTCGGAATACCTGCCTGAGCACTGGCAGGGTCGGCAATGGCTATCCGGCTTTACCGGCTCGGCCGGCACGCTGGTGCTGACGGCCGACTGGGCCGGGTTGTGGACAGACAGCCGTTACTGGACGCAGGCGGAAGCCGAGCTTGCCGGCAGCGGCATCGACGTGATGCGGATGCCGCCGGGCGTGGCCTTGCCGCATGTCGAATGGCTGGCCGACAGTCTGCATTCCCGCCAGACGGTCGGGATCGACGGCGCGGTGCTGTCGCTGTTCGCCGCGCGGTTGATGACGCAGCGGCTGACCGGGCTGGGCATCCTGCTCAATACCGAACACGATTTGTTGACTGAGATATGGCACGACCGGCCGCCGTTGCCGACAGCGCCGGTGTACGAGCATCCGGCGCCGTATGCGGGCATGACGCGCCGCGAGAAGTTGACCAGCTTGCGCGCCGCGATGCGTGTCGAAGGCGCAGACTGGCATCTGGTTTCGACACTGGACGACATCGCGTATCTGTTCAACCTGCGCGGCTCGGACGTGAATTTCAATCCGTTTTTCATCGCCCATGCACTGATCGGGCCGCAGCGCGCGACGCTGTTCGTGGCCGAAGGCAAGGTGCCGCCGGCATTGCGCGAGGCGCTGGCGGCCGACGGGGTCGAGCTGGCGCCCTACGCGCAGGCGGCGCAGGCGCTGGCGGCGTTGCAGCCGGAAGCGGTGCTGCTGGCCGATCCGCGCCGGGTCACGTTGGCGCTGTGGCAGGCGAAGCACGATGGCGTGCGCGTGGTCGAGGCGGCCAATCCGGCCATTCTGGCCAAATCCAGAAAAAGCGAAGCGGATGTGGCGCATATCCGCGCGGCGATGGCCGAGGATGGCGCCGCGTTGTGCGAATTTTTCGCCTGGCTGGAACATGCGCTGGCTGACCCGGCGCAGACGGTGACCGAGATGACGGTGGAAGAACGGATCAGCGCCGCCCGCGCGCGGCGGCATGGATTCGTCTGCCCCAGTTTCAATACCATTGCCGGCTTCAACGCCAACGGCGCGATGCCGCATTACCGTGCCACTCAAGCTACGCACGCAACCATTGCCGGTCAGGGCTTGCTGCTGATCGATTCCGGCGGCCAGTATTACGGCGGTACGACCGACATCACGCGCGTGGTGCCGGTGGGCGAACCGACGGCGGAACAGAAGCGTGATTTCACGCTGGTGCTCAAAGGCTTGATTGCGCTGTCGTCGGCGCGCTTTCCGCGCGGCATCCGGGCGGCGATGCTGGATGCGATCGCGCGTGCACCGCTATGGGCCGAGGGGCTGGATTACGGCCACGGCACCGGCCACGGCGTCGGCTATTTCCTCGGCGTGCACGAAGGGCCGCAGTCGATCTCCTACCACGCGGCAGCCGAGCCTCAGACGGCAATGGAATCCGGCATGATCACGTCGGCCGAACCGAGTCTGTACCGCGAAGGCCAGTGGGGTATCCGGATCGAGAATTTGGTGGTGAACCGCGTGGCGGAAACGACCGCGTTCGGCGAATTCCTGCAATTCGAAACACTGACGCTATGCCCGATCGATAACCGCTGCATCGAGGTTACGCTGCTGCGGCCGGACGAAATCGGCTGGCTGAACTGCTACCACGCCATGGTGCGCACAAGGTTGATGCCGCTGGTGGATGGCGCCGCGCGCGACTGGCTGCTGGCGAGAACCGAACCCGTCTGAGGCGACAGAAAAAAACCGCATAGGTTCCGCTTGCGCGCACACGTGTGCGCAATCGCAACGTTCATGCGGGTTGACGCATATTCCCCTTGTTCTTTGTGGTCACATGCCTTACATTAAAGTCGTGATCCACTTCCGAAAGGGGGTTCATCATCAACGTAATAGACGGAAAGGCGGTATAGCTTTTTGTACTGATTGCGCTGTCAGTGAAGCAGCTACGGGAACCACAGGGTTCCATCCACAGGTTCCACAGGAACTAAGAAGGGTGGCATGACACCACCAGAAACGGCGGAAGCAGCACCTCCGCCGTTTTTCTTTGGCCGCGTTAAATGTGCGCCACGCTGTTTCTGGCGCTGGCCGCAGTCTCGATTTCATCGTGATCGACATCCCTGTGTCCGTGTGGGTCAAGGTGGGTCATCACGTTCAGTACCGCATGTTTTTGCAGCACGCGGCGGCGCGCGGCCACCGCGATGTCGTGCGCTGCCAGCACGGTCATCGTCGCATCGACTTCCAGATGCACGTCAACCAGCGCCAGATCGCCGACCTTGCGCGTGCGCAAGTCGTGCAGGCCGAGAATGCCGGGCGTGGCCAGCAAGGTGGCGCGAATCGCTTCGGTTTCTTCCTCCGACACCGCGCGATCCATCAAATCGTGCAGCGCATCCCAGCTGAATTCCCAGCCCATCTTGCCGACCATCAGGCCGACGATCAGCGCCGCAATCGGATCGAGCAGCGGATAGCCCATCATGTTACCGATGATGCCGACCGCCACCACCAGCGACGACAGCGCATCCGAGCGCGCGTGCCACGCGTTGGCCACCAGCATGGTCGAGCGGATGCGCTTGGCCACCGCCAGCATGTAGCGGAACAGCAGTTCTTTCGCCACCAGCGCGACCGCCGCCACCCATAGCGCGGCTTGATGCACGGTCGCGATTTCATCCGGGTCTTCCAGTTTCTTGACTGCAGACCAGATCATGCCGATCGCTACCACCAGCAGCAGTACGCCCAGCACCAGTGAAGCGGCATTTTCATAGCGATGGTGCCCGTAATGGTGGTCATCGTCAGCCGCCTTTTTGCTGTGATGGCCGGCGACCAGCACGATGAAATCGGCCAGCAGGTCGGACAGCGAGTGGATGCCATCGGCGATCAAGCCTTGTGACTGCGCGATCAGGCCGGTGGCTACCTGCCCGATGGTCAGCAGCACGTTAACCCACACGCTGACCCAGGTGCTGCGCCGTCCCTGCGCTTCCTCTTCCGGCGTGCGGAACTCGTGATCCTCTTCCGGCAGTTCGATTGGCATGTTCATTGCAGCGTACTCCTTGATCAAACGCAACGGGCGGCGCACAGTTTGCTGCAAAGCTCCAGCTTTGGCAATTGCCTGGTTGATAATGATGCATGTTAGCACTCTCTCCGATGGAGTGCTAAAATATCTCCATTGAATCAATTCGGCCCGTAAAAGAAAGGGAAAAAGGAATGAACGCAGCGTCCGCAACATCTGCATTGATGCCGGCGAGCAATCATGCTTTGGCTCTCGGCTTTTCTGGTCAGCTCGGCAATATCGACGCCTATATCTCGGCTGTCAACCGCCTGCCGCTGCTGACCCAGGAAGAAGAACACGCACTGGCGCGCCGCCTGCGCGATCGGAACGACCTCGCTGCCGCACAGCAGTTGATCCTGTCGCACCTGCGGCTGGTGGTATCGATCGCGCGCGGCTACCTCGGCTACGGTCTGCCGCATGCGGACCTGATTCAGGAAGGTAACATCGGCCTGATGAAGGCGGTCAAACGCTTCGATCCGGAGCAGGGCGTGCGTCTGGTGTCGTACGCGGTGCACTGGATCAAGGCGGAAATCCACGAATACATCCTGAAAAACTGGCGGCTGGTGAAGATCGCTACCACCAAGGCGCACCGCAAGCTGTTTTTCAACCTGCGCAGTCACAAGGGCGACGCGGAAACGATGTCGCAGGCGCAGATCGACGATCTGGCGCACAAGCTGAACGTCAAGCGCGAGGAAGTGATCGAGATGGAAACGCGCCTGTCGGGCCGCGACATCGCGCTCGAGGCGCCGACAGACGACGAAGATGAACATTTCGCACCGATCGCCTACCTGTCGTCCGACGCCTCGGAACCGACGCAGGTGCTGGCGGCACGGCAGCAAGACCGGTTGCAGACTGAAGGGCTGGAAGCGGCACTGGCGAAGCTGGACGATCGTTCCCGGCGCATCGTCGAAGCGCGCTGGTTGGCGAACGACGATGGCAGCGGTGCCACGCTGCATGAGCTGGCAGACGAATTCGGCGTCTCGGCCGAGCGCATCCGCCAGATTGAAGCGGCGGCGCTGAAAAAGATGAAAGGCGCGCTGGCGGCTTACGCCTGATCGTTGCGCCGCGAAGGAAACGCGCCCGCAGGCCTTGCCCCGGGCGCTTTTTTCATGCGGGCAGCATCACTACTTCACAGCAGATCGATGCCGAAGTGTTTCAGCACCAAGGCAAACAGCGCGAAGCAGACCATGGTCAGCAGCGCGCATGCCAGCAGTGTCGGCCAGAAGCCGAGCCGAGGCAGCAGCAGCGGGAAAACCAGAAACATGGGCAGGGTCGGCACGACATACCAGAACGTGTACCACGCATGGTTGGCGATCCGCTCCTGTGGCTGCTGCTCGAGATGCAACCAGACCAGCGCCAGCAGGGTGACCAGCGGCAGCGCGGCCAGCAGCCCGCCAAGCTTGTCGCTGCGCTTGGCGATTTCGGACACGATAACCACGATGGCAGCGGTGGCGGCGTATTTGGTGATGATCCAGAGCATGGTTTGGACGGATGAAGGCAATCGATGGCGGTAGCCATGATATCACTGGCGTTTCATCCGCAGCCGTTCAGGCATCTATCGGCGTGCGTTCCAGCTTCGCCACGCCCAGATCGAGCAGTTTCATTCCCGACTTGCCGAAGTTGATGTTGGCGCGCGCATTACCGCCGCTGCCTTCGATGGCCACGATCACGCCCTCGCCGAATTTTTTGTGATACACAGTTTCGCCGATGCGCCAGCCGGTCGATTGCTCGCTGACCTTGCTGGCGAGCGAACGCGCGCGTGACGGCGCGAAATCGGCCACCACATGCTTGTGACCGAGCCAGTCATGCCGGACGTTCGGCGTCAGCCATTTCAGCGTTTCTTCCGGCAGTTCGTCGAAAAAGCGCGAGCGCACGTTGTAGCGCGTCTGGCCGTGCAGCATCCGCGTCTGCGAAAAGCTCAGGTACAGCCGCCGCTTCGCGCGCGTGATGGCGACATACATTAGCCGCCGTTCTTCTTCCAGCCCGCCTTCGTCCATCTCGCTGTTCTGGTGCGGGAACAGGCCTTCTTCCAGCCCGGTGATGAACACTGCGTCGAATTCCAGCCCCTTGGCCGAGTGCACCGTCATCAGTTGCAGCGCATCCTGCCCGGCCTGCGCCTGATTCTCGCCCGCTTCCAGCGACGCATGCGACAGGAAGGCCGACAGCGGCGACATCACCATCGGCAATGGCGCGTCGGCATCGAGCAGTTCGGTGCCATCACCATCGACCAGCACGTTCGCGCCTGCGGTCGGCGCCTTCGGCCCGGTTTGCGCTGGCGCATCCTGGCCGAAGCCTTCCTCGGTCACGAACAGCGTGGCCGCGTTGACCAGCTGTTCCAGATTCTCGATCCGGTCCGCGCCTTCCTTTTCCGTCTGGTAGTGCGTCAACAGCGTGCTGCGCTCCAGCACCACCTGCACCAGTTCCGGCAGCGGCAATTGCATCGTCTCGAAGCGCGCGCCTTCGATCAGTTTCAGGAACGCTCCCAGCATTGTGCCGGCCTTGCCAGCCACGTACGGCACCGCCGCGTACAGCGAAATGCCGTACTGCCTGGCCGCATCCTGCAACTGCTCGATCGAGCGCGCGCCGATGCCGCGCGTGGGGAAATTCACCACCCGCAGGAAGGCCGAATCGTTGTGCGGGTTTTCCATCAGTTGCAGGTAAGCGATCGCATGCTTGATTTCGGCCCGCTCGAAAAAGCGCAACCCGCCGTAAACGCGGTATGGAATGCCGGCGGAAAACAGCGCATGTTCGATCACGCGCGATTGCGCGTTCGAGCGGTACAGCACCGCGATTTCGCTGCGCAACATGCCTTCGGCGATCAGGTTGCGTGTTTCGTCCACAATCCATTGCGCTTCGCGGATGTCGGACACCGCTTCATGCACGCGCAGCGGTTCGCCGTGGCCGGCATCGGTGCGCAGGTTCTTGCCCAGCCGTTTGGCGTTGTGCGCGATTAGCGTGTTGGCCGCGTCGAGGATGTGGCCGTGCGAGCGGTAATTCTGTTCCAGCCGGATGATGTTTTCGACCCGGAATTCGCGCTCGAACGACGCCATGTTGCCGACGTTCGCGCCGCGGAACGCATAGATGCTCTGGTCGTCGTCGCCGACCGCCATCACAGCCGCACCGCCGCCGGCCAGCAGTTTCAGCCATTTGTACTGCAGGTCGTTCGTGTCCTGGAACTCATCCACCAGAATGTGGCGGAAGCGCTGCTGGTAATGCTCGCGCAGCGGCTGGTTGCGCAGCAGCAGTTCATACGAGCGCAGCAGCAGTTCGGCGAAATCGGTCACGCCTTCACGCTGGCATTGCTGGTCGTACAGCTCGTATAG
The DNA here is from genome assembly GCA_018261755.1 of Burkholderiaceae bacterium. Lineage (GTDB taxonomy): Bacteria > Pseudomonadota > Gammaproteobacteria > Burkholderiales > Burkholderiaceae_D > QZKY01. Next base: position 61,959 of record JAGTRJ010000015.1, read on the forward strand.
TTCGATGAACTTGCGGTTGTAATCGTCGTTGGCGTCGATCTCGCCCGCGCGCAGGCCGGAATCCTTCGCGCTATTGATGAAGTTCATCAGGTTGCGCGGCGGGTATTTCTCGTCGTCGATGTTGTTCGATTTCAGCAGCCGCTTGATGGCCGACAGCTGATCCTGCGAATCGAGAATCTGGAACGTTTGCGGCAAGGCTGCTGCTTGATGGTGCGTGCGCAGCAGCCGGTTGCACAGCCCGTGGAAGGTGCCGATCCACATGCCGCGGGTATTGATCGGCAGCATCGCAGACAGCCGCGCCAGCATTTCCTTTGCCGCCTTGTTGGTGAACGTGACCGCGAGGATGCCCTGCGGCGATACCTGCCCGGTTTGCAGCAGCCAGGCGATGCGCGTGGTCAGAACGCGGGTCTTGCCGGAACCGGCTCCGGCGAGGACGAGGGCGGATTGCGCGGGGAGGGTGACGGCGGCGAGCTGTTCGGGATTGAGATTGCTGAGGATGTGATTCATCCTAGCATTATCTCAAGAAACGGGGCGATGCGGTTTTCTGTGGTAGTTTGCCATCACACTTGCATCGGCGGCGTTTCACATTTGGTCGTTTCGCTTGGGGGGGGGCATTAAGGTCGTCTGGTTTCTGCCGCGATGCTTTGCTTGGTAAAGCCCCTCGTCAGCACGCAAAAAGAAGTCGCTTAACGATTCGCCTGGTACATACTGCGTGATGCAAATGCTGATCGTGGCGCGAAGCGTGACGCTTTCCAGCGCGAAATCGTGGCTGGCAATGGCGTTGCGCAGTTTTTCTGCGAGTTCGAAAGCTCGGTCTTGCGGGCATCCCTTGAGCAGCACCAAAAATTCTTCACCGCCCCAGCGGCTGATGATGTCGCTTTCACGGAAAGTGCGGCGCGCCAGTTGCGCGATTTCGCGCAGCACCAAGTCGCCGGCAAGATGCCCATAAGTATCGTTCACCTGCTTGAAATAATCGATGTCGAACATGATGCCCGACATTGTCTCGCCGGAACGATGTGTGTCCAGCGCGGCCTGCTTGAAAACGAAGGTAAACGCCTGCCGGTTTAGCAGCCCGGTCATCGCATCGGTTGCTGCCATGTTTTCCAAGCGGTTCTGGAATTGCTTGACCGCTGTCAGGATGATCACCAGCACCAGCAGCGTGATCGCCGCGCTGATCGCCAGGTTCAGCATGAATGCTTGCCGTAGCGGGCGGATGTCATTCTCGACGTTTTGTTCGACGACCAGATACCAGTTCAGTTCCGGGATGAAGCGGGAGTTCAGTAGCACCGTGGCACCATCCTGGCTATATTCCAGTTTGGTCGGCTGGGTGTCGTGGTTCAGAATATGGCCAGCGATATCGCGGATGCCAGGGGTGGTCGTGATGGCGCTGCGTACAGCCTGCATCGATTTCCCGGCCAGCATAATGTTGCCCTGCTGATCGACGAAGTAGATGTCGCGCTGGAAGCGCTGCTGATAGCTGTCGATCAAATGCACCATCGTATCGAAGGTCATGCCGACGCCCGTGGCCGCAATGAAATTGCCGTGGAAATCGTTGACACGATGGTTGATGAAAATGGTCATTTTGTCGCGATTGGCCATGTCGGGGTCGACATTGGTTTCATAATCGGTCGGCATTTGCCGCACGCGGAAATACCACGCATCGCGCGGCTCGTCTTCGCGCACCGTTTTCAGCGTGCCGCCGGAGTAGTAATAACGCCGCGTCTTGTCCGATACCAGAAAGCTGGTGACAACACCGTATTTCTGCCTGATTTCCGCCAGATAGCGCGCCAGTTGCTCCGGTTGCTGCTCGCCGTTGATGATCCAGTCGCGCACGAAGGTGTCGTGCGCCATCAGCGAGGAAATGAACACCGGCCGCAGAATGTCTTTCTGAATTTCGGAATAGATCGTGTCGCCGGTTAGTGGCAGCGCCTGGTCGCCAATGTTGTTGCGGATTGACTGGTTCGAAACATGATAGGCGACGATGCTGGTCGCCAGAAAGCCGACAATCAGCGCCGCGCCAATCGACAGCAGCAGGCGGTATTTGTGCACAAACGGGCGCATGACGTTATTCGGGAAACAATCGCGGAGGCCGTATCATAGCGTATTGGTCTTATCTGCGAGCGGCCGTTCGCGGGGCCGACGACCGTGGCATTGGGCGCAAAACGGAAAATTGGGTTGTGCGTGGAACCTTGAGCTGCGCCTTGGCTCTGACCATCCTCGCGATTTTCAGCCACCTGTTATCGTGGCCATGCTGCAAAATAACTGACCTGAATACCGGATTCGGTCAGTAAGGTTAAAAAATATACTCCGGCCAGTATTTAAAAATAGCCAGTAAGAATGTGGCCTGGAAGTGTATTTTGGTCTTATACCCCCACCATTTTGTGTTGGCGGGGGCTTGTTCGCCTGGAAACGTGCGCTTATTGACCGTGCCTCATCAGCTATACATTTGCGCAAACTGGCGCGCTGCTGCTTCTGGATCGTCTGCAAAATACACGGCGCTGACCACCGCAATGGTGTCAATGCCGCGCTCGATCAGCGGCTTGGCGTTTTCGTGGTTGATGCCGCCAATCGCGCAGCTTGCCAGTTGCGGGAATTCCTGCTTCATCTGCTTGACCAGATCGAGCTGGGTCGTGACCGGGTATTTCTTCACCCGGGACGGGTAAAAGCCGCCGAGCGCGATATAGCTCGCGCCCGCATCGTGGGCAGCACGTACCCGATCCATCTCGCCGTAGCACGATGAGCCGACGATCTTGTCCGGACCCATTTTTGCGCGCACGGCAGCCACCGCTTCGTCGCTTTCGCCCACATGAACGCCATCCGCATCCAGTTCCAGCGCCAGATCGACGAAATCGTTGATGATGAACGGCACGTTATGGCGCTGGCACACCGCTTGCAGCGCCTTCGCCTGCTCGCGCCGCTGCTCCGGCGTCGCGGTCTTGTGGCGGTATTGCACGATGGCGGCGCCGCCCTTGATCGCCTTTTCGGTCACGTCGACCAGTTTCGCGGTGTCATCCCAGTCGGGCGTGACGATGTAAAGACCTTTCATGTTCTGTTTCCTTGCTTCTGCCGGCATCGCCGGCGGGTTATATGGGAGCTTATTCCGGGAAGCGCGTGCCGCGGTGCGGAATCCGCTGCCCGGTGGCAATCTGGTAGGCCGTGGCCAGCGTCTGGTGCGCGTAGTGCTGCGCCAGCGTCAGCGCCTCGCGCATCGGCTTGCGTTGTGCCAGCAGGCCGGCGATGGCGGACGCGAGTGTGCAGCCGCTGCCGTGGAATTCGCCCGGTATCCGCTGCCAGTTCCACGCATGGCCGTCGTTTTGCGTGAACCAGTGGTTGACCACGTCATGTTCGCTTGCGCCATGCCCGCCCTTGATTAGCACATGGCGCGCGCCGAGGCTAAGCAGGTGTTGCGCCTGCGCTTGCTGCGTGTCTATGCCGGGACACAGCCGCGCCGCTTCCGGCAGGTTCGGCGCGACTAGCGTTGCCTGAGCAATCAAGCCCTGCAAAGCCGCTTCCGGCTTGTCGTTCGACAGCGCATCGCCGTGGCCGCTGGACAGCACGGTATCGAGCACCACCGGCAGATCGGGCTGCTTTTGCCGCAGGGCGCGGATCACGTCGGCAATCGCCTCCGCATTGGCGCGGTTGCCGACGATGCCGATTTTGACCGCGGCAATAGCGATCTTGTCGCTCAGCACCTGCGCCTGATGGCGGATGATGGCCGCATCGACCGGATTGACCGCGAACACGCGGTCGTTGTCCTGCACCGTCAGCGCGGTCACGATCGGCAGCGCGTGCGCGCCCATCGCGCCGATGGCTTCGATGTCGGCCGAAATACCGGCGCCACCGCTCGGGTCCAGCCCGGCAAACACCAGCACGCTGCGGCGCTGCATCGTCGTTCCTTGTGCTTAAACGAAACGGCCGGCCATCGGTGACGATGGCGAGGCGGAGAATTTGCGCGGCATGCGGCCAGCCAGATAGGCGTCGCGGCCGGCGAGAATCGCGTTTTTCATCGCGCCCGCCATGCGCACTGGATCCTTCGCCAGCGCGATGGCGGAATTCATCAGCACGCCGTCGCAGCCGAGTTCCATCGCCACCGCCGCATCGGACGCGGTGCCGACGCCGGCATCGACGATGATCGGCACGTTCGCGTTTTCGATGATCAGCGACAGGTTCCACGGATTGAGGATGCCCATGCCGGAGCCGATCAGCGACGCCAGCGGCATCACCGCGCAGCAGCCGATGTCTTCCAGCATCTTGGCCTGGATCGGATCGTCGCTGCAATACACCATCACGTCGAAACCATCCTTGACCAGGATGTCGGCCGCCTTCAGCGTTTCCGGCATGTTCGGGAACAGCGATTTCTCGTCGCCCAGCACTTCCAGCTTCACCAGCTTGTGGCCGTTGAGCAGTTCGCGCGCCATTTGCAGCGTATAGACCGCATCTTCGGCGTTGAAGCAGCCGGCGGTGTTCGGCAGGATGGTGTATTTCGTCGGCGGCACGAAATCGAGCAGATTCGGCGCTTTCGGATCCTGACCGATGTTCACACGGCGGATCGCCACGGTGATGATTTCGGAACCGCTGGCTTCGGTCGCGTCACGCGTCTGCTCCAGGCTGGCATATTTGCCGCTCCCGACCAGCAGTCGCGAGCGATAAGTCTTTCCTGCTATGGTCAAAGTATGGTCTTGCGAGCTCATTTCTTTTTCCTTGTTGGACGTAATAAATCAGTTTTACACTTCGATGGTGACACAGGAGTGCGGAATCGCCTGTCCGATTTCAACGCGATCGCCCGCCTGTATCTCTTGCTGCCAATCTTTCCGCAATATCAGCCGTTTTCCATTGACTTTGATGGTCAACGGCAGCGCCCCCAGTTCAAGTTTATTGACCAAATCCGTAATTCTGGAACCCTTGGGCATATTGCATGGCTCGGTATTTAACGTGAAATCGACTGACATAAGTACCCCTTTCAAAAGTGATGGCAGCAAAAATGGCGGCAGGAGCATCGTCCTGCCGCACCGGCTTTAGCCTCCGCCAATCGCCCGCACAATCTCCACCCGGTCGCTAGCTTGCAGCACACGCTGCAGCCACGAAGCGCGCGGCACCACCTGACGGTTGACCGCCACGGCCAGCGCCTGGCCGGTCAACCCGAGTTCATCGATCAGGTTTTGCACATTGTGCCCTGCGGGGAGGTTTTTCGCCTCCCCATTCAGCATGATTTTGATCGTCATACACTTACTGCTTGTGATAGATCTCGGAGCCGGTCTTGACGAATTCGACCGAACGCTCTTCCATGCCTTTTTTCAGCGCCTCGATTTCCGAAATGCCCTGCTTGGCGGCGAATTCGCGTACTTCCTGCGTGATTTTCATCGAGCAGAATTTCGGGCCGCACATCGAGCAGAAGTGCGCCACTTTTGCGGATTCCTTCGGCAGCGTTTCATCGTGGAACGACTTGGCGCGATCCGGGTCGAGGCCGATGTTGAACTGATCTTCCCAGCGGAACTCGAAACGAGCCTTGGACATTGCGTTGTCGCGGATTTGCGCGCCCGGATGGCCTTTCGCCAGATCGGCCGCGTGCGCCGCCAGCTTGTACACGATGATGCCTTCCTTTACGTCGGCCTTGTTCGGCAAGCCCAGATGTTCCTTCGGCGTGACGTAGCACAGCATCGCCGTGCCGTACCAGCCGATCATGCCGGCGCCCATGGCGGAGGTGATGTGGTCGTAGCCCGGAGCGATGTCGGTCACCAACGGTCCCAAGGTGTAGAACGGTGCTTCGTGGCACTTCTCCAGCTGGCGATCCATGTTTTCCTTGATCATGTGCATCGGCACGTGGCCCGGGCCTTCGATCATTACCTGCACATCGTATTCCCACGCGATCTTGGTCAGTTCGCCCAGCGTATCCAGCTCGCCGAACTGCGCATCGTCGTTGGCGTCATAGATCGAACCTGGACGCAGGCCGTCGCCGAGCGAAATCGCCACGTCGTAGGCTGCCAGAATTTCGCAGATTTCACGGAAGTGGGTGTACAGGAAGCTTTCGGTGTGGTGCGACAGGCACCACTTGGCCATGATCGAACCGCCGCGCGAGACGATGCCGGTCATCCGATCGGCGGTCATCGGCACGTGGCGCAGCAACAGGCCGGCGTGGATTGTGAAGTAGTCGACGCCTTGCTCGGCTTGCTCGATCAGCGTGTCCTTGAAGATTTCCCAGGTCAGGTTTTCGGCGATGCCGTTTACCTTTTCCAGTGCCTGGTAAATCGGCACCGTGCCAATCGGCACCGGCGCATTGCGCACGATCCATTCGCGCGTTTCGTGGATGTGCTTGCCGGTCGACAGATCCATCACGTTGTCGCCGCCCCAGCGGATGGCCCAGGTCATTTTTTCGACTTCTTCGTTGATGCCGGAAGACAGCGCCGAGTTGCCGATGTTGGCGTTGATCTTGACCAGGAAATTGCGGCCGAGGATCATCGGCTCGACTTCCGGGTGGTTGATGTTGGCCGGGATGATCGCGCGGCCGGCGGCGATTTCGCTGCGCACGAATTCCGGCGTGATAGTTTCAGGAATGTTGGCGCCGAAACTCATGCCAGGGTGCTGGCGCGTCATCAGCTTAACCATTTTTTCGCCGTTCGGGCCGGAGGCGCGCAGGCTTTCAATGTATTCCTGGCGGCGCAGGTTTTCGCGGATGGCGACGAATTCCATCTCTGGTGTGATGATGCCTTTCTTGGCGTAATGCATCTGCGTGATGCATTTGCCAGCCTTCGCACGGCGCGGTTTGCGCTTGAGGTTGAAGCGCATTTCAGCCAGTTCCGGATCGTTCAAGCGCTCGCGGCCGTAATCCGAGGTCGGGCCGTCCAGTTCGTCGGTATCGTTGCGTTCCAGAATCCACGGCTGACGGATCGGCTCCAGGCCGGAACGGATGTCGATCTTCGCTTCCGGATCGGTGTACGGGCCGGAGGTGTCATAGACATAGATCGGCGGATTTTTTTCGGCGCCGAATGCCACCGGGGTGTCGGTCAGCGTGATTTCGCGCATCGGCACGCGGATGTCCGGGCGGGAGCCGGTTACATACACCTTGCGGGAATTCGGCAATGGCTTGACCGCGGCCTCGTCAACGGTGGCGGTGGCGGACAAGAATTTCGGATTGGCGTTCATGGTGTTTCCTTTGCAAATTCAGTAAGCCTGCAAAGGAATCCCGAGCCTGCGGCGCTCTTTGGCCGCAATTCTTGAGTGCTTCCCTTCGCTGGCATTACCCAGATCAGGTTCAGAGGGTGTATCTCGCCCGGCAATTCCTTGCCAGAACCCCTAGCGCTTGTTTAAGCATATTAATACAAACTTTTGAATTATACGCGTATTTCCCTGCTTTCTTGGCGGGTTTTAGCCGATTTTTGCGCATAATTTGAGCATCGGATGCCTGTTTGGGCGCCACTTTCGCCCGTATAATGACAGGTTTCGCCATAGCCCTTCAGACATCATGGAATTAGCCAAGTCATATGAACCGTCCGAGATTGAGAAATACTGGCGCGCCGAATGGGAGCAGCGCGGTTATTTCGCACCGACGACCGACACCAGCAAACCTTCGTTTTGCATCCAGCTTCCGCCGCCGAACGTGACCGGCACGCTGCACATGGGGCACGCGTTCAACCAGACCATCATGGATGCGCTGACGCGCTACCACCGGATGCGCGGCTTCAACACGCTGTGGGTGCCGGGTACCGACCATGCGGGCATCGCGACCCAGATCGTGGTCGAGCGCCAGCTCGAAGCGGCCGGCAAGAACCGGCACGACATGGGGCGCGAACAATTCCTGCAAGAAGTGTGGCAGTGGAAGGGCGAATCCGGCGCGACGATTACGCGCCAGATGCGCCACATGGGCGCCAGCGTCAGTTGGGAAAATGAATACTTCACCATGGACGAGAATCTGTCCACCGTGGTGACCGAAACCTTCGTCCGCCTGTATGAAGAAGGGCTGATTTATCGCGGCAAGCGGCTGGTGAACTGGGATCCGGTGCTGAAATCGGCTGTGTCCGACCTCGAAGTCGAGAGCGAGGAAGAAGACGGCTCGATGTGGCACATCCGCTACCCGCTGGCGGACGGCTTGAGCTATCGGTTCGCCACCGCCTTTGACGAGGCGGGCAATGCGACCGAATGGGAAGAGCGCAATTACATCGTGGTGGCCACCACCCGCCCGGAAACGATGCTGGGCGATACCGCGGTGGCGGTTGATCCGACCGACGAGCGCTATGCGCATCTGGTCGGCAAGAGAGTCAAGCTGCCGCTGTGCGAGCGCGAAATCCCGATCATCGCCGACGATTACGTCGACAAGGAATTCGGCACCGGCTGCGTCAAGATCACGCCTGCGCACGACTTCAACGACTATCAGGTCGGCCAGCGCCACAGCCTGCCGCAGATCAACATTTTCACGCTGGACGCGAAGATCAATGAAAACGGCCCGGCCGAATATCAGGGCATGGACCGCTTCATCGCGCGCCGGCATATTGTCGATGACCTCGAAAAGCTGGGTCTGCTGGTCAAGATCGATCCGCACAAGCTGATGGTGCCGCGCTGCGGCCGCACCGGCCAGATCGTCGAGCCGATGCTGACCGATCAGTGGTTCGTGGCGATGACCAAGGCTGGCGCCGACGGCACCAGCATCGCGCAAAAGGCGATTGATGCGGTTGATTCCGGCGAAGTGAAATTCGTGCCGGAACAGTGGGTCAATACCTACAACCAGTGGATGAAGAATATCCAGGACTGGTGCATCTCGCGCCAACTGTGGTGGGGGCATCAGATTCCGGCATGGTACGGCGAGAATGGCGAAATTTTCGTCGCGCGCAATGAAACCGAGGCGCGCGAAAAGGCACTGGCAAAGGGCTACGCTGGCAGCCTGACCCGCGACGAAGACGTGCTCGATACCTGGTATTCGTCCGCGCTGGTGCCGTTCTCCACCCTTGGCTGGCCGGCGAAAACGGTCGAACAGGACCTGTTCCTGCCGTCATCGGTGCTGGTGACCGGTTTCGACATCATCTTCTTCTGGGTGGCGCGGATGATCATGATGACCAAGCATTTCACCGGCAAGGTGCCGTTCCGCCATGTGTACATCCACGGCCTGGTGCGCGATTCGCAGGGCAAGAAGATGAGCAAGAGCGAAGGCAATGTGCTCGATCCGGTCGATCTGATCGACGGCATCGAACTGTCGCCGTTGCTGGACAAGCGCACCACCGGCCTGAGGAAGCCCGAAACCGCACCGGCGGTGCGCAAGGCGACCGAGAAGGAATTCCCGGTCGGCATTCCGGGTTACGGCGCCGATGCGCTGCGCTTCACTTTCGCCGCGTTGGCCACGCTGGGGCGCAACATCAATTTCGACAGCAAGCGCTGCGAAGGTTATCGCAACTTCTGCAACAAGCTGTGGAACGCGACCCGCTTCGTGCTGATGAATGTCGAAGGCAAGGATTGCGGTTTCGACGCCTGCTCCTGTGGCGACGGGCGCGAATTTTCGCCAGCGGATCGCTGGATCGTGTCCGAATTCAACCGCGTCGCGGCCGAAGTTGAAAAAGGCTTTGCCGAATACCGGCTCGACATGGTGGCCAACCGCCTGTACCAGTTCATCTGGGACGAATACTGCGACTGGTATCTGGAAATCGCCAAGGTGCAGATCCAGACCGGCAACGAAGCGCAACAGCGCGCCACGCGCCGCACCCTGCTGCGCGTGCTGGAATCGGTGCTGCGCCTGGCGCATCCGGTGATCCCGTTCGTGACCGAAGCGCTGTGGCAGACGGTCGCGCCGCTGACCGACCGCGCGCCGCAAGGAAACGACAGCATCATGGTGCAAGCCTATCCGCTGCCTGATGCAGACAAGATCGACGTCGAAGCCGATGCATGGATGGCGCAGTTCAAGGCGATGACCGATGCCTGCCGGGCATTGCGCGGCGAGATGAGTTTGTCGCCGGCGCAAAAGGTGCCGCTGATTGTCGAATCGCCGGATGCCGAACGCACCCGCACTTTTGCCGCATCGCTGGAAGCCTTGGCGCGTCTGTCCGAAGTGCAGATCGTGGACAAACTGCCATCGTCGCCGGCGCCGGTCTCGATCGTCGGCGAGGCGAAGCTGATGCTGAAGGTCGAGATCGACATTGCGGCCGAACGCGCCCGTCTGGCGAAGGAAATGGCGAAGGTGCAGGTCGAGATCGACAAGGTCAACAACCAGCTGGGCAATCAGGGCTTCGTCGCCAAGGCGCCGGAAAAGGTGGTGGCGCAGATGCGCGAGCGGCTGGCGAGTTTCAGCGATACGCTGGAAAAGCTGAGGGAGCAGGACGCGAAGCTGGCGTCGGCGTAACAGGTTGGCGAAAGCCTACTGCGGCGGTCATCTGCGGCAGAAGTGGGAAATGCGGCGGTGCTCGGAATCCTCATGTACTCATGTAGATTGGCTTCGGCATAACATCGCCTTCGGCGAGTTACCCTGCGCCGCAACGAGCCGCTGCGCGGCTTTTGTCCGGTTCCTGTCCGAGCAACGCACGCAGTGCGCTTGCGCGCCTGCTCAGGTGCGCCTTGCATCTGACCATCCTCGCGACGGTTTTCAACAGCCTGTTAAAAAACGGGAGCCGTGGCTCCCGTTTTTTTTCCGCTGCGGGCGGCGCCGATGGGGCTTACTGTTTGCCCATCTTCGATGTCCAGTCCGCAATGCCCTTGGCCATCGACACGAATTCGCTCGGCATCATCACGATGGTGGTGGTGTTCTGCTCGGCACCGACTTCGGTCACCATCTGCATCCGGCGCAGTTCCAGCCCGGCCGGGTTTTCCATGATCAAGGCCGCCGCCTCCCGCAGTTTCATCGACGCTTCGAGTTCCGCTTCGGCCTTGATGATGCGGGCGCGCTTTTCGCGCAGCGCTTCCGCTTCCTGCGCCATCGCGCGCTGCATCGATTCGGGGATTTCGACGTTGCGCATTTCCACCCGTTCGACATTCACGCCCCACGGTTCGGTCGCGGTATCGATCACCTGACGCATTTCGGTGCCGAGTCGTTCCTGTTCCTTCAGCACGTCGTCGAGCGTGTGCTGGCCGATGATGTTGCGCAGCGAGGTCAGTGCGACCTGCACCACGGCGCCACTGTAATCAACCACTTCGACCACCGCTCGGGCCGGCTCGACGATCGAATACCAGATCACGACCGTGACTTCGACCGGCACGTTGTCCTTGGTGATGGTTTCCTGCTTTTCGACCGTGGCGGTGATGGTGCGGATATCGACCATCTGCTGCCATTCGATGAACGGGATGATCCAGTACAGGCCCGGGCCGCGCGTGCCCTGCAGCTTGCCGAGCCGGAACACGACCGCGCGCTGGTACTGGTTGGCGACGCGGAAGCCGGAAATGATGAGAAATACGAGTATCGAGGATGCGATGAACAGTAGGGTCATCATGAACTCCTTGCGGGGAAGAATGGCCAGTAAGATCGGCGCAGACAGTGGTTCAAGTGGTGCGCAGAGTATGTCATGTATCGTGGGCGAACGCCTGGCGAAACACCTTGATACACTTTTTTGTGTTGCAAATCATACAAATCGCATTGTCTGTCGTGAAACCGTCGCGAACGGGTGCTAGACTGCCGCCAATTCCCGCACCACGGCCAGCGGCTGGTGGCGCCGGGTATGCCGCAAGATATTAACTACCCCTGAGAAGGAATCCGTGATGAGCATGATTGATCGCGTTAAGGCTATTTTGCTGAAGCCGAAGGAAACCTGGCCCGTGATCGAGGCGGAAGAAACAACGCCGGCCAGTCTGTACAAAAATTACCTGATTTTTCTGGCTGCGATTCCGGCCATCTGCGGTTTCATCGGCATGTCGCTGGTCGGTTTGGGCGGTTTCGGGCTGTCGCTGCGCATTCCGGTTCTGTCCGGTCTGGTGAACATGGTGGTGCAGTATGTGATGAGCCTGGTGATGATTTACGTGTTCTCGCTCATCATCAATGTGCTCGCGCCATCGTTTGGCGGGCAGAAAAACCCGCTCAACGCGCTCAAGTTGGCGGTGTATGGCGCAACCGCGTCGATGGTCGGTGGCGTGTTCAGCGTCCTGCCGGTAATGAGCATCCTGGGCGTGCTGTGCGGCCTGTATTCGATTTACCTGATCTATCTCGGTTTGCCGGTGCTGATGAAGAATCCGCCGGAAAAATCGGTGCTGTACACGGTCGTTATCCTGCTGGTCGGCATTTTCGCCGGCATGCTGATGGCGCTGATGACGCGGCTGATCACGCCCAGCCCGTACACGCTCGGCAGCGCCGGTGGCGGCGATGCGATGGTGCGTCTGAAAACGCCGGATGGTGGCGAAATCAAAATCGACACTTCCAAAATGGATGCGATGAACAAGAAGCTTGAGGCTGCACAGAAAAGCGGCGATCCAGCTGCCGCTGCCGCAGCAGCGCGCGATGCCGCGGCAGCCATGACCGGCGGCGATCCGAACGTGCTGCCGCTGGCGCCGGAAAGCCTGAAGCCGTATCTGGTGCCGCAAATCGCCAATTTTTCGCGCACTTCGATCAGCGTGCAAAGCGCGAATGCGATGGGGCTTGTGACCACGACGGGTAACGCGGACTACCAATCGAGCAACCGCCAGACGGCGTTCCTGACGATTACCGATTTCGGCGGCATGACCGGGCTGGTGAAAATGAGCGGCTCGATGGTTTCCGGCGAAAAGGAAACCAACACCAGCGTCGAAAAGACCTGGCAGGAAAACGGCCGCACGATGCACCATGAATACGACAAGGATGGCAGCCGCGCCGAGATGAAGATCATCCTGAAAAACGGCATCATGGTCGAACTCAAGAGCCAGCAGATGAAGATCGAAACCTTGCGCATGCTGATGCTGGGGCTGGACTTGAACGGGCTGGAAAATGCGCAGCGGCCGAAGAAATCCTGACAATCCTGCTGCGCGGCCGGATGGCGGCCGCGCGGTGCCTGTTCCGAAAAGCGCACGCAGGCCGTGCGCTTTTTTATTCGACCAGTTCCAGCGTCATGCCGTCGAGCGCGATGCCAGAGAACGCGGTTTGCCAGATTTGCCCCGGTTCAGCCGGTTTCGCATCGGTCCAGGCGCCGGTGGTGATGATTTCGCCGGCGGCCAGTGGCGCGAAGCGGTTTTGGTTATTCAACATCTGATGCAGGTGCCACAACGCATGTACCGGGCTGTTCAGGATGTCGCTGCCGAAACCGGCGCTGCGCAGCGAGCCGTCAGACGACAGCGATACGCTGACGCCCATCATCATCGTCGCCAGATGGCGCCGGGTTTGCGCCGATACCACCCTTGGTTCGCCGATGATCAGCTTGCCGTGCAGGCCGAAGGCGGCAATCGCATCGGCGGTTTTGAACTGCCAGTCAGGAAACGGGCAGGAATTGATTTCGACCCCATGCGCCATCCATTCGATGCAGTCGGCCAGTTCGTCCAGCGTGCAATCGGTCGCGGGCGTTTTTGCCAGCCGGAACACGATTTCCGGTTCGATCCGTGGCTGCATGATTCCCTTGAGCGAGATGACAGCGGCATTGTCCTCGGCATAGATGACCGTGCGGTCGAACAGCGGCGACCAGATCGGCGCATGCACGGTCGGATCCTGCGCATTCTTCGGCCAGACCGTGCGGTTGACGAAGCCAATCTTGCGCCCGACCAGTGCTTCGCCCTCGGCCACGCGGACATCGTGAATGCGCCGCGCGATATCGTACGCGTCATCTGGCGTCAGCGCGAAATCGGACGTCAGCGGCGGCAGCAGCCGCGCTTCGGCCCGCGCATCGAGCAGTTGGTGCGCATAACGATTGATCTGCGTTGACATTAACATGACAACCTCCGGCGAATAAGCGAGCTAGGTGACAAATGGGGATGAAAGCACTTTACGCAAGTGCGTGCGCGGGAACTTGCGTTTGCTCAACAGGTGTGCAGGCAGCTTGGCGCTCGGCCAAAAATAACTGACCCGAACGGCGGTTTCGGTCAGTAGGGCTCGAAAATATACTCGGGGCAGTATCTAAAAACGGCCAGCAAAATGGAGGCCCGGCGCACGGTTTTTGCTATATACCCCGGTCAATGTGCGTGCGTCACGCCAACCGGCCGGCGTGATCCTTGGCGAACTGCCACGCAACGCGGCCGGAACGCGAGCCGCGTTGCAGCGCCCAGCGCAGCGCGTCGGCTTGTGCCGCGGCGATTTGCACGTCGTCGCAGCCGAACGAGCGCAGCCAGTGGGCGACGATCGCCAGATACTGTTCCTGCGAGAACGGGTAGAACGACAGCCAGATGCCGAAACGTTCGGATAGCGAGATTTTTTCCTCTACCGTTTCGCCCGGGTGGATGTCGCCATCGTCGCCGCGCGTGCTGGCGCGGTTGTCCGACATCTTTTCCGGCAGCAGATGGCGCCGGTTCGAGGTGGCGTAGATCAGCACATTGTTCGATTGCGTCGCCACGCTGCCGTCGAGCGCCACTTTCAGCGCCTTGTAGGCGGAATCGTTTTCTTCGAACGACAGGTCGTCGCAATAGATGATGAACCGTTCCGGCCGTTCGGCCACCAGATCGACGATGTCCATCAGATCGGCCAGATCGGCGCGGTCGACTTCGATCAGTCGCAGGCCATCGGCGGCAAATCGGTTCAGGCAGGCTTTCACCAGCGACGATTTGCCGGTGCCGCGCGATCCGGTCAAGAGCACGTTGTTCGCCGGGCGGCCTTCGATGAACTGGCGCGTGTTCTGCTCCAGTTGCCGCTTTTGCGCGTCGACATGGGACAGGTCGGCCAGCGCGATCGACGAGCGGTGCGCGACCGGCTGCAGATAGCCGCCGGCGCTTGGTCCGCGTCGCTTGCGCCAGCGAAAGGCGGTCGAAGCACTCCAGTCGGTGTTCGGCGCGGCCGGCGGCAGCACCGTTTCCAGCCGCGCCAGCATCGCTTCGGCGCGGGCGAGGAATTGTTCCAGTTGGTTCATATTCCAGCCTCAGGTTGGACGTGACGCGGCGACGAGCCGCAGACAGTACGACGAGTACGGCAAGGCGAAGTCAACAAAGTCACGGGCAGGCTGTGGCTGGAATTAAGAGCGGTAGTCAGCGTTGATCGAAACATAATCGTGCGACAAATCGCAAGTCCAGATGGTCGCAGCTGCATCGCCGCGCGCCAGCGTCACGCGCACCGCGATTTCGCTCTGCTTCATCACGCGCTGGCCATCTTCTTCCTGGTATTCCGGGGTGCGGCCGCCATCCTTCGCCACCCACACGTCGTCCAGATAGAGGTTAATCTTGCCGACATCCAGATCGTCGATGCCAGCGTACCCGATCGCGGCCAGAATGCGGCCGAGGTTCGGGTCGGAAGCGTAGAACGCCGTTTTGACCAGCGGCGAATGGGCGATCGAATACGCGATTTGCCGGCATTCGTCGGCATTCTTGCCCTGTTCGACCGTGACCGTGATGAATTTGGTCGCGCCTTCGCCGTCGCGCACGATCGCCTGCGCCAACTGCTGCGCGACTTCGGTCACCGCCGCCGACAGCGCGGCGTAATCCTGCGTTTCGATGCCGGAGATGCCGACGTCGAGCATGCCGGTCGCGATCAGCATGAACGAATCGTTGGTCGAGGTGTCGCCGTCGATGGTGATGCAGTTGAACGACTTGTCGGCCGCTTCCTTCAGCATGTGTTCCAGCGCCACCTGCGGCACGCGCGCATCGGTCGCAATGTAGCCGAGCATGGTCGCCATGTTCGGCTTGATCATGCCGGCGCCCTTGCTGATGCCGGTGATGGTGATTTTCTTGCCGCGGATCATGACCGTGCGC
>JAGTRJ010000016.1 GCA_018261755.1 Burkholderiaceae bacterium
GCCTTTCCTGTTCAATCCGGGCATCAACCTGCTGGCGTTCTTCTTTTCGGCCGCCATCGGCGTGATTTTCGGCTACATGCCGGCGCGGCGCGCGGCGCAGCTTGATCCGATTGTGGCTTTGCGGCACGAATGAGCGTGGGCAAGGCTGCGTGCAGGCCGTCGAATCCTGCCTGCGGCGGACTGTGGTTTTGCGTGGTGCAGGCGATGCAGGCAAAAATAAATGACTGAAGTGGCATTTTGGGTCAGTAAGGCTGAAAAATATACTCCACCCAGTATTTAAAAACAGCCAGCAAAAACTTGGCCCGGAATAAGGTTTTGACTATATACCCATGCCATTTTATTCTGGCTGGCGCTGTCGGGCGTGTTTTCACCCCGTTGTGCCGGCGCCGGCGGGCATCCGGTGTGGCGTTGGCGGCAGTCGCCGATTGCGTTTCCTTGCTGTGCGGGCATTCGCTGTGTAGTATCCTTGTCAGGTTTTGACGATTGGCAGACATTCCTCTTATTATCCCGACACCATGCAATTTTCCGTCTACCAAGAAAGCCGCATCGGCGGGCGCCGTATCAACCAGGATCGGATGGGCTACATCTACACCCGCGATGCAGTGCTGCTGCTGCTGGCGGATGGCATGGGCGGCCATATCCAGGGCGAGATGGCGGCGGCGATTGCGATGCAGACCATCGGCAAGCTGTTCCAGCAGATGGCCACGCCGACCATCAAGCGGCCCGAGCGTTTTCTCGAAGACTGCTTTTACGCCGCGCACCGCGACATCCATCGCTATACCGAATCGCACAACCTGCCGGAATCGCCGCGCACGACCATCGTGGCCTGCCTGATTCAGCACAACAATGCCATCTGGGCGCATTGCGGCGATTCGCGGCTGTACTGGATGCGCGCCGGACAGATTCTGGCCCGCACGCAGGATCATTCGCGCATCGAGGCACTGATCGCGCAAGGCAAGCTCGACCCAGCCGAGCGCGATACCCATCCGGAACGGCACAAACTGTACAACTGCCTCGGCGCGACCAATGCGCCGATTGTCGAATTGTCGCGCACCGTGACGCTGCAGACCGGCGACGTGCTGCTGCTGTGTTCCGATGGCCTGTGGTCGGTGGTGCCGGATGACATGCTGACACGCGCCTTTCAGGAAAACACGGTGGTGCGCGCGGTGCCGGACATGCTGAACAAGGCGGTGTCGATCGCTGGCGTCAACAGCGACAATGCTACCGCGCTGGCGATGGTCTGGCTGGGCGAAAGCAGCCAGCTTGATGCCGCGACCATCTCGACCAACACGCTGCAGATTGGCGACGTCACCTCAATGATTCACACGCTGCTGCCGGAGCAACTGGAGAAAACCGATCCGATCGACGACCATGAAATCGAACGGGCGATCGCCGAGATACGCGGCGCGATCCAGAAAACCACCCGGCGGCATTAAAGGAGCACATTCATGAACGACCTCATTCGCAAACGCGAGCGCGCGCTGGACGCGCTGCGTCCGATCAACCTGATTCGCCATTTCACCAAGCACGCCGAAGGTTCGGTGCTGGCCGAATTCGGCGATACGCGCGTGATTTGCACCGCCAGCATCGCCGAAGGCGTGCCGGGCTTCTTGCGCGGCAAGGGGCAAGGCTGGCTGACGGCCGAATACGGGATGCTGCCGCGCTCGACCCATACGCGCATGGATCGCGAAGCGGCGCGCGGGCGGCAAACTGGCCGGACGCAGGAAATCCAGCGGCTGATTGGCCGCTCACTGCGGGCGGCGTTCGATTTGAACGCAATCGGCGAATATACGCTGCACATCGACTGCGACGTGATCCAGGCCGATGGCGGCACGCGCACTGCGGCGATTACCGGCGCGATGGTGGCCGCGTACGATGCGTTCGATTTCATGGTCAAGCACAATAAGATGGCTGCGATTCCGCTCAAGCATTTCGTCGCGGCGGTATCGGTCGGCGTGCATCAGGGCGTGCCAATGCTCGATCTGGATTACAGCGAGGATTCGACCTGCGATACCGACATGAACGTGGTGATGACCGATCAGGGGCATTTCATCGAAGTGCAGGGAACGGCCGAAGGTGAACCGTTCGATCGCGCGACGATGAACCGCCTGCTCGATTTGGCGCAAAAAGGCATTTTCGAGCTCATCGGGATGCAAAAGGCGTCGATTCAGGGATTGACGGCCCATTCGTCGCTGGAATCATGAGCCGGAAAATCGTGCTGGCGTCGAACAACGCCGGCAAGCTGGCCGAACTGAGCCAGATGCTCGCGCCGCTCGGGTTCGAGCTGCACCCGCAAGCCGAGTTCGGCGTGCCGGAAGCGGACGAACCGTTTGGCACCTTCGTTGAAAACGCGCTGGCCAAGGCGCGTCATGCGTCGCGGCTGACCGGCCTGCCTGCACTGGCTGATGATTCCGGCATCTGCGCCAACGCCCTCGGCGGCGAGCCTGGCGTGCATTCGGCGCGCTATGCAGGCGAGCCGAAATCGGATGCGCGCAACAATCAAAAGCTGGTCGAGGCGCTGGCCGCTCAGGCCGACAAATCGGCCAACTACTACTGCGTGCTGGTTTACGTGCGCCATGCGGACGATCCTCAGCCGCTGATTGCCGATGGCCGCTGGCAGGGCGAAGTCGTCGCCACGCCGCGTGGGCAGGGCGGTTTCGGCTACGATCCGCATTTCTGGCTGCCGCCGCAGCAATGCACCGCGGCCGAACTGTCGTCCGATGAAAAGAACCGGCTGTCGCACCGCGGCCAGGCGCTGGCGGCACTGACCGAAAAGTTGCGCTCATCGCTGGTGTGAGGCTGTTCGAGCTTGCACATGCGGCCAGGAATGCCATTCGGCGCCGTTTGCCCATCGCCAGAAACTGCTGCGGCATCTGCTGGCGGTCAGAAAATACTCCATCCAGTATTTTTAAACTGCTCCAGAAATAGTGGCCCAGTAGCAATGTTTTGATATATACCCCCGCAAAATGCGTGATTTGGGGAAGGTTTGATGATGAATTCCACCGCACCTATGATGACGCCGGGAGCCATCCGGCTGACCGCGCTGCCGCCGCTGTCGCTGTACATCCATTTCCCGTGGTGCGCGCGCAAGTGCCCGTACTGCGACTTCAATTCCTACCAGGCGCGTGCCGGCATTCCGGAAGGCGCCTATCTCGATGCGCTCCGGCTCGATCTGGAAACCGCGCTGCCGCAAATCTGGGGGCGGCGGGTGCATACGGTATTCATTGGCGGCGGCACGCCCAGCCTGCTGTCGGCCGATGGCATGGAGCGGCTGCTGTCGGACGTGCGCGCGTTGCTGCCGCTCGATCCGGAGGCGGAAATCACGATGGAAGCGAATCCGGGCACGTTCGAATCCGGAAAATTCAAGGCGTTTCGCGACAGCGGCATCAACCGGCTGTCGGTAGGCATCCAGAGCTTCAATTCGCGCCTGCTGCGGCAACTGGGCCGCATCCATGACGGTGACGAGGCGCGGCTGGCAGTCGAAATCGCGCATCAATATTTCGACAATTTCAACCTCGACCTGATGTATGCGCTGCCGTCGCAGACCCTGCGCGAGGCGCAGGATGACATTGATATCGCGCTCGATTTCGCGCCGCCGCATCTGTCGATTTACCACCTGACGCTGGAGCAGGGGACGGCTTTCGCCAAGCAGCCGCCCCACGGCATGCCGGACGACGAAGCCAGTGCCGACATGCAGGACATGATCCGCGAACAAACATCGGCCGCAGGCTATTGGCACTATGAGGTTTCGGCGTATGCGCAGCCGGGGCGGCGGGCGCGGCATAACCTGAATTACTGGCGTTTTGGCGATTACCTCGGCATCGGTCCGGGCGCGCATTCAAAGATTTCATTTCCCGATCGCATCGTGCGACAAATGCGCTTCATGCAGCCGAAGGCCTATATCGAGCAGGCAATGCAGCGCATGCCGGTGCAGGAAGAAATCGCGGTTGCGCCGCAGGATCTCGCGTTCGAATTCATGCTCAACGCCTTGCGCCTGACGGATGGTTTTGCAACCAGTCTGTTTACCGAACGCACCGGCTTGCCGCTGATTGCGCTCGAAAAAACCTTGCTACAGGCAGAGGAAAAAGGCTTGCTGGTGCGCGATCAGGTGACCACCCGTCCAACCGAACTGGGGCGGCGCTTCCTGAACGATTTGCAGCAGATGTTCCTGCAAGAGCCGGCTGCCAGCTAAGTTGTGGCAAACGTGGCCGGCGGCAAGCTAATCCGTCAGCAGGGGGCGATGATGGCTATCCTTTTTGAGATGGTTTCGGCATGTTGAATGCGTTTGCACGCCAGTTGAAACGCTTCCTGATCGCGCTGCTGGTCTATGCGGTTGCGACCTTGCTGCTGCTCGAAGACTGGCTGTGGGATGTTACCGCGCATGTGCTGGATCGGTTGGGCGCATATCGTCTGTTTAGCCTGCTCGGCGCGCGCATTGCCGCGCTGCCGCCCTATGCCGCGCTGGCGACGTTCGCGCTGCCGTTCCTGTCACTGTTTCCGCTCAAGGTGGCGGCGCTGTTTGCCATCGCCCACGGCCACGCGGTCTGGGGTTTCGCGCTCATCGTCGGCGCCAAGCTGGCTGGCACCGCACTGTCGGCCAAGCTGTACCAGCTCACCCGTCCCGCGCTGATGAAGCTCGAATGGCTGGCGCGTCTGCTGACCGCCTTCATCGTCTTCAAGAACCGCCTGATCGCGAAACTGGAATCGACCGAAGCCTGGCACAAATTGCAATGGGTGCGCGCGTCATTTCGCCGCCGCTGGCGCTGGATGCGCAGGCGATGGCAAAAACGGTTCGGCAAAAGCCGGCTGCGCCGCCTGCTCGGCAAATTCCTCGCCCGCCGGCAAGCCGGTTCGCAGCGGCCGGAGCCGTGAACGGCTGTCAGAACATTTTCTTGCTAGCCGTGTTTTTTCCGAAAGTCGGGCTGGCGCCAGAAAACTTCGGTCACGCATCCGGCTTTTCGGATGCCGTTTGGGTATAATGGCGCTCTTGCTGGAAGCGTGGCAGAGTGGTTGAATGCACCGGTCTTGAAAACCGGCGACGGTGAAAGCCGTCCGTGAGTTCGAATCTCACCGCTTCCGCCAGTGTCGATTCGTCAGATGAAATTTGAGAAGGGCGCAATCGCGAGGAAATACTTCAGCACTGGCTTGCCGCAGAAGCCAGTGCAAGGAAAGCAAAAAACCGTCGGCAAAGGCAGCCGAAGCGATTTTCAGCCAGCTGTTTTACGCTACACGCTTGTAGCTGGTCGGGTAGCCGGATTTTTCCAGATAATCGTCAAGAATATCGCCGATGCGGTATTTCTTGCCCCATGCACTGACGGATTCCCTGGAACGCATCCTGTACAGTTCAAGGATTTTCTTTCTCCGCAGATAATCCATGGCATTGATTACCGTTTTGCCTGCGTCCGAATAGCTGGCGAGGTAACCTGATTTTTTCAGATAGTCATCGAGAATGTCTTCGATGATGCCTTCATTGCTCCATACATTTGCTGCTTTTGGAGCCTTTTGCTGCATCGGGCATTGCTTGAGGATCCCGCGCTCCTGTAGGTGTGCTTTGGTTTCCATGATCATTCCTGGTCTTGTTTCCCAGTTTTTTTGCCTTGTGGGTATCAGGCAACACAAATGTGCAGATAACGTTTGTTCGTTAATGCACTTGTTGTCAGTGTTTCCGGTTTCGGGCGAGGCGCATTGTCCTTGCGCAAATATGCAGCAAATCCGCCAGAAAAATGACAAACACATGACAAACATTGACAGGCTATCGGGATAACAAGATGCTGTCAATTGGCAAGATCGGGATTTTCTTAATGAAATCGCATTATCCTGTCAGCGCAATGGCTATTGGCGTGGTGAAGGCGGCAAGGATGGTAGATAACACCATGCTGGAAGCGATTGGCCCCTTCATGGTCTTGAACTGATCCGCCATCAGATAGACATTGACCGCGACCGAAATCGACGCCAGCATCACGATCGCCTGCGTTTCTAGTTTCGGCAGGCCAAGCGCGACCGCCAGCCCCCAGACGACCAGCGGCTGCAGCACCAGTTTCAGGCTGGTGATGGCGATGCTTTCCCGCCATCCGTCGCTGATGCCGTATTCGGCCAGCCCCATGCCGAGCACGATCAATGCCATTGGCGCGGCTGCCTGCGCCGTCATTTGTAGCGGTGTTTTCAGCACCAGCGGTAGCGGAAGGCCGGTAAAATCCCAGGCGAGGCCAAGCAGGATCGAGGCGACGATTGGGTTGGTCAGTACGCCCTTGATGGTTTTCGAGAACCCTTTTGCCGACAGGCTGCCATGCAGCGCCCATTCGGTCGAGATCGTGACCAGTGTCCACAGCAGCAGCGCATTGAACGCGATGATCAGCGCCACCGGCGGCAGTGCTTCGTCGCCGAGAGTCATTTTCGCCAGAGGGATGCCAAGAAAGACGTTGTTCGAATAGATGCCGCCGAGCGCGAATACCGATTGCGCCACGCCGTCGAGTTTGAACAGCTTCCACGCCACCAGCCTGCCGGCAATGAACACAACGACGCAGCTGCCGAAAAAGGCGATCAGCAGGCGCGCATCGACTGGTGGCAGGCTGGAGAAGCGGCTCATTGTGTTGAACAGCAGCGCCGGCACGGCCACATTGAATACGAATTTCGACAATGCGCCGGCAACCTCTTTGGGCCATTTGCCGACGCGCATCAACAGATAGCCGAGAAAGACCAGCAGGAACAGAGCGGAAGAGAGCGTGATGTGGTGGAAAATGGTGGCAAGCACAATGCAGCAGGATGATTCGGTGAATTGCGGTATTCTACGCCATCCTTTTTGAAATTCTCGATGGAATGATGCTGGCTGAACTTCCTCCGGTGGCGGTCATTGGCGAGCCGGTTTCGATGGTTGATACACCGGCGCTGCTGCTCGATCTCGATGCATTCGAACACAATCTGCGCCAGATGGCCGCTTTGGCAGAACGCGGTGGCTTGGCATTGCGTCCTCACGCGAAGGCGCACAAATCGGTCGCCATTGCCAGCGCCCAGATTGCGCAGGGCGCGGCAGGGATTTGCTGTCAGAAACTGAGCGAGGCCTATCCGTTTGCGGCTGCCGGCGTCAAAAACATCTTCATCAGCAACCAGTTTGCCGGCCCGAAGAAGGTGGCGATGGCGGTCGAGCTGGCGCGGCAGGCCGAGTTGAGCGTATGCGTCGATCATCCGGCACAGGTGCGCGCATTGGGCGAGGCCGCGCAGCGACATGGCGTGCGGGTAGCGGTATTGCCGGAAATTGATGTCGGACACGAACGTTGTGGCGTTGCCGATGCGGATGGCCTGCTGACGCTGGTGGATGCGATTGCGGCGCAGCCTGCGCTGTCATTTGCCGGCATTCAGGCGTATCACGGCGGCGCACAGCATATTTCAGACTGGGTGCAGCGGCGGGATGTGTCGCGCCGATCGGCCGAACTGACGGCACAATTTTTACGTTGCCTCGAAGCGCACGGCATCCGCTGCAGCATTGTCACTGGCGGTGGTACCGGATCGGCCGAATTTGATGTCGAAAACGGCGTGCTGACCGAGATTCAGCCGGGCTCATATGCGCTTATGGATCGCCATTATGGTTCGCTCGAATGGCTGGGGACGCTGCAACTGCAGCACAGCCTGTTTATTGCGGCGACGATCATGAGCACCGCGCGGCCGGGCAAGGCTGTGTGCGACGTCGGCCTGAAATCTGTGGCAGTCGATTCAGGTTTGCCGGAAGTATGGCAGCAGAGGGATGCTGACGGCTTGCGCTATGTGGGCGCCTATGACGAGCACGGCATGCTGGAAACCGGTGGCGATAGGCGCGACAGGCTTGGCGAGCCATTTTTGCTTGTTCCCGGACATGTCGACCCGACGGTGAATCTGTATCGCGAACTGGTATGCGTCAGAAGGGGGCGGGTTGAAGGGCTGTGGAATATTGATGCGCGTGGCCTGAGCCGCTGAGGTCGCAGGAATTAACGTTACCAGGAGCGCACGCGCCCTGTGTCGACATGCACGAAATCCGATTTCGGATAATAGCCAACGCCGCCAGCATGCAGGGCCAGCGCCGCTTCACGCAATGCGGTCAGGCTGCATTGCGGCAGGCGGATGTCGACCGCCTGGCCTTTCATGTGCAGGCTGCCTTGCGCCACGCCTGAGCCGGGTGTCGCCAGCTTGGCATTGCTTTCCGGAGAGCGGAAACCCGAAATTACATGGAACGGCTGGTTGCCGCCGAGTTTGGCGTGCAGCAGGTAGAGCAGATCGAACAGGCGATTGTCGATCGGCGCGATTTCATTCGTGCGGTGATCGCGCAGCAGGCGGTTGAACGCGGTCATTGCTTCCGGGATGTATTGCCCCTGTTCCCAGTAGGCGGCCGACAGGCTTTCGCCGGTATGCAGATTCAGGAAGCCAAGTTTCCGTTCAGCCGCCGACTGCATGCTGCCAGCCCATGATGGAGTTGCTATAACGCAGGTGCTGGCGGTGGTCCATTTCAGGAAGTCGCGGCGTGACAGGCCATTCTTATTGGCGGTGCTGCGGTTGCTTATGGTTGCTGATGCTTGCCTGTTCATTGTCCTCTTCTGCTGGCGCGAGCGTGACTTCGCGTGCCATTCCTTCCTTGCGCCGGATGATTTCCTTGACGCGCAGCCAGTCGATGCGGTCGGTCAGACCATACGTTTCCGCCAGTCCGCGTACCGCAGCCATCGGGTCGCCCGTTTTTTTGTAGACATCCGTATGTACTTCGACGAAGATTCGTCCGTCCGGCAAATGCGCCAGCATCGCCGGAGTATATACGATTCGGCCTTCCATGCCGATTTCGGCCTTGTCGAACAAGGTTTGAATGTCATCGGGGTGCATGCGGATACAGCCGTGACTGCGGAAACGGTAAATGCTGGCTGGTGCAATCGTGCCGTGAATGCCGTAACCTGGCAGGCTGAGACCGAGCCAGTGCTTGCCCAGCGGGTTTTTCGGCCCCGGCGGTATCTCTGTAATCACAGTCTTGCCTTCGCGTCTCATTTCTTCCTGAATCGATTTCGGCACCACCCAGGCCTTGTTTTCCTGACGGCTGGCGATGTAAAAATTGCCGGCAGGTGTGGGCCAATCCGGCTTGCCCAGACTGACAGGGAAGGCGCCTTCCAGCTTGCTGTCTTCAAAGTAATACAGCATCCGTTGCGGCAGGTTGATCAGGATGCCTTCCTCAAGCTGCGCGGGAATGATGTGCGGATTGATGATGCGCAGCTTGTCGCCGGTTCGGATTTTGTAATTGGCAGATAGGCCGTTATCACGCAGGATGGTTGTTTCCGGAATGCCGAAGCGTGCCCGGATTTTTGCCAGCGTATCGGTGTGTTTTACCGTGTATTCGATGTCGTTGCCGGCGATGGCCTCGGAATAGGCGGCGGATTTGCCATTAGCATTTTGCGCTTGTGCTGTGTGGTTTAGCAGTAGCGTAATGAACAGACAGCCCAGCGCATTGATGATGCGCCGGGCGACAGATGGGGGCCGAATCGCATAGACGTCAGCTGTCAATTTGCATGTTATCCATGTTGTTGATGGCAAGAGGTGCCTGTTTGGTGTCATTGTCCGACAACGTCACTTTCATTGCCATGTCCTTGCCGAGAATCAGCTTGATGTCGGTACCGCGGCGCAGGTTTTCGTCCTGACGCAAGACCGCTTTTCTGGCAAGCTTTTGGCTCAATGCCAGAGCCTGATCATGATAGCCGGCCCGGTAGTGGATGACAGTCTGCTTTTGGCGATAGGGCTTGGAATTGGTCAGTCTGGCATGAGGCAAGCCTTGCTCGGCCAGCATGGCGCGAGTTCTTCTGGCCATGCCGGTGATGCCGTTGCCGTTGGCAATTTCCAGTTGATAGCCAGATTCCGTCTGTCGTTCATCTGGCTTGAGCATCGGTTCTGGTTTGTCCGCCTGTTTTCCCGTTCCTGATTCCGGTACTGGCGCTGCTGGAATGGTCGCTGCCGACGAAGCTGGTTGCTGATTGTCGGGGTCGTTCCGATCGGCTGTGGTGATGGATGAAGCCAGCACCATCAACGAATCACCGAGAAGGGTCGATTCCGGAATGAGTTTGGCTAGCGGCGTGGATTCAAAAAATTGCGCTGGTGATAGCGCCAGCATGTGTGGTGTTGCCACATTGATGGTGGTGGTGCCGTATGGATGCAGGGTCACGTTGATATCGGCCTGTGCATGCAGATTGACGATGCGCGGCGCTTCCACCGTGGCAACCTGGACTGGGGCAGGCACGCGGTCGGCAGTCGTCACATTTTTTGTCTCTGCTACTGCGGCAACGGCGGTAATGCCATGTGGTTGCAGTGTGACGCTTCGAACGATTTCCGGTTGCAGGTTGACCACTCTTGGCGTGTCCGACGATGCAGGCGTCACGGGTGTTTTCGTTTCACTGATTGCGGCGACGGCAGCGGGTGCAGCTAAATTGGTGGTGGTGGCCATTGCGGCCAGTGGCGCGGCCGGTTCTGGCTTTGATGCGGATGATGGAGCAGACGTTGCTGATGCGGTGACAGATGCATCAATTGACGCAACCGCGCTTGCCGGTGCGGCCGTTTTTTTGGCCGCGAGTTGTGGAGAACTCAGTTCTGCGGCACGAGCGAATGCGATTAAGGCGCTATCTTCATTTCCTGATTTGCGATAGGCGGCGCCGATGTTGTTATGCGTACGCTGGTTGCCAGGTTCGAGCTTGAGTGCTTTTTCGAAAGCGACAATGGCTTCGCCATGCTTGCCTTGCAGAAAATAGGTATAGCCAAGATTGTTGTATACCTTGGCAACCTGTGGTTTTGTTTTCAGGATTGAATTGAATACTGCCACCGCTTCGTCGTATTTCCCCTGTTTCGAATACACGGTTCCCAATGCATTTTGGGCATCCACATAATCAGAGTGGATTTCCAGGGCCTTGATGTAGGCTTCGGCTGCCTTGTCGAGGCGATCTTGCCCCTGATAATAGCGCCCGAGCTGGTAGTAGTCGTTGGCGTAGCTGGCTGAGTGGCGTACACGCTGCATGGGCTCGATGCGAGTCGCCATGTCCGGGGGGGGCGATTTGTCGGCCATCGAACTGCATCCAAACAATACCGGAACGCTGCAGACAACTGGTAATAGCCGGAATGGTTTTTTCATCTCGAACTCCTTGTCCGTTCAGTGGGCGGACGGTTTATTGTCCGCCAGTGATGGCTGGAAACAGGCTGCGGCTGATCTGGATGACAGCCGGCCCCATCAGGACAACCATAAGCGCTGGGAACACGCAGAAAATCAGCGGAAACAGAAGTTTCAGCGGAATTTTGGCAGCAGCTTCTTCCGCACGCTGGCGACGTTTGACGCGCAAGCCATCGGCATGTACGCGCAGGGAATCGGCAATGCTGGTACCGAATCTCTCCGCCTGAATCAGCATCGCAACCAGCGTATCGACTTCTTCCGCACCGGTTCGCATTGCCAGGTTGCGCAAGGCACGCTCTTTGCTGCTGCCGGCACGCAACTCAAGCGTGACCAGATAGAGTTCTTCACTCAACACCGGTGCGACTTCGGACATTTCCATTGCTACCCGGCCAACAGCAGCATCAATGGCCAAGCCTGCCTCGATGCAGATAGTCATCAGGTCGAGTGCATCCGGGAAATTCTCGAAAATTTCCAGCTTCCTTGCCGCGATTTTGCGCGACAGCAAAATGTTGGGCAGGTAATAGCCGAGAGCGGCTGCGGCTATCATCGGAAACATCATCGATTGCGGTTGCATCTTCACATCGATCATCATCAGCAGCATCCAGGCGAGTACGGGAAAGATCAGCGCCAGCAGCGTCTTCATGCCGAAGTAGATGATGGGGGCATATTCTCCGCGGTAGCCGGCATTGATGAAACGCAGCCGCAAATGGGATTGATCCCAACCCTCCTTGGGAATCGCCAGTTTGGCAAATGGCGTCGTCAGCTTGGCAATTTTGGCAATCCAGGCTGCATCGCCCTTGCCTGGTTCTTTGACGCCTTCTACGACGCTTTGCAGACGACCTTCGATGCGGTCTGGCGTGAACAGGTACATTACCAGAAACGCGATACTGAATACGGCCACGAAGATGATCGCCAGAACAATGTATATGTTCGACATGGAGATGTTCCTTCCTTTTTCGTGCTGTTACGGTAATCGGGAAAGGCAGCAGACCGGTTGCGCAAGATTAAACACGTATCCGGATCAGCTGGCGCATCCAGACAACACCCACCAGCATCAATATCAGTGCTACGCCCATCATGATCAGGCCGCTGCGTTCAGTCCACAGCAATGACATGTACGCCGGGTTGATCAGATGCAGAATGAAAGCCATTGCGAACGGCAAAAGACAGAGAATCCATGCCGAAAGCCGGCCTTCGGCGGTCAGCACCTTGATTTGCCCGAACAGCTTGAACCGTTCGCGGATAATGGTGGCGATGCTGGCGAGCAGTTCAGCCAGATTGCCGCCTGTTTCACGCTGGATCAGGACCGCGACGACAAAGTAGTTGAGGTCGGTGCTGGGAACGCGCGTGGCCAGGTTCTTTAGCGAGTCCTGCATCGAAATGCCGTAATTGACTTCATCGAATACGATGCGGAATTCGCCAGCGATGGGTTCCGGCATTTCATTGCCGACCATTTGCAATGAAGATGGAAACGCATGTCCGGCTCGCATGGCGCGTGCCATCAGATCCAGCGCATCAGGCAACAGTTCTTCAATTTTGCTCAGCCGCTTGTACTTCTTGTTCAACAGCAGCAGAACGGGAACACAGGCTGCGGCGATAGTCAGCCATATCGCCAGCCAAAATGGCATGCGAAGCAGCCATAAAATAATCATTGCGGTAACAGCGGAGGCAATGATGGTTGCGATGAACTGTGAAAGATCCAGTTTCGAGCCGGATTGTTGCAGCAGACGATCCAGTGGATGGATACGCGGCAGGCTCATCAGCAGGCTCTGAATTTTCGGAATTTTGCTCAGCAGCCGCTGCTTGACGATGGAGACTTCGGTTGATTCCGAAGCGTGCGCGCCGGCAGACATGATTCGCAACCGTTGCGAAATATGTTTTGCCTCAGGCCCGTAGGTTGTATTCCAAGTCGTGAACAATCCCTCGACCAGCAACACGACGGCGATGAAGACAGCTATCGCAAAGAAGATGTATAGGTAATCCATAATCGCCTCCGTGTCAGCCGTTGACCTCGAAGTGCAAGGTTGGGTCGAACAGACTTTCCGGCAGTTCGATGCCCCGCACATGCAGCACTTCGGTGAAGCGCGGACGCACTCCTGTGGCACAGAAATAACCCTTTACTGAGCCATCTGGTGCGATACCTGTTTGGCGGAAGGCGAAAATTTCCTGCATTGTGATGATGTCGCCTTCCATGCCAGTGATTTCCTGAATGCTGACGATTTTGCGCTTGCCATCAGACAGACGTGCGATTTGCAAAACCACCGCAATTGCAGAGCTAATTTGATGACGAGCGACTTTAGTCGGCAAATTCATGCCACCAAGCCCTACCATGTTTTCCAGGCGAGTCAATGCATCGCGCGGAGAGTTGGCATGAATGGTGACCATGGATCCCTCATGGCCGGTATTCATCGCCTGCAGCATGTCGATCGCCTCATCGCCGCGCACCTCACCCAGAATGATGCGGTCCGGTCGCATCCGTAGCGAGTTTCGCACCAGGGAACGCTGCGTTATTTCGCCTGTGCCTTCGATGTTGGGCGGGCGGGTTTCAAGCCGTACGACATGCGGTTGCTGCAACTGCAGTTCTGCCGCATCTTCAATCGTGATGATGCGCTCGTCGTGCGGAATATATCCGGACATGATGTTCAGCATGGTTGTTTTGCCAGTGCCGGTACCACCGGAGATGGCCATGTTTACCTTGACCTTCGCCAAGCCTTCGAGCACCTCGGCCATCGCCGGAGACAGGCTTTTGAATTCGATGAAGTCCTTCATCGTCAGCGGCACGACAGCAAAGCGGCGAATCGACATTACCGGACCGTCAATCGACAACGGCGGGATAATCACGTTCACACGAGAACCGTCAGGCAGGCGGGCATCAACCATTGGACTTGACTCATCGACGCGACGGCCGATGCGCGACACGATTTTGTCGATGATTTTCATCAGGTGTGCATCGTCGTTGAAGCACACGTCAGTCAGTTCCAGCTTGCCGTAGCGTTCGACGTAAACTGTGCGGTAGGTATTGACCAGAATGTCCGAGACCGTTGGATCCGCCATCAGCAATTCGATGGGGCCAAGCCCGAGCATTTCGAACTGGATGTCGCGCACCAGATTCTTGCGTTCGACTTCATTGAGCGCAACATTTTCTTGCGACAGCAAGTCTTCTACCAGCCGCTTCAATTCGGTCTGGAACAGATTGACCGGCAGCGAATCCATCATTTGCAGATCAATGCGGTCGATCAGGGCGCGATGGATGCGGGCCTTCAATTCCCGGTATGCCGTAACCTCGATCATCTTGCGCTTCGGATTCGGCGTGCCATAGCTGCCCCTGACAGGATTGCTTGATTCGAGCTGTTCGCGTAGTGACATGATGTTGCTCCTTGCTTCGACGGTCATTGATCGGTGCTGCTCGTCTGCCTTCTTGTATTCTGGATATCAGGCACGCTAGAACATGTTCCTCAAGGTGCGCGCCAGCCAGCCCTGATTTTCCTTTTCTGGCGGTTGTGTCAGGATTTCTCCCCACTCGTGCAGCGCCTTGCTGACAGGATTTCTGGGCGCCATCTTGGCAATGGGGATGCCCTGGTTGACGGATGAGGCCACGGCTTCAAAGTGATTCGGGATGATGTGATCAACCTTGATGCCGAGAGTTTGTTCAATATGATGAATTTGAATGTCGCCGCCTTTGTTGTAGCGGTTGACAACTAGATGGATCTTGCTTTTCGGGTAATCAAGATGGCTGAATGTATCCACCAGCCGTTTGCCATCGCGAATGTATGGCAAGGTCATTTGCACGATGGGGTAAATCGTGTCAGAAAGATCGAGCACCTTGAGCGTCAGTGCATTCAGATTGCGTCCGACGTCGATGATGATGAAATCGAACAGAGTCCGTGCCAGCTTGATTAAGGCATCGACGTCCTCTGGGGTAACATCATGCGCACGAGATGGATCTTCCGGTGCCGCCAGCACGCTCAGGTTTGGCGTGACATTTACCATGCTGGACAGGAACAGGTGCCGGTCAAGGCGGTGGATGTCTTGTGCCACGTCGGCAATGGTTGATTTCGGCCCCTGATTGCTCAGGAACAGCAGTGCATCACCAAACTGCAGGTTGAGATCGAACAAGGCCACTTTGGCCTCTTCCGCCGTAGCCAGCTCATAAGCCAGATTGCATGCAAGGAATGTGGCGCCGCTTCCGCCTTTGCACGAAACGAATGCCAGCACCTTGCCGTTTTTCGTCGCTTCCTGCGCATGCTTGCTGCGGATGCGGCCGAGCGCTTCGCTGACTGCATCACGGTTGACTGGAAACGATAGCACTTCACTGACGCCGGCACGCATTGCCCTGAGCAGGAATTCAGGTGTTTGCTTGTCGCAAAACAGAATGAATACCATCTCATGGTAAATCTGCGCCAGTCGTTCGACCGGCTCCAGATCAGGCAGATTGCCATGCCCGCAATCGACCATCAGCACTTCGCGCACATTCTTGTTGTCCGGTGGCGTGCCGATATCCTGCAACTTTGCCTCGATGGTGGCAATCATGGATGCAGGAACGAAGTCGTCGATGGCCTTCATCATTTCATCCAGATGTTGCTTGTGCGGAGAGATTACGGTGATGTGCAAGTCGTCCATAATGGCCAGTTCCGGTTAATTGATTGCGGCGCAAGCCGCTGGTTTCATTCTCTCCACGCCTCGATATGCTCGTGCGCTTGCCCTTTAATCAATGATGACAATACCTTGCTGGTTCGCGTTTAAGTTTGCGCAATGTTTGGTTAAAAGGTGTTGCTAAATCCAAGGCTTTCCGCCGGAACGCGCACGGTTGACAGAGGAATTTTCAGCAACGACATGTTGATGCTGTAATTGGTGGCGTCATTGCGGGAAAATAGGCCGAGCATCGGCACGAATGAAAGGCGGTCATCTGCGGCGCAACTATTGCTTTTTGTGCTGATGCACACTTCGACATAACGGATGCAGCTGTTGGCCCTGCCGGAATCAAGGCAGGCAGTAATGTTGTCGCCTGGATTCGTCGGCATCGGGGTCGGAGTTCCTCCACTTGCCGTCAAATAGCGGATGACGATGTTTTGGTCGGAAAGCCGTTTGGTGATGTCGGCATGATAGGTCGCCGGCAGCCAGTCTTCGGTATCGGTAACCAAGCGAAAGACAGCATTGCGTTTGATGGCGGCAATTTGTGCGCTGTTATTGAAATCCGTGACTACTGCCATGCGGGCAGCGCGCCGCGTGACTTCCTGCGCGGTGTTCCACAAGTACAGCAGCCGGCCCAATTCGATAACACCGAACAGCAATAAAAAGAAGGGGATTGCGGCCAGCGCGAATTCCACTGCCGCTGCGCCGCGCTGACGGGCCTTTGTTCCGGTTCTGAGCAGGAGGGAGTTATTCATGTCAGCCCTCATTTCATGTAACGCATCGTGGTTTGTGGTGCCAGAACAATGTTGCCCCAGTTGATCGTGCCAACCGGCATCAGGCCATTGGCATCGAGAAACGGGAACCATTCGGCGATGTTGACGTTGTATGCGGTAATCCGGACCCGCACGTTTGCCGGAGTAGTATTGTTGATGCAGTTGCCGAAGCTGTAGCTCGGGTTGCTTGGCGACGAGTTGTCGCATTCAATGATCACATTGTCTGTGGTGACGGCAGGCAGGTTTGATGCGGCAGCGGCGTTGACAACCATGTTCTTTGCCGCCGTGGCATTTCCGCTCAAATCGCTGACGATGCTTTCAGACATCAACCGAGCAGCATCCCTGGTTGTTTTCGTCAGTGTGTCCGCATACCAGAAGAATCGACCGAAACCGATCACGCCGGCAACAATCAGCATCATGACAACGATGATGATGGCCAGTTCGACCGCGGCCGCGCCACATTGGTAGCGGCGTGAAACCGTGGGTTGATGATAGCGCTTGTTCATGTTTGTCACCTTGCCATTTTTTGGTTCAGGCTGTTTCAGCAATCCCGATCCGTAATTGCACTTTTGATGCATGAACGGAGGTGATAGAGCTTGATCTCATTGGTCGAAACGAACGGTTCAATCAGGCCGGCAAATTCCATGTACAGTTTTTTCGGATTTCCCTTGAAATCAGCCGGAACCTGCATGAAGAAGCGGCCAACACCCAGCACCGGCAGGCGAGAGCAGGCGCCGGCATGTACCACGTTCGGGCAATCGACAATCAGCATGTTCACTACACGGCGATCGGGCTGGCCGGTTTGGCCTCCGCCGGGTGAGGTCGTGTGCGCCGGATCGGCGTAGGGCGAGCCAGAAGCCGGGAAATTGGTGTTGGGTGCTGGTGCACCGTCTGGCGTGCTGTAAAGTGCCGCCCAGTCTGCCGTAGTCGGGCTAAATGATGTGCCAGGCCCAGGCGGAGTTGCACTGTTGGCGCGGACAGCACGGCTGTATGACCACAGTACGCCGTAATGGCTTTTGTCGGCAGGTGTTGCGGGTTGATATCTGTCGGAGGGAGTCAGCACCTGATAGCCTGGCGCCGGAGTCATCCAGTTTGCTGCCGGGCTGGCACAGCCTCCGCCAGTGCAGCCGAAGGTGCGAATGTTCGAATCCGGCGGCGTGGCAGTCGGCGAGCAAACCGATGGCGGGCTGAAATCGTTGAAACGCGAATTTAGTGCCGCTTCGATTGGTCCGGCAGAAATACCGGTGTTGCCATAGACAATCGACGGCACGGATGAGAGCGCGCTCGATGTGCCGCCACAGACGAACGGGGCGGTGACCTGAGTGCTCGAGTTATTGGGATTACATGCGTTCGGGTAGGCATCAACCGGATTGATCAGGTACGGATCTGAATTTGGCACCAGCGGGTTCAGGTTGAAAATGTCGTAGCTGACGCCATGACGAAAACCGAATTGAGCCAGTTCCCCCGTTCCAGGCAGAGCTTCGCCCTTGGGACGGGTGGCACCAGTTGATGTGTTAATGAGGCCGCATACGCCAAGCGGCGCAGCATTGTTAATGTAACGGCCTGCAACCGCTTCGCCGTAAGTGGCGCTACTGGTTATTCCTGCATTGTCCTCGCGCGTCATCGGTACGCGAGCGAAGAAAGTGGAGAAGCTGCCGGACGGAATGTAAACCCGGAGGAAGGTTTTGCCTGTGGCTTGCGCATCGGAAGCGATGCTGCTGATTGGCACCATGCAGGCGTCTTCCGGGCAGCTGCCGACGCTCAGGTTGGCAGCCGTGATGCTGATGGGGGTGGAAAACTGGTAATAGTGTTGCCCGGCCATTGCAATCGCTCTTGCCTTGGCTTTGTTGATGCCAGCCAGCGTCTGATCGAGATCCTTGGCGCCAGCCAGCGCGGCCGCATCTGCCGCATTCTGCAATTCAGAACGTACGACATAGATGCGGCCGAGGTCAATCACTAGCGCCATGAAGCCAAACAGCACAAGCATCGACAGCGTGAAGACGATGATAATCGCACCTCGCTGTTTGTTCCTTTGAATGGCTAATTGCTTCATGACGCCCCCCATTTTCAATCCGGCATTGTGTGAACGTTACTTGCTGCCGCCACCGCCGCCACTGCTAATGCCGATGTTTAATACGCTGGATTGCGGTTCCGGCTGCTTGAACGATTTCTGGTAACGCTCCATCGCGTGCTCGGCAGCCTGACCATCCAGCCCGTTGACCGGGTTGGTGTTTTTTGATGCTTCCGGGTTTATAACCTGCTGAGCCGCACTGGTTCTGACGCTGTCGCCGAACCTAGCATCCCAGTCGGGCGTGCTGGAGGCGCATGACGTCAGCAGGCTCAAGACGCAGATGCCTGCCAGCTTCACAAGTGCTACGGAATTGCTATGGTCCATGTGGTTCATGGCAGTCTCCTAGTTTCAGTTTTCAAAGCCGGCCGGGACGCCATTGACAGATGGCGCAGGCTCTTGCATTACGGCAGGGCTTGCCGTGCCGGAAGCTGGTTGTGGCGCATCTTTTTTCACGCCTTCCAGGCGGCCGCCGAGGAAGTATTCAAAGCGATTCGGATCGGCAACCCTGTCGGTTGGCAGCGTGTAGTTGGCTGGCAATGGCTTGACCAGGCGAGGCGTGATGACGAATACCAGTTCAGTGCGGTCCTGCTGGAAGTCGGTGCTGCGGAACAATGCGCCGAGAATCGGAACTTCTCCCAGCATCGGCAGGGCGTTGATGTTGGCCGAGGTGTTGCTCTTGATCAGGCCGCCGATGGCGAAGCTTTGCCCGTCATACAGCTGCACGGTTGTTGCTGCGCGGCGTGTCGTGATGACCGGGATGATGATGTTAGAACTGGTAATGCCGCTGGCACCGGCGAAGTCGATGCGCGCAAGTTCCGACACTTCAGGCGATACCCGGATGTTGATGCGGCCGCCCGCGAGCACGGTTGGCAGGAACTTCAGGCCGACGCCGAATTCCTTTTCTTCCAGCGTCACGCTGCCAGCGCCGCCAACGCCGTTGCTTTGCGGAACGGGAATATAAATCTTGCCGCCGGCAAGGAAGCTACCTTCCTGACCGCTGACAGCCATTACATTCGGTTCAGCCAGAATCTTGACCAGACCATCCGTTTTTTGCGCATCCAGGCCAATGATGTTGCCGTTCGACTTGGTGGCAGTGAACGTTGCCTTGGTTGGATTGGTTGTGGAGCCGGTCAGGAAGTCGGATATCAGGTTGTGCGTCCAGCTGCCGTGATGTGATGTCCAGTTGAATTTCATGCCGAGCTTGTCCAGCAGCGATTTGGAAACCTCGGCGACTTTGACTTCCAGCATCACCTGCTGCGGTGCGGCTACGGTCAGCATGTTGATGATGTTGCCGGAGGAAGTGGCCGCGCTCGGTTGCTGGGAACCAACCGGATTGATCACGATTTGCGTCATCAACGGGGCGCCGGCGCCATTCGTGGCTCCTGCCGCGCTTTTAGCCGCGCCGTCACCTGTCATGCTGACGCCCCCTGGAGGAGTGCTGCCGGTTGCGCTGCCTCCGCTGCCTTTGGGCAGGAAGGCTTTGGCGATAGACATCGCCTTGTCCACCGAAGCGGCGTCAACTGCCGTGCCGGTCAGGACAAGAGAGTCTGCCGCGGCCACAACGCGGATATCGGTTTCATGCGGCAGCAGCTCACGAATCTTTGCCTGCACGGCAGAGGTATCCGCGCCGACCGACAGTTCGATGTTCGAGCAACGGCCATCCTTCGTCTGGAAGGTCATGTTGGTCGAGCCAATTTTCAAACCGAACAGCGAAAACTGGCTGCGTGCCGCTCTGGATGTCAGGGGGCTGATTTTGACGACGCTTGGGTCTGCTATCGAACGCAGCCAGGCAGGCTCCGGCAGATTGAGCTGTTTGAGATTCAGCGTCACCGATTTTCCATGCGGAATATTGACATGGACAGCAGGTGCGCTGCTTGTGCACGATGTGGCCGGATTTGCCGATTCCTTTGCGGCCTTGCCTTTGCGGGCAGCAGGTTTTGCCGGTGCCACCTTGGCAGCTTCCGCGGGCTTTTCCGCCGCAGCTTGCGTGTAGCCGGCAGATGGCCACGCAACAGCTACTGCCGCGGCGCCGATTATCGCCAGATATTTGCATCGACTGGCAAAGCCCTTGATTTCCTTCAGCCCGGATTGGGTGTTCTTGACCATTTTTTCCCCCTGTTTCAGCGGTTAACTTGTACGAGCATCGGTGCTCAATAGCATTGTTCAATCATTCCCGAGCCAGTCTGGATTTGTTGGCACCACCTTGCCTTGCGCGGAGCAGTCTTGGCAGCCTTGCGAGGCGTTTTCGGTGCTTCGGCGACAGGTTTTTCTGCAACCTGTTCTTCCTTCGTGCGCAGCAAGGTTTTCTTGGTGGCACCATCCGTCATTGCAGGCTTGTTATCGACCTGATTACGCAGCACCAGTGAAAGCTGGCCAATGCTGCGCGCAAGATCCAGTTTTTCTGCCTGCTCAGGAGTGACTTCAAGTGTTACCGCATTGACGACCTTGGGTTTGGTTTGGTCCTGCCTTGCTTCCTGTTCGACCGCCAATACCAGAATTTTTTCAAGCACTAGCTTGGATACGCTCGGGTCGACCACACCGCCGGCGTTGGGTTGGGCGCGTGAATCATCCTTGGTGCTGACGAGAATATCGACGTAATTGCCGGGCAATGCGAAGCCGGCAACGCCAATCACGTCATTCACGCGAACGGTCATCGCGCGCTTGCCTTCCGCCACGATGGCAGACAAGCCGCCGGTTGAACCGACTGGCGCCAGCTTCGGCTCGGTCAGCGGTTCGCCTTTTTGCAGGCTGATCCTGGCCACGCGGTTCTCAAGCAGCTTCAGATCGCTGAAGCTATCCTTCAGCACGCTGCCGGATGGCCAGTCTGACAGTTTGATTATTTCAGGCGTCAGACGGGTTCCTGGATTGATGTCGGTCGCTGCGACCACCAGCTTGCTGGTGTTGATGCTCGATTGCTGTGAAATCCAGCGCGATGCAAGGACGACGGCAATGATTGCAACGACGATCGACACGCCTATCATGATGAGTGCCCTGGTACTTTTCATGTTTCCCCCTGCGTTGTGGTCTTAATCAATCCATGCCGACGGATTACTCGATGGATTACTGGTTATTTGCTGCCAAAATAAGTACGCCTTTTAAAGTGTTGCGAAATAGTTTTGCCATGCCCAGTCGAGCGCTTCATTGGTAAGTGTTGGCTGGCGGTTTTCGTATTGCGCGAGATCACGTACCTGACTCAGCAAATCACGCGGATAGCAGGCCAGCAGCGGCTTGCCTTCCTTGTAATGCCGTTCATGCAGCAGATGCTTGAAGGCAGCTTTGGAATACGGTATCGACAACTCTTCGCACACACTGCGGAAAATCGTGCAGTACTGGTCTTCGCTCATGGTGCCGAAATAGATCTTGTAGCCGAGGCGGCGCAGGAATGCGTCATCAGCCAGGCTTTCCGGCGTCAGGTTCGAGGAAAAAATAACCTTCACGTCGAACGGAATGCGGAACTTGTAGCCGGTGTGCAACGTCAGGTAATCACGACGCCGATCGAGCGGCACAATCCAGCGGTTCATCAACTCCCTGGGAGTAATCGACTGATGGCCGAGATCGTCAACGATGTAAATACCATTGTTGGCCTTCACATGCGGCGGGGCCTGGTAATAGCGGGTCGTCTTGTCGAATTCCAGATCGAGCGTGTTCAGCGTCAATTCACCGCCGCTAATCGCCACAGGCCGCCGGCATAGCTGCCAGCGAATGTCTGCCGTGTCCCTGCGTTCCAACAGGTTTTCCGCGCATGCAGCCTGTTCGATGACGTGGTGGATCAGCGGATCATAAATCTGGATCACTTCGTCATCGACCACAATCGCATACGGCACGCAGATGCTGTCTGGCAAGAGATTGACGAGCGTTTCTGCGATAAAGGTTTTGCCGCTGCCTGCCGGGCCATAGATGAAAATCGAACGGCCGGAATTCATTGCCGCACCCAACTGATCAAGGATCGCATCCTGAACGACGATGCCATTGAAAACCCTGGCAACAGAGTCACGGGTATAGTGCACGTCGCGCAGCATCTGGTTTTCAACTTGCGCGCAATAGGCCTCCAGCGTGACGGGAGCCGGGCCAGCGTAATGACTGCGTTGCAGATATTCCCTGGCGCGGTTGCGCCCGGTTTCGGACAGTTGGAAAAATATGGAGGCGCTGCCTTCGCCACGGCTGGTCATTTCGCACAGACGCTCTTGGCGCATGAAGGCGAATGCTGCCTCTAGTACGCTGACGGGCAGTTTGACATGGCAGGAAATGGCGGCAATGCTCATCCTGCCATGCAGGAACAGGATTTTTGCCAGCAGTTCAACCAGGAACAGCAGATCAAGCCCAGTGTCTTCAATGGCACGCGGCGATGGTGGGAGCTTGCGCGATTCCGGCTGTGCGCCTGTCGTATTGAGCGGTATGTTGGTGGTTTTCATCACTGTTCCTGTCATCTTTCGCATGCTTATTTGAAAAGCAGGGCAAGGTTGTACAGCGGCGCCAGCAGTTCATTGCCGGCCAGTGCGAAATAGATAAACGTGCCGCCTGAAATCGCCAGCGCGTAGGGCATCTTGCCTGCCGAAACGGAGGCTGGTTCTATCGTTGGCAGTTCCTTCGTTACCGTGGTTTTGATGAAGCCGGCCAGCAGCATCGTGTGCAGGTTGTCAAACAGGCGTTTCATCGTGCCATTGCGCAGCACCACCATCAGCGACAGAAGACCACCGACGACAAAGGTCATCAGCACGACGCCAACGATGGCGGTTGGGCCGAGAAATGCGCCGACCATCGCCATCAGCTTCACATCGCCAGCGCCCATTGCGCGCACAACGTACAGCGGCATGGGAATCGCCAGCCCGAGTGCGAGGCCAGCCATCGATTTCCAGAAACCGACCGCGCCCGGCAAAAAGCTGATGAAACCGAAACCGTCCGGCAGGATAGTGTTCAGCAAGACCCCCAGCACCGCGCCGGCCAGCACCAGCCAGTTCGGGATGCGGTGATTCCTGGCATCGATCCAGCATGCGCACAGCAGCAATACGCACAGGACGCCGAAAACCACGTTGGCCAGCAATGATGGGGTCAGGTTTAGCATGTTGGCTGTCTCTGTTTTATCCGATCATATTTTTACTGTCAGCACGATCCGCCGAAGTTGCTGACGAAGGTGCAGAACATGGCTTGCGTCTGTACGCCGAGCGTCGTTACCACCACCACGATTACCGCCGCGATCAGCGCCGCCAGAAAGGCAAATTCCATCGCGCTGGCTCCTTGTTCCGTTCTGCCTGGGCGAAATCCGGTTGGTTTCTCTGACTTCATCGCGACTCCTGCGGCGTTACGGTTGCAGACCAAGGAACTCCGCCCAAAGCGAATGACCTGTTTATCTCCTTCATCGTGGATGCCTTTCATGATTGGCATCCACGATGATTCGGTTCTTGCTCAGGTTTTAAGCGTGCAGGTCGTGCCGCCGGTGACAGGCTGGAGCGCATTGACCACGGTGCAGAATGCGTTGTAGATCTGATTGCCCAGCGTCACGATGACGGTGATGATGACGGCGGCGATCAGCGCCACCAGCAGGCCGTATTCGACCGCAGTGGCGCCATGTTCGTCGCGGATAAAATCAAGAATGGTTTTCATGATGCACTCTCCTTATGCATGGCATGTCGTCCGGGCCAGCCAGTTTCATCTTGCTGGCGAATTCTGTTGCGGGGATGCCGTCCTGCCTTGGGAAGGGCACCCCCGTTTTCTGATGAGCCTGATGCCTCAGGTCTTCAGCGTGCAGGTCGTGCCGCCAGTAACAGGCTGGAGCGCATTGACCACGGTACAGAACGCGTTGTAGATCTGCTTGCCCAGCGTCACGACGACGGTGATGATGACCGCTGCAATCAGTGCGACCAGCAGGCCGTACTCAACGGCAGTGGCGCCTTGTTCGTCGCGGATAAAGTCAAGAATGCTTTTCATGACGAGTTCTCCTTTGGGAAATTGACATTGCCCCGGGGAAGTTGGTCAAACCCATCAGGGCGGTTCTTGCTGCATCCGTCAGGTTGACCGTGACGTCCTCCTGGCGCACTTTCGGCAACCATTCGTTGCTTCAGTTGGTGGATTTTTGCACCATCTCCTGCAACAGCATATGGTTATCGGATGACTGTTTGATATCTCTCAAAGGTGCCATCGTGGGCACGAAGAAATGTCAATTTGAATGTTGCGGGCTGGAAATTTTGCGCCGGGTTACGGCCAGTTAGAGCGCGCCGGGATGCGTGTGAATGGAAGGGAACTGCCGTGCGTGGTCGGCAGTTCAGGAGTTGTGGAGGTACTCTGTAATTAAAACGCTCAGGGCGCGCATTCCAGCGCATGTTTTTCCGCCGCGCGGCGCGCTTTGATGCGTGCTTTCTCAGCCGATTTCATGCTTGATTTGGCGGCATCTTCCTCGGCCCATTTCTGGCGCTGCGCCAGTCGTTCGCATCGTTTCTGCTTTGCCGCGGTCGAGCGCGCTGCTTTCTGATCTTGCTGCGCATCTTTCAGGCCGCGCTTCTGGTCGCGCTCGCGCAGCTTCTGGTCGATTTTCCGTTCCTTTTCCGCCTGCCGTCTGGCGCGTTCGACATCGACCTGCGCCGGGCCTTGGTCGGTTTCGATTTGCTTGCCGCCCGCGCAGGCGGCTTCAGCGTATGTGATCTTGCCCTCGGCCTCGCATTTGAAGATGGTGGCAGCCTGAAGGGGAAGGGACAGCATGACGAACAGCAGCAGAGCGATGCGCATCGAGAAACTCTCCTTGAAGAACAGCAGCTAGATAACCTTGCCTGGATTCATCAGATTGTCAGGATCGAGCGCCTGCTTGATAGTTTGCATCAGCCGGATTTCGACTGCCGGCTGATAGGCGCGGATTTCGTCACGTTTCAGCGCGCCCACACCGTGCTCGGCAGCAATCGAACCCTGAAAGCGATAGACGCTGTCATAGACGACACGGTTGACTTCTGCCTGCCGTCCAATGAAATCGTCCGCCGAAATTCCTTCCGGCGCGGAAACATTGTAATGCAGGTTACCGTCGCCCAGATGGCCGAAGGTAACCATCCGGCAGCCTGGAAAATGCTGTTGCAGCAGCGCATCCGTGGTCGCAATGAAATCGGCGATGCGCGACGGCATGATTGAAATGTCGTGCTTGATGTTCTTGCCTTCGTGGGCTTGCGCGGCGGAGATGTTTTCTCGCAGTTGCCAGATGGCTTTCGACTGCGCGATCGAGGAAGCGATCGTCGCATCGACTACTTCTCCCGCCTCGATCGCTTCGCCGAGCGTTTTTTCCAGCAGTGCCATCGCGTGTTGTTCCGATTCGCTGTCGGACAGTTCCAGCAGCGCGTATTGCGGGTGTTCCAGCGGCAATGGGAAATGCAGTTGCGGGAAATGCTTGTGCACCAGTTGCAGGCTATAGTTCGACATCAGTTCGAAACCGGTCAACGCGCCATTGCAGTGCGACAGCGCGCGCGCCAGCAGCAGCAGCGCGTCGTGCGGCGAATTCAGCGCCGCCAATGCGGTCAGGGTCGCTTTCGGGCGCGGAAACAGCTTCAGCACGGCGGCGGTGATGACGCCGAGCGTGCCTTCCGCGCCGATGAACAGATCGCGCAGGTCGTAGCTACTGTTGTCCTTGCGCAATCCGCGCAGGCTGCTCCAGATTTCGCCCTGCGCCGTGACGACTTCCAGCCCGAGGCAGAGTTCGCGCGTGTTGCCATAGCGCAGTACGGCTTCGCCGCCAGCATTGGCTGACAGGTTGCCGCCAATGGTGCAACTGCTTTCGGAGGCGAGGTGCAGCGGGAACAGTCGGTTGGCATCGGCGGCGGCGTCCTGCACGTTTTTCAGGATGCAGCCCGCCTCGACAGTCATGGTGTTGTTGAGCGCATCGACGCTGCGGATTTTGTTCAGCCGCGCCAGCGACAGCACGATCGCCTTGCCGCTCTCATCCGGAATGCTGCCCAGCACCAGGCTGGTATTGCCGCCCTGCGGCACGACCGGCACACCGAACCGGTGGCACAACTTGACGATGGCTGCAACTTCTTCGGTGGTCGAAGGGCGCACCACGGCCAGCGCCTTGCCGGTGGCGCGCTTGCGCGCGTCGAGCAGAAAACCTGCCATGTCGGCGGCATCGGTTAAAACATGAGCAGCGCCGATGGCGGCGCGGCAAAGATCGAGGAATTCGTTCATGAAAGACGGTCGATGGATGGGGAAGCGGATGCAACACTTCCGCAAATACTGTGCCAGAGGAATTGGCGGCTGCTGATATTATAGTTGAGTCCCCGCTGCCACGACTGACAGAGCGAATGAATTTGCCCAACAACTCGATATTACGACAATGGTTCCGACCGGATGTGTTGGAATTGTTCGATTTCATACAAAGACGCATCGGGCATGCGCGCCTGCAGCAGGTTGCGGGTAATCTGACGTTCGTTACGCTGCTGGCGCTGGTACCGCTGCTGACGATTGCACTGGCGGTGTTCACGATGTTTCCGCAATTCGGCACGCTGCAAAAA
Source organism: Burkholderiaceae bacterium (assembly GCA_018261755.1). GTDB lineage: Bacteria > Pseudomonadota > Gammaproteobacteria > Burkholderiales > Burkholderiaceae_D > QZKY01. The sequence continues at coordinate 27,109 of JAGTRJ010000016.1, forward strand.
ATGCTGGAAGCCTATTTTCAGCAAGTGATGATGCCCAAGCATATCGAGGCAACGATAATGGGCTATCTGACCGCATTTTCCTCCAAGGCCACGCGCCTGTCGCTGGTCGGCGCCGGCGGCCTGCTGTTTGGCGCGGTAACGATGGTCAGCATGATGGAAAGCGCGTTCAACCAGGTCTGGCGCATCCGTCAGCAGCGGCCATTCGTTCAGCGCCACCTGCTGCTGCTGTCGGTTGCGATTCTCGGGCCTTTCGTCGGCGGTGTTTCGCTGATGATGACATCGTCCATTTTCGTGGCGACAGTCAGTACGCTTAAACACTCCAGCATCGCCTATGGCGCGTTTTTTACGTTATTGTCGATCCTCTGGATGACCGGTTCGTTCACGCTGCTGTACATCGTGCTGCCGAACCGCCACGTCCATTGGCGCGAAGCGATCTGCGGCGGCCTGTTCGCGGCGATTGCGCTTGAAATCACCAAGCGCGTGTTTGCCGCCTTTATCATGGCCGTGCCGACATACCGCGTGGTGTATGGCGCGATGGCGGCAGTGCCGATATTCCTGTTGTGGATTTACCTCTCATGGCTGATCACGCTGGCCGGTGCCGCCGTGTCGGCCATCTTGCATTTCATCTGGCATTGTCGCTGGCGTCATCATCCGACGCCTGGCAGTACCTTTATCGATGCGATGTCGATTCTGCGGGTGCTGCACAACATGCGCTGCGCCGGCGATGTTGCCGGCGTTGAGGAGAGCAGAGTACGCGCGGCCACCGGCTTGGGGCTGGACGAGATCGACCTGCTGCTGGCGCAAATGCAGCGCGAAGGCTGGGTGGTCGAGGCGGGGCAGGGAGCATCGCGCTACGCGCGGCAACTCGATCAGATACGCACGCGGCGGGTGCATCGCTGGGTGCTGCAGGCCGATCCGGCGCAATTGACGCTGGCCGACGTTTACCGCGTATTCGTGTTTGCGGCACCGGACGATACGCTGTTGGCGCGGCATGTGCGCGCGGTGATGGCGCAGGGGCTGAACCAGACGATTGCGTCCTACTTTGCCGGAAACACTTCCGCCACTTGACCTGCAACAAACGGCGGGCAGGCGTTTGCGCCTATAACTGAGGCATTCCCGCGAACAGCGCCGTGTGCCGAAAATGACCCCCAACACCCTCTGGAAACAGCTTCACGTGCAGGTGCTGGCAGCGATCGTTGCCGGCTTCCTGCTCGGGCATTTCTTTCCCGAATTCGCCACGCTGATGAAGCCGTTTGGCGACGGTTTCATCCGGCTGATCAAGATGGTTGTGCCGCCGCTGATTTTTTGCACGGTGGTGGTTGGCATCGCCGGCATGACCGATCTGAAGCAGGTCGGTCGCACCGGCGGTTATGCCTTGCTGTTTTTCGAACTGGTGACGACGCTGGCGTTGATTGCCGGCATGGTGGTGGCCGATGGTTTGCAGCTTGGCAGCGGCATGCACATCGACCCGACAAGCATCGACACGCACAGCGTCGCCGGCTATGCCGCCAGCAAGGCGCAATCGTTTTCCGCCTTCCTGTTGTCGATGATCCCGAACAGCGCAATCGAAGCGTTCGCGAAAGGCGACATCCTGCAAGTGCTGCTGTTTTCGATCCTGTTCGGCTTCGCGCTCAACCGCTGCGGCGAAAAATGCGCGGCCATGTTCACGCTGGTCGAAACCACCGAGCATGTGTTGTTCTCGATCATCCGCATCATCATGAAGCTCGCGCCGCTGGGCGCATTCGGCGCGATTGCCTTCACCATCGGCAAGCACGGGCTGGCGACCATGCTGCCGCTGGGCAAGCTGCTGCTGATGTTTTACCTCACCTGTTTCGGCTTCGTCGTCATCGTGCTGGCGCTGGTGGCCAGGCTGCACGGCTTCGGCCTGTGGCCGCTGCTGCGTTATCTGCACGAGGAATTCCTGGTGGTGCTCGGCACGTCGTCGTCGGATGCCGTGCTGCCGAACGTAATGACGAAAATGGAAGCGCTCGGGATCGAAAAACACGCGGTGGCGCTGGTGCTGCCGACCGGCTTTTCATTCAACATGATCGGCACCTCGATCTACCTGTCGATGGCGGCGGTATTCATCGCGCAGGCGACCGATACGCCGATGAACCTGTGGCAGCAGCTTGCCTTGCTGGGTGTGCTGATGCTGACGTCGAAAGGCGCGCGCGGTGTCACCGGCAGCGGCTTCATCGTGCTGGCGGCCACGTTGTCGGCGGTCGATATCGTGCCGGTTTCCGGGCTGGCGCTGGTATTCGGCATTGACCACTTCATGTCGCTCGGCCGGGCGCTGACCAATCTGGCGGGCAACTGCGTGGCGGCGGTGGTGGTGGCGAAATGGGCGGGCGATCTGGATCAGGAACAGCTCAAAAGCCAGCTCAAGCGCCCGGCGGCATAGGCATGGACATGAGCATTGGCATGAGCGTGTGGGGGCGTTGTTAGCCAAAATAACTGACTAAAATGAATTTCTGGTCAGTAAGGTCTAAAAATATACTCCAGGCAGTATTCAAAAACAGCCAGCAAAACCGAGGCCCGGAGTGGCGTTTTGGTACTATACCCCCGGTTTATTTCTTTTCAGCCAGCGCAAACAGCACTTCATACGTCGTCGGCAGCAAGCCGTCCGCGCCGCGCATGGCTTCGATGCGTGCCTGCGCCGTCTGCCACGCCGCCTTGCCCATCATCGAGCGGCGGCGGTCGCTGCCGGTGTGGCCGGCGCCGATGCCGCGGATGGTGGCCAGCAGCGCATGGAAATCGGCGTGCCGCGTAATCCAGCGCTCCTGCACCACACGGATGTGGGTGAATCCGGCCGCCGCCAGTGCCGATTCGGTGGCGGCGGCGGTGGTGAACGGCAGCACGCGCCGGTGCTGGTCGATGCCGGCGAATGCGGTTTCGATTTCATGCAGCGTGCCGCTGGCGAGCGAGGTGAACGCCAGCGTGCCGCCGGGCGCGAGCACGCGCCGCAGTTCGGCAAAGGCACGCGCCGGCTGGCACCATTGCAGCGCCAGGCTGGACCAGGCCAGTTCAAAGCTGGCATTGGCAAACGGCAGCTGTTCCAGATCGCCGCAGATGGCGGCAATGCCGCGCGCCTGTGTTTGCCGCACCATTTCCGGCGACAGATCGCAGCCGGTGATGGCGGCGTCCGGCCAGCGCTGTTGCAGCAGTTGCGCCCCATAGCCGGTGCCGCAGCCGCCGTCGAGTATGCGCGCTGGCGCGAACCCGGTTGGCAGGTAAGTGGACAGCCGGGCGCAGACATCGTGCTGGAAGCGGGCGATGGCATCGTAACCGGCGGCCGCGCGGTCGAACGCGGCGCCGACCTTGAGTTTGTCGATCTCGGTCATTTCTGTTGCAGCATGAAATCGGTGATCAGCGCGGCGCAGCGCGCCGGGTCGGACAGGAAGGGCGCGTGCGCGGCCAGCGGGAAAATTTCCAGCCGGGCATCGGGCAGTTTCGTCTGCAGCCATTGCGCCGCCGGCAGCGGCATCAGCGGGTCGAGCGCGCCGTGCAGCAACAGCGTCGGCTGGCGGATTTCGGGCACGATGGCGCGCAGGTCGATGTCGCGCAGCAGCGCCAGCCCGTCTGCCAGCACGGGCGTCGGCGGCAAGTGGGTTTGGGCCAGCGCGCGCACGATGCTGCGGCTGTTGGCATCGTTGTGGTTGAACAGCGCGGTGAAGCGCTTGAGCACGCCGAGCGCATCGTGTTCGATCGCGTGGGCGAAGGTTGCCAGCGCGGCCGGCAGCATGCCATACGGCCAGCCATCGCGCTGCAAGAAGCAGGGCGTGGCGCCGATCAGGATCAGCCGCTCGATTTTTTCCGGATATTTGTGCGCCGCCAGCAACGCCAGCAGCGCGCCCATCGACCAGCCGCAGAGCGTGACCGGCGTTGGCAGTTCGGCCAGCAGGGCTTCGACCAGCGTTTCAGGCGTGTATGGCTGCGGCGCAGGCGCGCCATCGTAGCCGGGCAGCGGCTGCAGGTGCGGGCGGAAAGCCGGACGCAGTTGTTCCGCCAGGCTGTTCCACGCGCCAGTCGAAATGCCCCAGCCATGCCATAACACCAGCCTGTTCATTGCAGTTCAGCCAAGGCGTTGATCAGCCGATCGACCTGTTCGATGCTGTGCGCCGCCGATAGCGATACCCGCAGCCGGGCGCTGCCTTTGGGCACGGTCGGCGGGCGGATGGCCGGCACCCAGATGCCGCGCTGCTCAAGCTGGGCCGCCATCCGCAGCGCATCTTCATTACTGCCGATAATGATCGGCTGGATCGCGGTTGGCGATGGCAGCAGTTGCCAGCGCGTGTCCGCCAGCCGCTGTTGCAGGCGCTGGATGAGCGCGCGCAGATGGGCGCGGCGGTGGTCGCCCTGTTCGATCAGTTGCAGGCTGGCGATGAGCGAGGCGGCGATGACCGGGCTGGAAGCGGTGGTGAAGACGTAAGTGCGGGCGCGCTGCAGCAGCCATTCGATGACGCCGGCGCTGCCGGCGACGAACGCGCCGGAGGAACCGGCGGCCTTGCCGAGCGTGCCGATGTACAGCAGCCGTGGCGAAAAATCGAGACCGAAGTGCGACAGCGAGCCGCGCCCGTGCTGGCCCAGCACGCCGAAGCCGTGCGCATCGTCGATCACCAGCCAGGCATCGAACCGTTCGGCCAGCGCCAGCAGTTCGGGCAGGCGCGCCAGATCGCCATCCATGCTGAATACGGCGTCGGTCAGGATCAGCTTGCGTTTGGCCGTGCTGGCTGCCAGTTGGCGTTCCAGCATCGCCAGATCGTTATGCGCGTAACGGACATGCTCGGCGCGCGACAGTTGCACCGCATCGATCAGCGATGCATGGTTCAGCCGGTCGGCAAACACCGCATCGCCGCGCCCGACCAGCGCCGGCACCACGCCGAGGTTGGCCAGATAGCCGGTGCCGAAATACAGCGCGCGTTCGCTGCCGACAAATTGCGCCAGTTGCTGTTCAAGCTGTTCGTGCGGGGTAAAATGCCCGCCGACCAGATGTGACGCTCCGGCGCCGATACCCCAGCGCTGCGCGGCCGAGCAGGCAGCTTCGATCAATGCCGACTCTGCCGCCAGGCCGAGGTAATCGTTGCTGGCAAATGATAGCCGCTGTTGGCCATCGACCGTGATTTCAACGCCGCAGGCCGAATCCAGCGTGCGCCGCTGGCGCAGCAGCTTTTCATCGGCCAGGCTGGCGAGCTGGTGGTTGAGTTCTTCCCAAATCATGACTGGTCCATCGAGACAAGCGTGCATCGTAGCACCGATTCGTCGCGATTGACCATGTTGGGCGGGTACTGGCTTTTTTGATAAGCATCGGTTACATTCCGTTACATCTTGCAATAAATCGTTTTTCTGCAAAAGGATTTTCATGCAAATCGCCATCATTGGCGCGGGTATTTCCGGCCTTGCCTGCGCGCAGCAATTGCGCGCTTTGGGGCATCAGGTCACGCTGTTCGAAAAGGATGGCGAGGCTGGAGGCCGTGTGCATACCTGGCAAACCGAGATCGGCGGCTTCGATCTGGGGGCGCAATTCTTTACCGCCATTTCGGACAATTTCAAGAAAGCGGTGTCTTCCTGGCGCAAGGATGGACTGGTCATGCCGTGGCATGGCCGGCTGGTGCGGCTGCAGGACGGCATTGTCATTCCGGCGCGTCCGTCGTCTCAGCGTTTCGTTGCCGCGCCCGGCATGGGAGAACTGGCGCGCCATCTGGCGCAGGAACTGGATATCCGCACTGGCCAGACGGTGGTGCGGATTGAAGCAGCGCAAGTGCCGGGCAACTGGCGGCTGGCGCTGAAAGCCGGAGGAATGGAAACACTGACGGAGCCATTCGATGCCGTGGTGGTGGCCACGCCGGGCGATCGGGCGGCCGCGCTCTTGGCGCCGGTGCCTGCGCTGGCGGGCAAGGCGGAGCTGACCGGCCACGTATCCTGCTGGGCATTGATGCTCGGTTTCGGGCAGCCGCTGAAGCTGGAATTCGATGGCGCGTGGGTCAAGCATCACCGCTTGGCATGGCTGGCGCGTGATGATTCGAAGCCGGAGCGGCGCAATGGCGAACGCTGGATCGCGTTGGCGCGGGTCGAATGGAGCGCTGAGAATCTGAAAAATGGTCCGGCGCGGGCGCGCGACATGCTGCTGAAGGCGTTTCAGGAAGCGACTGGCACCAGCGTGCAGCCGGTGTATTCGGTCGCGCGGCTGTGGAATTACGCGCAATCGACCCGGCCGCTGGCGAAAAGCTGCCTGTGGGATGAAAAGCTGCGCATCGGCGCCTGTGGCGATTGGTTTACCGCCGGCCTCGAAGGCGGCGGGCAGATCGAACATGCGTACCTGAGCGGCTTGACGCTGGCGGCGCGGATTGACGAAGTGGCGAAGCCGATTCTGGTCAAGCCAGTCCGGGCCGCTGCAATTCGCGTAGCGGCCAGCACGGTCAACTCGGCCGATGGCGTGCCGGCGGTGATGCCAGCCGTTGGCAGACGGCGCGCCGCGTCGGCCGGTGGCCGGTAATCTACCGCATCTTATTTCCGCACGATTTCCTTCAGACTGGGCTGCGCCTGCGCATGTAGCCGCACCAGGGTCGAACTGCGCGTGCCGTAATCGGGCGAATGAATGCAGACCGCCGACAGCATCCTTTCCGTCGGCACATCGAGGCCAGTGTCCGGCAACCGGTGGTCGGGCGCGAGGGCGGAATCCGACAGCATCTCGAAATAGGCGTCATCCGGCGCGCTTTGCAGCAGCAGGCTGCTGAACTGCGCGCGTGTCTTGACGACCTTGTGCCACGGATCGTCCAGCAGCGCGTTCGATAGTCCGTAAATGCCGGGCCGCAATGGCTGGCCATTGCGTTTTTTCGCTTGGCCGCGATTCGAATACCAGACGAGCGTATCGCGGTCGCCGACCAGCAGGTTGAAACCATTGTAATCGTCGGTTCTGTCGGCGATGTCGGCGATGTACTGCTGCGGCGACAGGCCGGAGGCCAGATAATCGCTGACCAGATGACCGCGTGATGGCGCTTCCGGCCGCCGCTCGGACGGCGCGCGAATGTTGGTCAGCGCGGCGAAACGGCCGCCGCAGCCGGCGCCGTTGGCAATCCCCATCCAGGTGCCGCCAGCCTGCAGATCGCGCCCGGCGTAAACCTGCGGATGCTCGTTCCAGTGCGATGCAGGCGCTGTCGGGCGGGCGTAGAATTCATCGCGGTTGGCGGCGGCAAACAGCGGCGTGTCCGGGATGACTTGCCATGCAAAAACAATCAGGCACATGGTTCAATCTTCAATTCAAATCGCATTTCGGCCAAAATGCGGGGGTATATAGTCAAAACCACCGGTTGCGCCGGAACTTCCGCGGCGGTTTGAAAATACTGCACCCAGTATTTGGGGATGGCATTGGCGGTCAAAATTGGCTGTCCGGGCCGGATCAGTGTGTTTTTGCGCCGGCCGGTACTGGCGTCGATCCATCCTGCGCGGCATCCGGCAAGGCATAGGGCAACGGCTGGAAGTGCAGCAGCGGACCGTCGGCCGCGCCAAAGCGGATTTCGCCGGCCTGCTGCGCATCGCTTCTGAGCGATACCAGACAGCGGATGTGCGCATCTCCATCCCGCTCGGCGTTGACCACCTTGCCGCAGGGCTGGGTCGGATCGGCGGCTGAATAAATGTCAGCGCCGGCCAGCGTCTGTTGCATATCTGACGGCAAATCGAGCCATGCGGCATACACGCGCCGCTTGTTCTTGCCCAGATACTGCGTGCGGGCAACGATTTCCTGCCCCGGATAGCAGCCTTTCTTGAAGTTGACGCCTCCGACCAGTTCGTAATTCACCATTTGCGGCACGAACAGTTCTTGCGTGGTGGCAGCGATTTGCACGATGCCGGCGTCGATCTCGGCCAGATTCCATGCGCTTTTGGTAGCAGGTTTCAGGCTGGCGGACAGCGCCGGCCAGACCCTGGCTGCGATTTCGGCACTGGTAATCCATTCATAACGCGGCGCGTCGAAAGCATCAGCTACGCGAATCAGCGTGCCATGTTCGTTATCAGCCTTCGCATATGGCTGCGCCGGCAGCAGCGGGAACCAGGTTGTCAGCACTTTATCCACAGCCTGCCCGCCCAGCCCAAGGCGCACATGCTGTCCGCTGGTATCGGCAATTTTCACCTTGTCGCGCAGGACGAACATTTGCAGCCGCTTGTGCAGATTCGGCAGGATTTCCAGCGGCATTTGCAGCCATGTTTGTCCACCGGTTTTCCACAGCAGGAATGTCGCCAGCAATCGGCCTTGCGGCGTGCAGTAGCCGGCCAGCCGGGCTTCGTTTTCCCGCAGCCGCTCGACATCGTTGGTCAGCATCCGGTGCAGGAAACGGATGGCGTCGTCGCCGGACAGCGCCAGCAGGCCGAGGTGGGCCAGCGGCGCGACATAGCCGGCGCGCAGGGTTGCAATATCGGGAGTGCCGCCGTTTTCGGCAGCCATTTGTTGCAGCAGGTCAGATGCTTGTTCCATTTTTCGCTTCGCCTCGTTCGACAACCGGTATCATGTCGGTTTTCGCATTATAGTGATTTCATGAGTTCTCCGTCGAAACGCCACAAACGCACATCCGGTCCCCGCTCCATCCTTATGCGGTGCCTTGCCGGCTTCATAGCGCTTGCGCTGTTGTGCGCCGGCGGCGTTTTCTGGTGGACGCAGCAGCCGCTCATTCCGGCGGATGGCAAGCCGGTCGAGTTCGCGATTCGCGCCGGCAGTGGCGTGAATGCCAGCGCTCAGCAGATTGCCGATGCGGGAGCGCCGGTAAACCCGATGCTGTTCGCGTTGCTGGTGCGAGTGAATGGCAATGGCGGTAAGCTGAAGGCCGGACAATATGAACTCAAGCCCGGTGCGACGCCGATGCGGTTGATGCAGCAACTGGTGCGCGGCGAATTCGCGCAGGAATCGTTGACCATCATCGAAGGCTGGACCTTCCGGCAGATGCGGCAGGTGGTCGCCGCGCATCCGGCGCTGAAGCACGATGTGGCGCAACTGTCGGATCAGGAACTGCTGGCGAAGCTCGGGGCCGATTACCGCCATCCGGAAGGGCTGTTTTTCCCGGATACCTACCTGTTCGCCAAAGGATCGAGCGAACTGCTGCTTTACCGTCAGGCGCATGCCGCGCTGACGAAGCGGTTGAACGAGCAATGGCAAAAGCGCGATGCGGCGCTGCCATACAAAACGCCTTACGAGGCGCTGATCATGGCGTCGATTGTGGAAAAGGAAACCGGGCAGAAGTCCGAGCGCGATATGATCGCCGGCGTGTTCGTCAACCGGCTGCGGAAAGGGATGCTGCTGCAGACCGACCCGACCGTGATCTACGGCATGGGCGAGCTGTATCAGGGCAATATCCGCAAGCGCGATTTGCAGACCGACACGCCGTACAATACCTACACCCGCGCCGGCCTGCCGCCGACGCCAATCGCCTTGCCCGGCGCACAATCGCTGGCGGCGGCTTTCAGACCGGCGGCGACCGATGCGTTGTATTTCGTCGCGCGCGGCGATGGCACCAGCCAGTTTTCCGGCAATCTGGATGACCATAACCGGGCCGTGAACCAGTATCAGCGAAAAATCAAATCAACTACACCATGAGCAGCGGCAAATTCATCACGTTTGAAGGCATCGACGGCGCCGGCAAATCGACCCATATCGCATTTGTGGCTGAATTGCTCAAACAGCGTGGCCTGAATGTGATCGTCACGCGCGAACCGGGCGGTACGCCGCTGGGCGAAAAGCTGCGCGAACTGCTGCTGCACGAAGCGATGCATCTGGAAACCGAGGCGCTGCTGATGTTTGCCGCGCGGCGCGAACATCTGGCGCAGGTGATCGAGCCGGCGCTGGCGCGTGGCGACTGGGTGATTTCCGATCGTTTCACTGATGCCACCTATGCTTATCAGGGCGGTGGGCGCAAGCTGGATCTGGTCAAGCTGCGCACGCTGGAACAATGGGTCCATCCGGACCGACAGCCGGATCTGACCTTGCTGTTCGACGTGCCACCCGACGTGGCGCGGGCGCGTCTGGACGCCGCACGTTCGCCGGACAAGTTCGAGCGCGAACAGGCGGAATTTTTTGCCGCCACGCGTGAAGGTTACCTGCGGCGCGCGGCCGAATTCCCGGCGCGTTTCCGCATCATCGATTCCGGCCAGACGATAGCGGCGATCCGGCAGGAACTGGCAACCATTCTCTCCGGTTATTGAACATGGCCGATTTTCTCTACCCATGGCAGCAGGGCTGGTGGCAGCAGTGGCAGCAAATGCGCGCCAGCCTGCCGCATGCGGTGCTGTTTCATGGCCCGGCAGGCATCGGCAAGACCGCGTTTGCCGAACGCCTGGCGCAATCGCTGCTGTGCGAGGATGCTCTGCCGGACGGGCAGGCTTGCGGCAAGTGCGTATCCTGCGGCTGGTTCGCGCAATACAGTCACCCGGATTACCGCCGCATCCGCCCTGGCGCGATCGACGTGGCCGAGGCGAAAGAAGGCGACGATGCCGATGACGGTGACGCGAGTGATGGCGGCAATGAAGCGGTGGCGAAAGGCGCAAGAGCCGGGTCGAAGGTGATCCGCATCGCGCAGGTGCGCGAACTGGCCGATTTCATGAACATTTCGACTCACCGGCAGGGGCGGCGCGTGGTGTTGCTGTATCCGGCCGACGCGCTGAATGCCGAATCGTCGAACGCGCTGCTGAAAACGCTAGAAGAGCCGTTGCCGGGCACGGTGATGCTGCTGGTGGCTGACAATCTCGACGGCGTGCTGCCGACGATCCTTTCCCGCTGCCGCAAGTTCCCGCTGCCGATGCCGCCACGCGAGCTGTCGCTCGAATGGCTGCGCGAGCAGGGTGTGGGCGATGCCGAGGAATGGCTGGCCGAGCAGGGTGGCGCGCCGCTGGCGGCGCTGGCAATGGCGCAGGCGGGGCGGCGCGATGAGCTGGATGAATTCCTGCGGCAGCTGGTGCGGCCGGAGGTCGATGGCGTGCTGAAGACTGCCGAGCGGTTGCAGAAGACGCCAGTGCCCGAGCTGATCGTCTGGTTGCAGCGCTGGCTGTATGATATATTTTCAGCCAAGTATTCCGGGCGGATACGCTATTACCCGCGTTTTGCCAGGGAAATTGAAATGCTGGCAGCGCGGGCCGATTCCGGCAAACTGCTGCGGATACTGAAAGCGACCGGCGCGCGCAAGGCGATCGCCGATCACCCGTTGGCGCCACGGCTGTTCATTGAAGACATGCTGCTGGACTATCTGGAATTCTGTTCATAGGGATTGGGCATGTCAGAGCAGCAAGGCGAAGTTGCAACACAGACCACCCCGGCACCGGCGGTGCGGCCATCGGTACTGTCATTGGCGATCAGGGAAAGATCGGCGCTGTATTCGGCCTATATGCCGTTTCTGAAAAACGGCGGCATTTTCGTGCCGACTTCGCGTCCGTTCAAGATCGGCGACGAAGTTTTCCTGCTGCTCGATCTGATGGATGAGCCGGCCAAGTTCCAGATTGCCGGCACCATCGTCTGGGTTACGCCGGCCGGCGCCAGCCACGGCAAGGTGCAGGGAATCGGCATCCATTTCCCGGAAGATGAAACTGGAACCCGGGTGCGGTTGACAATCGAAAAGCACCTCGGTTCGGCGCTGACCTCCAGCCGTCCCACGCATACCTTATAATTCCGTTTTGCCTGCCGATGGCTGCATGCAGCCTTCAGGCAGAATAACCTTTTACCTTACGCTTTCCGGCCCTTGCTGGCTGGGTATTTATCATGTTTGTCGATTCCCACTGTCATATCAATTTCCCTGAACTGTACGCGCGGCTGCCAGAAATCCTGCGCAACATGATGCAGAACCAGGTCACGCATGCGCTGTGCGCCGGCGTGCATCTGCCGGAATTCCCGCGCATCCGCGAAATCGCCGAGCAGTATCCGAACATTTACGCTTCCGTCGGCGTGCATCCGAATTACCGCAAGACGGTCGAGCCGGACGTGAAAACGCTGGTCAAGCTGGCCGACCATCCGAAAGTGGTGGCGATTGGCGAAGCCGGGCTGGATTTTTACCGCCATTCGGGCGATCTGGACTGGCAGCGCAAGCGTTTCCGCATCCAGATCAATGCGGCCAAGGAATGCGGCAAGCCGCTGATCGTTCACGCACGTCAGGCCAAGGATGATACACTGCGCATCCTGCGCGAAGAAGGCGCCGGCACCGACAAGGGCGGCCCGGGCGGCGTGATGCACTGCTTCACCGATTCGATGGACATGGCCGAGGCGGCAATGGAAATGGGCTTTTACATTTCATTTTCCGGTGTGATCACCTACAAGAACAACCGCGAACTGCACGAGGTGGCAACGAAAGTGCCGCTGGAGCGGATGCTGATCGAAACCGATGCGCCATACCTGTCACCGGAACCGCATCGCGGCAAGGATAACGAACCGGCTAACGTGCGGCTGGTGGCAAGAAGAATTGCTGAACTGAAAAAGATTCCGCTCGGGCGCGTTGGGCACCAGACGACGGAGAATTTTTTTACGTTGTTCAACATCGCACGCTGATACCTTCAATGTCCGGCATCAGGCATACATTGGCAAAATCCTGCAACTGGCGGCGCGTGTTCGGCCTGCTGGTGGCATGGGCATGCATGCTGCTGCAGCCGTCAATCGTTCGCGCCGATGCCAATGCAGATTATTATTTCAAGCTAGTGACGCTGGACAATGCCTATGAAGTTTCCTCTCTGCTGAATAAGGGCATCAGCCCGAACCTGACCGAACCCAAGCGTGGTGATTCCGGCATGATCCTGGCGCTGCGCGAAGAAGCGATGCAAGTGTTCAAGCTGCTGCTCGATGCGCCCGGGGTCGATCTCGAAATCCGCGCGCGCAATGGCGACAATGCGCTGATGATTGCCGCGTGGAAGGAAAACAGGCCGGCGGTGGAGGCGCTATTGAAAAAGGGCGCCGAGGTGAACCGCGAGGGCTGGACCGCGCTGCATTATGCGGCGGCAAAGGGCAACAACGATATCGTGCAGTTGCTGCTGGATCACGAGGCGGATATTGATGCAACATCGCCGGCTGGCATCACGCCGCTGATGATGGCGGCGCAGAGCGGCCATATCTATACGGTCAAGCTGCTGCACGATTTGGGCGCGGATGCGACGATAGAAGATGATCATGGCCGCACGGCGGTAACGTTTGCTGCCAGAAGCGGACATGACGATATTGTTGTCGGCCTGAAGCACCGGCTGGCCAGACCTGCGGTCAAGACGCCAGTCAGGGCGCGCAAGCCAGTAGTCGCGAAGCAGGAGGCAGACCTGCCGCCTCTAGAAATGATGGCGCCAGTACGCTTGCCTCCGATGGAGTGAGCCGAAATATACTCAGTGGAGTATTTTCTGTGAGCCGCTAAATATCTGGCGTAAAAAGCATTTTTTTCGTGATACCCCACAATTACTTCAGATGAAGCCATGCGCTGGCAGCGCTGAGGCATTGTCTGTGTGTTGTCTGATTGCCATTTGTTGCATGGCGCGATGAGGCTTTCTGCAAAGAAATAACAACGATGTAATAATTAAACCCATAAGCGTTTTGGGTAATTAACGAAGCGCGAATTTTTAAGCTATGCAGCTTGAGGCAATACCTCGCGAAGGAGATTTTTGAATGTTCATGACACAGGCATCCGCTGCAACAGCGGGCATCAATCAATCAGTGGGCATGTCGCTGGCGAATGAGTTTCTTGCGTTTCGGCTGGGGCAGGAGGAATACGGTATCGACATCCTGGCGGTACAGGAAATTCGTGGCTATGACAACGTTACCCGGATTGCGAATGCGCCGGAATTCCTCAAGGGCGTGATCAATCTGCGCGGCACGATCGTGCCGATCATCGATATGCGTATCAAGTTTGGGCTGGGCGAGCCGATATATGACCAATTTACCGTGGTCATCATCCTGAACATCGCCGGGCGAGTGGTCGGCATGGTGGTGGATAGCGTATCCGATGTGATTACGTTGAGTCCGGAGCAGATTCGGCCAGCGCCTGAGGTCGGCACGGCTTTCAATACCAGTTATCTGACCGGCTTGGGAACGGTCGGCGACAGGATGCTGATACTGGTGAATATCGAAAAGTTGATGTCATCCGCCGACATGGGGGTGATTGAGCAACTGACAGCATAAAACGCAGCAAGTGATTAACGCTATTTGTGGAAGATAAGGCTATATGAAGATTTCAGATTGGAAGATTGGCGTACGTTTAGGTTTGGGGTTTGCCGTTTTGCTGGCGATATTGCTAACGATGGCGGCTGTCAGCATCAACCGTCTTGGCGCATTGAGTGATGCAACTACGCTGATCACAAAGGATCGGGTACCGAAAGTGCTGCTGGTCAATGATGTGCTGGAGCAGGTCAACCTGATCGCTCGTTCGTCACGCAATGCGATCATCATGAAGGAAAAGGAAGCGGTCAAAAAGGAAATCGCACGCATTCATGCCGCGCGCGGAAAAGCGACTGAAACCTTGCAAAAGATGGAAAAGATGATGAATACGCCTAAGGGCCAAGAGATTTTCAAATCCTTGACCGACAAGCGTGCGAGCTATGGTGCTGCGACCAATAAGCTGCTCAAGGCGCTGGAAGATGGCAAATGGGATGATGCATCGGTGCTGCTGCTGGGAGAAGTGCGCCAGACGCAGTTTGCCTACATGGATCAAATCGAGGCTTTCGAGAAGTATGTGGTCGGGTTGATGCATGAGGCGGATCAGGATGCGCACGACACGTATGCTTTTGCCCGGATTCTGTTGCTGGCCATGACAGCGATTGCGTTTGTGCTCGGCATTATGGTAGCGCTCTTTGCCACCCGCTCGATCACCCGTCCGCTGGACGAAGCTGTCAAAGTGGCAGAAACGGTAGCTTCGGGCGATTTGACGGCTCGCATTGAGGTGAGGTCGAAAGACGAAACCGGCCAACTGATGCAGGCGCTGAAAAAC
>JAGTRJ010000031.1 GCA_018261755.1 Burkholderiaceae bacterium
GGTTCAAACTGCAAGCCGGTCTTGAACAGCGGATCGGGCGTGACCAGCATGTCGATTTCATGCCCGAACAGCGCGCCAATGCCGCCGAACTGGAATTTCTGCCGCACGTCCATGTCCACATCCGGCCAGGCATCGAGATAGGACGACGCGATTTTCATCAGCCACTGATAGCACGGGTGGCACTCCATGCCGATGCGCAGCGTGCCGCGCTCTCCCCTGGCAAACTGGCGCAAACGTTCTTCAGCCAATTCAAACTGGGGCAGCACCCGGTTCGCCACCGCCAGCAGATATTGTCCCGCCGGGGTCAGGCGCAGGCGGCGCCCTTCCCGCAGCCAGATGTCGGTGCCAAGCTGCTGCTCCAGTTTGCGCATGCTGTGGCTCAGTGCCGACTGCGTCAGGCACAATTCACCGGCGGCCGCTGTCAGCGACCCTTGCCGTTCCACTTCCCGAATGATGGACAAATGCACCCGATCAAGCATGAGATATTTTCATTGATTGTTGAGTAAATATCATTTTACTTCATGGATTGCCGTCACTACCATTCCATTTTCATTTGAAAGTGGACTCCGATCATGACGACGATTCATAACCTTGGTTTTCCCCGCATTGGCGCCAAACGCGAATTGAAGTTCGCGCAAGAGGCTTACTGGAACGGCGCTAGTTCGCGCGACACGCTCAAGTCGTTCGGCGCCGATTTGCGTCAACGCTATTGGGCCGAGCAGGCCGGACTCGATTGGGTGCCTGTGGGTGACTTTTCCTTCTACGACCACATGCTCGACATGAGCTTCACGCTGGGCAACCTGCCGGAGCGAGTGCAGGGCTTCCATGGTGATGCGCTGGACAATTATTTCCGCATCGCGCGCGGCCGTTCGGCGCAGGCCGCCGATGAGCATTGCGCCTGTTGCGGTGGCGTTGCTGCGGGCGAAATGACGAAATGGTTCGATACCAATTATCACTACATCGTGCCGGAATTCAACGCAGCGACGCAATTCAAGCTCGATCCTTCCCGCCTGCTGGAACAACTGGCCGATGCGCAGGCGCAGGGTGTCAAGGCCAAGCCGGTCATCGTCGGCCCAGTGACTTATCTGGCGCTGGGCAAGGCGAAAGACGACTCCGACAAGCTTGCGTTGCTGCCGCGCCTGTTGCCGGTATATCGCGAATTGCTGGAAACGCTGGCAGCTCATGGCATCGAATGGGTGCAGATCGACGAACCCTTGCTGGTGACCGAACTGGATGCCGCATACGTACTTCGGGCAATTGCAGGAAAATCGCGCGTTGGCAGCGAGCCTGCCAGTGGCCGGTTTGCATATTGATGCGATCAACGGTCGCGACGATGTGGCGCCGTTGCTGGATATCTTGCCGGAGAACACGGTCGTTTCTCTGGGTGTGATCAATGGTCGCAACATCTGGAAAACCGACCTCAACGCCGTGCTGGACTGGGTTGAACCGATCGCAAAACGTCTTGGTGACCGTTTGTGGCTTGCGCCGTCGTGTTCGCTGCTGCATGTGCCGGTCGACCTAAACAGCGAAGTCAAGATGGAGGCCGAAGTGAAATCGTGGCTGGCGTTTGCACTGCAAAAGCTGGACGAATTGCTGGTGCTGGCGAAGGCGCTGCGCGCAGGACGCGCCGCCGTCAAGGACGAACTGGCCGCCAACCAGGCGGCGATCGAATCGCGCCGCCATTCGCGACGGGTGAACAATCCACAAGTCAAGGCCGCGCTGGGCAAAATCGATGCGAGGCTGGGGCGGCGCCACAGCGCCTACGCCCAGCGCGCCGCGAAGCAGGCAGCATTGCTGAAACTGCCGCTGTATCCGACCACGACCATCGGTTCGTTCCCGCAAACGGCGGACATCCGTCAGGCACGCAGCCAGTTCAAGTCGGGTGGACTCGACGCCGCTGGTTACAGGGCGGCAATGCAGGCAGCGATTTCCTTGAGTGTGTGCGAACAGGAAGAACTCGGTCTGGACGTGCTGGTGCACGGCGAAGCCGAGCGCAACGACATGGTCGAATACTTCGGCGAGCAGCTCGAAGGTTATGTGTTCAGCCAGTTCGGCTGGGTGCAATCCTACGGTTCACGCTGCGTGAAACCGCCGATCCTGTTCGGCGACATCAGCCGTCCGCGACCGATGACGGTTGAGTGGATCACCTATGCGCAATCACTCACCAGCAAACCGATGAAGGGCATGCTGACCGGCCCGGTCACCATCCTGAACTGGTCTTTCGTGCGCGACGACCAGCCGCGTTCGGTATCCTGCAAGCAGCTAGCGCTGGCGATGCGCGGCGAAGTGCTGGATCTGGAAAAGGCAGGCGTGCGCGTGATCCAGATCGATGAAGCGGCGCTGCGCGAAGGCCTGCCGCTGCGCAAGGCGCAATGGAACGAATATCTCGACTGGGCGGTCGAATCGTTCCGCATCACGGCTAACGGCGTGCAAGACGATACGCAGATCCATACCCACATGTGCTATTCGGAATTCAACGATATCATCGCCTCAATTGCCGACATGGATGCCGACGTGATCACCATCGAATGTTCGCGATCAGACATGGAACTGCTCGACGCCTTCGATCATTTTAATTATCCGAATGAGATCGGGCCGGGCGTGTATGACATCCACTCGCCCAACATTCCGACGCAGGAGCATATGGAGCAGTTGATGAAGAAGGCGGCGGAACGGATTCCGGCCGGACGTCTGTGGGTCAATCCGGATTGCGGCTTGAAGACGCGCCAGTGGTCGGAGGTGATTCCAGCCTTGACCAACATGGTGGCGGCGGCGAAATCGCTGCGTGCGGCAGCAGTGTAACGCACGCAGCAGGCGTGGCCTGCCATTGCCGCATCAAGCGGAGGATGGCTGGCCAGTTTCAGGCGCAAAGCGCGTGTTTTACGTCGAATAGCCGGAGCAGGCGCTGGTTGTCGGAACCGCGCCAGGGCAAGGTATTGGGCTGATCCTGCTGGTATGGGCCGTCGATCAGGACATCGACATCCCGCAGCAATGGCAGATGCTGGACTTGTTCGTACAGGTATCCGGTCCATAGCCAGATGTCCTTGTCCGGATAGCGCTGCTTGAAACGTCGGCACAGATCAGCAATGGCATCCCGGTTGGCCGGATGCAACGGGTCGCCGCCACTCAGGCTCAGGCCGTCATGATTTTCGCACAGGTCGAGGAGGGTTTCCCGAACCTCTGGCGTGAACGGCTGTCCCAAATGGCGGTTCCAGAGCGCACGATTGTGGCAGCCCGGGCAGGCATGCCGGCATCCGGTCACGAACAGGGTGACCCGCAAGCCTTCGCCGTTGAGCACATCGCAGGGATAATAACGATCGTAGTTCATGCGTCCGCTTGCAAGTGTTTCACGCGGCGGATCACTTCCTTCTGTTTGCCGGCGTTGAACGGCCGCGCATTCGGGCTACCCAGATAACCGCACACGCGCCGGGTGACCGACAGGCTGGAGCCATCGCGGTTGCCGCACTCGGGGCAGGCAAATCCTTCCGGTGTCGCCTTCGCTTCGCCCATGAAGCCGCATTGTCCGCACGAATCCACCGGCGTATTGGTGCCGAAATAGGGCACGTTTTCCATCGCGAAATCCCAGATGCGCTCCAGCGCCTTGAGATTGTGGCGCATGTTCGGCAGTTCGACATAGGTGATGTGGCCGCCGGAAGCAAGTTCGGCGAAGCCTTTCTCGAATGCGATCTTCTCGAACGGCGTGACCTTGCGCGCGACATCCAGATGGAATGAGTTGGTGTAATAGCCCTTGTCGGTCACGCCGGGCAGGACGCCAAAGCGTTGCGTGTCGAGTTTGCAGAAGCGATGGCACAGCGATTCGCTCGGGGTGGAATAGAGCGAGAAACCCCAGCCGGATTCCTCTTTCCAGCGTTTGGTCGCCTGTGCGAGGTAGGCCACGACTTCATGCAGGAAAGCTTGCGCCTCCTGGTTGTCAAACGGATGTTGGCCAAACATCAGCAGCGCCACTTCATGCAGCCCGATATAACCGAGCGAAACGGAAGCGCGGCCATGGCGGAACAGATCGAGGATATCGTCGTTCGGCTTCAGGCGGACGCCGAAGGCGCCTTCGGTATACAGAATCGGCGCGATATTGGCCTTGATGCCTTTGAGGCGGTCAATCCGCACCAGCAGCGCCTGGAATGCCAGTTCCAGCCGCTGGTCGAGAATCTGGAAGAACTTTTCGCGATCCTGTTTGGCTTCGATGGCAATTCGCGGCAGGTTCAGGCTGACCACGCCGAGGTTGTTGCGCCCGGCCAGCACTTCATCGCCTTTTTCATCGTGCCAGACGTTCAGGAAGCTGCGGCAGCCCATCGGCGAAACCGGGATCGAGGAACCGGTCAGCTGGCGGTTCAGCTTGGTCGAGATGATGTCCGGGTACATGCGTTTGGACGCGCATTCCAGCGCCAGCTGCTTGATGTCGTAATTCGGATCGGCCTGCTTCAGGTTGATCCCTTCCTCGATGAAGAACACCAGTTTCGGAAATACCGGTGTCACGCCTTCCTTGCCGATGCCCCTGATGCGAACCTGCAGGATCGCTTTCTGCACCGCGCGCGCCTGCCAGCTGGTTCCCATGCCGAACGAAAAGGTTACGAACGGTTGCTGGCCGTTGGAGCTGAACAGCGTGTTGATTTCATATTCGCACGCCTGAATGCCGTCATAGGTTTCTTTTTCGGTGCGTTCGCGCGCGAAGCGTTCGCCATCGGCAATCTCATACTGGCGCGCAATTTCCAGGTTTTTTTCGTATGATTTCTGCACATACGGCGCGAGGGTTTCATCAATGTTCGGGATGGTCGTGCCGCCGTATTGGTGGCTGGCCACCTGCGCAATGATTTGCGCCGTGACCGCGCAGGCGACGCCAACCGACTTCGGGCTTTCAATGCCGGCGTTGCCGAGGTGGAAGCCGTGCTCAAGCATCCCTTTCAAATCGACCAGGCAGCAGTTGGTGAACGGCAGGAAGGGCGAGTAGTCCAGATCGTGAAAGTGCAGCGCGCCGCTGTCGTGCGCCTGCAGCACCTCCTTCGACAGGAAGTTGCTGGCAAACTGTTTCGACACGATGCCCGCCATCAAATCGCGCATCACCGGGAAAACGTTGGCATCCTTGTTGGCATTTTCGGTCACGGCTTCGGCATCGGTCTTGTCAACCAGCCCCATCAGCTGCGCATGCAACGCCGATCCCTTGACGCGGATGCTGTCGCGATCATGGCGATACTCGATGTAGATCCGCGCCACTTCCGGGTACAGTTTCATCAGCGCATCTTCGACGTATTGCTGAATCGACGGAATATCGAGGATATTGCCCGCATGGTTGCGGCAACATTCTTCAACCTCGGATGCCACCGCCAGTGCGACCGCATTGGGATTCGAGACCTGCGCCGCAACGGCCGCCTTTTGGCAGGCGGTAACCACTTTCAGGATATCGAACGTGGCCACAGCGCCATCCCGCTTGAGGATGAAACGGGGCAGTGACTGCTGAAGACCGGAGGTGCCCTGGCTGAAGTGATGCTCGATTTGAGAATCAGCCAAAGAAATGTGCTCTCTTGCCGCGCCTGATTTGTGAATGAGAGTGGTGCCGTGCATTTGACGCTTCCCGTGTTGTGTCAGTGTGTCCGGCCAAAACCGTTTGCGAGACGGCCATTGGTGGAAAATTGGCTGTCTGTTGCCGGGACACCCGCCCATGTTGAAAAAGGTTGCCTGAGGCAGTTCTCCTGGTTGTTGCCTGATTGCATCCTGCATCTGGCCCAACAGAACCAGTGGCAGAAGCGAAAGTTGAGCAACCAGTTTGGCTGGTGGGGATGTTTTGCCAACGTGCTGGGCACGCTGCCGAATTCCCGTTTAATCCCTTGGGGGGAGCACCATCAATGCAGGCTAGTGTATGCTTTTTGATTTGGCACGGTCAAGAGTTCGGATACTACATGTAGTTAAAAAATGGCTTGACTCACTACATATAGTGTATTTGACACCATTCAGACCAAGGCTTGCGCGAAGTCGGGTTTAATCGACTGTCAAAGATCAACCTTTTATGAAACAAATCAATTCAGATGAATTGAATTAGTTCAGAAGTTGCGAGATAAAGTGCAAAAGTTAGCAAGATTTTCTTCGGCGCTTTATTTTCTGGGGGGCTGTTCATGTCTGTGCGCAAGATCCCGAAAAACTATCTGGCTGTAACTGGCAGCTTTGCCAGCCGCAAAAAAGTCAGAGGAGCGACTTTGAGTCCTTTCTGGACAAGGAGTATAGCTAACGGGATGCAATGCCCTTCATCGGATATAATCAAGCCATCTGGCAGGCGCAATGCCTGCTGGATTTTCAATTGTAAAGGTTCCTTGGATATGTTGGAGATTGTAGCAATCCGATAACTCACCCGATTTTCGGTGTGTCAGTTATCGCTATGCAAAAAAGTTGGTGACGACCCTGCGGGTTCGTTGCCTGTTGTGCATTTTGATTGCTTAAAAACTCCCAACATGAACATTTCAAAGCCTGAGCAGAGGACTCTCCATGTCCTCGCCAAAGGTGGCCGCATCGTGCATAGGCGCGATGAGAATGGCCGCATTTCATCTGTCGATTGTTTCACCCGCGACGGTTTTCTTTTGACGGACTGCTCGCTCTACGTCTTCAAGAGACTGCGAAGCAAACGCCTCATATGTTCCAAGAATGGGCTGCCGTACCAAATAAATAAGGCTGGCCTTCGCGCCGTTCGCTCGCAACTCGACAATCAATAAATCACTTTGGGCAAGGTCACATGGCGACCATTGCTCTCGACTCGCTGGAATAAAAAGACGTGATTGTCGCTGTCAGGAATCAGAGCATTACCGATGACGAATCGATTTGCAGACGAAATGGTCTTGCGTTTTTGACAGCGACGCACAAGAGCAATACTGACCCAATCCATTCACACGTTTAAGGAGTTTTTCAATGGACATTCCAAGAATATTCAACATCACTGAAAGCGCTCACCGCATTCATAATCCGTTTACGCCCGAAAAGTTCGCTACGCTCGGCGCAGCCTTGAGGCTGAAACCTGGTACACAGATTCTCGATCTTGGAAGTGGCTCAGGGGAAATGATGTGCACCTGGGCACGTGATTACGGCATCAGGGGTACTGGCATCGACATGAGCCCGTTGTTTACCGAGCAAGCGAAATGCCGTGCAAAGGAACTCAGTGTTTCGGGGCAGGTCAACTTCATTCACGGTGATGCTGCCGGTTATGTTTCTGATGAGAAAGTCGGTCTGGCAGCCTGTGTCGGTGCTACGTGGATCGCCGGTGGCGTTGCGGGCACGATCGAGCTTCTGGCGCGGAGTCTATGCACCGGCGGGATCATTCTTATTGGCGAACCCTACTGGCATAGACTCCCGCCAACGGAGGATATCGCCAAGGGGTGTTTAACCAACACAATCTCTGACTTTCTCCAGCTAGCCGAACTCCTCGTGTTTTTTGACCAGATTGGCTATGACGTGGTTGAAATGGTGCTGGCTGATCAGAACGGCTGGGATAGATACGAGGCGGCCAAATGGCTCACAATGCGCCGATGGCTTGATGCCAATCCTGCCGATGAACTCGCGGATGAGGTTCGGGCCATGCTGACCTCGGAACCGAAACGCTACGCCACGTACACACGCGAATACTTGGGTTGGGGGGTATTCGCGCTGATGGCGCGGTAGGTTCTGGAACTCATGAGGGGCACATCAGTCTCTGGGAGTGCCCCTCAGATTGATCTGAGGTGAAGCAAAAAAGATGGCAAGTTATTGTTTATTCTAGATGTTTTTCGATTTATCACTGAAGTCGATAATTGACTTGTCTCATCAGTTTCTAAATTGTCTCATTACTTACTGATTATTCACACACCGGCCAATTTCGCTTGAAGATCAGCATGATAGCTCGATCGCACCATCGCGCCGACCGCTGCGTGCGCGAATCCCATCCGGTACGCTTCGTCTTCCAGCATCTTGAACGTGTCCGGGTGCACATAGCGCCGCACCGGCAGGTGAGCGTCCGATGGCATCAGGTACTGGCCGATGGTCAACATCGTCACGCCGTGCGCGCGCAGGTCCTGCATCACTTGCAGGATTTCGTCATCGGTTTCGCCCAGACCGAGCATCAGGCCGGACTTGGTTGGCACGTTGGGCTGCATTTGGCCGAAGTGTTGCAGCAGTTGCAGCGAATGCGCGTAATCGGCGCCGGGTCGCGCTTCGCGGTACAGTCGCGGCACGGTTTCCAGATTGTGGTTCATCACGTCCGGCGGGGTGGCGCAAAGGATATCGAGCGCCTTGTCCAGCCGGCCGCGAAAATCCGGCACCAGAATTTCGATTTTCGTTTGTGGCGACTGCTGCCGCAGTTCGCGGATGCAGTCGGCAAAGTGGCCGGCGCCGCCGTCGCGCAAATCGTCGCGGTCGACCGAAGTGATGACCACATAGCGCAGCTTCAGCGCCGCAATCGTTTGCGCCAGCGTGCGCGGTTCGTTCGGGTCCAGCGGATCGGGCAGCCCGTGGCCGACATCGCAGAACGGGCAGCGGCGCGTGCATTTGTCGCCCATGATCATGAAGCTGGCGGTGCCCTTGCCGAAGCATTCGCCAATGTTCGGGCAGCTTGCTTCTTCGCACACCGTCACCAGATGGCCGGCGCGCAGGATATCTTTCATTTCGTGGAAGCGGGTCGAGTGCGAGCCGGCCTTGACGCGGATCCAGTCCGGCTTTGGCAGCCGTTCAGCCGGCACGATCTTGATCGGGATGCGCGCGGTTTTGGCGGCGCGTTTCTGCTTTTCGCGCGGATCGTAATGGGAACTCATGCCATCAGCCTTTCCTGCAGTTGGTGCGCCAGCGCGATTTGCACTTCCGTCAGCGACGCAGCAACGCCAAGGGTTTTCATGTCGATCACCGGCATGCCGGCGTAACCGCACGGGTTGATCCACGAGAACGGCGCCAAATCCATGCCGACGTTCAATGATACGCCATGATAGGTGCAGCCGTTGGTGCGCACTTTCAGCCCGAGCGCGGCGATTTTCGCGCCTTGCCAATCGGCGTGCATGCCGTCGGCGAGATAGATGCCGGGCGCGCCCGGCTTGCGTTCGCCGTCGATGCCGAAACCGGCCAGCGTATCGATCACCGCCTGTTCGATCTGGTGCACGAACTCGCGCACCTGCAGCCGGCCGCCGCGGCGTTCGCGCCGCAGGTCCATCAGCAGATAAATGACGGCCTGGCCGGGTGCATGGTAGGTAACTTCGCCGCCGCGATCGGTTTGCACCAGCGGGATGCCGTGCGCGTCGAGCACGTGCTGCGGGTTGGCCGCCAGTCCGAGGGTGTATACCGGTTCATGCTCGACCAGCCAGAGTTCGTCCGGCGTATCGGCGCTGCGGCAGTCGGTGAAGTTGCGCATCGCGTCGAATACCTGCTGGTACTCGACGCGGCCCAGTTGACGTATGGCAGGCGGGTTTGCCCGCGTCACAGGATTTTGGTGCCGATCCACCATGCGATGGCGGAAACGAAGGCCGAGGCCGGGATGGTCAGAATCCAGGCCCAGACGATGCCGCCGGCAACGCCCCAGCGCACGGCGGATACGCGCTTGGCCGAGCCGACGCCGACAATCGCGCCGGTGATGGTGTGCGTGGTGGAAACCGGAATGCCGAAAATGGTGGCGATGAACAGCGTGATTGCGCCGCCGGTTTCGGCACAAAAGCCGCCAACCGGTTTGAGCTTGGTGATCTTCTGCCCCATGGTCCGGACGATGCGCCAGCCGCCGAACAGCGTGCCCAGGCCGATGGCGGCGTAGCAGCTCAACACCACCCACATTGGCAGGTCATCGCCAGCGCTGCTGTAGCCGCCGGCGATCAGCAGCATCCAGATGATGCCCATCGTTTTTTGCGCGTCATTGCCGCCGTGGCCTAGGCTGTACATCGAAGCAGAGACCAGTTGCAGCCGACGGAACCAGCGGTCGATGTTGCGAGGCGTGCTGCGGACGAACAGCCACGATACCAGCAGCACTATGAGAGAACCGAACAGGAAACCGAGCACCGGCGAAATTACGATGAACGCAATGGTCTTGATCAGGCCGCCGGCGATCAGCGAACCGCTGCCGGCTTTTGCCACGGCCGCGCCGACCAGGCCGCCAATCAGCGCGTGCGACGACGACGACGGGATGCCGTAGTACCAGGTGATAATGTTCCAGACGATGGCGCCGACGAGCGCGCCGAAGATGACGTAATGATCGACGATTGACGGTTCGATCGTGCCCTTGCCGATGGTGGTCGCCACGTGCAGATGGAACACGAACAGGGCAACGACGTTGAAAAAAGCGGCCATTCCGACGGCCTGCTGTGGTTTTAGCACACCGGTCGAGACGACGGTGGCGATGGCATTGGCGGCATCGTGAAAGCCGTTCATGAAATCGAACAGCAGCGCGAGTGCGATCAGGAAAATCAGGACGTAAATGCTGAATTGGAAGGTTTGCATGAGATGCGTTTCAAGTATTCCGGTCGGTGGCGGTCAATCAGGCATTTTCGACCACGATGCCTTCGATGATGTTGGCCACTTCTTCGCAGCAGTCGGTGACCGATTCGAGGAATTCGTACAACGATTTCAGCTTGATCAGATTGCGCACGTCCGGTTCGTCGCGGAACAGGCGCGACAGCGCCGCGTGCAGCACGTGATCGGCATCGGATTCCAGTCGGTCGATTTCGTCGCAGATTTCCGTGATCTTGCGCGCATTCTTCATGTTCGACAGCAGCGATACCGCTTCCTGCACCTTCAGCGCGCAGGCGACGATCAGTTCGGCCAGGCGTTTCGCTTCCGGCGTCACATGTTTGATGTCGTACAGCGACACGGTTTGCGCCGCGTCTTCCATCATATCGAGGATGTCATCCATCTTCGTGATCAGGCGGTGGATGTCGTCGCGTTCCAGCGGCGTGATGAAGGTTTTGTGCAGCATCGCCACCGTCTTGTAGGTGATCTGGTCGGCCTGCTTTTCGAGCTGATCGACCGAGTGCAGGCGGATATCGACATCCTCGATATTGGACACCAGCGCCTGCAATTCATACGCGCATTTGACGCTCAGGTCGCCCATCTGGTTAAACATGTCAAAAAATTGCCCTTCCGAGGGCATCAGTCGTCCAAACATGGTCGCTTCCCGTATCTAGATTGTTGCGTGAAAGGTGGTCATTCGTTGCTGTAGATGCCGGAGCCGCCGGCATAGTTTTCGAATTTCGTATACTGGCCGGCGAAGGTCAGGCGCACGGTGCCAATCGGGCCGTTGCGCTGCTTGCCGATGATGATTTCCGCCGAGCCTTTGTCGGGAGAGTCCGGATTATAGACTTCGTCGCGGTAGATGAACAAAATCAGGTCGGCATCCTGCTCGATCGCGCCGGATTCGCGGATATCGGACATCACTGGCCGTTTGTTCGGCCGCTGTTCGACCGAGCGGTTCAACTGAGACAGCGCGATCACCGGACAGTTCAATTCCTTGGCCATCGCCTTCAAATCGCGCGAGATTTCCGAGATTTCGGTCGCGCGGTTTTCGCCACTGGAGTTCGGCGCCATCAATTGCAGGTAGTCGATGATGATCAGGCCAAGCTGGCCGCACTGGCGCTTGAGCCGGCGCGCGCGGCCGCGCAGGTCGCGCGAGGTCAGCGCCGGGGTTTCATCGATGTACAGCTGCGTTTCATCCATTTTCTGGATGGCGTAGGTCAGGCGCGGCCATTCGTCGTCGTTCAGGCGGCCGGTGCGCAGCCGCTGCTGATCGAGCCGGCCAATCGAGCCGATCATCCGCATGGCCAGTTGCGCCCCGCCCATTTCCATCGAAAACACTGCCACCGGCAAGCCGCTGTCGAGCGCGACATGCTCGCCGATGTTGACCGAAAACGCGGTCTTGCCCATCGACGGGCGGCCGGCGACGACAATCAGGTCGCCCGGCTGCATGCCGGAAGTCATCCGGTCCAGATCGATGAAGCCGGTCGGCACGCCGGTGATGTCGCTCGGGTTGTCGCGGTTGTACAGTTCTTCCACCCGTTGCACCACCTCGGCCAGCAGCGGCTGGATTTCGAGGAAGCCCTGCGCGCCGCGCGCGCCTTCCTGCGCAATCGCCAGGATGCGGGATTCGGCTTCGGACAGCAGTTGCGACACTTCCTTGCCTTGCGGGCTGAACGCCTGCCCGGCGATTTCGTCCGACACGGTGATCAGCTTGCGCAGCACGCCGCGCTCGCGCACGATTTCGGCGTAGCGGCGGATGTTGGCGGCCGATGGCGTATTCTGCGCCAGCGCATTCAGGTACGACAGCCCGCCGACTTCATCCGCCTTGCCGACGTTGGTGAGCGATTCGAACACGGTGATCACGTCGGCCGGCTTGGTGGCCGCGATCAGCTTGCCGATGTGGCTGAAAATCTGGCGGTGGTCGTAGCGGTAAAAATCGCTTTCGGTCAGCAGGTCGGCGATCCTGTCCCAGGCTGCGTTGTCGAGCAGCAGGCCGCCCAGCACCGACTGTTCCGCCTCAATCGAATGGGGCGGAACGCGAATCGCATCCAGTTGCAGGTCGTCAATTGCACTCATTGCGTGCATTATACTACTTGCGTTCCCATTCCATTAGCGCGCCCGGCGGCTGGCCGGGCCGAAGCGGCCTTGCTGCCCGCTGCCAACATACCCCCCATGGGTATGTTTCGGGAATGCCGGAAAGTCTGGCGCAGCCAATATGTTCGCCCGCATACCCCTGTTTTTTTCAGGTTGCCCCGTTCCGTCCGCCAGCCTGAATCCGTACCTGCGCGCGGTGGCATGTTGGCGGCGGCCAAAAATAACTGACCGAAAACGCGTTTGAGTATAATTAGGCTGAAAAATATACTGTGGGTAGTATCTAAAAACAGCCAGAAAATACGTGGCCCGACGCTGCGTTTTTGGTGTATACCCCTTGTTTTTTCTGTCAGAGCCAGACAAAGCAGGCGGCGGCAACCAGCGTTGGCACCAGCGCCGCCAGCAGCAGTCCCAGCGGGCTGATAGCTTGGCCGTGGAAATGGTTCTTGAGCAGCGCGAACCCGGCCGGATTCGGTGCGTTGGCGATCACCGTCAGCCCGCCGCCAGTGACAGCGCCGGCCACCAGCGCGTATTTGGCCGAGGCGGACAGTCCTTCAACCAGCGAGCCGAGATAGGTCAGTGCGGCGTTGTCGGTGAGCGCGGTCAGCGACGCGGCCAGCAGAAACAGCGCCGAATCGCCGATGCCGCCCAGGAGCGGCTGCAGCCACCATTGTTGCAGGCCGCCGATCACGATCAGCCCGGCGAGGAAAAACGCCACCAGCAAGCCTTCGCGCAGCAGCAGCGGATCCTGATGCCGGCGGTAGGCTTGGGTATAGCCGAGAAAAAACAGAAACAGCCCCATGAACACGGCCGGATGGTGGCTGAACGCGACTGTGCCGGCCAGAAACAGCAGGTGGATCAGCACCACTGCCGGCGGCATCCGCTGTTCTGCATCATTGGCTGCATCGCTGTGGTTTGCTTCGTAATTGGCATCGTTCGCGGCCGCCGGCGGGTTCAGCCGCATCAGTTCGCGCGCGAACAGCAACGTCGCCAGAACCGCGTTGATGCCGACCGCAATCGCCGCCTTCCAGCCGAAGTGGGTCAGCATGAAGCCGATGTCCCAACCCCATTTGCTGGCGACGATCAATACCGGCGGCGCGGCGAATGGCGTCAGCACGCCGCCGATCGAGACGTTGACGAACAGCACGCCCAGCGTGCCGTATTGCAGCCGCGATGACATTGCACCGCGGTAATAACGGTCGCGCAGCATCAGCGCCGCCAGCGTCATCGCCGCCGGTTCGGTGATGAACGAGCCAAGCAGTGGCACCAGCGTCAGGATGATCAGATAGTACGCCAGCGGTTCGGCCAGCGGCAGCACGCGCACCGCCAGATCGACCAGCCGCTTGGTCAGATACAGCACCGGCCGGGTGGCGGCGATCACCAGGATGACGAACACGAACAGCGGCTCGGTGAAGTTGCGGCTGTCGAGATAAGCAACGGCGTCGGCGGTGCCGGACAGGCTTGCCATCGCCAGCACCAGCACCAATGCCCAGAAACCGAACACGACTTCGACTTCACCCAGCAGATGCCAGATGCCGGCGTGGCGCGTGCTGCCATGCGCCAGATGTTCGAACTTGCTGGTGAGGAAGGTATGCAGCACGGCGAGGCCGAAAATGGCGGCGCCGATCAGCTGCAGCAGGGTCGGATTTGTCATGCCGTTATGATACCGCGACCAGCCTTCGTCGGTGGCAATTCCCGCCATGCTATAGTCGGTCGTTTCACGCCACGCCTGACATGATGACCGATTGTTTCGCCCTGCTGGACGATTGCGCCGCGACCGATGCCGAGCCGCGTTCGCGGCTGTACACCGGTTTGGCCGGCACGCTCGAATGCGGTTGCGCGGATGAACTGCCGGCGCTGCTGGCAAACCTGCAGCAGGCGCTGGCCGCGGGTAAACAGGCGGTCGGGCTGCTGGCGTATGAACTGGGGGCGCAGTTGCAAGGCGTCGGCCACAAGGAAATCGACAGGCCGCTGGCGCAGGTGCTGCTGTTCGAGCGTTGCGAGCGGATGTCGAACACGCAGGTGACGCAATGGTTGCAAATGCGCGTCGCGCCGGATGCGCTGCCGTCCGGCATCGGCGGCGTGCGGGCGAACGTCAGCGAAACCGAATTCACAGCGGCGATTGACCGGATTCGCGCCTACATCGAGGCGGGCGATGTCTATCAGATCAACTACACCTACCGGCTGATGTTCGACCTGTTCGGCTCGCCGCTGGCGCTGTATCAGCGTTTGCGCCAGCGCCAGCCGGTGCCGTATGGCGCGCTGATTGCGCTGCCAGGCGGGCGCGCGGTGCTGTCCTTGTCGCCGGAACTGTTCATCCGGCATCAGGGCGGCGAATTGACCGCGCAGCCGATGAAAGGCACGGCACCAGCCAG
This sequence comes from Burkholderiaceae bacterium, assembly GCA_018261755.1. Taxonomy (GTDB): domain Bacteria; phylum Pseudomonadota; class Gammaproteobacteria; order Burkholderiales; family Burkholderiaceae_D; genus QZKY01. Next base: position 14,919 of record JAGTRJ010000031.1, read on the forward strand.
CGGCGATGACGCAGCCGATGCCGCCGCGGCACAGGCGCTGGCGGCGGATGAAAAGAACCGGGCGGAAAACCTGATGATCGTCGATTTGCTGCGCAACGACCTCGGCCGGGTGGCGCAAACCGGTTCGGTGCGGACGCCGGCGCTGTTTGACGTCGGCCGCTTCGGCCATGTGCTGCAAATGACTTCGACCGTGCGCGCCCGGTTGCGCACGGACGCAACGCTGGCCGACATTTTTCGCGCGATTTACCCCTGCGGCTCGATCACCGGCGCACCGAAACGGCGCGCAATGCAAATCATCGATCAGCTCGAACCGGCGCCACGCGGCCTGTACACCGGCGCAATCGGCTGGTTCGACCCGCCAGCCGATCAAAACCGCAGTGGCGATTTCTGCCTGTCGGTGCCGATCCGGACGCTGACGCTTGGCGCGCCGGACGAAGCCAGCGGAGTGCGCCGGGGCGAACTCGGCATAGGCGCCGGCATCGTGCACGACAGCGAGCCGGCGGACGAATACGAGGAATGCCAGTTGAAAGCCAGCTTCCTGACCGGGTTGCCGCAAACGTTCGCGCTGTTTGAAACCATGCTGGCCACGCAGGACGGCTGCCGCCAGCTTGATCTGCATTTGCAGCGCCTGCGCGCCTCGGCCAGCTATTTCAGCTTCGCGTTTGACGAGGCGGCGCTGCGCGCGGCGGTGCGGCAGGCATGCGACGTGCTGCCCGATGTACCCGAGGGCGAACACCGCTTGCGGCTGGCGCTGGCCGCAACCGGCATCGAACTGCAAACCGCGCCGCTGACGCCGCTGACCACGCCGGTGCGGCTGCTGTTGTCGGCTGGCCAGATGCAATCCGGCAACCTGTTCCTGCGCCACAAGACCACCGTGCGCCGCGGTTACGATGCCGCCTGGCGCGAGGCCGAGCGGCAAGGCGCGTTCGACATGCTGTTTTTCAACGAACGCGGCGAACTGACCGAAGGCGGACGCAGCAATGTATTCATCAAGCTCGATGGCCGCTGGTTTACGCCGCCGCTGTCGGCCGGCTTGCTGCCGGGCGTGATGCGCTCGCTGTTGCTGGCGGACCCGGCCTGGAACGCGGCCGAGCGGACGCTGACGCTGGCGGATTTGCGGCGGGCGGAAGCGGTGGTGGCGTGCAATGCCCTGCGTGGCGCGCTGCCGGCGCAGGTGGTGTGGGATAGGCCTGTAGCCTGTTAAGTTCAGGCAAACAGCCGTTGGGCCGCAAACAAAAAAACGGAGCCGCAGCCCCGTTTTTTGTCGCCATGCCGGCCTAAAATACTACCCCTTGTATTTTTCAGGAGCCAGTAAATCTGAGGCCCGGCAGGATAATTTGGCCTCATACTCCCGGAAAACCATCTGCGCCACGCGGAGGCGGGCGCAAACGGTTTCCAGTGCTGGCGCGCCTTATTCCGGCACGGTCACGATGTGCAGCAGGTTGGTCGAGCCCGGATGGCCGAACGGCATGCCGGCGGCAATCGCCAGCTGGTTGCCGGCTTCGGCAAACCCTTCCCGTTTGGCAGTATCGCAGGCTGCTGCCACCATTTCGTCGATGTCGGCCACGTCGTGGTCGATCAGGACCGAATGCACGCCCCAGGTGATGGCCATCCGGCGCGCGGTGTCGATATTCGGTGTGATGCTGAGGATCGGCGACATCGGACGCATGCGCGCAGCACGCCGGCTGGTGTGACCGGACGCGGTGTAGGTCACGCAAGCTGGCGCGCCTATCGTTTGGGTCACGGTTTTCAGTGCCGAGCAGATGGCGTCGCTGCGGTTCGCCTGTGCCGGCTCCGCCTGGGCATCGATCATCGCGGTATAGGTCGGATCGCGTTCGACTTCGCAGATGATGCGGTTCATGATTTCGACTGCCTGCACCGGATAGGAACCGCTGGCCGATTCAGCCGACAGCATGACCGCATCGGCGCCTTCGTAGATTGCGCTGGCGACGTCGGATGCTTCGGCCCGGGTCGGCGTTGGCGACAGGATCATCGATTCCAGCATCTGGGTGGCGATGATGCTCGGCTTACCGTAGTGGCGGCAGGCGCGCAGGATGCGTTTCTGGATGCCTGGCACGCGCTCCGGCGGCAGTTCGACCCCGAGGTCGCCACGGGCGACCATGACGGAATCGGATGCCTGCACGATTTCTTCCAGACGATCAAGCGCAGCCGGTTTTTCCAGCTTGGTCATCAGGCCGGCGCGGCCGGCGATGATGCTGCGCGCCTCGATCAGATCTTCCGGCTGCTGCACAAATGACAGCGCCACCCAGTCCACGCCGAGCGTCAGCGCGAAATCCAGATCGCGGTGATCCTTTTCCGTCAGGACAGGGATCGGCAGGATGACGTCCGGCACGTTCACGCCCTTGCGATCCGACAGCGCGCCGCCGGTGAGTACTTCGGTGCGGATGCTGTAGCCGTCGCTGTCGAGCACTTTCAGCCGCAGCTTGCCATCGTCCAGCAGCAGGTTCTGGCCAGCGGTGATGACGTCGAACAGTTCAGGGTGCGGCAGGCAGACGCGGCGCTGGTCGCCATCGCTGGTATCGCGATCGAGCGTGAATTTCTGCCCGGGTTCCAGCATGATTTTGCTGTTGGTGAATTTGCCGACACGCAGTTTCGGGCCTTGCATGTCGGCCAGAATCGCGATCGGACGGCCGACAGCGCGTTCGATGTCGCGCACGATATCGTAGCGGGCACGGTGATCGTCGTGCGTGCCGTGGCTGAAATTGAAACGGAACATGTCAACCCCGGCTTCAAACAACGCGAGGATGGTGGCACGATCGGAACTGGCCGGGCCAAGCGTGGCCACGATTTTTGCTTTACGGAGACGTCGCATGATATTGGTCTATTCTTGTCTGGATTAAAGAATCAAAATGGCGCGGAAATCGTTGACGTTGGTGCGGGTTGGGCCCGTAACCACCAGATCGCCTAACGCGTTGAAAAAACCATAGCCGTCGTTGTTGTCGAGCATCGCAATGGCACGCAGGCCGAGATCTTCGGCGCGCGCCACGGAATCCGGGCCGTAAACGGCGCCGGCATTGTCTTCCGAGCCGTCGATGCCATCGGTGTCGCAGGCAATCGCATGGACTTTCGGGTTGCCTTCCATTGCGGTAGCAAAGCTTAGCAGGAATTCGGCATTGCGGCCGCCGCGGCCCTTGCCGCGCACAGTCACAGTGGTTTCGCCGCCGGAAATCAGCACGCAAGGTGCGGTGAACGGCTGGTTGCGGGTCGCGATCTGGCGCGCCAGCGCGGCATGCATCAGGCCGATGTCGCGCGCTTCGCCTTCGATGCCATCGGACAGGATGTGCGGCGTAATGCCTGCCTTGCGCGCCATTTCGGCTGCCGCTTCCAGCGCTTCCTGCGCGGTTGCAATGACGTGATGGCTGTGGCCGGTAAAGCGAGCATCACCCGGCTTTGGCGTTTCGCCAGCGCCGGATTCGAGATGCTGGCGAATGTTGTCCGGAGTCTCGATGTCATACTTTTTCAGGATCGCGAGCGAATCGGCGCAGGTGGTCGGGTCTGGCAGCGTCGGGCCGCTGGCGATCACGCCCGGGTCGTCGCCCGGCCGACAGGTGTTTCCTGACGCAATTCATTTCGGAAATCGTGGCGCCGCTTCTGAGCAGCGCGCGGTTGATGGCTTGTTTCTGTTCCAGCGTGATGCCGGGCGCGGGCAGCGCCAGCAGCGCGGAGCCGCCGCCGGAAATCAGGCACAGCACCAGGTCTTTTTCTGTCAGGCCCTGCACCATTTGCATGATGCGGCCAGCCGCGGCGCGGCCGGCTTCATCCGGCACCGGATGCGCGGCTTCGACCACTTCGATTTTCTTGCAGTCGGCGCCATGATCATAGCGGGTCACGACCAGGCCGGAGAGTTCGCCCTGCCAGTGGTCTTCGACCGCCTTGGCCATCGCGGCGGCCCCCTTGCCGGCGCCGATCACCAGCGTGCGGCCGCCTGCCGGCGGTTGCGGCAGGAATGACGGCAGGCATTTCGCGGCGCTGACGGCTGAAACCGCGCCGGAAAAGAGATCAATCAGAAATTGTCGGGGGTCGGTAGTGAAAGGCATGCGGTGCTCTTGAAAGATACGGCCACCAAACAGGAGTTTGCCATACCGCATGGCGGGCAAAATTGCTTGATGGCCGGAACAAACAAAACTTCCGGGCCGGGCATGGTTCGATGGGCGCCCGGCCCATTGGCGTAATAATACTGTTTTTTACGCTTTGGCGATTTCGTGGTTCGCCATGATCTCGATCGCGCGGCACAGCGCGGAGTGATCGAGGCCGCTCATGCCGTTGCCGGCGCAGGCGTTCATCAGTTCCTGCGCAGTCGAGGTGTTCGGCAGCGAGATGTGCATGGCCTTCGCGCCTTGCAGTGCCAGGTTCAGGTCTTTCTGATGCAGCTCGATGCGGAAGCCCGGGTTGAACGTGCGCTTGATCATGCGCTCGCCATGCACTTCGAGAATGCGCGACGAGGCGAAACCGCCCATCAATGCCTGACGGACTTTGGCCGGATCGGCGCCAGCTTTCGACGCGAACAGCATGGCTTCAGCCACGGCCTGGATGTTCAGCGCGACGATGATCTGGTTCGCTACTTTGGTGGTTTGGCCGTCGCCATTGCCGCCGACCAGCGTGATGTTCTTGCCCATCAGTTCGAACAGCGGCTTGACCGTGTTGAACGCTGCTTCGGAACCGCCGATCATGATCGTCAGCGTGGCGGCTTTCGCGCCAACTTCGCCGCCGGAAACCGGCGCGTCCAGGTATTCACAGCCCAGGGCGTTGATTTTCTTCGCGAATTCCTTGGTCTGGATCGGGCAGATCGAGCTCATGTCGACCACGATCTTGCCTTTGCTGATGCCTTGTGCCACGCCATTTTCGCCAAACAGCACGGATTCAACGTGCGGGGTGTCCGGCACCATCAGGATGATGATGTCGGCCTGCTTGGCGACTTCTGCGCCATTGGCACAGACAACCGCGCCGCCAGCGACCAGATCAGCCGGGGTTGCGCTGTGGCTGTTGACGAACAGCTTGTGGCCGCCTTTTTGCAGATTCAGCGCCATCGGGGCGCCCATGATACCCAGACCAATAAAGCCTACGTTTGCCATTTGTATTCTCCAGTAAGTTGTACGTTGTTATCGCGAGTCGCGGATTACGCGCCGTGCGCCTTGAGCCAGCCCAGACCGGCTTCGGTCGTCGTCAGCGGCTTGTATTCGCAGCCAATCCAGCCATCATAGCCGAGATCATCGATGAATTTGAACAGGAACTTATAGTTGATTTCGCCCGTGCCCGGCTCGTTCCGGCCCGGGTTGTCGGCCAGCTGCATGTGCTTGATCAGGCCGATGTTGGCCTTGATCGTGTTCGCCAGTTCGCCTTCCATCCGCTGCATGTGGTAGATGTCGTGCTGGATGAACAGGTTGTCGGAACCGACGTCCTTGATGATGTCCACAGCTTGCTGCGTGCGGTTCAGGAAGAAGCCCGGGATATCGAACGTGTTGATCGGCTCGGTGATCAGGCGGATGCCTTCGGCTTTCAGTTTTTCCGCCGCGAACTTCAGGTTTGAAACGAAGGTCGCGCGCGCCTTGTCGGCGGAAACGCCTTCCGGCAGCTTGCCGGCCAGTGCGTTCAGTTGCGGCACGCCCAGTTTTTTCGCTGCTTCGATGCCCTTGCCCACGCCGTCCTGGAATTCGCCCACGCGATCCGGGTGGCAGGTGATGCCGCGCTCGCCGCCAGCCCAGTTGCCGGCCGGCAGGTTGTGCAGCACCAGTTGCAGGTTGTTCGATTTCAGTTTGTCGGCGATCTGGTTCAGGTCGAATTCGTACGGGAACAGGAATTCAACGCCCTTGAAGCCGGCTTTGGCGGCGGCGTCGAAACGATCCATGAACGGTACTTCGGTGAACATCATGCTCAGATTGGCAGCCAGTTTCGGCATTTCATTCCCCCTTCGGTAATTTATTGTCGTCTTCAATTGGCAAACCGCCTGCGACGTGAACATGCACGTCAACAGGCGGTTCGGAACCGGTGTATTTTACTCCGCGAGGTCGATCGCGCCACCGAATTCGTTGATCTTGTCGATGTCACCGCCCATCGGGATATTGGTGACACGTTCCAGGATCACTTCAACTACAACCGGCACCTTGAATTCCTTCATCAGCTCACGCGCTTTTGCAAATGCAGCCGGCAGGTCGTCCGGGTTGAATACGCGCAGCGCCTTGCAGCCGAGGCCTTCGACCACGGTGACGAAGTCGATGCCGTAGCCGTTGACTTCCGGTGCATTGACGTTGTCGAACGACAGTTGCACGCAGTAGTCGAGGTCGTTGAAGCCCAGCTGGCCCTGACGGATCAGGCCGAGGTACGAGTTGTTGACCACGATATGGATGTACGGCAGGTTGAACTGCGCGCCGACGGCCAGCTCTTCAATCATGAACTGGAAGTCGAAGTCGCCCGAAATCGCGACGATTTCGCTGCTCGGGTCGGAAGCACGCACGCCGAGCGCGGCGGAAATGGTCCAGCCGAGCGGGCCGGCCTGGCCGCAATCGATCCAGTGACGCGGGTTGTACACCTTCAGGTGCTGCGCGGCGCCGATCTGGGACAGGCCGATCGAGGTCACGTAGCGGACGTCCTTGCCGAAGAACTTGTTCATCTCGCCATAGACGCGCTGCGGCTTGATCGGCACGTTGTCGTAGTCGTTCTTGCGCAGCAGCGTGCGCTTGTTCTTCTGGCAGGCTGCTACCCAGGCGGAACGATCTTTCAGCTTGCCGGCGGCTTTCCATTCCTTCGCCACTTCGACGAACAGATCCAGCGCATAAGCCGCGTCGGACACGATGCCGTAATCCGGGCAGAACACGCGACCGATCTGGGTCGGTTCGATGTCAACGTGCACGAATTTGCGGTCCTTGGTGTAAACCTCGAGCGTGCCGGTGTGGCGGTTGGCCCAGCGGTTGCCGATGCCGAGCGCGAAGTCGGATGCGAGGAAGTTCGCATTGCCGTAGCGGTGATGCGTCTGCAGGCCGACCTGGCCGGCTTCCAGCGGGTGGTCGTCCGGAATCGAGCCCCAGCCCATCAGCGTCGGCACGACCGGCACGCCGACGATTTCGGCGAACTCGACCAGCTTCTTCGCTGCGTCGGCAATGATGACGCCGCCGCCGGAGATGATCAGCGGACGCTCGGATTCGTTCAGCATCGAGATTGCTTTCTCGATCTGCGCGCGGCTTGCTTTCGGCTTGAACACGTCCAGCGGGGTGTAGGTATCTGGATCGAATTCGATCTCGGTGGTCTGCACGTCGAACGGCAGGTCGATCAGCACCGGGCCCTGACGGCCGGAGCGCATCAGGTGGAATGCTTGCTGGAATGCGCGCGGCACCTGCGCCGGTTCGCGTACGGTAACGGCCCATTTGGTGACCGGCGCAGCGATGCGCTCGATGTCAACCGCTTGGAAGTCTTCCTTGTGCAGACGTGCGCGCGGTGCCTGACCGGTGATGACCAGGATCGGGATCGAGTCGGCGATGGCCGAGTACAGGCCGGTGATCATGTCGGTCGCGGCCGGGCCGGACGTACAGATACCGATACCGATATTGCCGGCTTTGGCACGGGTGTAACCTTCGGCCATGTGTCCGATGGCTTCGCCGTGGCGCGCCAGGATGTGTTTCATCGTGCCGCGCTTTTTCAGCGCAGCGTAAAACGGATTAATACCAGCGCCAGGCACACCAAACAACTGGGTGACGCCTTCTTTTTCCATTACATGTACAGCTGCTTCAGCTGCGGTCATTTTAGCCACGGGGCACCTCCTTGTTGACACATTTGTGGATTATTGATTTTTAATTATAGTGATGAACAAATGGTTTGATAAGATAATAAAAAATCGTGTTATTCGATACTTGATGTAAGGAATTGACGGGTGGATAAGCTCAAGCAAATTGAAGCTTTCGTGCTGGTGGTGGACAAGGGAAGTCTTGCGCGCGCCGCACTGGAAAAGGGCATCACGCCGGTGATGCTGGGACGGCGCATTGATGCGCTGGAAAAGCGTCTTGGCGCGAAGCTGATGCATCGTACCACACGTCATCTTTCTTTGACGGAGCAGGGATCGGTGTTCCTCGATCACTGCCGCCAGATACTGGGCGACATCGACCGGGCCGAACGGGTGGTGGCCGAGGGGCGCGACAAGGCGACGGGTCATCTGATCGTGACCGCGCCGGCGTCGTTCGGACGCAAGCATGTGGCGCCGTACGCGCCGGCATTCCTGAAAGCGAACCCGGACGTGCGGATTTCGTTCAATCTCAGCGATCAGGTGGTCGATATGGTGCGCGAGGGTTACGACCTGAGCATCCGCATTGGCGGCAACATCGATCAGAGCCTGGTGGCGGTCAAGCTGTATCAGAACCACCGGGTGGTTTGCGGCACGCCGGAATACTTTGCCCGGCATGGCGTGCCGAAAAACCTGAACGACTTGATGAAGCACAACTGCCTGACGTTCAACCTGCAGGGCGGACAGCAGCGCGGCTGGTATTTCCGTGATAAAGGCAAGGCGGTGATCGTCCGTCCGGTGGGCAAGCTCGATTGCAACGATGGCGAACTGCTGCATCGCTGGTGCCTCGAAGGGCTGGGGCTGGCATGGCGCTCGACCTGGGAAATCGAAACGCAGCTGGCATCGGGAGAACTGGTGACGGTGCTGGATGAATACGCGCTGTCGAATTACGACATCACCGCGATTTACCCGCAGCAGCAGCACCTGCCGCTGAAAACGAGGCTGTTCATCGACATGCTGAAGTCGATTTACGCCCAGCCCGGCTACTGGACGCGGGGCGCCTGATGGCGGCTTGCAGCCGGCCGGTCGGGGACAAAATATACTGGCGGTAGTATTTCAGAACTGCCCCGGAATATTTGGCGCGGCGAGGTGGTTTGTTTGTATACTCCCGAAAAACAATCATTTTGACGAGGGTATTCAGATGCTGGTGATATTCAAATGCAAGGCGGCGGGTGACATCATCATGTTCGAGGAAAACGCCAAGCCGCTGCTCGACGTGCTTGGGCGCGACATTGACAAGGGCATTATCCTGGCGGCGGAAACGGCGGAAGCGATTGCGAAGCTGGAAGCCGAAGTCGAGCGGATGAAGGTGGTCGAGGCGGAGGAAAAGGCCAGGCGCGAGGCGGAGGCGCGCGAAAAGGAACTCGAGCTGCAGCAAAAGCGCGAGGCAGGTCTGGTGGAAGATGAGGACAAGGACGAGATCGACCGGCAGGATGAGCGCCGCAAGCAGCAGCGCGAAAAGGAGCGCAAGGTTGAACCGGTCAGCTTTGCCGCGCGCGCGTACCCGCTGCTGGAAATGCTTCGGCGCGCCAACAGAAAAGAGCGCGACGTGGTCTGGGGTGTGTAGGCAGCGCCCGGCTTTTCCGCGATAATGCCGCTTTTTGACGCGGTACCATCATGTCCATTCGTCTCATTGTTGGCCTAGGCAATCCAGGCCCGGAATACGAACAAACGCGCCACAACGCCGGCTTTTGGCTAGTGGACAATCTGGCGCACACGCTGCCCGGCTGCCAGTTGCAGAAGGAATCGCGTTTTCAGGCGCTGGCGGCGAAAACCCGCATTGGTGGGCAGGAAGTCTGGCTGCTGGAGCCGCAGACCTTCATGAATCTGTCCGGCCGCGCGGTCGGCGCGCTGGCGCGGTTTTTCAAGATCGCGCCGGATGAAATCCTGGTGGTGCACGACGAGCTCGACCTGCCGCCGGGCACGGCGAAGATCAAAAAGGCCGGTTCATCCGGCGGTCATAACGGATTAAAGGATATCGCGGCCGCGCTTGGAACGCAGGATTTCTGGCGCCTGCGCATCGGTGTTGGCCACCCGCGCGAGCAGGGGCTGAAATCGCCGGTGATCGATTTCGTGCTGCACCGTCCGCGCAAGGAAGAACAGACTCTGATCGATGAAGCGATCAATCAGAGTCTGGCGGTGATTCCGCTGCTGTGCGAAGGCCGTTTCGATATTGCGATGAAACAGCTGCACACGGCGAAGAAGCCGGGCGCAGCAGCGGGTTAGGATTACTGGTTGTCGGTGGTTTTCGGTTTGAACTGCTTGTCGCTGATGCGGAACTTCGCGCGGCGGTCGCCCATCAGTTCACGCAATTCCTTGATGCTCAGGTTGCTGACTTCGTGCATGCGGATCAGCAGCGATGCGCCGACCGGGAGGCGGTTGTGGCGAATTTTGCTGATGACCGGCGGCGCTACTTCGAGCGCGCGCGACAGCGCAGCGTCATTTTTCAGGCTCATCAGCTTGATCAGCGTGTCGAGCAGATTGTTCGGGTCGTAAACGCGCTGGCTTGCATCGGCCTCTGCATTCTGGTTCGTTTGTTCGGTCATGTCAGTGAATCCCTACGTTGTGCAACAATAAATTATACTGCGCTGTTGTCATAATTGCAAAAAAAAGAACCCCTTTCCTGTTCATGCACAGGGTCGGTATCGCAGGGGGGAATTCCTTGCAGATATAACGAAAGACGCATTAAGTTAATTATTAATTCTACAGCAAGTCGCATATCATTGCCACATGGCAATGTCATGACAACAATATCAGCGATGCCTGTGGCGGGCGGGTTGCGGGCGTGGTTTGGCGCACCATGTCCGTGCCGCTTTCTTGCTTGTGCGCAAATGCCGGCATGGCATTTTCCGTAAAATAAGCATTATGAAACTTCGCATCGCAACTTACAACATCCACAAGGGGGTGACTTCGCTGGCGCAGCGGCCACGGATTCACTCGCTGAAACGGGCATTGCGCTCGCTTGATGCGGAGTTGGTGTTCTTGCAGGAGGTGCAGGGGCAGCACGATTTGCTGGCGGTGCGTCTGGACAGTCCATTGCTGACCATCGCGCAGCACCAGTTTCTGGCTGGCCGGTTGTACCACAGCGCCTATGGCATGAACGCGGTGTATGACCACGGCCACCACGGCAATGCGCTGCTCAGCCGCTACCGGATCATGTCGTCGGAGAATTTCGATGTCTCGGACCACGCGCTGGAATCGCGCGGCATTTTGCACTGCGTGATTGAAACCGAATACGCCCACGTGCACTGTTTCGTGGTTCATCTCGGGCTGTTCGCCGGCAGCCGCAGGCGCCAGACCGAGGCGCTGATCCGGCATGCGCAGCAGACAGCGCCGGCGGATGCGCCAATCATCATCGCCGGCGATTTCAATGACTGGCAGAACCAGTTGGGCGACATGCTGCGCGCAAACCTGGGCGTGTTCGAAGTGTTCGACGAGCAGGACGTGAAGGATGGCTTCGGCGATTACCTGCGCCGCCTGACCGGACGCAGCGCGAAGAAAACACCGGCGCGCACCTTTCCGGTGACGATGCCATGGCTGCGACTGGACCGGATTTACGTGCGCGGATTCAAGGTAGAATCGGCGCAGGTGCTGCAGGGCGTCCGCTGGAGCCGGCTGTCCGACCATGCGCCGATCATCGCCACGCTGGAACTCGTTCACCCGCGCCGCAGCAAACGGTAGCGGGCTGCCGACAATCAGGTTTCGACACAGGGGTAACACGCACTCATTTATGCGCTCGGTCAAATACGTCGCTCACAACCATCTGGCGATCCTGCAGAACGGGGAAGCGTATTTTCCGGCGCTGATCCGGGCCATCGAGGCGGCGGTCGAGGAAATCTATTTCGAAACCTACATTTTTTCGTCCGACGAGGCCGGCCGTGCGGTCAAGGCGGCGCTGCTCCGTGCCGCTTCGCGCGGGGTCGAAGTGCATGTCATCACAGACTGGCTGGGTACCGGCCATGTGATCGGTTCGAAGCTGGAGAGTGAGCTGATCGCCGGCGGCGTCAGTCACCGTTCGTTCAATCGCTGGTTCCGGCGCGGCATTGCGCGCACGCACCGCAAGATATGCGTGCTCGACGGCAGGGTCGCGTTCGTCGGCGGCATCAATATTACCGACGACCTGCGCTACGATTACGATCCGCAGCAGTTGCTGCCGGCGCCGCGCTGGGATTTCGCCATCCGCATCGAAGGGCCGCTGGTGGCGCGTATTCAGCGCGAAGCGCGGCTGGAGTGGGTGCGGCTGGGCAAGCTCGGCCTGCTGCACGTGATTGGTCTGATGCGCGACATCCCGCCGCCGCCGCAGAATGCCGACAAGCGCGGGCTGGCCGGCTTCGTCGTGCGCGACAACCTGCACAACCGGCGCACGATTCAGCGCGCCTACCTGCAGGCGATTGGCGCGGCCAGACGCAGCATCGTGATGGCGAACCCGTATTTCGCGCCTGGGCGCAAGTTCAGAAAAGCGCTGGCGGCGGCGGCATCGCGTGGGGTCGAGGTCAAGCTGCTGCTGGGGGTGGGCGAGTTCTGGCTGCAGGATTCGGTCGCGCAATCGTTTTATCCGAAGATGCTCAAGCGCGGCATCAAGCTGTACGAATACCGCAAGACCCAGCTGCACGCGAAGGTGGCGGTGGTGGACGATATTTGGGCCACGGTCGGGTCGAGCAATATCGACGGCCTGAGCCTGTTCCTGAACCACGAAGCGAATGTCGTGGTCAAGGACGCGGCCTTCACGCGGGATTTGCGCGCGCATATCGAACGGGGAATCGCCGACGCAACGCAAATACATCTGGAAGATTTCGACAACCGGCCGTGGTACAAACGGCTGGGCTACAACGCGGCCTATGTGTTTTACCGCCTGCTGATGCGGATTGTCACGCTGGGCGATTACACCTGAGCCGGCTGCATTTCAACGCAAGCGGATGCGCTTCACGGTAAAATGGCGGCGCAAAGCAGGCCAGACAGTCGCTGGCCGACCGCATACTTCGGTGTGCGGCGGCGGGAGGAAGGTCCGGACACCATAGAGCAGGGTGACGGTTAACGGCCGTCCGCTGAAAACCGCAAGGTATAAGGCGAGGAACAGGGCCACAGAGACGAGCGTATTAAGTTACGGTGAAACGCGGCAACCTCCACCTGGTGCAATTCCAAATAGGCACGCATTGATGCGGCTCGCGGAGCGTGCGGGTAGGAAGCTCGAGCGCCGGAGCAATCCGGCGCCTAGACGAATGACTGTCATAGCGGCTGGCAGCAAGGCTGGCCGCCGTAACAGAATCCGGCCTATCGGCCTGCTTTGCTTTTCCCCTTTTTCGCGGGCTGACGCCGGGCGGCTCACCGGCAATGTTTTCGGATGCGGGCGGCGAGTGTGAGCCGATCCGTTTTATCCGCTGTCTGCCTGCCGCCGGACAGGGCGCGCAGCCGAGGCAGGTCAAAATAATTGACCGAAAAGGTTCTTTGGGTCAGTAAGCCCCAAAAATATACTCCCGCCAGTATTTAAAAACAGCCAGTAAATACGTGGCCCGGCATCTGGTTTTGGTTATATACCCCATGTGATTTTGTTTTGCTGGTGCCGCGGCCGCTGCAGCGCCAGGGTTCGCCGCGCGATGGTGGCCGATGCCGACGCCAACTGCAGCATGGTTGCATGCGCTGTGAAGCGTGCGCAGCCGGGCGGATTCTGCACTTGTCGCTGGCAGCGCCAAGGCGAGTTCCTTTCGCCCCCTGTGGCGTCACTGTCGCTTCATTGCCGCCTCGTTACGCTATCCCGCGCGCGGCCTTTCGCGCCACGGCCGCTTTCCACTATTGGAGCCCGATCGATGGTTTTTGGGCACCGCACGGTAACGGTGAACGGACAAACGACAGGCCGCCGAATGCTCGATTTCTAAGTATCGACATTCAATGTCTGCGGTAAGTGCCTAATTTGTCAGGATATTTGGTGTGGAAAAGTGCTTCCGGAGTCGGCGCTAAGTCATTGAGTTCATTGAAAAATATCTGAATTTTGCGGCGAAAATCGCTTGACCACGCACATGCGTTCATCTAAAGTGGGCAATAGTGTGAAAAAGTGTCGAATTGTGGGGTGCGTGGCAAACGCCGGCACATCGCTGCAAATCACGCGGTAGCCGGTCAGTGCGAGGATTTTCAATGTTCCAGGGCGAATCAGCAATTACTCTCGATGCCAAGGGCAGGATGTCGATTCCTGCCAGGCATCGTGACGCTTTGTCGCTGCAATGCGAGGGCCGGCTGACGCTGACCAAGCATCCCGACGGCTGCCTGCTGCTGTTTCCGCGCCCGGCATGGGAAATCATGCGGCAGCAGATCGCATCCTGGCCGATGTCGGCGCGCGCGTGGCAGCGGATTTTTCTCGGCAGCGCGTGCGATGTCGAACTCGATTCAGCCGGGCGCATTCTGATTGCGCCGGAACTGCGTACCGCCGCTGGTTTGGCACGCGAAGTGACGCTGCTCGGCATGGGCAGCCGCTTCGAAATCTGGGATTCGGCGAAATACGCCGAAAGCGAAGCGCAGGCAATTGCCACCGGCATGCCTGAAGCGCTGAGTGATTTTTCTTTCTGACGGTCTGAAATGACGACGCAGGCAGCGCCGGTATTGCAGCATCGTACCGTGCTGCTGGAAGAAGCGGTTGACGCGCTGGCGATCGAGGGTGCGCGTGCTGATGGCATGTATGTCGATGGTACCTTTGGCCGCGGCGGTCACAGCCGCCGCATCCTGCAACGGCTGGGCCGGCACGGCCGCCTGCTGGCATTCGACAAGGATCCGCAGGCGATAGCCGAGGCGCAGACCATTACCGACCAGCGTTTTGAAATCGTGCACGACAGTTTTGCCGCGATGTCGGCGGCACTGGAGGAGCGGGGCATCGCGCAAGTCGATGGCGTGCTGCTCGACCTCGGCATCTCGTCGCCGCAGGTCGATGACGCCGAGCGCGGTTTCAGTTTCCGTCAGGATGGCCCGCTCGATATGCGCATGGATACCACGCGCGGTATTCCGGCATCCGAATGGCTGGCCACCGCAACCGAACAACAAATCGAAAGGGTGATACGCGACTATGGGGAAGAACGGTTTGCTTTTCAGATTGCAAAGGCGATTGTTGCTGGCCGGGCAGTCACACCAATTTCAGGCACACGACAGCTTGCCCAAATCGTGGCAGGCGCAGTTAAGAGCCGGGAGAGTGGCAAGGATCCAGCAACCCGCACTTTTCAGGCTATACGCATCCACATCAACCAGGAGCTCGCGGAGCTGGAGGTAGGGCTGGGCGCGGCGTTCGGGCATCTGGCGCCGCATGGCAGGCTGGTCGTGATCAGTTTCCATTCACTGGAGGATCGCATGGTGAAACGCTTCATCGCAGCGAAAACGCACGTGGCGCAGCCGGATCGCCGCCTGCCGCTGATGGCGCGCGATTTGCCGCAGCCGCAGATGAAGCTGATCCGGAAAAGCAAGCCTTCGGCGCAGGAAGTGGCTGAAAACCCGCGCGCCCGTTCCGCCATCATGCGCATCGGCGAACGCCTGCCAGAACGGGAGGTGGCATGA
Organism: Burkholderiaceae bacterium; assembly: GCA_018261755.1. Classification (GTDB taxonomy): domain Bacteria; phylum Pseudomonadota; class Gammaproteobacteria; order Burkholderiales; family Burkholderiaceae_D; genus QZKY01. The sequence continues at coordinate 30,238 of JAGTRJ010000031.1, forward strand.
ATGCGCGGGTGACATCGGTTCTGGCCTTGGCGCTGGTGGCCAGCGCGCTGTTTCTGGTGAACGCGCAGTATCAGGCGCGCCGACTGTTCATCGAGCTTGAGCGGGCGCAGGCGCAAAAACGCCAACTGGAGATCGAGTGGGAACAGCTGCGGGTCGAGCAGTCACGGCTGGGTCAGCCCGGACGGATTGAGACCAACGCAAAGCGCGATCTGAATATGGCGGCCGTGACGCCGGCGCGCACGCAGTATCTGACCTTGGGGGCGAAATGAAACGGCTCGCCTCGATGTCATCCGGCCAGCGCGTGGCTGCGGCCAAAGGAATGCCGTTTTCAAACAGCCCGGTGCTGACGGCGAAGCTGTCCACCGGACGCTCCCGTTTTGTGCTGTTCGTGATGTTTGCCGCACTGCTGGCGCTGGCAGGGCGCGCCATCTGGCTGCAGGGCCTGTCGAAGGATTTCCTGCAAAAACAGGGCGAATCTCGCTATGTGCGCACGCTGGAATTGCCGGCCACGCGCGGCAAGATCATGGATCGCAACGGTCATGTGCTTGCGTCCAGCCTGCCGGTCAAGGCGGTTTGGGCCATACCGGAAGACGTGAAGGATGCGCCCGAGGCGAAATTGCTCGAACTGGCGAAACTGCTCGGCATGAGCAAGCGCGAACTGGACAAGAAACTCGATTCGGACAAGGGTTTTGTGTACCTGAAGCGGCAGGTTGAGAACGACGTGGCCGACGCGGTGGTGAAACTCGGCATCGACGGTATCCAGACGCGCAAGGAATACAAGCGTTATTACCCGGAGGGAGCGGCGATGGCGCATGTCGTTGGCTTCACCAATGTCGAGGATGTCGGCCAGGAAAGCATGGAACTGGCGCATCAGAAAACCCTGGCTGGCGTGGCCGGCAACCGCCGGGTGATCAAGGACCGGCTCGGGCATATCGTCGAGGACGTGCGCGCGATCCGCGAACCGCAGGATGGCAAGGATTTGACGTTGTCGCTCGATAGCAAGATCCAGCACATCGCCTTTACGCAACTCAAGGAGGCGATGGATGCGCACAAGGCGAAGGCCGCCGGTATCGTCGTGCTCGACATCAAGACTGGCGAAGTGCTGGCGCTGGCCAACCTGCCGACCTACAACCCGAACGATCGCGGCGCGCTGACCGGCGCGCAATTGCGCAACCGCGTGCTGACCGACACCTTCGAGCCGGGCTCGGTGATGAAACCGTTTACTGTGGCGTTGGCGCTGGAGCGCGGTTTCGTCAAGCCGGAAACCCACATTCAGACGGCGCCGGGCAAGATGACGATCGGTACCGCCACCATCGGCGATTCGCACGCGCATGGCGTGCTGACGGTCGAACAGGTGATTGAGAAATCATCGAACATCGGCACGGCCAAGATGGCGTTGCAGATGCAGCCGCAGGAAATGTGGGAAATGTTCACCTCGGTCGGTTTCGGCCAGCAGCCGAAAATCGGGTTCCCGGGCGCAGTTGCAGGCCGGGTGCGGCCATATGCGTCATGGCGGCCAATCGAACAGGCCACGATGAGTTACGGCCATGGTATTTCCGCCTCGCTGCTTCAGGTGGCGCAGTCATACATGATTTTTGCCCGCAATGGCGATACCGTGCCGCTGTCATTCCAGAAAACCAGCGCCAAGCCGATCGGCCAGCGGGTCATTTCTGAAAAGACCGCGCGCGCGATGCGCAAGATGATGGAGATGGCTGCCGGTCCTGGCGGAACCGCGCCGAAAGCGCAGGTGCCGGGTTACCGCGTGGCAGGCAAGACCGGCACGGCGCACAAGCTGGCCGGGGGCAAATATGTGAACAAGTACATTGCATCGTTTGTCGGCTTTGCGCCGGTGTCCGAGCCGAGGCTGATCATCGCCGTCATGGTGGACGAACCATCGAACGGCAAGCATTTTGGCGGCGACGTGGCGGCGCCGATTTTTGCCACCGTGACCGCGAATGCGCTGCGCGCGCTCAATGTTGCGCCGGATACGACCAAAACCAACATCGTCATCCCGGCGCAAGGCCTGAAGGAGAGTATCTGATGGTGGCGCCGATGACAAAACCGGAACAGATCCTGCAATGGCTGCAAGCGGCGGCGCCGGAAGCGCAACTGGTTTCCGATTCGCGCCGGGTCGAATCAAGTCCCGCAACGGTGTTTGTCGCCTATCCCGGTGACGAGGCGGATGGCCGGGATTACATCGCGGATGCGGTTCGGCGCGGCGCGCGGGCGGTCATCCATGAAGCCGACGGTTTTGTCTGGCAGGATGACTGGCATGTGCCGCATCTGGCGGTGAGCGACCTGAAAAATCTGGCTGGCCCGGTTGCCGCCGCCTACTATCATCAGCCTGATGCCGGCCTGTTCACCGTTGCGGTCACCGGCACCAATGGCAAGACATCGTGCAGCCAGTGGATTGCCAGCGCGCTTTCGCGGCAGGGGCAGCCGGCGGCGGCGATCGGAACGCTGGGCGTGGGCATTTTTCACAATGGTGAAGCCGGCAGCCACACAGCCACCGGTTATACCACGCCAGACGCAGTGCTGCTGCAGTGCAATCTTGCCGCTTTGCGCGATGCCGGCGTTGCTTCGCTGGCGATTGAAGCGTCGTCGATCGGTCTGGATCAGGGCCGTTTGAACGGCATGCATTTCGATGTCGCGCTGTTTACCAACTTCACCCGCGACCATCTCGATTATCACCGCGACATGGAAGCCTACGCCGCCGCCAAGGAAACCCTGTTTGGCTGGCACGGTTTGCGCCATGCGGTGCTGAATCTGGATGATCCGATGGGCGCTGGGCTGGCGCAGCGTTACAGCGACAAACTCGCCGTCATCGGTTACACGCTGGAAGACAAGGCGGCAGGCGGCATTGCCGTGCTGCGCGCCAGCGGCATTCGCGCCCGATCGTTCGGCACTGAATTTCATGTCGAGTCGCCATTCGGCGCGGCGCGGGTCAAATTGCATCTGGTTGGCCGCTTCAATGTCAGCAATGCGCTGGGCGTGCTGGGCGTGTTGCTGGCGAAAGGCGTCGAATGGCAGGCTGCGGTCGATGCGCTGGCCAAGCTGGCGCCGGCGCCGGGCAGGATGCAGCAACTGGGCGGCAAGGAAACGCCGATGATCGTGATCGATTACGCGCATACGCCGGACGCGCTGGCAAAAGCGCTGGATGCGCTGCGCGTTGTCGCCAGCGAACGCGGCGGCCAGCTGTGGTGCGTGTTCGGCTGCGGCGGCGATCGCGATCAGGGCAAGCGGCCGCAAATGGGGGCCGTGGCCGAAGCGGCAGATCATGTCGTGGTGACCAGCGACAATCCGCGCGGCGAAGAGCCGCAGCAAATTATTGCGCATATCGTTGGCGGGATGCGCACGCCGCCGCAAGTGATTGACGATCGCGCCGCCGCCATCCTGCAGACGGTGAAACGGGCGGAGAAGCAGGATGTGATTTTGCTGGCGGGCAAGGGGCACGAGAACTATCAGGAAATCAAGGGCACCCGATACCCGTTTGCCGATGCCGACCATGCGGCGCTGGCGCTGGCGGCGCGTGCGACGATGAAAAGAGGAATGGAATGAACGGCAACCTTTCAACCATCCAGGCATGGATTGCAGGCTCGCGTCGGACTGGCGACGCGTCGTTTGCCGGCATCAGCACCGACAGCCGTCAGGTGCAGCCGGGCAACCTGTTTATCGCATTGCGCGGTGAACGTTTCGACGCGCACGATTTCCTGCATGATATTGCCGCCAGCGGGGCGGCCGCAGTGGTGGTCGAGCGCGTGCCCGAGGGCCTGACGTTGCCGGCGCTGATCGTGCCGGACACCCGCATGGCGTTCGGCGAGCTTGCCAGCCATTGGCGGCGGCAATTCGCGCTGCCGATGATTGGCGTGACCGGCAGCAATGGCAAGACGACGGTCAAGGAAATGATTGCGTCGATTCTGCGCGCGGCCTTTGGTGATGGTCATGTGCTGGCAACGCTCGGCAATCTGAACAATGACATCGGCGTGCCGCTGACGCTGCTTCGGCTGGGCGACGAACACCGCGCGGCCGTGATCGAAATGGGCATGAACCATGTCGGTGAAATCGCGCTGCTGTCTTCGATCGCGCAGCCGACGGTCGGTCTGGTCAACAACGCGCAGCGCGAGCATCAGGAATTCATGCACAGCATAGAAGCTGTGGCGCGCGAGAATGGCGCGGTGATCGCTGGCTTGCCGCCGGGCGGCGTGGCCGTTTTCCCGGCAGATGACGAATTCACGCCGTTGTGGCGCGAGCTGGCTGCGGATAGCGTCAAGCGCCGGGTGGTCACTTTCGGGCTGTCCGCCGAGGCCGATGTCGGAGGCAACTACCGGCTGGGCGATTTCGGCAGCGAACTGACGCTGCGGATTGATGGCCGGACATGGCAGGTGAACCTGCAGGCGGCCGGTTTGCACAATGTGCGCAATGCGCTGGCTGCCGCTGCTTGCTGCCATGCGATCGGCGTCGAGGCGGAAATGATTGTGCGCGGCTTGCAAGCCTTCGCGCCAGTCAATGGCCGGATGCAGCGCAAGCAGGGGAAAAACGGTGTCGTCGTGATCGACGATACGTATAATGCGAACCCCGATTCCGTGCTGGCGGCGATCGACGTCTTGTCGCGCGCCGCCGCGCCGCGCGTCCTGGTGCTGGGCGACATGGGGGAAGTGGGCGACGCCGGGCGGGAATTCCATCAGGAAGTCGGCAGCCATGCGCGTCAATCCGGCATCGACTATCTGCTCACGCTGGGTGAACTGGCGCGCGATGCGGCAGGTGCATTCGGCATGAACGCGCTGCATTTCACCGATCTGGAACGGCTGATGCCGGTGCTGGGCGCCGTCCTGCTGCCTGGCGCGACGGTTTTGGTCAAAGGGTCGCGCTTCATGCAGATGGAGCGCGTGGTTCGCCTGCTGGCGGATGAACAAACAGGGGAGAGCCACTGACATGCTGCTCGACGGGCCGCAAACGCATCTGGTGAAATCCGGCACGCCGACGATGGGGGGCGTGCTGGTGCTGATCGGTATCGCCATCTCGACCCTGCTGTGGTGCGACTGGTCGAATCGCTTCATCTGGGTGGTGCTGGTGGTCACACTCGGCTATGGCGCGATCGGCTGGGTGGACGACTACCGCAAGGTGGTGCGCAAGGATCCGAACGGCATGCGTTCGGGCGAGAAATATTTCTGGCAATCGCTGATTGGCATCGTGGCAGCGGTGTATCTGGCATTTACCGTATCCGCGCCAAGCAATGAAAAGGTGTGGGAACTGTTTGTCGCCTGGGTGCAGTCCGGCTTCAGCATGAGCCTGCCGCCGAAAGCGGACTTGATCGTGCCGTTCTTCAAGACCGTCAGCTATCCGCTGGGCGTATGGGGCTTCATCACGCTGACCTATTTCGTCATCGTCGGCTCAAGCAATGCGGTCAACCTGACCGACGGCCTCGATGGTCTGGCGATCATGCCGACCGTGATGGTGGGCGCCGCGCTGGGCATCTTTGCCTATCTGACCGGCCATGCGACTTATTCGCGCTACCTGTTCATCCCGTTCATCCAGGGCGCGGGTGAACTGCTGATTTTTTGCGGCGCAATGGCGGGCGCCGGGCTGGCATTCCTGTGGTTCAACGCGCATCCGGCGCAGGTATTCATGGGTGACGTTGGCGCGCTCGCGCTGGGCGGCGCGCTTGGAACGGTCGCGGTCATCGTGCGTCAGGAAATCGTGCTGTTCATCATGGGCGGGATTTTCGTGGTTGAAACCCTGTCGGTGATGCTGCAGGTGTCGTACTTCAAATACACGAAGAAGAAATACGGTGAAGGCAGGCGCATTTTGCGGATGGCGCCGCTACACCATCATTTCGAACAAAAAGGCTGGAAGGAAACCCAGGTGGTCATCCGTTTCTGGATCATCACCATCATGCTGGTGCTGTTTGGTCTGTCCACTTTGAAGCTGCGTTAAATGGATTACATCGGCAAACACGTTCTGGTACTCGGTCTGGGCGAATCCGGACTGGCGATGGCGCAATGGCTGGCCCGTTGCGGCGCGACCGTGCGCGTGGCCGATACGCGCCAGACGCCGGAACGCTTGCCTGCCCTGCGCGATGCGGTGCCAGGCGTCGAATTTGCCGGTGGCGAGTTCACGCCTGCCTTGCTCGATGGCGTTGATTTCGTGGCGCTCAGTCCCGGGCTGATGCCAGGGCGGGAACTGGCCGCTATTCTGCCGGCGGCAAAAGAGCGCGGCATCCCCCTGTGGGGCGAAATCGAGCTGTTCGCGCAGGCACTGGTGGCGCTGCGCAGTGAACGGGGATATGCGCCGAAAGTGATTGCGATTACCGGCACCAACGGCAAGACCACTGTCACCAGTCTGACCGGCCTTCTGTGCCGTCGCGCCGGGCTGACGGTGCAGGTGGCGGGCAACATCAGTCCGGCGGCGCTCGATGTATTGCGCGATGCGCTGGCGAATGATGCGCTGCCGCAGGCATGGGTGCTGGAACTGTCGAGCTTCCAGTTGCACAGCACCTTCAGTCTGGAGGCGGATGCGGCCACCGTGCTGAATGTGACGCAGGATCATCTGGACTGGCATGGCGGCATTGATGCCTATGCGGCCGACAAGGCACGCATTTTCGGCGCGCATACGGTGCGTGTACTGAACCGCGATGACGAACGGGTGATGCAAATGGCATCCGCGGATGCGCCGATGACGAGTTTCGGACTGGATGAGCCGCAGCAGGCGGGCAGCTTCGGGCTGCAGGATGATCGCGGCATGCCGTGGCTGTGCGTGGCCGAGGCGGAACAACTCGATGAAAAGCCGCGACGCAAGCAGCCGGTAGTCAATGCCGTCATCAGCCTGAACCGGTTGATGCCGGCGGAAGCGCTGAAAATTCGCGGGCGGCACAATGCCTCGAATGCGCTGGCCGCGCTGGCGCTGTGCCGCGCAATCGGCTTGCCGTTTGCGCCGCTGCTGCACGGCTTGCGCGAATATCGCGGCGAGCCGCACCGGGTCGAGCCAGTGCAAAGCATCGGCGGGGTCGAATATTTCGACGACAGCAAGGGCACGAATGTTGGCGCAACGGTCGCTGCGCTGCAAGGGCTTGGTGCAGGCAGCGAGCGTCGTCGGCTGGTGCTGATCGCCGGCGGCGACGGCAAGGGGCAGGATTTTAGCCCGCTGGCGAAACCGGTGGCAGAACATGTGCACACGGTGCTGCTGATCGGCAAGGATGCGCCGGCAGTTCGTGCCGCGTTGAGGGACACCGGGGTGGCGCTGGTTGACTGTGCGACGCTGGAAGATGCGGTGACGCGCGCGGCCGAGGCCGCGCAGCCGGGCGACAGTGTGCTGTTGTCGCCTGCTTGCGCCAGCATGGACATGTTCAGGAATTACGCGCACCGCGCACAGGTGTTCGTCGATACGGTGCGCGAGCTCGCGCTGGCCAGAGGCGAGGTGGCATCATGAACTTCAGTAAACTGTTTTTCTGGCAGCGGCTGGCCGGCGTGAACGGGCAGGCGGTTTCAAGCAGCACCGCATCGCGCTCGAAAATGATGTCCTACGACCAGCCGCTGGTATGGGTTTCGCTGGCACTGCTGCTGCTGGGCATGGTGATGGTGTATTCGGCTTCGATTGCGTTGCCGGAATCGCCGAAATATGCCGGTTACAGGAATACGCATTTCCTGATGCGGCAGGTGATTTTCATGGCCATAGGCCTGATGGCTGGAATGGCGGCATTCCGTGTGCCGCTGAAAACATGGGAACGGCTCGCGCCGTGGCTGTTCGTGATTGCATTGCTACTGCTGGTATTGGTGCTGGTGCCCGGCATTGGCAAGGGCGTCAACGGCGCGCGGCGCTGGATTTCACTGAAAGTGTTCAACGTTCAGCCGTCGGAACTGATGAAGCTGGCGGTCGTGCTGTATGCGGCCAACTTCACCGTGCGCAAACAGAATGTAATGCATCGGCTGACCAAGGGCTTCATGCCGATGGCGGCTGCGGTCGGACTAGTTGGCCTGCTGCTGCTGCTGGAGCCGGATCTGGGCGCTTTCGGCGTGATCGTTTGCATCGCGATGGGCATCCTGTTTCTTGGCGGTATCAATGCGGTCTGGTTTGGCGGAATCAGCGCCACGCTGGTTGGCATTTTCGGCATGGTGGTGCTGCTGTCGCCATGGCGGCGCGAACGCATTTTTGCCTATCTCAATCCGTGGGTCGAGGAAAATGCGCTGGGCAAGGCGTACCAGTTGTCGCATTCGCTGATCGCGTTTGGCCGGGGCGAACTGTTCGGCGTTGGTCTGGGCGGCAGCGTTGAGAAATTGCATTATCTGCCGGAAGCGCACACCGACTTCCTGCTGGCGGTGATTGGCGAAGAACTTGGTCTGGCCGGTGTGCTGGCGGTGGTGATACTGTTTTTCTGGATCGTCCGGCGCTCGTTCGAAATCGGCCGGCAGGCGATCACGATGGAACTGATTTTCTCCGGACTGGTGGCGAAAGGCATCGGCATCTGGATTGGCGTGCAGGCCTTCATCAACATGGGCGTGAACCTCGGCCTGCTGCCGACCAAGGGATTGACCCTGCCGCTGATGAGCTATGGCGGTTCCGGCATCGTGATGAATTGCATCGGGCTGGCGATCCTGCTGCGGATCGATTACGAGAATCGGATAGTGATGCGCGGAGGCCGGATATGAAGCGCCTGCTGATCATGGCGGCTGGCACCGGCGGGCATATTTTCCCCGGTCTGGCGATCGCGCAGACGATGCAGGATCGCGGCTGGCAGGTGAGCTGGCTCGGCACCCGGCACGGGATGGAAGGCGCGATCGTGCCTACGCGCGGGATCGAGATGGATAGGATCGCCTTTGCCGGCTTGCGCGGCAGGGGCGTGATGCACGCGTTGCGCGGTGGCTTGCAACTGCTTGGCAGTTTTTTCACCTGCCTTGGCATTTTGGCGCGGCGCCGGCCCGATGTTGTGCTCGGCATGGGCGGGTATGTGACGGTGCCGGGCGGGTTCATGGCGAAGCTGCGCCGCATTCCGCTGGTGTTGGTCAATGCCGATGCGGCGTTGCTGCTGTCGAACAAGACGCTGGTGCCAGCCGCCAGCAAGGTGCTGTTCGGTTTTCCGGCGGATTTCGGCAAGGCCGCCGGCAAGGCGCTGGTGACGGGCAACCCGGTGCGCAGGGAAATTCTCGCCATCGCGCCGCCGGAAGAACGTTTTGCCGTGCGCTCTGGCGTGCTGCGCCTGCTGGTGGTCGGCGGCAGCCTCGGCGCAAAGGTGCTGAACGATTGTTTGCCGGCTGCGCTGGCGCTGCTGCCGAAAGAGAGCAGGCCGCTGGTAGTCCACCAGTCAGGCCGGCAGCATATCGATGCGCTGCGGCAGACCTATGCGGATGCGCAGGTGGAAGCGGAAGTGCTGGATTTCATCGACGACATGGATCGGCGCTATGCCGAAGCCGATCTGGTGCTTTGCCGCGCAGGCGCAATCACGGTGTCGGAACTGACGGCGGCCGGCGTTGCCAGCATTCTGGTGCCGTTCGTGGTTTCCAGTACCTCGCATCAGCGCGACAATGCGATCTGGATGGCGCAGCAGCAGGCGGCGATTCATCTGCCGCAAGCAGAACTGACGCCGCAGCGGGTGGCGGCGCTGCTGCAGGAAATGACGCGGGAAAAATGCCGGTCGATGGCGCAGGCCGCGCGCGCGGCGGGACAGCGCGAAGCGAATGAGAGAATAGCCGATGTGCTGGAACAGACAGCCGCACATCAACAGTGAAGTGAAAACATGAAACACAAGGTCAAGAACATACATTTCGTCGGCATCGGCGGCAGCGGGATGAGCGGCATCGCGGAAGTGCTGCTGAACCTCCGTTACCACGTGTCCGGCTCCGATCTGGCCAGCAATTCCGCCACGCGCCGGCTGGAGAGCCTGGGCGCGCGCGTGATGCAGGGGCACGATGCGGCGAACATCGAAGGCGCGGACGTGGTGGTCACCTCGACCGCGGTCAAGCAGGACAACCCGGAAGTGGTCGCGGCGCGGCAAAAGAAAATTCCGATCGTGCCGCGCGCGCTGATGCTGGCCGAACTGATGCGCTTGAAGCGCGGCATCGCGATTGCCGGCACGCATGGCAAGACCACCACTACCAGTCTGGTCGCCAGCATTCTGGCCGAAGGCGGGTTCGATCCGACCTTCGTCATCGGCGGGCGGTTAAACAGCGTCGGCACGAATGCGAAGCTTGGCGCCGGTGATTTCATCGTGGCCGAAGCGGACGAATCCGATGCCTCATTTTTGAACCTGCATCCGGTGATCGAGGTCATCACCAACATTGACGCCGACCACATGGAAACCTACGGCCACGATTTCACCCGGCTGAAGCAGGCATTCATCGAATTCACGCAGCGGCTGCCGTTCTACGGTCGTGCGATGCTGTGTCTGGACGACCAGAACGTGCGCGAAATCATGCCGTTCATCTCGAAGCCGGTGACGACCTACGGTTTCCACGAAAACGCCGACGTGCGCGCGGTCGATGCAAAGGCGGCTGGCACCGTGATGGAATTCACCGTGCTGCAAAAGGGTTACCAGCCGTTGGCGGTGAAGCTGAACCAGCCCGGCATGCATAACGTGCAAAACGCGTGCGCGGCGATTGCGATCGCGCGCGAATTGAGCATCAAGGACAGCGCGACGCAAAAGGCGCTGCAGGAATTCCGCGGCGCCGGCCGCCGTTTCACGCAATACCGCGATATCGCGATTCAGGCCGAGGATGGCAAGCCGGGCGGCAAGTTCGATCTGGTTGACGACTACGGCCATCATCCGGCGGAAACAGCGGCGACGATAGCCGCCGCACGTGGCGCATTCCCGGGCAGGAGGCTGGTGCTGGCGTTCCAGCCGCACCGCTATACCCGGATGCGTGACTTGTTCGAGGATTTCGTGCGCGTGCTGTCGCAGGCGGACGTTCTGGTGCTGGCGGAAGTGTACGCCGCCGGCGAGCAGCCGATCGTCGCCGCAGACGGGCGGACACTGGCGCGTGCGCTGCGCGTGGCCGGCAAGGTCGATCCGGTATTTGTCGAGGATATTGCCGACATGCCGGCGGCGATCATGAATATCGTGCGCGATGGCGATGTCGTGGTCACGATGGGTGCCGGCTCGATTAGCGGCGTGCCGGCAAAACTGGCGCAATTCCAGATTCAACCTCAATCGTAGGCGGGAAGATCATGTTCAGGAAATTCGGAAAAGTTGGCGTATTGATGGGTGGCAGTTCGGCCGAACGCGAGGTGTCGCTGATGTCCGGCCAGGGCGTGCTCGACGCGCTGCGCAACAAGGGCGTGGATGCGCATGGTTTCGATACCGGCCGGCGCAGTCTGGCAGAGCTGGCCAGCGAAGGTTTCGACCGCGTGTTCATCGCGCTGCATGGCCGTTATGGCGAAGACGGCACGATTCAGGGGGCGCTGGAGCAACTGCGCATTCCGTATACCGGCCCCGGCGTGATGGCATCGGCGATTGCGATGGACAAGGCGATGACCAAGCGCCTGTGGATGGCGGCTGGTCTGGCAACGCCGAAATACGACATGCTGACGCAGGAATCCAATCGGGAACAGGTGTGCGCCGCGCTTGGTCTGCCGCTGATTGTGAAGGCGGCGCATGAAGGATCGTCGCTCGGCTTGAGCAAGGTGCAGCGTCCGGAGGATTTGCTGAAAGCGTATGCGCAGGCCAGCCGTTTCGATCGGGACGTGATCGCCGAGGAATTCATCAGTGGCGAGGAACTGACTTGCGCGATTCTGGAAATCGATGGCGAACCGAAGGCGATGCCGCTGATTCGCATCGTGGCGCCGCAGGCAAATTACGACTACCGCAACAAGTATTTCAGCGATGACGTGCAATACCTCTGCCCGTCAGGCCTGCCGCCGGAAAAGGAACTGGAAATACGGACGCTGGCATTGGCCAGCTACCGTGCGATTGGCTGTCGCGGCTGGGCGCGGGCAGACGTGATGCTGCGCCAGACGGACGGCAAGCCATTTCTGCTGGAAATCAACACTTCGCCGGGGATGACCGGGCACTCGCTGGTGCCGATGGCGGCAAAAGCAGCGGGAATCAGTTATGAGGATTTGTGTCTGCAGATTCTGTCATCGGCCAGGCTGGACCTGATGCCGACCAAGGACTGGAAACCTGATTGAACGGGAAGGCTTGTTAACGCATGTGGCATGACGTCAAATTGCTGAACACCATTACTGCGGCTCTGGTCGGGCTGTGCGCGCTGGCGCTCGTTGCCACCGGCCTGTTGTGGCTGGTGCAGCGGCCGATGTTCGCGCTCAAGGCGATTACCGTGCATGGCAGCAGCCAGCAGGAATTGCGGCATGTGAATGCGCTGACGGTGAAAAGTACGGCCCTGCCGCGCATTCAGGGGAATTTTTTCACTACCAACCTGGATGCGGTGCGTCAGGCGTTTGAGGCGGTGCCGTGGGTGCGCCGCGCGACCGTGCGGCGCGAATGGCCGAACAGGTTGATCGTGGCGGTGGAGGAATACCAGCCGCTGGGTACCTGGGGCGAGGATGGGCGGCTGGTATCGGTCAGCGGCGAGGTGTTCACCGCCAATCTGGCCGAGGCGGAAGAGGATGGCAAGCTGCTGGAATTTGCCGGCCCGAACGGCAGCGAAAAGGAAGTGGTGGCGCGTTACGGCGAATTGCGCGAATGGCTGGCGCCGACCGGGCTGAAGCCGGTGGCGGTGTATTTGTCCAACCGTTTTTCCTGGTCGGCCAGGCTGAGCAACGGCATGTTGGTCAGCCTGGGGCGCGAGCAGGTGGGCGGAATGAGCATCAGGGAATTGGTGGATCGCATGGTACAGGCGTATCCGCAGCTGCTGGCGCGGTTCCCTGGCCGGATTGACAGCATGGATTTGCGGTACCCGAATGGTTTGGCGCTGAATGCCGGCGGACAGGCCGCAGAAGCAAGGTAAACAGAAACAGCAACAGTAAGTTTGACACTATGACTAGAGATTTGAAAAACCTGATTGTCGGCTTAGATATCGGCACTTCGAAGATAGTGGCGGCGGTGGCCGAAGTCATGCCGGATGGCCGGCATGAAATCATCGGTTTGGGGCAGCACTATTCGAAGGGCCTGAAAAAAGGCATGGTGGTGAACATCGAAGCGACGGTCGATTCGATTCAGCACGCACTCGAAGAAGCTGAATTGATGGCGGACTGCAAGATCATGAATGTCTATACCGGCATTGCCGGCAGCCATATCCGCAGCTTCAATTCGACCGGCATGGTGGCGATCAAGGAAAAGGAAGTGTCGGCGGCGGACGTGCAGCGTGTGATTGAAACCGCGCGCGCGGTCAACATTCCGACCGATCAGCAATTGCTGCATACGGTGCCGCAGGAATTCATCGTTGACAGCCAGGACGACGTGCGCGAACCGATAGGCATGAGCGGCATCCGGCTTGAAGTCAAGGTGCATATCGTCACTGGCGCGGTGTCGGCGGTGCAGAACATCATCAAGTGCGTGCGCCGCTGCGGGCTGGAAGTATCCGACCTGATCCTGCAGCCGATGGCGTCGGCCGAAGCGGTGCTGACGGCGGATGAAAAGGAACTGGGCGTGGTGCTGGTCGATATCGGCGGCGGCACGACCGATGTCGCGATTTTTTCCGAAGGCGCGATTCGCCATACGACGGTGCTGCCGATCGCCGGCGATCAGATCACGAACGATATTGCGATGGCGTTGCGCACGCCAACAGCCGAAGCGGAAGAAATCAAGCTGCGCTACGGCATTGCGAAACAGGCGCTGGTCGACCCGGAGGAATCGCTGGAGGTTCCAGGATTGGGCGATCGCGCGCCGCGGATGCTGTCGCGCCAGATGCTGGCGGCGGTGATCGAGCCGCGCATTGAGGAACTGTTCGCGCTGGTGCACCAGTGTGTGCGCGAATCCGGCTACGAGGAAGTGCTGTCGTCCGGCATCGTGCTGACTGGCGGTTCGGCGCTGATGCCGGGCATGGTCGAGCTGGCGGAAGACGTGTTCCTGAAGCCGGCGCGCATCGGCATGCCCGATTATCGCGGCCAGCTGGCCGACGTGGTGCGCAGCCCGCGCTACGCGACCGTGCTCGGCTTGCTGATGGAAGCGAAGCGGCAGTATCTGCGCGGCGGCGTGGTCAAGCAGCAGCAAGGATCAATGAAGGGTGTCTGGCAACGAATGAAGGAATGGTTTCAGGGGAATTTCTAGCACAGCAACAGAATTTGGCAATTCAGTTTTAACAATCGGGGTTTTTTGATTTAATCGCAGTTGCCAGTCGTCAGTTGTCACATCGCGTGAACACTGGTGACTGGAAACAGCATCCAGGAAAAGGGGAGTTCATCATGGAATTTGAAATGATCGACAGCGCGGCGCAGGGAACCATCATCAAGGTTGTTGGCGTCGGCGGCGCTGGCGGCAATGCAGTGCAACACATGATCGACAAGGGTGTGGCCGGGGTTGAATTCATCGCGGCCAATACTGACGCGCAGGCGCTGTCGCGTTCCAGCGCGCACAACATCATCCAGATTGGCGATTCCGGTCTCGGCGCCGGTATGAAGCCGGAGGTTGGGCGTAATCTGGCGGAAGAATCGCGTACGCGCATCGAGGATGCGCTGCGCGGCGCACACATGGTGTTCGTCGCCGCCGGCATGGGCAAGGGCACCGGCACCGGCGCGGCGCCGGTGGTGGCCGAAGTGGCCAAATCGCTCGGCGCGCTGACGGTGGCGGTGGTATCGAAGCCGTTCTCGTATGAAGGACAGCGCTGCATGGACATTGCCGACGAAGGGCTGGAAGCGCTGACCAAGCATGTCGATTCGCTGATCGTGATCATGAACGAGAAGCTGGAAGAGATTTACGAAGACGACAGCATGATCGAATGGCTGCACCACGCCGACACGGTGCTGAACAATGCGGTTGCCGGGATTGCCGAAATCATCAATGTGCCGGGCCACATCAACGTCGACTTCAACGACGTGAAAACCATCATGGGCGAGCAGGGTAAGGCGATGATGGGCACCGCGATTGCGTCTGGCGTCGATCGCGCCCGCCTCGCGGCCGAGCAGGCGGTGGCATCGCCGCTGCTGGACGGCATCGATCTGTCCGGCGCGCGCGGCGTGCTGGTCAACATCTCCGCCGGCAAGAGCCTCAAGGGCAAGGAAATCAAGGAGGTGATGGCGGCGGTGCGCGCATTCGCCGCGCCGGATGCGTCGATCGTGCACGGCGTCGCGTATGACGACAGCATGGGCGAAGACATCCGTGTGACGGTGGTTGCCACTGGCTTGGGCCGTGCGAAGAGGTTGCCGCAGCTGGTTTCGACTCCGGTGATGCGCACTGGCACGAACAACGAGCCGGTGATGCCGATGGCGACGATGATGGCCTCGTCCGCCGTTGCGGCGCCGCAGTCGACAGCATCGTTCGAAGCCGTTCAAGGTGCGCCGCGCGTCTGGCGCCGTGAAACGGCGACCGACACGGTGCGCGCGCTGGAAAAGAACGGCATGGAAACGTTCGACATTCCGGCTTTCCTGCGCAAACAGGCGGACTGATCGCGCCTTTTCACCGGCGCTGGCAGGGGCGGCCAAGGCTGAGCCGCTCCCTGCAAGATTTTCCGGACTGCGGCATACTGCAACCAGATGCCGCGAACGGATGCGTTCCGCTCCCGGCTTCTCCCTCTGACAAACTACAAGGAGACCATGATGAGCATCGCAATTGGAGACCGCCTTCCTGAAGGCAGACTGTCGGAATACATCGATACCGAAACGCCGGGCTGTTCGCTCGGCCCGAATAATTTCCAGGTGGCAGACCTGGTCAAGGGCAAGAAAATCGCCATTTTCGGCGTGCCGGCGGCCTTTTCGCCGACCTGCTCCGACAGTCACCTGCCTGGCTACATCAAGAACGCCGACGGCTTCAAGGCCAAGGGTGTGGATGAAGTCTGGTGTGTCGCGGTCAACGATCCGTTCGTGATGGGCGCATGGGGCCGGGCGCAACATGCCGGCGGCGCGGTACGGATGATGGCCGACGGCAGCGCCACCTTCACCAAGGCGCTCGGGCTGGATTTCGATCTGACCAAAGCGGGCATGGGCGTGCGCTCGCAGCGCTACTCGATGCTGGTCGAGGATGGCGTGGTCAAGCAATTGAACGTTGAAAAAGGCGGCAAGCTCGAAGTGTCCGGTGCCGAGCAGTTGCTGGCGCAGATGTAAAGTTGCGGGTTTTTTTGCTTCAACGGGGGGGGCAGTCTGCTTTTAAAACAAAAAGCGATGCAAACCCCGTTCTTCATGACGATTTTTCATATTCCAGCAACAAACAGCAACAATTTCTTCATCACCGCCGGATATACATTCATGCCTGTATGTTGATATAATTCGTGTCATGCTCAAACAACGCACTATCAAGCAACTGGTCAAAACGGTCGGCATCGGCCTGCATTCCGGCACCAAAGTGGAACTGACGCTGCGTCCGGCTGCGCCGGATACCGGCATCGTCTTCCGCCGGGTTGACCTGAACCCCATCGTCGATTTCCATGCCTCGGCCACCGTGGTGGGCGACACGCGCCTGGCATCGACGCTGGTGAAGGATGGTGCGAAGGTGTCCACCGTCGAGCATCTGATGTCCGCCTGCTCCGGGCTGGGAATCGACAATCTGTACATCGATGTCGATGCCGAAGAAATCCCGATCATGGACGGTTCGTCCGCATCGTTCGTATTCCTGCTGCAGCAGGCCGGACTGGAAGAGCAGAATACGCCCAAGAAATTCATCCGGGTGAAAAAGCCGATTGAAATCCGAGAAGGCGAAGGCGCGAACGAGAAATGGGCGCGACTGGAACCGTATCATGGCTTCAAGCTCGATTTCTTCATTGAGTTCAACCACCCGGCGGTCGATGGCACGTCGCAACGTGCGCTGGTCGATTTCGGCCAGGTATCCTACATCCGCGACGTGGCTCGTGCCCGCACCTTCGGTTTCATGCAGGACGTGGAGGCGCTGCGTGCCATCGGACTCGCGCGTGGCGGTTCGCTTGAAAACGCGATCGTGATGGATGAATTCCGCATCCTGAACCCGGACGGCCTGCGCTACGAAGACGAATTTGTGCGCCACAAGATTCTGGACGCGATTGGTGATCTGTACCTGATTGGCCACCCGCTGCTGGCCAGCTACACCGCGCACAAATCCGGCCATGCGCTCAACAACCAGTTGCTGCGCGCGCTGCTGGCGCAGCCGGAGGCGTACGAAATCGTCAGCTTTGATGATCTGCAAGCCGCGCCGCAATCGTATGTGCGGCAATCGTTCCGCGAGTGGGCGCACGCCTGACGCGTTGTCAGCTTCGTCTTCTTCGCTGCACAGCCGGATTTTCCTGGGTATATAGTTAAAACACGCCGCCAGGCCACGTTTTTGCTGGCCGTTTTTAAATACTGCCACCAGTATATTTTTTAGCCTAACTGACTGAAAACATAATTTCGGTCAGTTATTTTGCATGCGCGCATGGCTCCAGCCGGGAACGCCAGCGCACGACGGCCCGCTGTCCGCAACGCAATCGGGTTAATTGTCTGGGGTATATGGCAAAAATACCATGCTAGGCCACATATTTACTGGCGATTTAAAAATACCCGCCCCAGTATATTTTTCAGCCTTATTGAGCGAGATTGACATTCTGGTCATTTATTGGGGGGCTGGCAGCGCGCCCGCAAGGTACGTCCGTCACCCCCGATGGTACAATCCGCGCTTTGAAAATATCGGAGGCAGCATGATTCTGGAACACGTCGATATCCGCATCCAGCCGGGCAAACAGGCCGAATTCGAAGCGGCGCTGAAGCACGGGCTGGATCAGGTGATCAGCAAGGCCAAGGGGTTTCAGGCTTACCGTATCAATCGCGGCATCGAAACGGCGGAGCGCTACGTGCTGCTGTTTTACTGGGCCACGCTGGAAAACCACACGGTCGATTTTCGCGAATCACCGGCGTTTGCCGAATGGCGCGCGATCGTCGGCCCGTTCTTTGCCGCGCCGCCGGTGGTCGAACACTTCAATCTGCTGAACCAGTCGCTGTAAGCAGCCAGGCCAGCACCTGCTCTGGCTGGTTCAGATCGAGCCAGGCCCTAGTTGCATCCAATCCGGCGGGCGCGGGCATGTCCGACGCGATGGCCACAATGCCCGCATCGCCCGGATACAGCGGCGGCTTGCCGACCGCTGGCCGGAATACTTCCAGTTTCGGGATGTCCGTTTCACGGTAACCCTCGACCAGCGTCAGGTCGGCCGGCGCTAGCCGCGCCAGCAGTTCATCCAGCGCCGGTTCAGCATGTCCGCGCAATTCATGCGCAATCACGAACCGGTGCGGCGACGCCAGCAGTACCTCGGCCGCGCCTGCGGCCCGCATCCGTGCGCTATCCTTGTGCGGCGGCTCCAGCAGCACGTCGTGGTGGCTGTGCTTGACCACGTTGACCCGCAAGCCTCTGGCCACGAGTCGCGGCAGCAGCGCTTCAAGCAGCGTGGTCTTGCCGCTGCCAGACCAGCCGACTATGCCGAACAGCGAAGATTTCATGGGCGCGTGAGGGCGAATTTCGAATCAGATCATTGTACGGCAACGACAGCGCCCGAATCCGGCGGAAGCAGTCGAAACGCAATGTCATGTTGCTGTAATGGCGCAAATCAGCGATAATTCGGCGGCGTTGCCGGGATGGCGAAATTGGTAGACGCACGAGACTCAAAATCTCGCGGTGGTGACACCGTGTCGGTTCGATTCCGACTCCCGGCACCAACGCACCTTCCAAGAAGGTTCGTTAAAATTCATTAGACCCGCGTTTTCCCTCTGAGGCACGCGGGTTTTTTGTTTGCTTGGCGCCGGCATCATTCATTGCCAGCCGGAACGTTTGTTGATAAATTCAAACCTACGCCCACTCGCAGGCTGCTGTCGTGGCTGCCAAAAACAAGAATGCCATTAGTTGTTGTCCACTGGCGCATCGCCAGCACAATCCAGCGCAATGCAGCGCCCCCTGTTTTCACAATTCAATTGAGTTGAGAGCGGGGGAATCATGCAGACAGTTCCCTGGCTTATTTTCGTCGCTCGCTGCGCCATCTCGGCGACGGCGGCTTATCTGATTGCCGACTTCATTGCGCTGCCGTACCCCGTGTGGGCATCGATGTCGGCCGTGATTGTGTCACAGGAACGGTTAAACGACACCACTTCATCGCTGCAGGGGCGCATTGCCGGCACGATCGTCGGCGTATGCGTTGCGTTGGCGGTTAACCTGGCCACGTCAGCCGTGGCCGGCATGGCGTGGCAAATCATGCTCGCGGTGGGCATTTGCGCCGCAATCGCCGGCCGCTACCCGTCGTTTCGCGTCTGCCTGTGGACCGCGCCCATCGTATTGCTGACCGAGAATGCGTCGATGCCGATTGCGTGGGCAGGGTTTTACCGCGGCAGCGAAGTGATTCTGGGCAGCATTGTCGGTGGTGCGTTTCATCTGCTGGCGGAAAGGCTGATGCCGGTATTCGGCTGGAAAGGGCCAGAGGATCGGCGCCGTCCGCGAGCGACGCGCATCAACGACGAATGACAGTGCGCCGGATGGGGCGGGTGTCAGAGGCAAGTCGGCAAGGCAAATTGCCATTGCAGTAAAATTTGAACAAGGGAATGGATATGACCAATGACGCTTCATCGTCGCCGACTAGCCTGACTGCAGTGACCACCTCGAGCCAGTGCGTGCCGACCGATGACCTTTATGCCAGCCAGTGGCACTTTAAGATGATCGGTACGCTCGGCTACAGCG
Source organism: Burkholderiaceae bacterium (assembly GCA_018261755.1). Classification (GTDB taxonomy): domain Bacteria; phylum Pseudomonadota; class Gammaproteobacteria; order Burkholderiales; family Burkholderiaceae_D; genus QZKY01. Next base: position 49,937 of record JAGTRJ010000031.1, read on the forward strand.
CGACGTACAACACGGACGGGATTGAGCGGGTGTGGGGTGAATATGCCGGCAGTGGGGTTCATGTCGGTATTTGGGACACCGGGACGCAAAGTGTGCATTGGGATCTGGATGGCAACTACGACGCCAGCATGCAAATTATCGTCGATGGCACGCTTAACGATGGCCAGCCCCCGGTGGAAACGCCAATCGGTTACACCGATGGGGAATGGCAATACCTAGTCGGACATGGTACCTGCGCAGCCGGATTGATTGCTGCAGAAAGCAATGGCCAGGGCGGTGTCGGGGTGGCTTACGATGCGAGCATCACGGGTATCCGCATAGTCGTGGGCGGTACGGAGGAGGGCGTTCACTGGGGCGGCTATCTACAAACACTGGGCGGTCTTGGCAATTTTGACGTTACCAGCCACAGTTACGCAGGAAACGTCGATTTCAGCATGGCGGAAGGTTTGGATTGGGTGGCGCCATTCGAGACGGCGGCCGAACTTGGCCGGAATGGTCTGGGAACGGTTAATGTTACCGCCGCAGGCAACACCAACTGGGATGGCAACGGCGACTATTTTAATGCTTCGCGATTTACCGTAAGCGTGGCTGCGATTGGCAGTTCCAAGACGGGCAACGCAGCCTCGTACTCCACCTACGGGGCGCACATTCTGGTATCTGCACCCAACGCCTCTGTGACCACGGACTTTTTGGGGGCAAAGTATGGTTTCAATGGCCTGCTCGATGGTGATTACACGGACGGCTTCGGTGGCACCTCAGCGGCCACTCCGGTAACCGCGGGGGGCGTCACCCTGATGCTGGATGCGAATGCGGGCTTGGGCTGGCGCGACGTGCAGAATATTCTGGCGTACTCGGCGGTCGGCACGGGCAGTCTCTACACCGGCAACACCACCAATGAAGGATTTGCGTGGAAATGGACTGGTGCCGACAACTGGAACGGCGGTGGCCTGCATTACAGCGAAGACTACGGCTACGGCATGGTCAATGCGTTCAATGCGGTACGCATGGCCGAAGTATGGAGCATTCTGCATCCGACTGCGGCCACTTCGGCCAACGAGGCCTCAGTCACAACGGGGACGCTTGCCGCCAATAGAGCGATCCCTGATTTGTACGCGCTGAACTACAGCTTCAACGTGGCTGACGCCATCAATCTTGAGCATATCGACCTTACGCTCGACATCAACCACACCAATTTTTGTGATTTGCGCGTTACCCTGACCTCGCCTGACGGCACCGTGATGTCGCTGTTTGACGGTTCGACCGGCAAAAACATTACTGCCGGTCATCTGGCTTATTCCTTTGGCGTGGATGGGTTGCGCGGCGAAAGCAGTCAGGGCACATGGAAGCTGACGATCGTCGATGCTGCTGGTGGCGACACCGGCAAGCTCAACTCGGTCGAATTTACCGGCTACGGTTCGGCCAGCACCTCGGATGATGTGTACCACTACACGGAAGAGGTACTGATGGTACTGGCGCAAAGCGGACAGGCTGGCAGGGTAACGCTGGCGGATACCAATGGCGGCACCGACTGGATCGACGCCGCGGCCACGTATCACGATCTGGTGCTGGATCTCAATCCCGGCAAGAGCTCGAGCCTGAATGGCAGCGCGTTCCTGACGATTGCCGCCGGCAGCCAGATCGAGAATGCGATTGGCGGTGACGGCAATGACACGCTGATTGGCAACGATGGCGACAACACCCTGTACGGCATGCGCGGCAATGACACACTGATCGGCGGTGGCGGCACCGACACCGTGGGCTATGATGGCAGCCTGGCTGAGTACAAAATCGTGCTCGACGTTGGTGGTCACATCAAAGTTGTTGAAGCTGACACCGGCTATGCGGATACCATTTCGCAGATCGAACTGGGCAAATTTGCTGACGAAGTGGTCGATCTGCGCTTTACCCAGGCGGACAGCGCAACTTTGCAGGAAGTTGGGTTGATGTACCAGATTGTGCTCGGCCGCGCCGGGGATTTGGGCGGGTTCGGCTACTGGACGGCGCAGAAGCTCGATGTCGGCTCGCTGGCGTCGTGCTTTGTCGCATCATCGGAATTTGCTGCGCGTTATGGCGCGCTGGATGATGCCGCCTTCCTGAACGAGATGTACCACAATGCGTTGCACCGCGACGCCGATGCCATAGGGCTGGCATACTGGGAGCACTATCTGGCAACGCACACGCGGGCCCCCCGAGCTGCTGACGACCCAGTTCGGCACCGATGGACTCTGGCTGGTGTGACGAGGCGTTGGTCTTGCGGCTGACCAGAGCTTCGAGGCACGCCATTATTTATCTCGCATAAATTGCGATTTTTTTCATATATCCAGAATATTTGCCAGTCTGGCTTTGTCTGTTAACCCGGAGGAATAGTGCATGTCCAGTAATGATTTGCCGATGAACGCAGTCAGTTCCACTGATTCCGCTCCCACAGCAACTTTTGCGCCGGCCGACCCGCTGTATGCGCTCCAGTGGCATTTTCCGATGATCGGCACTCTGGGTTACAGCGCCACCTATAACACCGCAGGCATAGAGCGAATCTGGGGCGAATACACCGGCGAGGGAATGCATGTCGGCATTTGGGATTCAGGGGTGCAGCGCACGCATTGGGATCTGGCTGGCAATTATGATGACTCACTGCATGTCATTGTCGAGGGTACGGTCAATGATGGGCAGCCGTCTAGCGATGCAGGCAGGGAATACCCGCATGGCACCTCGGTCGCCGGGCTGATTGCTGCGGAAAGCAATGGCCAAGGTGGTGTTGGAGTGGCGTTTGAGGCCGGTTTGACCCCCATCGCGATTTTCAGCGGACAGGACAACGTTAACCAGTATTGGGATCGCTACCTGCAGACGCTGGACAGTCTCGGCAATTTCGATGTGACCAATCACAGTTACGGAGGGGGGCCAAATTTTATTCAGGATGAAGAGTGGATCGCCAAATTCGAAACAGCCGCCGAACTTGGGCGAAACGGTCTGGGGACGGTTAGTGTTACCGCAGCAGGTAACACCAACTGGGATGGCAATGGTGATCAGTTCAAAGAAACGCGTTTTACGATATCAGTGGCGGCGCTGGATAACAGCGCCAACGCAGCGGTTTACGCTTCACGCGACGTAGCACACTGGAACCCGGTTGATGGGAATCCTGCGGTCTACTCCACCTATGGCGCGCACGTTCTGGTGTCGGCTCCTGCGGCGGCGGTGACGACGGATTTGCTGGGCATGACCGATGGCTACAACGGTCTGCTCAATGGTGATTACACGAACGACTTTGGCGGCACCTCAGCGGCAGCTCCGGTAACAACAGGAGTCGTTACCCTGATGCTGGATGCGAACGCGGGCTTGGGCT
>JAGTRJ010000032.1 GCA_018261755.1 Burkholderiaceae bacterium
TTTGTTTTTAAAACTTGAAACGCCTGGAACTTCAAAAAACCCTTGCTCACTTCTGCCAATTCGCTGTTTGCGAACCAGGAACTGCACAAGGGGGAAGAACTATAGCAAGCCAGGCACATCCTGACAAGGGGCAATACAACATTTTTTGAAAAAAATGCCGGCCCTTATATATGCGTATATTGACGCCGCTTGATTGGCACCACTATAGTTGCGTATGACTTCTGATTTGCAAATCCTTTCTGACAAAATTGTCCAGTTGGCGGAACTGACGCAGCAACTGCGGCGCGAGAACGCCGAATTACGCTTGCACGTGACGGCGCTAACCACGGACAAAACCGAACTTGCGGCACGCATGCAGCAGGCAGCACAGCGTGTATCTGCATTAATGGACAAGCTTCCTGCACCATCCGACGAGGAAGAACCATCATGACCCGCATTGACGCAACCATTATGGGTCAGCACTATGCGCTGACTTGCAGCAAGGCAACGACCGCATCGCCGTCATGGCGTCGATTGCAATCGCAGCCGAACTGTTGCTGACCAAGTCGCCGCAAGGGCCATTCTCCGGACTGACCGTATCGGAAGTGCGGCAAAAAATTACTGCCATGCATACGGTCCTCGATGCTGCGCTCGCGCCGCAGGAAAATCTCTTTTGATCCAGCGCAAAATTCTGCCTGGAGCAGTTGACACATCGCCAGTTTGCGGTAGACTGAAATGCCCTGCCGTGTTCGTGATTGCTTTATATCCTTGAACCATTCACGCGCATAGGTGACGGAATTTTGTTTGATGGGCGTGAGCATCGCTAGTCCGATGAACCCGAAATCGAACTTACCGTTACCACTTGAACCGTCAGGTTCAGGATGCCAGCATAACGGCACAGGCGGGGGATCCATACCGGTTGCACGTCAATGACGTGCAACTTTTTTTTGCCAATTAGCGTTCCACGGCAGCCCGTTATTCCAATTGAGTTTGCCGGTTAAGCTAGCGGCAACGCCTTTTCTGGACAGAAATTGAACAACGCGCAAACAAATCCCTGGATCGCACGCAGCCTGAAAAGCGTCTGGCATCCGTGCACGCAGATGAAGCAGCATGAAACCGTGCCGCTGGTGCCTGTCCACCGCGGACAAGGCGCCTGGCTGTTCGATACCGACGGCAAACGATATCTGGATGCCATCAGCTCGTGGTGGGTCAACCTGTTCGGCCACGCCAATCCGCGCATCAATGCCGCCCTCAAAGCTCAGCTTGACCAGCTTGAACATGCGATGCTGGCCGGCTTCACGCACGAGCCGGTGGTCGAACTGTCCGAACGGCTGTCGGCACTCACCGGCCAAGCGCTCGGTCATTGCTTTTACGCCTCCGACGGCGCATCGGCGGTCGAAATCGCGCTGAAAATGAGTTTTCATGCGTGGCGCAACGCCGGCAAAAGCGACAAGCAGGAATTCGTCTGCCTGCGCGGCAGCTATCACGGCGAAACCATCGGCGCACTGGCCGTAACCGACGTCGCCCTGTTCCGCGATGCCTATGGTCCGCTGCTGCGGAATGCGCATGTGATCGCCTCGCCGGATGCACGCTTGGCGCGCGACGGCGAAACTGCGGCCGAGGTGGCCCAGTGGGCTGCCAACCGGCTGGAAAACCTGTTGCAGCAACGCGCCGGCAATATCGCCGCCATCATCGTCGAACCGCTGGTGCAATGCGCCACCGGTTTTGCGATGCACGATTCCGCCTACCTGCAAATGCTGCGCGCCTTGTGCGACCGTTATCAGGTGCACCTGATTGCGGACGAAATCGCGGTTGGCTGCGGCCGCACCGGTACTTTTTTCGCCTGCGAACAAGCCGGCATCTGGCCGGATTTCGTCTGCCTGTCCAAAGGCATCAGCGGCGGCTATCTGCCGCTGTCGCTGGTGATGACCAGGGACGACATCTACCAGACGTTTTACAGCGCGGACGTGACCAGGGGCTTCCTGCACTCGCATTCCTACACCGGCAATCCGCTCGCCTGCCGCGCCGCGCTGGCGACGCTGGACATTTTCGAGCAGGACGACGTGCTGGCCGCTAACCGCGAACGCGCCACGCGCATCACGCAGGCGCTGCAACCGCTGGCGGCACATCCGAAGGTGCGCCATTTCCGCCAGCGCGGCATGATCTGGGCTTTCGATGCAGTGATTGAAGATCCGGCCGAAGCGGCCAGCTTTTCGCGCCGCTTTTTCACCTCGGCGCTGGAACACGAACTGCTGCTGCGCCCCATCGGCAACACGGTTTACCTGATGCCGCCGTTTATTCTGAGCGACGATGAAATCAGCTTGCTCGCCAGCCGCACGCAAGCGGTATTCGAACAGGTGATGCAGGCATGAGCGCGCCGTTTGCCTGCTTCGTCACCGGCACCGACACTGAAATTGGCAAAACGCTGGTGTCAGCCGCGCTGCTGCATGCGCTGACGCAGTGCGGCCTGCGCGCCGCCGGCATGAAACCGATTGCAGCGGGCGCAGAATGGCGTGATAACGCCTGGCACAACGAAGATGCCGATGCGCTGGCCGCGGCAGCGAACGTCGCCCTGCCGCAGGCATTGACCACGCCGTATCTGCTGCGCACGCCCGCATCGCCGCATATTGCCGCCGCGCTGGATGGCGTTGTGATCGACGCCACGCACATCCTCGATTGCTACCAGCGGATTGCGCTACAGGCAGATGCGGTGGTGGTCGAAGGTGTTGGCGGATTCCGCGTGCCGCTGGCGGAAAATCTCGATACATCCGAACTGGCGGTACAATTCGGTCTGCCGGTCGTGCTGGTGGTCGGCCTGCGGCTAGGCTGCATCAGCCATGCGCTCTTGACGGCAGAAGCTATTGCAGCCCGGGGGCTGGCGCTGGCGGGCTGGGTGGCCAATACCATTGATCCGGCCATGGGCTTTGCCGCCGATAACGTGGCTACAATAGCCAGTCGCATGAAGGCGCCACTGCTAGGGGTTGTGCCCCGCCTGGAAAATGCTTCGGCAAGTCAGGCGGCACGCCATCTCGATTTTTCCTGTTTGCCAGGCTGGCCCTGCAAGCAAAATTCACCGAAATAAGCATTGAAATAAGGATTGTTCTGATCATGTCGCAAGTCGTTTCGTTCCACCCACCCGCAGCACCCGTCACGTTGCCAACCGATGCCACCTGGCCGGTCGAAGACATCATCGCGCTGTTTGAATTGCCGCTGAATGAATTGCTGTCGCGCGCGCAGGAAGCGCACAAGGCCCACTTCCCGGAAGGCGACGTCGAACTGGCGACGCTGATTTCGATCAAAACCGGGGGCTGCGAGGAGGATTGCGGCTATTGCTCGCAATCGTCACACCATGAAACCGAACTGAAAGCCAGCAAGATTCTGCCGCTGGACGAAATCCTGGAAGCGGCGCGTGCCGCCAAGGCGAATGGCGCCACCCGTTTCTGCATGGGCGCCTCCGGCCGCTCGCCGAAAGAGCGCGACATGCCGAAATACGAGGAAATCGTGCGCTCGGTCAAGGCGCTGGGACTGGAAACCTGCGCCACGCTCGGCATGCTGCGCGAAGAACAGGCCTTGCGGCTGAAGGAAGCCGGGCTGGACTACTACAACCATAATCTGGATACCTCGCCCGAGTATTACCCGAACGTGATCAGCACCCGCAATTATCAGGAGCGGCTCGATACACTCGGCCGCGTGCGCAGTGCCGGACTGAAAGTCTGCTGTGGCGGCATTATCGGCATGGGCGAGTCGCGCCGCGACCGCGCCGGCCTGCTGGCGCAACTGGCCAATCTGAATCCGTACCCGAACGCTGTGCCGATCAACCACCTGGTGCCGATTGCCGGCACGCCGCTGGCAAATGTCGAACCGCTCGATTCGTTCGAATTCGTGCGCACGATTGCCGTGGCGCGCATCATCATGCCGAAAGCGCGTGTGCGATTGTCCGCCGGGCGCGAAAGCATGTCGGAAGCCGAACAGGCACTGTGCTTCATGGCCGGTGCGAATTCGATTTTCTATGGCGAAAAACTGCTGACCACCGGTAATGCCGAGGCGGAAAAGGATCGCGCGCTGCTGAAGAAACTCGGTCTGAAAATCAAGGAAATCGAGGCCGATCACCACCACCATCACGACCACGATTAAGCCTTCCGCCAGCCTGCGTGAACATCATTTATTACAACGACGGCGAGGACAATGCGTACTGGCTGGCGGGTCTGCGTGCGGCCTTGCCGCGCGCGGATATCCGCCTCTGGCTGCCGGGTGACGACAAACCGGCCGATTACGCGCTGGTGTGGAAGCCGCCAGTCGACATGCTGGCCGGGCGCACCGGGCTGAAGGCGATCTTCAACCTCGCCGCCGGGGTCGATGCGCTGCTTGGCTTCGGCGACGCGCTGCCGAAAGACGTGCCGATCCTGCGGCTGGAAGATGCCGGCATGGGAATGCAGATGGCCGAATACGCGACGCACGCGGTACTGCACCACTACCGCCGTTTTGACGAATACGCGCTGCAGGCGCAACAGCAGGAATGGCGCTACTTGGAAACGCCGCTGAAACGCGATTTCACCGTCGGCATTCTGGGGTTGGGAACGCTCGGCCGCCAGGTGGCGCAGGCATTGCAGCAGTTCGGCTTTCCCGTGCGCGGCTGGAGCCGCAGCCGCCATTCGGTGTCCGGTGTGCGCTGCTATGCCGGGCGCGACCAGCTGGGCGAATTCCTGGAAGAAACGAAGGCGCTGATCTGCCTGCTGCCAGCCACGGCGGAAACGGCCGGCATCCTGAACCGCGATACGCTGGGCCAACTGGCGTTCGGCGCCTACCTGATCAACCTCGCGCGCGGCTCGCATCTGGTCGAAGCCGATTTGCTCGACGCGCTCGAATCGGGGCGCATCGCAGCAGCCACGCTCGATGTGGCGGCGCAGGAACCGCTGCCGCCCGGGTATCCGTTCTGGCGCCACCCGCGCATCACGCTCACGCCGCACATCGCCGCCGCCACCTTGCGCGACGAAACGGTGCGCCAGGTCACGGAAAAACTGCTGGCGTTCGACCGTGGCGAAACGGTCACCGGCATGGTTGACCGGCAAAAAGGATATTGAGAGGAACAACGGTGAGCCTGCCGAAAAAAGTCAACATCATCGAAGTCGGCCCGCGCGACGGCTTGCAAAACGAACGCCAGACGATTCCGGCCGCGGTCAAGATTGAACTGATCAACCGGCTGTCGCAAGCCGGGTTCAGCAACATCGAAGCGGTTTCGTTCGTGTCGCCGAAATGGGTGCAGCAGATGGCGACCTCGGCCGAAGTGATGGCCGGCATCGCGCGCCAGCCGGGCGTGACTTATTCGGCGCTGGTACCGAACATGAAGGGCTTCGAAACCGCGCTGGCTGCCAGGATGGATGAAGTGGTGGTGTTCGGCGCGGCGTCGGAAGCCTTTTCGCAGCGCAACCTGAACTGTTCGATTGCCGAATCGATCGCCCGTTTCAGCGACGTGGCCAGAGCAGCGAAACAGCACGGCATGACGCTGCGCGGCGCGGTCAGCTGCGCCTTCGGCTGCCCGTATCAGGGCGAGGTGTCGCCGCAGGCCGCCGCCAGCGTAGTGGCGCAACTGCGCGACCTGGGCTGCGATGAAATCGACCTGGCCGACACCATCGGCGTCGGCACGCCAAGAAAAGTGCAGGCGGCGTTCGAGCTGGCCGCGCGCGAATTCCCGCTGGAGAAGCTGATGGGGCATTTCCACGATACCTACGGCCAGGGGGTGGCGAACGTATATGCCAGCCTCGAAGTAGGCATCACGACCTTCCACACCTCGGTCGCCGGACTGGGCGGCTGCCCGTTCGCCAGGGGCGCGACCGGCAACGTCGCCACCGAGGATGTGCTGTACCTGATGCAGGGCTTGGGTATCGAAACCGGCATCGACCTGCCGGCGGTGGTGAATGCCGGCCTGTTCATCTCCGAACATCTGGGCCGCCAGCCGGCCAGCCGCGCGGCCAACGCCATCACTGCCTGCCGTGCGCAAGCGACGCAAACGCCAAAATAACTGACTTTTTTCGAATATCAGTCAGTAAGGCCCAAAAAATATACTGGGGACAGTATTTAAAAACAGCCAGCAAATATGTGGCCCATCAGGGTGTTTTGACTATATACCCCTGGCTTTTATCTGAAGTCTAACTGGTGGCGGCAGGAAAACTGCCGTCGAGGTAATACCAGCGCCCATCTTCGCGCACGAAGCGGCTGATTTCATGCAGTTTCTGCGCCCGGCCCTGCAATTTGTAACGCGCGACGAATTCGACCGTCGCGTCGCCATTCTGCTCGCCATGCGCGACGATTTCCAGCGACAGCCATTTGACGCCATCGTCGTCGTGCAGCACGCGCTCGGGACGGGTCGTGCCGTACCAGGTCTGCTGCAGATACGCCTCATCGCGCAGCACGTAGGCCGAATAGCGTGAACGCATCAGTTCGAGCGCGGTCTGCGGCACGAGTCTTTGCTCGATGAAGCGGCCGCAGCAAGCGGAAAAAACGCCCCCTCCGCAGGGACAGGCGTCCGCCTGCCGACTGTGTTTCTTCTTGCTCATCCGCCGTTCCGGAAAACAGGCATAAAAAAACCCCACGGTAGCGGGGTTTTCGTGCCTCGCTGTCTGACTGATATCAGTTGACAGACTGGATGTTGGAAGCTTGCTTGCCTTTCGGGCCTTGCGTGACTTCGAACTGGACCCTTTGACCTTCTTTCAGGGTCTTGAATCCATTCATGTTAATTGCCGAAAAGTGGGCGAACAAATCCTCGCCGCCATCTTCAGGGGTAATAAAGCCGAAACCTTTAGCGTCGTTGAACCACTTGACAGTACCTGTTGCCATAAAAGGATCTTTCTAATAAGGACTCATCACACGAGCGAAAAAGCAAGAAGCAATGCGTACACCCCTCGCTAGACCTGCTCACTACATACTACAATTGACACGCCTGAACGAAGCTTCCGCACTGGCCAATCCTTATAATTGTTGAGGGAATAAACATCTAAGTCAAGCAAATAGGTCTGTAATTCGCCAATGACGGGCATTTTTTTTGAAGGCATGCACAATCACGGTGCTTTTTGTTGCGCCGATGCATGGGATGGTTCCTGCGGGCACATTGGAATTCGCGTAAGATTAGAGCGGTATAAACAACTCAGATTGGCGCATTGCGCCCGTTGCGAACAACTAAAATAGACTCATGGCAACAAAGCACGAGAATGATGCGGTTCTTGAACGCAAGATTGAAGCACGCAGGCCGCCGCCGATGTATCAGGTGCTGCTGCTGAATGACGATTTCACCCCGATGGATTTCGTGGTCCAGATCTTGCAGGAGCATTTCAACAAAGATCGCGCGTCGGCAACGCAAATCATGCTGAAGGTGCATAATGAAGGCAAAGGTATGTGCGGCGTGTTTTCGAAAGACATCGCATCCACCAAAGTTGAACTGGTGTTAACCCATGCCCGTGAATACGGGCATCCGCTGCAGTGCGTGATGGAGGAAGCATGATTGCGCAGGAACTTGAAGTCAGCTTGCATTTGGCATTTGTCGAAGCCCGGCAGGCACGATATGAATTCATCACCGTCGAGCATTTGCTGTTGGCATTGCTGGACAACCCTTCCGCGGCCGAAGTGCTGACGGCGTGCGCGGTCAACCTCAACGACCTGCGCAAGACGCTGACCAATTTCGTCGCCGACAATACGCCGATCGTGCCCGGCAACGGCGATGTCGATACCCAGCCGACGCTCGGCTTCCAGCGCGTGATCCAGCGCGCGATCATGCATGTGCAATCGGCGTCGAACGGCAAGAAGGAAGTGACCGGTGCGAACGTGCTGGTGGCGATTTTCGGCGAAAAGGATTCGCATGCGGTGTATTACCTGCATCAGCAGGGTGTGACGCGGCTGGACGTGGTGAATTTCATCTCGCACGGCGTGCGCAAGGATGCGCAGCCGGAACCGCAAAAAGCGCCGGAAACCGGCGACGAACCGCAAGGCGAAGGCAAGGAGAAGGAATCCGCGCTCGAACAGTTCACGATGAACCTGAACAAGCAGGCGCGCGAAGGCCGCATCGACCCGCTGATCGGGCGTGAACATGAAGTGGATCGCGTGGTGCAGATCCTGTGCCGTCGCCGCAAGAACAACCCGCTCCTGGTCGGCGAAACCGGCGTCGGCAAGACTGCGATCGCCGAAGGGCTGGCATGGCGCATCACCAAAGGTGATGTGCCGGAAGTGCTGCAAAAGGCGGTGGTCTATTCGCTCGACATGGGTTCGCTTCTGGCCGGCACCAAATATCGCGGCGATTTCGAGCAGCGGCTGAAAGCGGTGCTCAAGCAGCTGAAGGACAACCCGAACTCGATCCTGTTCATCGATGAAATCCACACCATCATCGGCGCCGGCTCTGCTTCCGGCGGCACGCTGGATGCATCGAACCTGCTGAAGCCGGCGCTGTCGAACGGCCAGCTCAAATGCATCGGCGCGACCACGTTCACCGAATATCGCGGCGTGTTCGAAAAAGATCATGCGCTCGCGCGCCGTTTCCAGAAGATCGACATCAACGAACCGACCATCGAGCAGACGGTGCAAATCCTGCGCGGGCTGAAATCGCGCTTCGAGGATCACCATAACGTCAAATACTCGGCTTCGGCGCTGACCACCGCGGCCGAACTGTCGGCACGCTACATCAACGACCGCCATCTGCCGGACAAGGCAATCGACGTGATCGACGAAGCCGGCGCGGCGCAACGCATCCTGCCCAAATCGAAACAGAAGCGCACCATCGGCAAGGCCGAGATCGAGGACATCATCGCCAAAATTGCGCGCATCCCGCCGCAAACCGTCAGCCAGGATGACCGCAGCAAGCTGCAAACCATCGAGCGCGACCTGAAAAACGTCGTCTTTGGCCAGGACCCGGCGATCGATGCGCTGTCGGCCGCAATCAAGATGGCGCGCGCCGGACTGGGCAAGACCGACAAGCCGATTGGCGCCTTCCTGTTCTCAGGCCCGACCGGCGTCGGCAAAACCGAAGTCGCCAAGCAGCTGGCTTACGTGCTCGGCATCGAACTGGTGCGGTTTGACATGTCCGAATACATGGAACGCCACTCGGTCAGCCGCCTGATCGGCGCGCCGCCGGGCTACGTCGGCTTCGATCAAGGTGGCCAGCTGACCGAAACCATCACCAAGAAGCCGCACGCGGTATTGCTGCTGGACGAAATCGAAAAGGCGCACCCGGACGTATTCAACATCCTGCTGCAGGTGATGGACCACGGCACGCTGACCGACAACAACGGCCGCAAGACGGATTTCCGCAACGTGATCATCATCATGACCACCAATGCCGGCGCGGAAAACCTGCAAAAGGCGGCCATCGGCTTCACCACGCAAAAACAGGCGGGCGAAGAAATGGCCGACATCAAGCGCATGTTCTCGCCTGAATTCCGCAACCGGCTCGACGCGGTCATCAGCTTCAAGCCGCTGAGCGAGGAAATCGTGATGCAGGTGGCCGACAAGTTCCTGATGCAACTGGAAGAGCAATTGCACCAGAAGAAAGTCGAAGCGGTGTTCACCGACAAACTGCGCAAGTTCCTGGCGAAGAAAGGCTTCGATCCGATCATGGGCGCAAGGCCGATGGCACGCCTGATCCAGGATCTGATCCGCAAGGCGCTGGCGGACGAACTGCTGTTCGGCAAGCTGGTTTCCGGCGGCAACGTGATGGTCGATCTGGACGACGATGAGCAAATCCGGCTGGAATTCCCGCCGGCCGACATCGCCCGCCCCCCTTCCCCGCTGGAAACGGTCGAAGTCGAATAAAAACCGCTGGATTCACCCCGAACCCGATCCGCCACCGGATCGGGTTTTCTTTTTCAAAACAGCTTTTCCAGCCAGATTGCGCCTATCGCCGCAACCGGCAACGCAGACAACGCCAGCGCCGGCAACCAGCGTATCGCCGCAACCACGGCCAGCATCCGCCACGCCAGCCACAGCGAAAACAGGCCGCCAGCCGCCAGCAAGCCGGCCTGCAACGGCGGCACCCACGCCAGCGCCAGCCCTCCGAGCCGCAAATGTTTCACGGTAAACAACGAAAGCCCCAGCACCAGCGTCACACCCGCCACCGGCACCAGTGCCAGCGACAGCCGTTGCCAGGACAGGCCAGCGTAAGCCGCGATGGCAGTCGCCAGCCGCAATGGCAGCCAGAGCGCCAGCGCCAGCATGCCGCCGCCAGCCAGCAGCACCAGCAGCAGGCACAAGCCATCGAACAGCGTGAATACCGCATTCGCTTGCGGATAGTTGACCAGCAGCCACCACGGCGCGGCATATTGTTGCAGCACGGCCAGCCCCCCCTGTCCCGGCAGGCTGGCCAGCGCCGACTGGAATAGCGCGAACCAGCGGCTACCGTGCCAGGTCATCGCCAGCGTACCCACGCCCAGAATGCCAAACAGCAGCGTCACCGCCTCGGCCGTACCGACATTGTGCGTTGCCAGAATCTCGCTCTGAGGCGCGCGCGGCGCCAGTTCGATCGCATCGCGGTAACCGCTGCACCGTCCACACGCATGGCAATCCGACATCCGCTGCATTCGCCGCACATCGATAAGCGGCGGACACACCAGCCGGAATGGCGTGTCTCGGTAAGCTTTCCACTTCGCCTCGTCCACGCGAAAGTGCAATGGCGCGAGTTTCGACAACAGCGCAAATACGCCATTGGCCGGGCACAGATACATGCACCAGATACGGCGTCCTCGGCCATACAGAAAGCCGGTCAGCAGCGCGCCCAGCGTCGGTAAGCCCAGCAACAGCAGTGTGGCCGGGTGAAAATCATAAACTCCAACCATCTGGCCATAAACGGTGGTTGCCACCAGCATCGCGCACGGCCAGCCCGGCCAGCGCATCCAGCGCGGAATTGAGCCATTGCGACCACGCTGGCTAATCGCTTCTGTCATCGTGCCGTCCGGGCAAAACAGGCCGCACCATGCGCGTCCGACCAGCAGCATGCTGGCCATGATCAGCGGCCAGCCGACACCCCAGAACAGGAATTGTGCAAACTTGCGCAGACTGCCGAGAATGCGCTCACCTTCGTGCGGCAACGGCAACAGCAGTGGCGCCAGCAGAAAGAACAGATAAAGCGCAACCACCGTCCACTGGATTCCTGCGATAAGGCGCTGATGCCGCCGCAGAGCATCGCCGATGCGCGCCAACAGAGGCTGCGCAGGGTGCCGCGTTGGTGGCCGGGATGGGCGCGGCGGTGGAAAATGACTGAAATTGGATTCCTGCATCGCGCCATTATCCCGTAATCCAACGAAAGTCGCTGCACCGCCACGCGAACCATTTTCTTGCGTTCAATCAACAGAAATCACAGCTTAATTCCGCAGTGCAACTTTGTTGTTGCAGTTTGTGTGCATAATCACTTCAGTGCACAAATATCTGTTGAAATCTTGCATGAATACAATCATCATTTAACCGCAATTACACTAGTCATTAAATATGAAAACGCCCTGACTTCAGACGCTCGCGGCGAACGCGTGTGCGCTGCAGCAGCATGCTGCAAACATAATTCGGGCAAATCAAAAAAGGCAGCCAAAGCATGAACAGCATAACAACGATTCTGGTAGTGGACGACAGCCGGGTTTCGCGCATGATGTCGCGCGCTTTCATCCTGAACAAGTATCCCGACTGGAAAATCGAGGAAGCCGGCACGGGCGAAGAAGCCATCGAAAAAATGGGCCGAATCGCGCCGGCATTGGTGCTGATGGATGTGAACATGCCCGGCATGGGCGGCATTGCGGCGGCGGAAATCCTGCGCGAGCAATATCCGTCGATGCGCATCGCGCTGCAAACCGCCAACATTCAGGACGCGATCCGCAACAAGGCTGCCGCCATCGGCGCCAGCTTCCTTGAAAAACCCATCAATGAGGCGCGCATCCACAAGCTGCTGGTGGATCTGGGAGTTGGCTGATGTTCGAGCTGACCGAACTTCAGCACGACGCACTGGTAGAAATCTTCAACATGGGCGTTGGCAGCGCAGCCAATGCCATGAGCCGCATCGTCAATGAAGAAGTGGCGATGTCGGTGCCAAGAATCACGTTCCAGAACCGCGCGGATGCCGCAATGGCGCTTGGCGATCGCGAATCACGTCGCATTTCCGGCGTCAGCCAACGTTACGAAGGCTCGCTCAGCACCGATGCGGTGCTGATGTTTCCGGAAGAAAAAAGTCTGGAAATCGTCCGCCTGATGGTCGGCGATGCGGTGCCGATGGAAGAACTGACCGAGATGGAACAGGAAGCGATGAGCGAAATCGGCAACATCATCCTGAATGCCTGCGTCGGCACGCTGGCCAACATCTTCAATACCGAACTGCAAGGCTCGCTGCCGAATTACATGGTCGGCAGCAGCAGTGATATCCTGTCGATTGGCGACAAATCGACCGACGACATTGTGTTGATGCTGCACATCGACTTCGCCATTGAAAAACACCGAATTGACGGCTACGTCGCGTTCCTGCTCGACATGATGTCGATGCATGATCTGCGGCAACACATCGACAACTACCTTGCAGGGATATGACACAGACCGCTCAGGACATGGACGCAGAAGTCTGGTTCGACCTTTCCCGCAATGTACTGAAGGCCGTAAATGTCGGCGTCATCGTGCTCGATGACCAACAGACCTTCGCGATCTGGAACCAGTGGATGGAACGCCACTCGTCGGTGCCGGCCAAGGATGCCATCGGCAAGCGCTTGACGGCGCTGTTCCCGGAACTGGAAAACAGCCGCCTGCACGGTGCGGTACAAAATGCCATCGAAAGCCGGTTGCCGGCACTGCTGTCGCAGACGCTGAACAAGGCTCCATTTCCGCTTTATGTGACGCCCAAGGATGCGCGCGAAGGCCACCGGATGCAGCAGGCAATCCAAGTGATTCCAATTTCCGCGCCCGGCATGCCGACACATTGCCTGATCCAGATCACCGATGTCAGTCTGGCGGTCAACCGCGAAGCGATCCTGCGCCAGCAGGCAATCGAGTTGCGCTCGAAAATGCATTCCGATGGCCTGACCGGAATTCCGAACCGCCGGCGCTTCGATGAGCACGCGGAAGAAAGCTACCGGCTGGCAATCCGCAACAGCCAGCAGATTTCGCTCATCATGATCGACATCGATTTTTTTAAGCAGTACAACGATCAGTACGGCCATTTGCAAGGCGACCAGTGCCTGATCGAAGTCGCCACTGCATTGAGCCGCGTGGTCAAGCGACCAATGGATCTGGTGGCGCGTTATGGCGGCGAGGAATTTGTTGTCGTGCTGCCTGACACCGACCGTGAAGGCGCAGTCAAAATCGCGGCCGACATGCGCGCAGGCATCGAACAGCTGGGCATCGAGCATGCGCAATCCGCCATCTCGAACCATGCCACCATCAGCATCGGCATCGCCACCCACATGCCAACCAAGGAAAGCGGCAACCTGCACGAACTGGTCAGCCAGGCGGATGAAGCGCTATACGAAGCCAAGCGCAGCGGGCGCAACCGCTTCATCTGCCACCCGGATCTGTCGCCCGCATCCGAACAAAACTAGACCTTAACCGTATTCATCATGCATCCACGCAACTTGACACTTTCCGGCGGCATCGCCATTCCCACGCTCGGCCAGGGCACCTGGTTCATGGGCGAATCGCGCTTCGAACGCAAGGCGGAATTAGCCGCGCTCAGACACGGCATCAGCCTCGGCCTGACGCTGATCGATACCGCTGAAATGTATGGCAACGGCGGCGCGGAAGAAGTGGTCGGCGAAGCGATTGCCGGCCTGCCGCGCGAATCGCTGTTCATCGTCAGCAAGGTTCTGCCGACCAATGCCAGCAGGAACGGCACCATTGCCGCCTGCGAGCGCAGCCTGAAGCGGATGAAAACCGATTATCTCGATCTCTACCTGCTGCACTGGCGCGGCAGCCATCCGCTGTCGGAAACCTTCGCCGCGCTGCAGGCATTGAAGGATGCAGGCAAAATCCGCGCATTCGGCGTTTCCAATTTCGATACGCCGGACATGGTGCAGGCGGCAAAAGTCGATGGCGGCGGCAATTGTCTGAACCAAGTGCTGTACAACCTCGGCTCGCGCGGCATCGAATGGGATTTGCTGCCATGGCAGCGCGAACGCAACATCGCCACGATGGCTTATTCGCCACTGCACCAGACGCAATTGCTGAGAAAGCCGGCGATGCAGAAAATCGCGCGGGAACTGTCGATCACGCCGGCGCAGCTGGCGCTGTCGTGGCTGCTGCATCAGGGCGTGATTCCGATTCCGAAATCGTCCGACCCTGAGCGCGTGGCCGAAAACCGCAATGCGTGGGATATCGTACTACCGGCCGAAGTGCTGAAACGGCTGGACGAAGCGTTCCCGCCGCCATCGCACAAGATGCCGCTCGACATCCTGTAACACCCCCTGCTGGCCGCGTGCGCGCGGCCGGTTGGCGCTACTGCGACAGCGCGATGATCGCTTTCACGAAATCCAGCGATTGTTCGGTGCTGCGGTTATCCGACATGCGGATTTTCACCACATGCGCGCGTGCGGTCCACAACCACAGCATGCTGTCTTCATTGTTGCCGTTGCCGTGGATGAGTTCGAACCGGTCGAACAGCACGCGCACTTCGCTGCCGTTATTCAACTTGATTGGAACCGTTCCATCATGGCTTTGATGCACCAGCGCGCCCCGCGACTGGCCATGCTGGCGGATTTCATTCTTCGTCTGTTCGTGCAGCCGGACCATCGCCGGATGCTCGACCGAGGTCGGAATTTCCTTCAAGCCGCCGGTATAGACGTAAACCGTCGCGGTCGTGCCGAGCGCCGAGCGGTAGCCGTAAGCGCTGCCCAGGCCGGGATGCTGCGCTTCGAAATGCCGCGCGCCAATGAGCTTGAACGCACCGACCGTCGCCGGAAAGGCGATGCCTGATGCAGCATGAACCGACACCACAGGCGCTGCCGGAACTGATGCCGCAGGTCCCGATGCGGCAGGAACCGGCTTGGCAATTTCTGGCGCCGCCTGAAGCGGCAGCGCAATGCCCGCCAGCAGCCAGACCACTGCCGCCAGCGTACGATGAAAAGCGCGGAATGATTGCATGATTCCTCCGGTACGGTGGATGGTGCGAGCCAGTATAGCCGGTTTAACCACCCGAACCGCGAACGAAGGCACGACTGTTGTGCTAGCTCAAGGCGGGCCGCCCCTTAGCTACCCCCTTGCCGCCCCTGACCGCCGATGTGCGTCAGCCCAGCCGCCCCTGCTCGACCAGTTGCCGAATCAGGTGGATGGTGTCGATGTCCGCTTCCAGATAGGCTGAACGGCGGAAATCGTTGTACATCGCCTCCGCGCCCTCGTCCGGGCTGGCGTCTTCGTATGAAAAACGCACGAACAGCGCCTCCGGCTGCGGTTCCTCGATCGTCACCGTCAGCGACGAATCGGAAAAATCGCCTTGCGCCGCCACATGGTAGCGCACCTGATGCTCAAGCAGGAAAGTCACGCGGTCGCGGATCACCAGCTTGCCGTAATTCAGGCTGCGCTGCATCGACGCATCAGTGCGCTCGGTAATCTCGAACGCTTCCAGATGAGGCATGAACATTTTGGGCGACTCGGCGCGCAACACCAGCCCGCGCCACAGCTGTGAACGCGACAATGGCGGAATCGTCGGATTGTTCAGGTTGTTAATCTCGATCAGATGCTCGAATTTCATGAAAATATACTACCCCGTGTATTTATAAACCACCCCGGATCATGTGGCCCAGCAGCACATTTACAGCACATACCCCTGCTATTTTGCCACTTTGGCTGAATTTGCCGGTGTTTCCAGCGCCATTCCCTTGATGAATTCCTTCGCCGGCAAACGCTTGCCGCCCGGCCGCTGCAATTCCAGCAGGCGCAACACGCCGCCACCGCAAGCGACCAGCACGCCATCTGCCGGATTCGCCGCCAGCACTTCGCCCGGCTGGCCGGCCGTTTCTGCTGCCACCGCCTCGGCGCGCCAGACTTTCACCTGCTCGCCACCCAGTTTCGCCACCGCGCCGGGAAACGGGTTGAATGCCATGATGCGCCGCGCCAGCGCCGTCGCCGGCAAGGTGAAATCCAACGCCGCCTCGTCCTTCATGATTTTGGCGGCATAATTCGCGCCTTCCGGCTGCGGCACCGCTGCCGCCGTGCCGGCTTCCATCGCCCGCAGCGTATCGACGATCATGTTCGCCCCCAGCGCCGCCAGCTTGTCGTGCAGCGTGGCGGCGGTGTCACCGGCCGCAATCGGCAGCCGCTCGATGGCCAGCATCGGCCCGGTATCCAGCCCTTCGTCCATCTGCATGATGGTCACGCCGGTCTCAGGATCGCCGGCCTCGATCGCGCGCTGGATCGGGGCCGCGCCGCGCCAGCGCGGCAACAGCGATGCATGGATGTTGACGCACCCCAGGCGCGGAATCGACAATACCGATGTCGGCAAAATCAAGCCATAGGCCACCACCACCATCACGTCATGCGGCGTCGCGCGCAGCAGTTCGTGCGCTGCGGCAGCATCGTCCGGATGCTTGCCGTCGAGTTTCAGCGACACCGGCTGCGCGACCGCAATCCCATGCGCCTGCGCCACCCGCTTCACCGCCGACGGCTGCAACTGCATCCCGCGCCCGGCCGGGCGATCCGGCTGCGTCAACACCAACGGCACCTCGACCCCCGCCGCCAGCAGGCTTTCCAGCGCCTGCGCGGCAAACTCCGGCGTACCGGCAAACACAACTTTCATGTCAGCATCCGTATCTAGTATCTGATTTATCTTCGCGGCAAACTATGCCGCCGTCACCCTAAGTGAGTAACTACTCGCACTTTGAAAACCGGCGCCTGCGTTCGGAGGGCAAGGAGCACAGAAACCGGGGGTACAGACCTACACCAGGATTCCGAGCACCATCAAGAAACCGCCGCACGAACGCGCGGTTTTTAACGCGCCCGGCGCGACAGCGGTCCCTTGCCGGCGATCCGGTCGCGTTCGCGCTCGCGCTGCCGTTCGCGTTCTTCCTTTTGCAGCTTGTCCTTGATCCGGCGACGCTTCAGCGGCGACAGGTAATCGACGAACACGCGCCCTTTCAGGTGATCGAGTTCATGCTGGATGCACACAGCTAGCCAGCCATCGGCCTCGATCTCGAACGGCTTGCCGTCAACATCGAACGCGCGCACTTTTACCCGATCGGCGCGCTCGACCTGATCGTAAATCCCCGGCACCGACAGGCAGCCTTCCTGGCATTCCTTCCGTTCCTCGCTGGCCCAGACGATTTCCGGGTTGATCAGCGCGCGCAACTGGTCACGGCTTTCGGACACGTCGATCACGACAATCTGTTCAGCCACGTTGACTTGCGGCGCCGCCAGCCCGATGCCGGGCGCGTCGTACATCGTTTCGGCCATGTCGGCGACCAGTTGTTTCAGACGATCATCGAACACTGTCACCGGCTTGGCCACCCTGGCCAAACGGGGATCGGGATAACGCAGAATATTCAGTAGAGGCATAAGCAACAGCTAGGCGGCAAGGAAACGTGTTTTTCTTGCTAGTTCAGGGTTTTATGGGCAGAATTTGATTCGATTTAGCAGTAATTCGGCAACGAACTGGCAACAGACAGGCAACACACGGGCCGGATTTCCCGCATCAGGTCTTGCGCACTCAATCCGCGCTGTCGCTTACGCGATGCCGCATTCATTGGAACGACCATGAAAAAGTTTAGCACAGCCGCCTTGATTCCCGCT
>JAGTRJ010000041.1 GCA_018261755.1 Burkholderiaceae bacterium
TAGCGAACTGGGTATATGCGCCGGAATTCATCGCCAGCCAGTTCGGCACGGAAGGGCTGTGGCTGGCATGATGCCGAATAACTGACTGAAATGACTTTGTGGTCATTAAGGTGGAAAAATATACTACTGGGTAGTATCTAAAAACATCCAGTAAAAACGTGGCCCGGCGCTGCGTTTTAGTGATATACCCCACCATTTTCTGGTGGTAAAGAGATAAATGCTGCTGTTTTCTGCTGGTGTTCCGGTTTTTATATTGCAATGAAGTCAGGCATCATGCAGAAGACATTCGACCATATTTTGTGTGGTGAAAGTCGCGCGATGTGTTCACAGGCAATGCGAGGATGAGATGAGGATTGATGCTGGTTCAAATTACTATCAGACGCTGGTGAACCAATTGTCGGCGAGCAAGTCGCTTGGCAGCTCGGCGGCATCCGTGTCCGACGCTTCGTCGGCGGGACAGACGGCAGCAGCATCTATTTCTCTTTCTTCTGACAGCGCTGATGTGCCCGATTTCACTAGCATGACGCGCAAGGACTTAATTGGCTGGATGAACGGCCAGATTCGAGCAGGGAAAATGTCGCTGGACGAGAGTACCCCTTTCGTCGCGCTTGGCATGTCAATTCCGGTCAACGGGAACTCGCTCGAGGACAGCTATGCGCCGTTCGAGCGCCTGAATTTCATTGAGATTGCCAGTCGCGGCCTTGAAGGCGCGTTAAGCCGCCACGATGATAGTGGAGCGAAGGCGCTGCAAAATGCGCTCGACATGATGCAAAAAAGCATGGCGGCGCGATAAGCATTTGTTCTAACCGCGCCACAGCGGCTCCTTCAGATATTTGCCAGTCACACTGGCCTGATTCTGCGCCACGTCTTCCGGCGTACCACTGGCGATGATTTGCCCGCCGCCGGCGCCGCCTTCCGGGCCGAGATCGATCAGCCAGTCGGCGGTCTTGATCACGTCCAGGTTGTGTTCGATGATCACCACAGTGTTGCCCTGATCGCGCAGCCGGTGGATCACTTTCAGCAGCAGGTCGATGTCGTGGAAATGCAGGCCGGTGGTCGGCTCGTCCAGGATGTACAGCGTCCGGCCGGTATCGCGCTTCGACAGTTCCAGCGACAGTTTTACCCGCTGTGCTTCGCCGCCGGAGAGCGTGGTCGCGCTCTGACCGAGGCGGATGTAGCCCAGGCCGACATCGAGCAGCGTTTGCAGCCGGCGCGCGATCATCGGCACCGGCTTGAAGAAGGCGTGCGCTTCCTCGACCGTCATGCCGAGCACGTCGGCGATGTTCTTGTCGCGGTAGCGGACATCGAGCGTTTCGCGGTTGTAGCGCTGGCCGTGGCAGACATCGCACGGCACGTACACGTCCGGCAGGAAGTGCATTTCGACCTTCAGCACGCCGTCGCCCTGGCAGGCTTCGCAGCGGCCGCCTTTGACGTTGAACGAAAAGCGCCCCGGCGTGTAGCCGCGTTCGCGCGCCATCGGCACGTTCGAGAACAGGTCGCGAATCGGCGTGAACACGCCGGTGTAGGTGGCCGGATTCGAGCGCGGCGTGCGGCCGATAGGCGCCTGATCGACCGCGATCACCTTGTCGAAATGTTCCAGTCCGGTGACCGATTCGAACGCCGCTGGTTCGGTTTGCGCGCGGTACAGGTGGCGCGCGGCGACGTGGTACAGCGTATCGTTCACCAGCGTCGATTTGCCCGAGCCGGAAACGCCGGTGACGCAGGTCAGCAGGCCGACCGGCAGGTCGAGCGTGACGTGCTTCAGGTTGTTGCCGCAAGCGCCGGCGATCGTCAGCCGCTTTTCCGGATCGAATGGCTGGCGCTGCTGCGGCACCGCAATGCGGCGCGTGCCGTTCAGGAATTGCGCCGTCAGCGAATTTTCGTTCTTGAGGATGTCCGCCAGCGAACCCTGCGCGACCACATGGCCGCCATGCACGCCCGCGCCCGGCCCCATGTCAACGATATGGTCGGCGGTGCGGATCGCATCCTCGTCGTGCTCGACCACCAGCACGCTGTTGCCGAGGTCACGCAGGTGTTTCAGCGTGGCGATCAGGCGGTCATTGTCGCGTTGGTGCAGGCCGATCGACGGTTCGTCCAGCACGTACATCACGCCGGTCAGTCCGCTGCCGATCTGCGATGCCAGCCGGATGCGCTGCGCTTCGCCGCCGGAGAGTGTATCCGCGCTGCGGTCGAGCGACAGGTATTCCAGCCCGACATTGTTCAAGAAATGCAGCCGAGCAGCGATTTCCTTGATGATGCGGGCGGCGATTTCCTTTTTCGCGCCCGAGAGCGACAGCTGTTCGAAAAATGCCAGCGCATCGCGTAGCGGCAAGGCAGAAACTTCAAAAATGGCGCGCTGCTGCCCGCCTTCGCCCACCTTGACGAAGCGCGCTTCGGTGCGCAGCCGCGCGCCGTGGCACGAAGGGCAGGGCTTCTGGTTGATGAATTTCGACAGTTCCTCGCGTACCGCCATCGAATCGGTTTCGCGGTAGCGCCGCTGCAGGTTATTCACCACGCCTTCGAACGAATGTTCCTTGATGACCGTTTTTCCTCGCTCGTTGATGTAGGAAAATGGGATCGCGGTGCGGCCGGAGCCGAACAGCACCGCCTGCCTGGCCGTTTCGGATAATTCCTCGAACGGGGTGTCGATGTCGAATTCATAGAATGCCGCCAGGCTGGCGAGCATCTGGAAATAGAACTGGTTGCGCCGGTCCCAGCCCTTGACCGCGCCGCTGGCGAGTGAAATGTTCGGATGAATCACGATCCGTTTTGGATCGAAAAACTCGATGTGGCCCAGCCCGTCGCATTCCGGGCACGCGCCCATCGGGTTGTTGAACGAGAACAGCCGCGGTTCCAGTTCCTGCAACGAATAGCCGCATTCCGGGCAGGCAAAGCGGTTCGAGAAAATCATTTCCCGTCCGCCATCCATCTCCAGCGCGAGCGCACGCCCGTCGGCCAGTCGCAGCGCAGTTTCAAAGCTTTCCGCCAGCCGCTGCTTGATGTCGGGCGTGACGCGCACGCGGTCAACCACCACGTCAATCGTATGCTTTTCGGTTTTCTTCAGTTTCGGCAGCGCATCGGCCTCGACCACCTGCGCCTCTTTCGTGCCGCTTTGCACGCGAAAGCGCACGAAGCCCTGCGCCTGCATCTGTTCGAATAAATCGAGATGCTCGCCCTTGCGGTTCGCCACCACCGGCGCGGCGATCATCAGCCGCGTGCCTTCTGGCAGCGCCATCACCGTATCGACCATTTGCGATACCGATTGCGCCGCCAGCGGCCGGTCCGGATGGTCGGGGCAGTAAGGCGTGCCGACGCGCGCATACAGCAGGCGCAGGTAATCGTGGATTTCGGTCACGGTGCCGACGGTCGAGCGCGGATTGTGCGACGTGGCTTTCTGCTCGATCGAAATCGCCGGCGAAAGGCCTTCGATCAGATCGACATCCGGCTTTTCCATCAATTGCAAAAACTGGCGCGCGTAGGCGGACAGCGATTCGACGTAGCGGCGCTGGCCTTCGGCATACAGCGTATCGAACGCAAGCGACGATTTGCCGGAGCCGGACAGGCCGGTAATCACGACTAGCTGATTGCGCGGCAGATCAAGGCTGATGTTTTTCAGGTTGTGCGTGCGTGCGCCGCGAATGCGGATCTGTTCCCGATTTTCTTTCATGGACGACCGTTCCGGGCGGAGATTTTTGCCCTGCCGGAAAAATAATGACTGAACCCGACACTATAGCCGATTTGCCTTTCCCGTTCAGGCGGCCGGTTTTAGCCTGTCTTCGTAGCCCGCACTTATTGTTTAAGCTTAATTTGAAATACGGTGCTTGTTGTTGTGTATAAGTGATAACGATATTGCTGGCGTTCAGGCTGTCTGGCTACGAAAAAACAAGTTTCTGATCCTGGATGCGCTCTCAGCGGAACGGGTCTCTGCTACTATGGCCGGATGCCACCCGACACAGGAACATTGAGCCACCGCTGCTTGGACAACTTGCATAGAAGATCATGCAGCGTCCATGACACTCCGAGCCAAGACCAGAGTTCTGTTCATCCCGAGGAGGAGCCTTATTTCCGTGCCTGTTCTTGACCAGGCCCAATGCCCGGATTTCAGCTTGGCCAGTTTTTGATCTTCTTAACTTTTGATGTAAGAACGATGTCCATGCGAACGAATCAATGTTTTAGAAAGTGGGCTGGCTGGATGTGCGTGTTGGCTGCTGTGGTTCAGCTCGCTGCTTGCGGCGGTGGAGACGGCGGCGATCCCTTGGCCAGTTTCAAGAGCCAGAAGCTGATATGGCAAAGCTGCGACCCGCAGATCCTGGGCGATTCCGGAGCGGCGATTCTGAATAAGTTCAACGTGACGCTGGAACAGTTCGGGACGAGACTGAGCTGTGCCACGATGCGCGCACCGCTCGATTATGCCAATCCAAGCAAGGGCGAACTGCAGGTAGCCTTCATGCGGGTGGCGGCAGAGGATCCGGCTCAGCGCAAGGGAGCTATCATGTTCAACCCGGGAGGACCTGGGGGCGACGGTTTGATACTCGCTCCCGTTTTTGGCGCAATGTGGAGCGGCGCCAACGAGCAGACCACCACCGGCGCACTGTACAAGCAGATGGCACGCAGCTTTGATCTGGTGGGGTTTTCGCCGCGAGGCATGGGTGCCAGTACGCGTCTGTCCTGCAGTTCGAGTGAGACAAAAAAATTCGTTGCCAACGAGACAGCCGACCGCACTCCGGCCAACCTTGCCGCGATGTTATATAACGCACGCCTGACAGCGGAAGCCTGCGCCAGGAACCCGCTCACGCCCTACATCAATACCGATGCCACGGCGCGTGACATGGACCTGATGCGTCATTTGCTCGGGGATGAAAAGCTCAACTATTACGGCATCTCTTATGGCACCTGGCTGGGAACCTGGTATGCGTCCCTTTTCCCCGAACGCGTGGGGCGTATGGTGCTGTCGGGCGTGGTTAACCAGCAGCAAAGCCTGGCCATGACCTTCCTCGCTCAGCCCATGGGGTATCAACGCGCATTCGACCAAGTGATTTTGCCTTATGCCGCTCGTCACGCGGGCATCTTTTCCCTGGATGGCAGCGCGGCCAGTCTCGGCACCGTGTTCGCTGCGCTCGACGTCAATCTGCAGGTTGCGGTGAGCCAAATGGTGACGGGTTATCTGGGCAACGCAAAAAATGCCACCAACGTCGTGCTGGCCGTGGTAGCCGGCAAGAAGCTTGACGGCTTGCTGAAGGCGGTCGATGTGCAGGCACTGCTGAATGCGGGCAACACGACCGCCGCGGCCGCACTGGTGAACGAGCGCATCGCGACTACGGACTTTGCCCAGACGCCGACGCTGAATGGCCAGCGCTACGACCTGAATGCCACCGCCAGACAATTGGCGCTGCAGCTTGCCAGTGGCTTTTTCGAACAGGTTAATCGTGTCACCGGGCCGGTAAATGACGTCGGTGGCGAAGCCTTGGCCTATGCGGTGCCCAGCAATGACACGGCAATGGGCATGGATATTGATGCGTGGATGGCGGCCACCAACAGCAATGCGCTTAATTACTCCCTGGCGGGTGGCATGTTCACGAATTGGCCAGGCCTGTACTGGGGGGCGCCCAGCGTGACTCGTCCACCGCTGGAGCGCGCAGCACAGGCAGGTGCCATCGTGATGCTCCAAACCAGCCTGGATGCGCAGACCCCCGTCGAGGGAGCCGAACAATCCTTGACCGCTTTACCCAATGCCAGCATCGTGCTGATTCGTAACGATTACACCCACGGGCCGATGCTGCCTTATGGCCAGTCCTGCGTCGATGACCCGGTGGCGCGTTACTTCCTGAGTGGCACACCGATGCCGCGACGCACCGAGTGCGATGGCAACGCTCTCCTTTGGGATAGCTTGCAGCCGATGACCGCCCAGTAGAGAACCAGTCGCTCATCACACACAGCATCCGACCAAACCCGCGCTAGCGAAGGGAGACTCCAAAACCGCGCCAACACTGGTGTTCCGGGCAACAAAAAACCCAACCGAGAATGGTTGGGTTTTTTGATATTGGTGGAGGCGGCGGGTTTCGAACCCGCGTCCAGAAGCCCTCTACAGACAGTTCTACATACTTAGTGCTGTCATTTATTTTAACCCGTGTGACGCGGACGCACACGCTGCACACAGGCGATTCGCCTTAAGTTTAACTATGGGACAAGCGACGAGGCCCATAGCGATTCCCTGTAAATGACCCTACTGCTGTTGCCAGCCTACCCCAGGGAAGAGATAGTGTAGGGAAAGCCGGTATTAAGCGGCTTTAGCGTAAACGTTATCGTTTGCGTTTAGTTTGTTTCTGGGTGTATTTACGAGGTAACCAGGCCTCGGTATGCCCTGCGCTGCTTTGCAACCCCTGTCGAATCCAAGTCGCCCCCGAATCCGGTCAGGTCGATGG
>JAGTRJ010000033.1 GCA_018261755.1 Burkholderiaceae bacterium
GGTCCAGATGATTTCCCGCGGGTCGGCATTGACCAGCGCCGCCACGTGCGCCCGCGCTTCTTCGACCGCCTTCTCCGCTTCCCAGCCGTACTGGTGGCTTCTCGACGCAGGATTGCCAAACTGTTCCCGCAAATACGGAATCATCGCGTCTGCTACCCGCGGATCCACCGGCGTCGTCGCTGAATAATCAAGGTAGATCGGATAGTGAAGCGCCTGCAGTGCGGATACCAGACCGGATTCGGTGGACAGATTTGTTAACGGATTCATTGCGCCTCCCATCGTTGAGCAATGCACGCCCAACCAGTTTCGGCGTGCTGCGCAAGCTCATGCAATATCCGTGCCGCGCAACCGCAAGCGGCCTTCGCGCAAGGATTGCGCCACTAGCGGCAGGGAGGAACAGACGCAAAAAATAACGCTACGGCCAAGATGGGGGGATTTGCAGCGGGCAGTGCCGCGGCGCTGGTGCCAATTCGGGGAACAGCCATGCTGCCGGTGACTACGGCTAGCACATGCGGGCAATGACCTCAGAATAACTGGCCGCAAGTGAATTTTAAGTCAGTAAGGCCAAAAAATATACTGGGGGTGGTATTTTAAAACAGCCAGCAAAAACGAGGCCCGGCGTGGGATTTTGACTATATACCCCCACTATTCTCCCAAAACAATCGGGTTCCACATCTTGCCGCGCAGCTATTTCAGGCTGCGCTCAAGCCTGAACATGTTGTTCGCCGCTGGCACAACCGTCACATTGATTCGCCCCCGGCCAGCGCCCAGCGCGCCGAGATTGTCGCGCCAGACGATGCCGCCGGCCGATGGCTGGCCATGCACCAGCAGGATGCGTCCCGGGAAACGCGCTGCCAGCGTTTGCAGTTGTTTGCGCACCTCTGCGAAACCATCGCGCTTTTCCGGGCGGTTGTTGGCACGCATCGGCACGACCAGCGGATTGGCATCGGCGAACAACACGATGGCGCGCATCTTGTGCCGCTTCGCCTGGCTGAACAGTCGCTGCAGCCAGGCGCGGTTCGATACCAGCCGATCCTCGAATTCGTAATTGCGTCCTGCGGCCGACAGGTAATGGTTGTTGTTCGACGGCAGGTTGATGGTGGCAAACAGGATGCGTTGGTGTTCCCAGCTGGCGTTTTCCGGGTGGTCGCGGAACCGCGCCGCCGCCGACTGGCGCACCAGTGTCAGTTTTTTGGTGCGCACGGCATGCTCACCGTCGAACAGCAAACCGCGCAAATGATTCAGCCGTTCCTGCGCCACCGATTCGCCGCTGTCACTCCGGCACTCGGCCCAGTCGCGCGCCGCCAGTGCGATCACCACCGCCTTGCCCGATTCTTCCAGCAAATGCTTGCGCCGCTGATACATGGCATCGCCGCATGGCTCGCCGCGCGGCCGGATGCCATTGACGACGATGAAATCAGCATGTTCGACATGCCGCAGCGCTTCGTGCAGACCGGCGTCGCTGCCACCGGCAAGCTGCCCGATGACGGCAAAACTGAAGCCTGGCCCCTTCGGCGCTGCCAACGGGGACGATGCCAGCAGCATCGCACCCAACATCAGCGCCAGCCGAAGTGCATGCCGTCTCATCGCTCTTCCGCCAGCTTTTTCAGCCCATACAGCGCATCGAGCGCCGCGCGCGGCGTGAGCGCATCGGGATCGATCTCGTCCAGCGCTGCCAGCAAGGCGTTCGCGCTGGTGTCCGATGTTGTTGCCACCACTTCCTGCGCCACCGCTTGCGCCTCGTCGGACTCCACTTCGCGCAGCGCCGCCATGGCAAACATGTCGAATTGCGGCGTCGGTTGCAGCGTGTGCGATTCCAGCAGTGCCAGATGCTTGCGCGCGCTGCGAATCACCGCCGCCGGCACGCCGGCCAGCTGCGCCACCTGCAGGCCGTAGCTTTGCGATGCCGGCCCGGGCTGCACCGCATGCAGGAACACGATGCTGTCCTTGTGCTCGACCGCCGACAAATGCACGTTCGCCGCCGCCGGATGCGATTGCGGCAATTGCGTCAGCTCGAAATAGTGGGTCGCGAACAGCGTGAAGCTCCGGGTGGTTTCGATCAGGTGGCGCGCAATCGCCCAGGCCAGCGCCAGCCCGTCGAAGGTCGAGGTGCCGCGCCCGACTTCATCCATCAGCACCAGCGATTGCTCGCTGGCGCCGTTCAGAATCGCGGCCGATTCGGTCATCTCCACCATGAAGGTCGAACGCCCGCCGGCCAGATCGTCGGCCGCGCCGATGCGGGTGAAAATCCGGTCGATCGGGCCGATGGCCGCGCTCTCGGCCGGCACGTAACTGCCGACGTAGGCCAACAGCACGATCAGCGCCGTCTGCCGCATGAAGGTCGATTTTCCGCCCATGTTCGGCCCGGTCACCAGCAGGAAACGCTTTTCGTCGGCCAGCTCGCAATCGTTGGCGACGAAGCGCTCGATCTGGTTTTCGACCACCGGATGCCGCCCCTGCAAGATATGGATCGCAGGCTCGGCCACCAGCGCTGGCGCGCGCCAGTTGCAGCGCACCGCATGTTCGGCCAGCGCCGCCAGCACGTCGAGCTGCGCCACCGCATGCGCGATCCGCTGCAGTTCGCCGATGTGCGGCGCCAGTTCGCGCAGCAGCGTGTCGTACAGCATTTTTTCCCGCGCCAGCGCCCGTTCCTGCGCCGACAGCGCCTTGTCTTCGAACGCCTTCAGTTCTGGCGTGATGTAGCGCTCGGCATTCTTCAGCGTCTGGCGACGGCGGTAATCGTCCGGCACCTTGGCCGTCTGCCCGTGCGTGACTTCGATGTAAAAGCCGTGCACTTTGTTGTATTCGACCCGCAGGTTGGCGATGCCGGTGCGTTCGCGTTCGCGCGTTTCCAGCTCGATCAGGAATTGCCCCGCGTTTTCCGACAGCGCGCGCAATTCGTCCAGTTCAGCATCGAAACCACGCGCGATCACGCCGCCGTCGCGCACCATCGCCGCCGGTTCGAGCGCAATCGCCCGCTCCAGCAAATCAAGGCAGTGCGCCGGCGTGGCCAGATCGCCATTCAGCGCTTCCAGCAGCGGCGCCACCCGGTCGCACAGCGCGACATAGGTGCGCAGCGACGGCAACTGCTGCAAGCCGCCGCGCAAGCCGGCCAGATCGCGCGGCCGTGCACTCATCAGCGCGATGCGGGTGGTGATGCGTTCGATATCCGGCACATCGGCCAGCGCCGACGCCAGCCCGTCAGCCGCATCCGCGCCGATCAGCGCACCGATGGCGACGTGCCGCGCCCGTGCCAGCGTCTGCGCCCGCGGCGCATGATGCAGCCAGTGGCGCAACAGGCGCGAACCCATCGCGGTACGGCAGTGGTCGAGCGTGGAAAACAGCGTTGGCGACAGTTCTCCCGCCTCCTGCCCGCGCAGCGTTTCGGTCAGCTCCAGATTGCGCCGAGTCGAAGCGTCCATGCCAATGAAATCGTTTTCCGACTCGACTGTCAGCGAGCGCACATGGCGCAAGCCGCTGCCTTGGGTCGATTGCGCGTAACGCAGCAGCGCGCCGGCCGCGCCGGCCGCCGCGCTCAAACCTTCGGCGCCAAAACCGGCCAGCGTGGCCACATTCAGTTGCTGCAACAACGCCTTTTCGCCGCTGTCGGCATCGAAATGCCAGTCCGGCACCATCACTGGTTTGAGCGGCAGCGCCCCCGCCAGCGCGGCGGCCACGCTTTCGCCCAGCAGGATTTCCGCCGGCGCGATGCGCTCCAGTTCCTGCCGCAACTTAGCTTCAAGCGATTTTTCCGGCGCGGCGAATTCCATCAATTTCAGCGCGCCGCTGGCCATCGACAGCCACGCCAGCCCGAACGTCACGTTCTTGCGCTGCGCCATTCGGCAAACCGCCAGCAGCGGTCGTTCGTCCTTTTCCGGCAGCAGGTTCGAATCGGACAAGGTGCCGGGCGTGACCACGCGCACCACCTTGCGCTCGACCGGCCCCTTGCTGGTGGCCGGATCGCCCACCTGTTCGCAAATCGCGACCGATTCGCCCAGCTTGACCAGCCGTGCCAGATACTGTTCGACCGCATGGAACGGCACGCCCGCCATCTTGATCGGCGCGCCGCCGGACGCGCCGCGCTGCGTCAGCGTGATGCCCAGCAGGCGCGCCGCCTTGACCGCATCCTCGAAAAACAGCTCGTAAAAATCACCCATGCGGTAGAACAGCAAGATATCCGGATACCCGGCCTTGAGCGCTAAGTATTGCTGCATCATCGGCGTGTGCTTGGCGTGCTGGTCTTCCGGGCGTTTGGTCATGGTGGCGTCGTTGTGGGGCGGCTGGCGTGAGAAAATCTCAAAAGCGGAACAAAAACGCTATTGTAGGAAAATCCATGCCGAAAAGCGCCATGTCAACGGAAAAAACTTGCCGCGCATCACAAATGGGATTTTTCAGCCCGTGCAAGATCGTTCAATACAAGG
Source organism: Burkholderiaceae bacterium (assembly GCA_018261755.1). GTDB lineage: Bacteria > Pseudomonadota > Gammaproteobacteria > Burkholderiales > Burkholderiaceae_D > QZKY01. Next base: position 4,422 of record JAGTRJ010000033.1, read on the forward strand.
CGCGTGCCTGTCCGGATACTGGGAACCGTTTAGCAACCAGACAGGAGTTTGAAATGAATCCACATCCGCTCGCCAATGCCATCTCCGCTTTCATATCCAGCGAAAAGCAGATTGCCGACCTTCCATGGAACCAGCATCCGGTTTTTGCCGGTGTGGCGCTAAAACACCTGATTACCGGCCAGGAAACCAACGGCCAGATGAGTCAGCATCTGGTGCGAATCGAACCCAACTGCGCGATTGGCAATCACACCCACGCTACTCAGTGGGAATTGCATCAGGTACTGGCAGGTGCAGGGGAAACCGCTATGAGGAATAAGACCATTCCGTATGCGATCGGCACCATCAGCACCATTCCGCTTGGAGAAGAACATGAAGTTCGTGCTAGCGGCGAAGGCATGATGCTGCTGGCGACATTCAGCCCGCCTCTGGTTTAGGCCGAAGATGCTGGCTGGCCCCCATTCGGTAGGAATTGGGCGTCACGCCGAATGCCCGACGAAAAAGCCGCTGCATATGGCTTTGGTCGGCAAATCCGGTTTCAGCCGCAATATCCGCCAGCGGCCATTCGCCCGATCGTAGCAATCGTGCCACTTCGCGCAGACGTTGGTGCAGCAGAAATTCGTATGGCGGCACCCCCATGTGCTCGCGAAAGACCCGATTGACCATGCCAGCGCGCCAGCCTGTCAGCGCGGTCAGGTCTGCCAGTCGCACTGGCTCGGTGTAGTGCTCCTGCAGCCAGACGCTAACCTGCTGCACCATTGCCCGCTGTTTGGGTGGATGCGGCGTTAGCGTTCCCGGCTGTATCACCGCCTGCAGTGAAAGCAATGCCGATTCAATCGCCATCGGGTCGGCATCTAGCTGCAAGACCGTTATCAGTGCCTGCAGTGCTCGCAATCCAGCACTGTCCTGGTCGAAAATCACGAATGCCGGCAAGGCAGCATCTTCACACTGCAAGTCGCGCCACAAGGTTTCCGGTACTGAAATCGCATGGTAATCGTGCGGCGCGAACGAACGACAGGCATGGGGGCAATCGGGCGGCAGGCAAAAAGCTTGACCAGCATGTACCCGAATCGACTGTTGCTGCACGTCGATTTCCCGCATGCCGACAGTAATCAGCACGAAAAGCAGCGAACGGTGCGCATGGCGCGCGAAGTCATGCACGATACCCTGACCACGAATCAGTCTGAGGCCTGAGTCGAATTCAGTTTCCGTCAGTGCGGGAGCAACAGACGCGTTCATGCAAAACCCGATACATGATAAAAAAAGGCGACCGAAAGGCCGCCTTTTTTATTTGCCAGAAATGCATTCCGACGACGATCAGTTCTTGCTTTGATCGACCATCTTGTTTTTCGCAATCCACGGCATCATCGCGCGCAACTGGGCACCAACCACTTCGATCTGGTGTTCCGCGTTCAGACGGCGACGCGAGGTCAGCACCGGAGCGCCAGCCTTGTTTTCCAGGATGAAGCTCTTCGCGTATTCGCCGGTCTGAATATCCTTCAGGCACTGGCGCATCGCTTCCTTGGAAGCCGCGTTGACGACCTTCGGCCCGGTCACGTATTCGCCGTATTCGGCGTTATTCGAGACCGAGTAGTTCATGTTGGCGATGCCGCCTTCGTAGATCAGATCGACGATCAGTTTCAGCTCGTGCAGGCATTCGAAGTATGCCATTTCCGGTGCATAGCCGGCTTCGGTCAGCGTTTCGAAACCAGCCTTGATCAGCTCGACTGCGCCGCCGCACAGCACTGCCTGCTCGCCGAACAGGTCGGTCTCGGTTTCAGCGCGGAATGTGGTTTCGATGATGCCGGCACGGCCGCCGCCGTTGGCGGATGCATACGACAGCGCGATGTCGCGCGCGATGCCGGATTTGTCCTGATGCACGGCGATCAGGTGCGGCACGCCGCCACCCTGCTTGTAGGTTGCGCGCACGGTGTGACCCGGCGCTTTCGGCGCGACCATGATCACGTCGAGGTCGGCACGCGGCACGACCTGGCCGTATAGCACGTTGAAGCCGTGTGCAAAGGCCAGCACGGCGCCCTGCTTGGCATTCGGCGCCACGCTCTGGTTGTAGACGTCGGCGATGTTTTCGTCCGGCAGCAGAATCATGATGACATCGGCACCTTTGACAGCTTCGTCAACCTCAGCCACTTTCAGGCCAGCACCGACAACCTTGTTCCACGATGCGCCACCCTTGCGCAGACCGACCACGACCTGGCAGCCGGAATCGTTCAGGTTTTGCGCATGCGCATGGCCTTGCGAGCCATAGCCGATGATGGCGACCTTCTTGCCCTTGATCAGGGAAAGGTCGCAGTCCTTGTCATAAAAAACGTTCATAATTGTTCCCAAGTTAAATTAGTCTTTCAATTTCGTCAGGACATCCGTAAGGCGCAATCGCGCAGGGTTACGGATGTCCGGAACAGAATCAAGCCTTCAGAATACGCTCGCCGCGGCCGATGCCCGAGCCGCCGGTACGCACCGTTTCCAGAATCGACGCACGGTCGATCGAGTCGATGAATGCGTCGAGCTTGCTCTTGTCGCCTGTCAGTTCGATCGTGTATGCCTTTTCGGTCACGTCGATGATGTGACCACGGAAGATATCGACCGTGCGCTTGATTTCCTCGCGCTCCTTGCCGACGGCACGGACCTTGATCAGCATCAGTTCGCGTTCGACATGTGAACCGTCGGTCAGATCGACCACCTTGACGATTTCGATCAGGCGGTTCAGATGCTTGGTGATCTGCTCGATCACGTCATCCGAGCCGCGGGTGACAATCGTCATCCGCGACAGCGTTGCATCTTCTGTCGGTGCAACCGTCAGCGTTTCGATGTTGTAACCACGGGCGGCAAACAGTGCAACCACGCGCGACAGCGCACCCGCTTCGTTTTCCAGCAATACCGAGATGATGTGTCGCATGATTACAGATCCTCCGAGCCCAACAACATTTGCGTCAACCCCTTGCCTGGCTTCACCATCGGCCAGACGTTTTCCGACGGATCGGTGAGGATGTTCATGAATACCAGCCTGTCCTTCATCGCGAACGCTTCCTTCAGCGCGCCTTCGACGTCAGCCGGCTTCTCGACCTTGATGCCGACATGACCATAGGATTCGGCCAGCTTGTGGAAGTCCGGCAGCGAATCGACATACGACTCGGAATAGCGCGAGTCGTAATCGACCCGTTGCCACTGGCGCACCATGCCGAGCACGCCATTGTTGAGCATGATGATCTTCGGCGTGAAGTTATATTGCTTGCAGGTTGCCAGTTCCTGGATGTTCATCTGGATCGAACCTTCGCCGGTGACGCAGGCAACAGTCGCGCCCGGATTGGCCAGTTGCACCCCCATCGCGAACGGCAGGCCGACGCCCATTGTGCCCAGACCACCGGAGTTGAACCAGCGGCGCGGCTTGTCGAACGGATAATATTGCGCCGACCACATCTGGTGCTGGCCAACGTCCGAACAGATGAATGCATCACCCTTCGTCACATCCCACAGCTTCTGGATCACGTACTGCGGCTTGATGATGGTGTCCGATTGCTCGTAACTCATGCATTCGAGCTGGCGCCATTCATTGATCTGCTTCCACCATGCCGACAGCGCGGCTGCATTCGGCTTCGCATTGGCCGCGTCGAGCTGCGCGTGGAATTCCTGCAGCACTTCCTTGACGCCGCCGACAATCGGCACATCTACCTTGACGCGCTTCGAGATCGACGACGGATCGATATCGATATGAATGATCTTGCGCTGCTGCGATGCAAAATGGGTCGTGTTGCCAATCACGCGGTCATCGAAACGCGCGCCGATGGCGACCAGCACGTCGCTGTTCTGCATCGCCAGATTGGCTTCATAGGTGCCGTGCATGCCCGGCATGCCGACATACTTGTCGCTCGATGCACGATATCCGCCCAGCCCCATCAGCGTATTGGTGCACGGGATGCCGAGACGGTCAACCAGCTGGTTCAGTTCTTCCGCCGCGTCCGCCAGAATCACGCCGCCGCCGGCGTAGATCATCGGGCGCTCAGCCTGCAGAAGCATCTGCACCGCCTTGCGGATCTGGCCGGTATGCCCCTTTTCGATCGGCTTGTACGAACGCATGTCGATTTCTTTCGGATAGTCATACAGGCACGGCAGCATGCTGACATCCTTCGGAACATCGATCAGCACCGGACCTGGACGGCCGGTGGAGGCAATGTAAAACGCTTTCTTGATCGTCAGCGCCAGATCCCTGACGTCCTTGACGAGGAAATTATGCTTGACGCACGGGCGCGTAATGCCGATGGCATCGCACTCCTGAAATGCGTCTTGTCCGATGGCGTGGGTGGGCACCTGTCCGGAAATCACCACCATCGGAATGGAATCCATATAGGCAGTTGCCAGACCCGTTACGGCGTTGGTCACGCCAGGGCCGGAAGTCACGATGGCCACGCCAATCTTGCCCGAACTGCGCGAATATGCGTCAGCAGCATGAATTGCCGCCTGTTCGTGCCTTACCAGGATGTGTTGAAACTTGTCCTGCTTGTAGATGGCATCGTAGATATAAAGTACTGCGCCGCCGGGATAACCGAACACATGCTCGACACCCTCGTCGGCCAAACAGCGCACGAGAATCTCTGCGCCCGTCATTTCTAAACTCATGCTTACGTTCCTTTCAAGGTCCACTGGAAATTGATCGGATGTTCTCTCCTGACGAAATCTGACCGGGAAGAAACAGACAAGAGGCCTCTCTTGTTCATGCACCTTCGGCATCTGCTCACGCGCTCGTAGCCGTGCTGCGCAATGCGGCAAGGTGCAACAGATACAGCCAAAACCTGTTGCGCCGGCATCGATCTCTCATGCTTGTGGCACGGGTTGGAACAAACAGCTTCAAAATAAAGCACGCCCACACAAACACAACATCATGTATTGCGCGTGAATGGGCCATATTTCGCGGATCGCGAAGGGGCTATGGTAATCCGTCGCACCATTTTGGTAAAGCTGAAATCTGATAAAACACTGAAAACAAAGGGCTTTACGCAACAGAAATGTGCACAAACGCATGGTTCTTTGCTAGCATGCGTGCATTCTGGGCACGTGCCTGCACAAAATTTCCGTCCAACAACAAACACCCGGCGGCCTGACACGTTCAGCCACACCGAATGGCCACTGAGAAAGAATTATCCGACTTCCTCGTCAGCGTAGAACGCCGCGCCTTCAAACAGGCCAACTATGCCGTGCGCAAGGACGAGGCAGCGCTCGACATCGTGCAAGATGCGATGATCAAGCTGTCGGAGCGTTATGGCGACCGCCCGCCGGCCGAACTGCCGCTGCTGTTTCAGCGCATCCTGCAAAACACCGTAAACGACTATTTTCGCCGGGAAAAGCTGCGCAATACCTGGGTCAGCCTGTTTTCCAGCCTGGGCCACACGACCGAAGATGACGAGGATTTCGACCTGCTCGAATCGTATGCACCGGAAAACGGAAACGAGTCAGCCGAATCGGGCGCGGAGAAACTTGAACGCGTACAAGTGCTTGAAATCATTGACGAAGAAGTGCAAAAACTGCCGACACGTCAACGCGAAGCGTTCCTCATGCGTTACTGGCATGACATGGACGTGGCCGAAACAGCCGAAGCGATGGGTTGCACGGTCGGCAGCGTGAAAACGCACTGCCATCGCGCAACACAAACCCTCGCCCAGGCGCTTAAAGCCAGAGGAATACACTTATGAACAACGCACAAGAACTTGATTTTGCCTACAAGGTGAGGCACGCGCTGAATGAAAGAACCGACGATCTCCCGACAAATGTGACGGAAAATCTTGCTTCTTCGCGCAAAATCGCCATTTCACGCAAAAAGAAAGACTCTCCGTTGCGCGTTTTCGTACGGAGAAATGTCTTTGCCGGCCAGGTTGGCGCCTTTTTCGGCGACCCGGCCTATTACTGGCTGAGCCGGGTTGGCGCGCTGCTGACGGTCGCCGCACTGCTTGGCGGCCTGTCGGGCATTTACCATGCCGAAAAGCAGCGCAAACTGCATGAATCGGCCGAGATCGACATCGCCGTCGTATCCGATGAACTGCCGCCGTCCGCCTATCTGGACAACGGCTTCAAGGCCTACCTCGACAAGCGAGGTACCTGAACGTGACGCGCGGCGCACCTTCTGCCGCCGCCCGCAAATGGCTGGCGACCGTAGTGGCTGCTGTCGCCGTGGCTGCCGCCGGTTTTTGGCTATCGCAGCTGTTTTTCAGCGATGCTGCGGATAGCCCGTCAGCCAGCGCTTCCGCCAGCAACGGTGCCGCTGCATCGAAAAAAGCCAAAAAAGCCGCGACAAAACCGCTGTGGACTGAATTGACGCCAGCGCAACAGGAAGCACTCGCGCCGTTGGCCGCCGAGTGGGATCAAATCAACGCCGTGCGCAAGAAAAAATGGCTGGAACTGGGCAACAAGCTGGCCGCAATGCCAGCCGATGAACGGCAAAAGATGCAGGAGCGGATCCGCGACTGGCTCAAACTGACGCCTGAACAGCGCCGCCAGGCGCGCCAGAATTTCGTGCAGGCGAAAAAACTCAAGCCCGAGGAAAAGGCGGCGCAATGGCAGGAATACCAGAATCTGCCGGAAGCCAAGAAAAAGGAACTAGCCGCCAAAATCGAGCGCGCGAAGAAAAAGCTGACCGCGCCGCCGCTAAAGAGCGACCCTCAAGCCACGACCACACCGCCAATCAAGGTGCCGCAAGCGAAAACTGAAGCGGACAAATCGGCCGCGCCAGCCGCGCCCGGCCCTGACAACCTGCCGCCAGCCGCGCCGTAAATGCGCTGCGCACTTGTGCGGCGACTTGCCACACCGGACGACACACAGCCAAAACGCCGCGCCGGCGCCAACGCGCAACGCTTGATTCCCGCCTCGCCCGCGCGGACAGACATGCCGTCGCCCCCCCCCAATATCCGACCAAATAACTGACCGAAATAACTTTTCAGTCAATAAGGCCGAAAAATATACTCCCCCCCAGTATTCAAAAACAGCCAGCAAAAATGTGGCCCAGCGCCATGTTTTGGCTATATACCCCAAGTTTTATGCTGATTATTAGTGAATTACCGTGGGTCAATTGCCAGTTTGATGGTGCTCACCCAACTTACGCGCTGGCTGAAGTGCAAGCAGCCGGGTTGTCGCTGCCTTTCATCCGCTTGCGACGCTGCCGCTGGCGGGGATGCAAAAGCCACCAGAAGCAGGAAGAAAGCAGACAACAGCCAGCCGCAGGCGTCAGACGAGGCGCCCGGCCTCAATCGTGATCGTGCGGCCGCAGCGGGCGGCAATCGCCAGATCGTGCGTCACCAGCACCAGCGTCGAGCCGCGCTCGCGGTTCAACTCGAACATCAACCCGATCACCGCTTCGCCGGTGGCGGCATCAAGGCTGCCGGTCGGCTCATCAGCCAGCAACAGCGGCGGCTCGGTCACGAATGCGCGCGCCAGCGCCACCCGCTGTTGTTCGCCACCGGACAGGAATTTCGGATAATGCCCCAGGCGCGACGCCAGCCCGACCCGCGCCAGCATCGCCTCGGCTTTCGCCCGCGCATCGTCATCGCGCCGCAATTCCAGCGGCAGCATCACGTTTTCCAGCGCGGTCAGGTGCGGCAGCAACTGGAACGACTGGAACACGAAACCGAGCTTGTTCATCCGCAATACCGCGCGGCCGTCCTCGTCCAGCGCGAAAATGTCGGTGCCGTCGATCTTCACCGTGCCTTCGCTTGGCGTATCCAGCCCGGCCAGCAGGCCCAGCAGCGTGGTCTTGCCGGAGCCGGAGGCGCCGACAATCGCAAGCGTTTCGCCCGCTTGCACGGTAAAATGGACATTTTGCAGAATAGGCAGTTCGCCGGTCGCATCGACCACGCGCTTGGACAGGCTGATCGCCTCGATGGCTGGCTGAATGGTGGAAGACATGATGAGCCATTATCGCAGAAGAATCCTGCCAGCGGCATGGCATGCGCTGTGCGTGTCGCTGATCGCGCTGCTGTGCGCGCTGATGCTGCCGGCCGCCGCGCAGGCGGCGCCGAAAACCGTGCTGGTGGTCGGCGACAGCCTGTCGGCCGAATACGGCATCGCTTACGGCACCGGCTGGGTCGCGCTGCTGGGGCAGAAGATCAGCGGCAGCGGCGCAAAAATCGTCAATGCCAGCATCAGCGGCGACACTACCAGCGGCGGCAAAAGTCGCCTGCCCGCGCTGCTGACGCAGCACAAGCCAGCGGTGGTGATCATCGAACTCGGCGGCAATGATGGCTTGCGCGGGCTGCCGCTGGCCAGCACCGAAGGCAACCTGCGGGCGATGATTGCCGCCGCCAGGCAGGCCAAGGCGAAAGTGCTGCTGACCGGCATCCAGATTCCGCCGAACTATGGCGCCAGCTATGCCGGCAGCTTCGCCGCGATGTATGCGAAGCTGGCGAAGGAAACCAGATCAGCGCTGGTGCCGTTCCTGCTCGCCGGCGTGGCCGACAGGCGTGAACTGTTCCAGCCGGACGGCATCCATCCGGTGGCCGCCGCGCAGCCGACGATTGCGGCCAACGTCTGGCCGCACCTGAAACCGTTATTGAAGTAAATCCTGTTGAAGCAAGCGATGAAGCATTCCGAACCGCCAGAGAATGGCGACCTTTTTTCCCGCCTCGGCCAGTACGACACCATCATCGACGTGCGCAGCCCGTCCGAGTTCGCCGAAGACCACATCCCCGGCGCGCTCAACTGCCCGGTGCTGGACGATGCCGAACGCGCCAGGGTCGGCACGATCTACAAGCAGCAAAGCCCGTTCGAGGCCAAGAAAATCGGTGCCGCGCTGGTAGCGAAAAACATTGCCGCGCATATCGAGGCGCGGTTCCTCGACCAGCCGCGCAACTGGAAGCCGCTGATCTACTGCTGGCGCGGCGGCAACCGCAGCGGTTCGATGACGCACATCCTGTCGAAAATCGGCTGGCACGCCGAACAGCTCGCCGGCGGCTACAAGACTTACCGGCAGCAGGTGAATGCCGCGCTGGCAGAGGTGCCGAAACATTTCCGCTACGCCGTCATCTGCGGCACCACCGGCAGTGGCAAAAGCCGGCTGCTGCAAACGCTGGCAGGCGAAGGCGCGCAAGTGCTGGATCTGGAACAACTGGCCGCGCACCGCGGCTCGGTGCTGGGAAACTTGCCTTCCGAACCGCAGCCGTCACAGAAAATGTTTGAAAGCCGCATCCTGCAAACGCTGCGCTGCTTTGACCGCAACAAGGTGGTTTATGTCGAATCCGAAAGCAAGAAGGTCGGCAACCTGCGCGTGCCTGAGGCGCTGATGGAAACGATGCGCGCCTCGCCCTGCATTGCGCTGCAACTGTCGCGCCCGAACCGCGTGCGGCTGCTGATGGAGGATTACGACCATTTCGTGCGCGAGCCGGCGTTCCTGAACGAAAAGCTGGCAATACTGACTCAACTGCATGGTAAGCAGAAAATTACGCACTGGCAGGAACAGGCGCTCGCCGGGCAGATGGATGCGCTAGTTGAAGCGCTGCTGGTAGAACATTATGACCCGCTGTACCTGCGCTCGATCGACCGCAATTTCACCCAGTTTCCACAAGCGCGCGAACTGACGCTAGACGGCATCGCAGAAACCGATTTCATCGCGGCGGCGAAAAGCCTGATGGCGGGTTAGCGCATTTCCGATTTATTTGCTTACGTGCCATCCCCACGCCGTCGCCCCAGCGCAGGCTGGGGCCCAGTGTCGTTATTGCGGTGCCAATTTGACGGAAAGCCGCAGGCATTCAACGCTTTTCCGCCCGGCGGCGGCGCGCTTCTTTCGGATCGGCGATCAGCGGCCGGTAAATCTCGACCCGGTCGTGTTCGCGCACGGGCGCATCCAGCGGCTTGAGCTTGCCGAAGATGCCGGTGCGGTTGTGCGCCAAGTCGATTTCAGGCGCCTGCGGCAAAATCCCGCTGAGCCGGATGGCCTGCTCCACCGTGGCGCCTGCGGGCACGGACACCTGGCGCATGATCGCGCTCTCCGGCTTGGCGTAACAGACTTGCACCGCGATTGAATCAGCCATAGATTTCCTTCGCCCGGTTGCGGAAAGATTCGACAAAACTGGCCGTTACCGCCTGGAATACCGGACCGACGACACCCGCCAGCACAGGATTGGAAAACTCGTATTCCAGCCCAAAATCGACCTTGCAGCCGTCATCGCCCAGCGGCTTGAACAGCCAGCCGCCGCGCAGCGTGCGAAACGGGCCATCAACCAGCGACATCGCAATTGATTGTCCCGGCACGTTCCTGTTCCGGGTGGTGAAACTCTGGCGCAAGCCATGAATGTCTAGCGTCAGCGTCGCGGTCACGGTGCCATCGTCACCATCGCGCGCGACATCCACGCCGCCGCACCATGGCAGGAATTGCGGATACTCCTCGATCCGCTCCACCAGCGCATACATCTGCTGCGCGCTGTAATTCAGCAAAATTGATTTCCGTACGGATCCCATAGCAATGGCACCATTTGATAGAATCGCTTATTCGACTTCCTGCAACAACCGCCCATTTTCCCATCCATGAGCATCATCGACAACAAAAAAGCCTTTCACGACTACTTCATCGAGGAACGCTTCGAAGCCGGCATCGTGCTCGAAGGCTGGGAAGTGAAATCGATCCGCGCCGGCCGCGTGCAGCTCAAGGAAGCTTATGTCATTGTACGATCAGGCGAGATTTTTCTCTTCGGCTGCCACATCAGCCCGCTGCCGACCGCCTCGACCCACGTGCAGCCCGACCCGGTGCGCACGCGCAAACTGCTGCTGAACACATCCGAAATCAGCAAGATGATCGGCAAGGTCGAACGCGCCGGCTACACACTGGTGCCGCTGAACCTGCATTTCGCCAAGGGGCGGATCAAGTGCGAAGTCGGTCTGGCGCGCGGCAAGAAGCAGTACGACAAGCGGGAATCGGAGAAGGAACGCGACTGGCAGCGCGAGCAGCAAAAAATCATGAAGCAGAACCGGCGCTAGGACACGCAGACAGCGCTCGCCAGCGCTGCGCGTGGCCACTCCAAATAACTGACCGGAACGTCATTTTGGGTCAGCAAGGCCCCAAAATATACTCCTGCCAGTATTTAAAAACAGCCAGCAAAAATGTGGCCTAGTGACATGGTTTTGCTATATACCCCACCTATTTCTTGCTTTTTACTGAAACACAGCGGGTAAATTGCCAGTTTGATGGCGCTTATCAAGCTCACGCACTCTGGCTAAAGAGCAAGCAACCGGGTTGCCGCCGATTTTCATCCGCTTGCGACGCTGGCGGGGAGGCCAAAGCGGAGCAGAAACAAAAGATGTTTGAGCGCAGCGAGTTGCTTTTGTTTCCCGCTTTTGGCTTCACGGCAGCGGGGAATTCAGCGGCGTTGCGGTCGCCTTCTTTTGCTTCCTTTTCTTGGCGAGACAAGAAAAGGGAGTAGCCGCCGGGCTACCCCCGGCAAGCCTGCCGAGGCTACCAATGCCCACTTTTTGTTGACGCCATAGGTTTAAGCGGAGCTATCCGCTTATCCACTACAAATCACCAAGAGCCCCATTCAAACAATACGTGTTATTTCGCCTCGTCAATCCACGCCATTTGAATCGCTTCGAGGATCTTTTCGCCGGAGCGCTCCGGGTCGTCATCGAAGCCGTCCAGTTCGCACACGTAGCGGTGCAAATCGGTGAAGCGCACCGTCAACGGATCGGTTTCAGGGAATTTGTCATACAGCGCTTCGGCGATGCGCAGCGTATCAGTCCATTTCATCACTTGCCCTCGCTGGCGTGATTGATCGTATAACGCGGAATTTCAACCACCAGATCGGTTTCACCCAGCGTCACCTGGCACGACAGGCGCGATTCCGCTTCCAGCCCCCAGGCGCGGTCGAGCATGTCTTCCTCGCGTTCGCTCGGCTCTTCCAGCGACAGGAAACCTTCGCGCACAATCACGTGGCAAGTGCTGCAGGCGCAGGATTTCTCGCACGCATGTTCGATCTCGATGTCGTTTTCGAGCAGCGCATCGCACAGCGATTGTCCGGCCGGAGCCTCGATCACCGCGCCCTCGGGGCACAGGCTCGCATGGGGAAGAACGACGATTTGCGGCATCCGATTCTCCTAAACAATTTCATTTAAAGCCTTGCCCGCCAGCGCCTGTTTCACGCTGCGATCCATCCGGCGGGCGGCAAACATTTCGGTTCCCTGCGCCAGCGCTTCAATCGCGGCGCGGATGGCCGTGTGGTCGCTGCCCTGCTTCTGCGTGCGCAACGCCTGCATCAGGCTGGCAACATCATTGCGTTCCGCTTCGGTCAGCAAATCGGCATCGGCCGCCAGCGCCGATTCGATCGCCAGCAAGGTGCGCTCCGCTTCGACCTGTTCTTCGCGCAGCGCACGCTGCTCCTTGTCGGTATCTGCCGACTGTATCGAATCCAGCAACATCCGTGCCACTTCTTCGTCGGTCAGCCCGTAAGACGGCTTGACCGTGACCGACGCTTCTACGCCGGAATGCGTCTCCCGCGCCGACACCGACAGCAAACCGTCCGCATCCACCTGATACGTGATCCGGATCCGTGCCGCGCCGGCCGCCATCGGCGGGATACCCCTTAACGTGAACTGCGCCAGCGAGCGGCAGTCGCTCACCAGTTCGCGCTCGCCTTGC